>CAWJXT010000010.1:0-23213 GCA_963846875.1 uncultured Alphaproteobacteria bacterium
GTGTGCGAAGTCTGACGATGCGATCACAACTGCAGCTCGGCTGGGTGCTAAATGCTTGGTGTAGCATTGAGGTCCGCCTTCGTTTTCACGCTCCAACGTTGGACCAACGTCGCTGCAGGCCTTTGGGCGGTGCTGCTGGCTTTTGCCTTGTCCGGTTGCATCCTGGGCAGCGAACATCCTGAAATCGATCTTGTCATTCCGAAAAACTATCGCGAGGCGCCGCGCACGCCCGAAGCTGCGGTTCCAGCATTGGACTGGTGGCGCGGTTTCCATTCCAAAGAGCTAACGGCGTTGATAGAGGAGGCCCAAGTCTCTAACCTCGATATCGCGGTGGCCATTGCACAAATCATTCAGGCTGATGCGCAAGTGGGAATCGCTGGTTCCCCGTTGTTGCCGACGATCATAGGGAACGGAACAGCCGAGCGCATACGCCAGGCGACATTTACCAGCGCGGGCAGAGGCAGTATCAGCGGTAGTAGCAGCGGGAGTGCCACTGGCAGTCGAAGTGTCGGTACCGGCAATTCATCCGGCGCCCGTACGTTCTCCCTATACAACCTTAATCTAACCGCAAGCTACATGGTCGACCTTTGGGGCAAAAACCGCGCTACGCTTTACGCGGCTGAGGAAAGTGCAGCCGTCAGCCGATACAACGAAGAGGTCGTCGCCCTTACAACAATCGTGAGCGTGGCCAATGCCTATTTTCAGGTGTTGGCCGCCCAGGATCAATTGCGCATCGCGCATCAAAATCTGACTGATGCCGAGCGAATTCTCACCGTCATCCAACATCAATTTTCCGGGGGAACGGCGACGCAGCTCGAAGTATCTGAACAAGAGGCGCTGGTGTGGGCCCAGCGCGCTTCGATCCCACCCCTTGAAGTGGCATTGCGACAGAATATGAATGCGCTCGCCGTACTGATCGGGCGCCCGCCGGAGAATTTTGGCGTGCGTGGCGGGGGGATGGCGCAAATCACAATCCCACGCGTAACACCCGGTCTGCCGTCAGAAGTGCTGTATCAACGGCCTGACGTCCGCGAGGCCGAAGCGCAACTTGCTTCCTCCAACTTCAGCGTCGAGTCCGCGCGTGCGGCGTTTTTTCCGCAGATACCGCTGACCGGTCAGACCGGGGTTCAAAGCCAAGACCTTGCGATGCTGTTCGTGCCCAACGCATGGTTCTACACGCTCACTGCAGGTGTGACACAGCCCATCTTCGAAGGCTTTCTCCTGAAAAATCAACTGAAGCAGGAGAGAGGGCTGCAGTTGCAATCTCTGGAGGCTTATCGCAAGGCAGTCTTATCTGCGTTCTCCGACGTAGAGAACGCTCTCATAGCGCTCCAAAAAACTACCGTGCAAGTGCACGACCAAGCGGAGTCGAGTGGCTAGCTATCGTCGCGCCTTCAAGGTGGCCGAGGATCAACTGCATGGAGGAACAATTAACCTCACAGCAGTGCTTCTGGTGGAGCAAAACCTTTTCACCGCGGAAGCTACGCTGACGCTGGATCAACTGACACACTTGCAGGCGGCGGTGAGCCTGTTTCAGGCACTAGGTGGCGGTTGGGTAATGCCGGAGAATGCTTTCGCGCGGTCCAGCATACCCGCTTTCGTAACGAAAGTATTCTAAGTTCAGTACCCCGGACGATCAGAGTGGTGTGAAATCGATTGACGTTTTTAGACATCGAGTTTCTGAGTCGCCGCTGAAACTGGGAGGCGGAGCCGCCGACAAGGGGGGAGTTGAGATGAGCATTGAGACACTCCGTTGAGAGATGACGAGGGACTTGGCTTATCGCCCTCGAATCTGCATAGCCTGGGCAACTCTTGGCTTGAGGAGTGAACACTCCAAGAGTCTAATATGTGGTCGCAGTTGCTCTCGCAGCAGGTATTGTCCCTTGCGCGCTTGCTGGACAATTTTACGTTGCAAAGGACTGGGCGACGAAGGAGTGCCGGATTATCGACGTCGCCCCCGACGGAAAGACCATGGTGAGGGTTGGCCCAACATCCTTCGCGATCAGAGCTGAGGCCAAGCAGCCAAAAAACGGCCTCGGAATGCAGAGCTGCGCTCGATAGAAGTTAAGAGGAGAGCTTCGCCCGATCCGCCTCCTCTGGAATTGAAACTCGAGTGGGTCGACCCAGGACGCACCGAGGTGCATCCGGGGATTCGCGTATGAACGGAAGATCCGCGCGTCGGTGGTTCAAAATCCGCCTGGCACACTTTAATCAATACCATTCAGGGCATGGCCCGACGATGAACACGTATGCGTCACTGATGCCCCTCATCCGGAAGCTGCCGTCGCTCATGCGCGTGCCGCATCGTGCGGGGCAAGCAACAGCGGGCTGTTGCTAGGGCGGATTAGATCTTCCTGCACTTGCTTATTTTTTCGACCCACTTACAGGCTTGATTAGCCGTGCAGGCTTCTTCGTTTGGCGCCTTGCACGAACTGGCATCCTGAACATCGGAGGCCAACGACCCCGCCGAGAGAAATGTGGCTACTGCAAGACCAAGCTTCAGTTTCCACATCCTTTTTGCCTTAATTCCATCAGTGAGTCCACGCTGATCTTCGATCACGTAGCGGCCCACGGCGGTATGCTAGGGGGGCCCCCGGTATCGCATATCGGTCCGTCATTCAGTCACAAAACCACTAATTCCCACTGTGAGGCTGAGGCTGCAATACTTGATTCGGATTTCGTGGGCTCAGAAGTGAGCCGTAACTGGTCGTAGTGCTCATCAGTATAATAAACCCGGATATCGTCGCGCACCGTGTCAAGCCCGCGCGGGTCGATTGTCCAGCCCCCTATAAAGACTGTTCTTGATAAGGTGGTGCATTTCACGCCGTCGCTCCACTGCACGGAGGGCGCCAGTCGTGGCCAGGATCCGTCCACCCACACGAGGAACGGCCGTTCTTTGCGAAGCTTCTACTGAGCCCGTGTTAAGGGGTGGGCTGGTCAAAAAGTATCGACGCTACTCACAGGCAGGCCAAGCCGCAGTAACTCTTGTTTATATCGAACTGGGTCTTGCGTAATCCATTCCAGTGGAAGCAGGACAATTCGCTCCCGAGGGAGGCTACGCTCGAGCCGCTTGATTAGGGATCTATAGCGAAGCAGACCGGCCAGGCTGCAATCCTCACGGGCAACCATCGCTCGCCACCACGTCGAAAAGCTCATGAACCGCGGGTTTTGTTGGCGCTCCACGCCCATTCCTAAGCCCTAGTGCCTGCCGGCGCACGTTGAGGCTCTGAAAATATGTCGAGGTAAGCAACTTCTCTTGGTCCCGCACTGTCAGCACCAAAACTGGGTCGGAAAAGCCCTTGGAAATCGCCTGTGCCACTGCATCGAGCCCTGCTAGGCCGCCGGAGCGCACAAGTCCTCCTGCATGAGAGAGGATGCACGGTCGCGAGCGCCAACACTCTAGCTCGGGAATTGTCTCGCCGCGAACAAGGCGGAGCACCTGATCGTTTTCGAATTTCTCCGAAGTTGGCGCCTCCGAAGTTACCGAGCCCGCGCCGAGAAAGCGCATGTTCGCGTCGCGAAATACCCTTTGCCGAAGACTCGTGTTGGCAGCTTTCCAGAACCCCAGATGGATGATTTGCATGACGATAGCCCCCAAGTCCGATTAGACCTTCCCCAGCGGCGATCGTAAACAAAATATGTCTGGATTGTATCGGTTTGTTACGAAACCAGCCCCCCGCAATATCGTGCCGACAGCCCTTCCTCACCGGATCCGGGTGGGGACTTTTCCTTCGGGCTCGGAACCGGGCCGGGTAGACGGCGAGGGAACCCCAAACGGAATTTAGTACCATATTGGTACCAGTCCGCCGGGCTAAGCCGGGCACGTCGGGGGTTCAGCGGGCGGCCGAAATCCTTTAAAATCAGCCAGGTGGGTCGACCCAGGCCGCACCGAGCACATCCGGGACAGCATGTACGAGAACTGAAAATCCGCGTGTCGGTGGTTCAAATCCGCCGCGAGGTGCAATCAGCAATCGCTCGAAACAGTGCCTCGCGATCATGGGCACTGCGGAGTCCCCGTAACACCTCTGGATCTCTGAGTGCGCGCGCAGCGCATGCTAGCGCTTTGAGTTGGACAGCCTCGCCTGTTTCAGGGAGAAGAAGCAGAAAGACGATATCAACCGACTGGTCGTCAACAGCTGCAAAATCGATACCTTCGTGCAGCCGTGCGAGGAGGCCAAAGGGCGCCTTGAGGCCCCGAAGTCGCGCGTGGGGAAGCGCCACGCCGTTGCCAACCCCCGTCGATCCAAGCTCCTCGCGCTTAGCGATCTGCTCAGAGACTTCATCTGGGTTCAAACCTACCTCAGCCGCGGCGTGGTGGGAGAGCTCGCGCAAAAGCCGACTCTTATCTTTGGCGCGGACGTCAATGATGATGTTAGTCGGCGAGAGAACATCCCTGATCTTCATAAGAGCTCCGTTCAAGGCGGGAGAGCTTGCGCGTTAGCACGCGAACTGACTAGTCCGGCGCCCTCAGTCGGTAGCCGACGCCGGTCTCCGTCAAGATGTACTGAGGCCGCGCGGGATTAGGCTCGATTTTGTTTCTAAGTTGCCGCACATAGACGCGGAGATATTGAGCGTCGATGGGCGTGGACCAAAGCTCGTTGAGCAGGAACCTGTGGGTTAGCACCTTTCCTACGTGTTGCACCAGCAGACGCAATAGCTCGTACTCCTTGGGCGAAAGCCTCACCTTCTTGTTAGCTACCTTCACGATGCGTCGCACAAGGTCAACGGACAATTCGCCGGTACGAAAGACTGGACGCTCACCGTGAATTTGGAGCTGGTGGCGAAGGGCCGCTCGCATTCGGGCGAGGAGTTCATCCATGCCGAACGGCTTTGTCACATAGTCATCGGCCCCCAGATCAAGCGCCTGAACCTTGCCGGCCTCGTCACCGCGGCTGGACAACACCACGATCGGAACGCTCTCATTCCGCACGCGAATCATCCTCAGCAATTCCAGCCCCTGAATGTCGGGGAGTCCGAGATCGAGAATGACCAGATCGGGTTTGTCCGCCATCAGATCAAGAGCGGCCTTTCCATTCGGGGCGTCGATGGTCTGATACCCCTGCGTGGCCAATCCCATGCGCAGCAACTTACGGATGGGCGGCTCGTCATCAATCACGAGGATCTTGAGCGGGACCGCACTCATGCAGCAGTGTCCAATCGCTCGGTTGGCTTCGGTATGGGCAGCGTGATGGTGAATGCCGCGCCCTGTCGATCGGATCTGTTCGCCGCTGTGATCGAACCGTGCATGGCCTCTATGAAGCCTCGCGAAATGGCGAGGCCAAGCCCCGTGCCAGCACGAACCTGATCTTGCTTCTGCGCTCGGTGGAACTTGTCAAAGATGCGATCAAGATCATCTGGCGCAATTCCGCCACCTTCATCGAGAATTTGCAATTTGACGGTATCCCCCTCCTGCCAGCTTTGGATACGAATGGTTGTTTCTGCCGGCGCATATTTTGCGGCATTGTCGAGCAGATTGAATAGCGCCTGCTCGAACAGAATTGGATCGAGCTCCAGCATGGGCAGGTCATCCGCGATTTCAACTTCCACGTGGTGCCGAACGAGGATTTTGCTGGCGCGCTCCAGCGCGGAGCCGACGATCTCGCTGATATCGTAGCGCGCCGTGTTGGGCTTGATCGAGCCGGCCTCAAGCTTGGTCATGTCGAGGAGGTTGGCGATAAAGCGATTGAGCCGCTCCGACTCCTCGATGATAGTCCCAATCAGCTCCACTTTGCCTCCGTCATCCAATTCGCGTGCAAATCCCTTGAGCGTGCCGGCGGCTCCGAGGATCGCCGCCAGCGGGGTCCTCAGGTCATGGGAGATGGAGGTGAGCAGCGCCTGGCGCAGGCGATCGGCCTCGACCCTGCGCTGAGCCTGATCGAGATCGCCAACAAGATAGACTCGCTCGATGGCCAGCGCCGCTTGGTCGATCAGTGCATCGAGCAGACGGCGCTGATCCGGCGTCAAAAGCGGGCCGGGCTTGTCGCTATCGATGCCGACCACACCAATAGCACCGCGACCGGTACGCATGGGCAGGAAGAGCCACTTGGCCCCTGGCAACGTGTCCGACCCGCGCCCAGCCGCGCGATTGTGCTCCCACGTCCATTTGGCGGCGGCGAGATCGGCCTCGTCGAGAACGTCCTCGGGGGGATAACCCGCCTTCAGTGTGATCGAACCGTCTTCCGGCAGCAGCAGGACGACTCTGACCTTCAAGAGCGAGGCTGCCTGATACGCCGTTGCCCACAGCACGTCATCGAGCGTGCCGGCGCCCGACAACTTGCGACTGAATGCGTAGAGCGACTCCGTCGTGCGTGCCCGTCCCAGGGCTGCGACCGCCAGTCTACGTGCTCGCGCTGCGAGATTGGAAACGACGATGGCCACGATGGCAAAGAAAACGACCGCGATGACATCCCTCGGGTCGGCGATCGAGAACGTGTAGTAGGGCTCGATGAAAAAGAAGTTGTAGCAGAGCGCCGCTACCGCGCTGCCAAGGAGCGAGGGCCACAAGCCGAAGCGCACCGCAATGCCGACAATCGCCGTGAGGAACACCAGGTCAGTATTCTCACGCCCGATCCACGACCAAAGCAGCTCGCTAACGGCAATCGCCGCCCCGACGGCCAACAGCGCGAGGACATAGGGACGAGGTTCAAATGGCTTGCTCGGCTCAGCTGTTCGAACCGTCTTCTTTGGGATAGGCTCGCCCGCGATCGCTTTACCCGCAATGACATGCACGCTGATGTTACCGCACCGACGCATGAGGTCGCGGACAACAGAGCCATGTAGAAGCTCGAACCAGCCTGATCGCGTGGATTTGCCAAGGATGACTTGCGTGATGTTGTTCGCTTGCGCAAAGGCGAGCACGTCGTCGGCGATGCGGCGATCGCCGCCCGGAATCGTAACGGGTTCACCCCCAAGAGCTTGGGCGAGCCTGAGGGTATCGGCAATCCGGTCTCCTTTCCTCGTCAGTCAATTGCAAGCTGCGCTGGGTCTCGACGTGGAGCGCAGTCCAAGGCGCGTGCAGGCGGTCCGCGAGGCGCTTGGTGTAACGAACTAGCCCCGCCGCGCGTGGGTCCTCACTCACACAGACGAGAAGGCGCTCCCCCGCTGCCCAAGGCCCAGAGATGGCCCGTGCCTGCATCTCGTTAAGCAGTTGCTCGTCCACGCGCTCGGCGGTGCGACGCAGGGCCAGCTCGCGCAGCGCTGTGAGGTTGGCGGGGGAGAAGAAATGTTCAAGCGCCCGCACGGCCTGCTTGGGAACGTAGACCTTGCCTTCCTTAAGGCGCTGGATCAGGTCGTCGGGGGTGATGTCGACGAGCTCAATCGCGTCCGCGCGGTCGAGGATCGAGTTGGGCACGGTCTCGCGCACGCGCACGCCGGTGATCTGCGCCACTACATCGTTCAGGCTTTCGATGTGCTGAATATTGAGCGTCGTGTAGACGTCGATGCCATTGCTTAAGAGCTCTTCGACGTCCATACAGCGTTTAGGATGGCGACTGCCCGCTACATTGGTATGGGCGAGCTCATCGACGAGCGCCAGTCGCGGGCGCCGCGCGAGCAGAGCGTCGAGGTCCATCTCCTCAAGCCGACGGTCCTTATACTCAAGGCGATGGCGCGGGATGACCTCGAGCCCCTCGATCAGCGCTTCGGTTTCCTTGCGGCCGTGCGTTTCGACGACGCCGACGACCACATCGGCGCCCTCCTTCCGTCGGGCCCGCGCCTGCTGCAGCATTTCATAGGTCTTGCCTACACCTGGAGCTGCGCCGAGGAAGATCTTGAGCTTGCCGGTGTGCCTGTCTTCTTTCCTCGCCGCTTCAAGCAGTGCATCCGGCGACGGGCGCTGTTCAAGATCGCGACGCTGATCGGCCATAAAGCATCGGTTCCTGATGCGGGCCGGACTGCCGGCCAACCATCATTGGGTGCCGGCGCCGTCCAATGCAAGATTCAGCACCAGCACATTGACGCGGGGTTCTCCGAACACGCCGAGCGTACGGCTCTCGATTTGCTCGCTGACGAGCTGGCGAACGCTATCTTCGGACATGTTGCGCGCCTTCGCAACGCGTGGGACTTGAAAGAAGGCTGCTTCCGGCGAGATATGCGGGTCGAGGCCGCTGCCTGAGGTCGTCACCAGGTCGATCGGGACTGGGGCTGAAGGGTTCTCCTGCTTCAGCTTTGCGACATCGGCAGTGACCCGGTCGATCAGCGCCTTGTTGGTGGGACCGAGATTCGAGCCCATGGAGTTGACCGCGTTATAAGGCTGGCCGACGGTCTTGCTCGGATCGCTCGGGTCGGGGCCGGTGGTGGCAGAGGGCCGGCCGTGGAAATAACGGTCGCTCTCGAAGTCCTGGCCGATCAGCGCCGAGCCGACCACCTTGCCGTCCTTCTCGATCAGGCTGCCTTGCGCCTGATAGGGAAAGAGCACGCCGGCGATGCCGGTCATGACGAGCGGATAGACGAGGCCGGTGATGAGCGTGAGCGCGATGATGAACACGATCGCGGGGCGGATTTCTCTCGACATGATGGCGCTTCCTTAGACGAGGTGTAGGGCCGTGACCACAAGGTCAAGGGCCTTGATGCCGATGAACGGGATGATGATGCCGCCGAGCCCGTAGATCAGCAGGTTCCGGCGCAACAGCGCTCCGGCGCCGATGGGACGATAGGCAACACCCTTCAGCGCGAGCGGGATCAGCGCAACGATGATCAGGGCATTGAAGATGATCGCCGAGAGGATCGCGCTTTGCGGCGTCGCCAGATGCATGATGTTCAGCGCCTGCAGCGGCCCTTGGCCCCTTCGCCTTGCGCGTAGAACACGGCAAACATCGCCGGGATGATGGCGAAATACTTCGCCACGTCGTTGGCGATGGAGAAGGTGGTCAGCGCACCGCGGGTCATCAAGAGCTGCTTGCCGATCTCCACGACCTCGATCAGCTTGGTGGGATTGGAGTTCGAGATCGACCATGTTGCCGGCTTCGCGCGCCGCCTGCGTGCCAGTGTTCATGGCGACGCCCACATCGGCCTGAGCCAAGGCAGGTGCATCATTGGTTCCGTCACCGCACATGGCAACGAGCTTGCCCTTGGCCTGCTCGGCGCGGATGAGCTTGAGCTTGTCCTCTGGCGTCGCCTGGGCGAGGAAATCATCGACGCCGGCTTCCGCGGCGATCGCCGCCGCCGTCATGGGGTTGTCGCCAGTGATCATGACGGTGCGGATGCCCATGCGCCGTAGCTCGGCGAAGCGCTCGCGGATGCCGCCTTTAACGATGTCCTTGAGGTGGATCACGCCGAGCAGCTTGCCGTCCTTGGCCACGGCGAGCGGTGTGCCGCCGGATTTCGCGATGGCCTGGGCGATCGCATTGACCTCGCGCATCGTCTCAGCGTTGACCGCAAAGCACGCGCGCGGCGCCTGCGCCTTTGCCTAGCCGGCGCATTGAGATAATCGAGGATTGCGTCAACTGCGCCCTTGCGGACCCACGAATTGCCGATTTCCACGCCGCTCATTCGGCTCTGCGCCGTGAAGGGGATGAACTTCGCC
This sequence comes from uncultured Alphaproteobacteria bacterium, assembly GCA_963846875.1. Taxonomy (GTDB): domain Bacteria; phylum Pseudomonadota; class Alphaproteobacteria; order Rhizobiales; family Methyloligellaceae; genus Methyloceanibacter. The sequence continues at coordinate 9,524 of CAWJXT010000010.1, forward strand.
CCGAGCTCCTGGATGTCGCGGCCGCGAATGCCGTATTTTTCCTTGGCGAGCACGACGATAGAGCGTCCCTCTGGGGTTTCATCGGCGAGCGAGGCGAGTTGCGCGGCATCGGCCAGCTCCCGCTCGCTCACGCCGGAGACGGGCTTAAACTCCGCCGCCTGCCGATTGCCGAGCGTGATGGTGCCGGTCTTGTCGAGCAGCAGCGTGTCGACGTCACCCGCCGCCTCGACCGCACGGCCGGACATGGCGAGCACGTTGAAGCGGACGAGACGGTCCATGCCGGCGATGCCGATGGCCGAGAGCAGCGCGCCAATGGTGGTGGGGATGAGCGTCACGAACAGCGCCACCAGGATGACGACCGAGATCGCGCCGCCGGCATAGGTGGCATAGCTCGGGATGGTGACCGTCGCGAAGACGAAGATGATGGTCAAGCCGGCGAGTAGGATGTTGAGCGCGATCTCGTTCGGCGTCTTCTGGCGCTCGGCACCCTCTACCAGCTTGATCATGCGGTCCAGGAAGGTCGAGCCCAGTGCTGCCGTGATGCGCACGCGAATCCAATCCGAGAGCACTTGCGTGCCGCCGGTGACAGCCGAGCGGTCACCCCCGACTCGCGGATGACCGGCGCGGACTCACCCGTGATCGCAGCCTCATTGACGGAAGCGATGCCCTCGATCACCTCACCGTCGGACGGGATGATGTCGCCAGCCTCGACCAGAACCACGTCGCCGACTTTCAAGCCAGCGCTGGGAACGAGGTTCCAGCGATTGGAACGCTCGCCCGTCAGCAGCTTGGCTTGCGTTTCCGTGCGCTGGCGCCGCAGTGTTTCGGCCTGTGCCTTGCCTCGGCCTTCGGCGATGGCCTCGGCGAAGTTGGCAAACAGCACGGTGAACCACAGCCACAGGATAATCTGGAACTCGAAGCCGATGTGTGCACCTCCCGTGAAGAGGTCGCGGACCAGGATGACGGTGGTCAGCGCCGTGACGACCTCGAGCACGAACATCACCGGATTCTTCATCAGCGTGCGCGGATCGAGCTTGACAAAGGCCGAGCCGATGGCCGGAAGGACGATCTTGGGATCGAGCAGGGCCGAGACGGGCATCCGCTTGCGGATATTTGAGGCTTCCATGGAAATGACTCCGAGATCAATTCGATGAGAACAACGTGCCCGCGATCATCGCGAGATGCTCGACGATCGGTCCAAGCGCGAGCGCAGGGAAGAAGGTGAGACCGCCGACGATCAGGATCACGCCGACGACCAGGCCGACGAACAAGCCGCCATCGGTCGGGAAGGTGCCGGCGGATGCCGGCACTATCTTCTTGGCCGCCAGCGCGCCGGCGATCGCCATGGCCGGGATGATCATGAAGAAGCGTCCGACGAACATGGCAACGGCGCCGGTGACGTTGTAAAAGAGAGTATTGGCAGTGATGCCGGCGAAGGCCGACCCGTTATTGCCGGTGCTCGACGTATAGAGATACAGCATCTCCGAGAAGCCATGCGGCCCGGGATTGGCGGTCGACGGCCACCGCTGACGGCACCACGGTGGCGACCGCGGTCCAAGCCGAGATACATCAGCGGCAAGACCAAGATGGCGAGCATGGCCATCTTGACCTCCTTCGCCTCGATCTTTTTGCCGACATATTCAGGGGTGCGGCCGACCATCAGGCCGGCAACGAAGACCGCGATGATCACAAACAGCAGCATGCCGTACATGCCGGCGCCGACGCCGCCGACGATGATCTCGCCGAGCTGGATATTGATGAGCGGGATCATGCCGCCAAGCGCGGTGAAGCGAATCATGCATGGCGTTGACGGCGCCGCAGGAGGCCGCCGTGGTGATCACGGCGAACAGCGCTCGAGAGCGGAATGCCGAAGCGAAGCTCCTTGCCCTCCATGTTGCCGCCGGTCAGCCCAAGCGCATTGAGCCCGGTGGTTCCCGAAGCCTTCGGCCCAGTAGCAGACGACGACGCCCGCCAGGAACAAGGTGCCCATGGCGGCGAGGATGGCCCAACCTTGGCGCTGATTGCCGACCATGCGGCCGAACACATTGGTCAGCGCGGCGCCGAGGGCAAAGATCGAGAGCATCTGGACCAAATTGGACAGCGCCGTCGGATTCTCGAAGGGATGCGCGGCGTTGGCATTGAAGAAGCCGCCACCATTGGTGCCGAGCATCTTTATGGCGATCTGCGAGGCGACGGGGCCCACGGCGATGGTCTGCTTGGCACCTTCCAGCGTCGTCGCATCGACGTAAGCCCCAAGCGTCTGCGGGATGCCCTGCCAGACCAGGAAAAGGGCAAACGGCACGCAGATCGGGATGAGGATGTAGAGCGTGCAGCGGGTGATATCGACCCAGAAATTGCCCACCAGTCTTGGCCGAGGCCCGCGCAAAGCCGCGGATCAACGCCATCGCAAGCACGATGCCCGTGGCGGCCGACAGAAAGTTCTGGTGGGTCAGGCCAAGCATCTGCGCGAGATAGGACATGCGTGCCTTCGCCACCATAGTTCTGCCAGTTGGTGTTGGTGATGAAGCTGATGGCCGTATTGAAGGTGAGGTCGGGCGCCACGGCGGTCATGCCCGCCGGATTGAAGCGGTAAGCAGCCCCTGCGCGCGCATGAGGGCATACAGGATCAGAAAGCCGCGCGACATGGAACAGCAGCATGGCGACCGTGTAGGTCAGCCAATCCTGCTCCCTTGTCTCGTCAACCCCGCCGACCCAATAGAGCGCCATCTCGACCGGGCGGAAACACCGGCGACAGGAACGTTCGCTCGCCTGCAAAGACGCGCGTCATATACCAGCCGAGCGGCTTCACCAGCGCCACGATGAGGACGCAGTAGATCGCGATCTGAATCCAGCCATTGAGGGTCATGGTCGTTGCGCCCCTTTTGAGTTTCGCACGCCTTTAGAATTTCTCGGGCTTGAGCAGGGCGTAGGTGAGGTAGACGAGCAGCCCCGCGGTGACGATGCCGGCGAGCCAATAATCGAAGATCATGGAGGTATATCCTCTAGAGCTGGTCGCAGGCGTAAACGTAAGCGACCGCGGCCACGAAGAAGCCAAGACCGAGAGCGATCAGGATGACGTCCAACATGTGAACTCCTTGCAAGCTATAAGGCCCAATTCAACACCGCTGGTGTGAAGGCCTTGATGCGGATCAAGCAGACGAACTCTTTCGTCGACGTTGATTAGCGCGGTGGCCGTATGTTTTCGAGGGGGATTGGAGATCTACGTTATAGGAATCTCATAGAGATTCATTACGCCAGCACAAAACAGGGTCGTGTCTATGAATTCCAAGGCGCAGTCCTCAAACCGACTGCCCAGTGCCACTTGTCGCGTATATTTTCGAGAGGGATTGGAGATCAGCGTTATAGGAATTCTCATATAGATTCATTCGTCGACGACATTTATGAAATTCCTATTTCGCGGCACGTCGCTCCATCTCGATTTTTTATGGGCATCCGCTCTATATGCATCTTCCAATGAGGCCGCATAATCAAACCGTAGCCATGTGGAACTGCTGTCATGTTGTTCAACCCGAAACACGAGGACCGCTTTGATCGGCTGACTGAGCAGCTTCGACGTGCCCCGGCGGTGACCCCCGATCTCATCTCCAATGTCATAGTCGACGCCTGCACGCGCCTTCCGGCTGTAAATGCCACTCGGGTCGATCAATTGATCGAGGTCGGCGCTTGGACTGACAGCGGCGCTTGCTCTGATCGAGCTCGAACTGCCAGCATGGAAGCTTCGTCGCCTCATCTACGAGGATGGCGTATGGCTCTGCTCTCTTTCGCGGCAGCCGAATCTGCCCGTGGAGCTCGATGACACCGCAGACGCGAGCCACGAGGTGTTGCCTCTGGCCATCCTCAGTGCGTTCGTTGAAGCGCGGCGCAGGGCTAGCGCTATACGCGAACCCAGTTTGCAGGCAGTGCCCCCAGTCCGGCGGACATCAGGTTATGCAATCTGTTGCGACAATTTCAGCTGAGCAGCTGCAAGGACAACCGCCATGCGACGAGCCGAGCCTTACTCGAGTTCGAGATCTTCACTCCTTCTGATCGGCCAGAACAGCGGGGGGAATTGGGTTGTTCAGGATCCGCGCGGCCTCCGCGGCGGGATCTTCGTCGATCGTGCCGAGGCGCTTCGGTTTGCGATGTTTGAGAACGGCAATCAGCCGCAAGCCGTGATCATGGTTGCCGGTGTTTTCGAGCTCGATATGAGTTGCAAACCGGGCACAGCGCATCAGCCGCCGCCCAAACATTGATGCACCATGACCTACGTAGCCATTGTAGCGATCTTCGTGCTCATCGTCCTTCTCTTGGACGCGGCTCTTGAGAACCGTGAGGTCGACCGCTCGCGTCAGGATCGAGCCGGCCCAGATCGCCCAGAAGGTGAGTGAGTAACAATGACGGCGGTCGGATACGAATATGGGGGCCAGAGGAACCGTCTCTGCGCAAGGCCCGGAGGGAAGCCCATACGCGAGGGCTTTGGTTCTGGCAGTAATGATCGCCGCATTGGTCGGCGCGCTTGCTTTCGTGCTCCTGGTCCGCATCGGGTAGAGGCGACTAGCGCGGGCCAAGGAGAAAATGGTCCGAGTATGCCGTCGCCTCCTCGTCTTTAACGCCGTCGGGACAGTTGGCTCTATCTTCTCCTACGAATCCGAGGTCTGCTGCCGCTCAATCCGCAACAGCTTTCGTTAGGGAATTAGCGTGGAAATTGTTGGCTTGCGCACGATTTGCCCGGCGCCGAGACGGAGAGATGCAGTCAGGTCGTTGATTGAGGCCCGATCGCACCCCGAAACAGAAAAGTCAGCAAGAAGCCGGCGAAAAAGCCTCCAATGTGGGCCATGTAAGCCACACCTCCTGCATCAGCGGTTTCGTCGGTATAGGCAATCGACCCCATGCCACTGAAGAGTTGGAGCGCGATCCACATTCCGAGCACGATGATGGCCGGCATAGCGATAATCTGTCTGCCCAGCAACACATTCACGCGAGATTGCGGGAACATCAGGATATAGGCACCAAGGACTCCAGCAATTGCTCCCGAGGCCCCTACGTTCGGTAGACTCGAATGCGGGGCAAGCGCAAATTGAGCGAGTGTCGCAGCGAGTCCCACGAGGAGATAGAAGAGTAAGAATTGAAGATGGCCGAAACGGTCTTCGACGTTGTCTCCAAAGATCCACAAGAAGAGCATGTTGCCAAAGAGATGCATCCAACTGGCATGCATGAACATTGAGGTGAGGATTGTGACGGCATCGGACACGGGCGCGGCGGAAAATCGTGCGGGGATAAACGCCCATTGCTTGATAAATTGATCACCGCCGCTGAGTTCCACCAGAAAAAACAGAACGTTCAACGCGATAAGGCTATAGGTCACCACAGGAAACGTGCGTTCCTGGGTGTTGTCGTCACCAATCGGAAACATTCTGAGCCTCACCAACCGCTCACGATCAGCAATTCCGTTTCAGTAGGGGGTGCCTGTGCTTCTTCAGCCAAAGCGCGAGCGAGACATAGATGCAGCCAACCAGAATCGCGAACGAACCGATTGACCAGATCACCGCCAGCGCGCCGGCCCCCGGCCGAGCAAGGAGGGTAACACCGAGGACAAAAGAAAGCAGCCCGCTCAGGGCCATCATCCATTCGACTTCGATTTCCCTGTGCAGCCGGATCGCGCCATACATCTCCAGCATGCCGGTGACGATCGCCCAACTGGCGATGAGCATTAGCGACACATGCGCGGTGATTTCCGGCCAGACGAAAGCCAGCAAGCCGGCGAGAATCCCGGTGATGCCGATGAGGGCAAGCCACCAGCGCGGCGCTATCTCGCCACCGTGGCCGGAAATGGCCGCCCAAAGAGCGAAGATACCATCGGCGATCACGTAGACGCCCCAGAGAAAGTTGAGCGTCAGCAGGGTGCGCCCCGGCCATGTGAAGGCCAGGACTCCAAAGGCGATGGTGACGATGCCGCGCAGCAGCAGCAGCCACCAGTTTTCAGCGAGCGCAGGTAACAGTCCGAGAGGCGAGGTCGGATTGGATTGAACTCGCGTGCTCATTGCCTTCCCCCTGAAAAGCAGATTCATTCCGAGATGTCGGGCATCTTAGCGCCTTTACGGCCCTTCCTTGACTTGCGTGGAGCGCGCCGGGAAGAAGAAGATCGCGGCGGCTTTCAGCCCATCAAGCCTGGTGTCGGGTGATAGCCGTTGTCAATGACAAGCCCTATTATGGCCTTTCGTTGCCGTGGGTTGGTCGCGCACCGGCAGGGGTACCCATAAGCGCAATTGCAGTGGGCGAACGCACACCCCTCAGTCATCCATATCGTGTCGGACACCACCCGCTGCCATTGATCGCGCGGATAAGTCGGCTGCAGGGTACTACTAACGGCCAGCAATTCAATCGGGGACTGCTCTGGACCCAAAGCGGACACTGGCTCGTCATCTGAGCTTACGGCAACAGTGACCATAGCAATGCAGCGACCGTGACGCCCATCAAGGCTGTTGCCCCCCAACCCGCCCAAGCAAGCGAAGGCCGCGCCTGGAATCGCCCCATGGCTGCTCGATTGTTCACGATCAACATCATCATCGCCATGATAGGGACGGCGACCACTCCGTTGAGGACAGCGGTCCAGACAAGCAATTGAATGGGATTGATTGGTAAAAACCCTATTGCGAATCCGATAACGGTCGCAGCCGAAATGATCATGTAGAAGCCGACGGCTTCAGGAAACTTCGCTTCGAGAGTTGAAGGCCATCCGAATAGCTCGGCGACAGCATAGGCGCCCGAACCTGCAAGTACGGGAATTGCTAGGAGGCCAGTACCAATGATGCCCAACGCAAAGAGCAAGAATGCGAGATCACCGGCGATGGGTCGCAAAGCCTCCGCGGCCTCTGCAGCGGTCTGAATCTGAGTGAGCCCATGGGCATGCAGCGTGCTAGCGGTGGCGAGAATGATGAAAAACGCGATGATGTTAGAGAAGACCATCCCGACCGTCGTGTCGATGGAGATACGCGTCAACTCGCGTCCACCCCCACGCGTAAGAATCTTCAAGGGCAGCCTTGGACGAAATCGTTCCCTTCGCATTTCCTCCACTTCCTGCGAGGCCTGCCAAAAAAAGAGGTAGGGGCTGATGGTCGTACCCAAAACAGCAACGACCAGCAGCAGATAATCATGGTCAAATGAGACGGTTGGCAGGACGGTCCCAACGAATACCTCCCGCCAAGGAATTTCAATTGTGAAGGCCACCACCACATAGAGAAACAGAACAAGGGTCAGAAACTTCAAAACCGGGGCATATCGCCGGTATGGCACGAACACCTGCAGCAATACCGACACTGCAGCGAAGATCAGAGCATGCTCGTGCTTGAGGCCACCGATGACGAGATAGAGCGCCTCGCCCATGGCGGCGAGGTCGGCGGCGATATTGATCGTATTCGCGATGACGAGAAGGCCAATCGGTACCAGTACAAGAGAAAGGGGATAATATTCCTTAGCATTGGCCGCGATGCCCTTACCTGTGACGCGTCCGATATGAGCGCTGACGAGCTGAATGGCGATCATGAACGGCGTCGTGATAAACACCGTCCACAGCAATCCATAGCCGAACTGGGCACCGGCCTGCGAATAGGTCGCAATCCCCGATGGGTCGTCATCCGCCGCGCCCGTGACGAGGCCGGGACCGAGGAGACGGAAAACGATATTTTTTCGCAGCGTCCGTTTGGAACCGGTGAGTCCGTTTGCGCGTGACATGCATGTGCCGCCGAGGTCGTATCGCCCCAGGTGGCACCTTAGGCTGAGCTTCGTTGACTCCGATATGTGGTTAGATGTCCGCTCGCGGGCACAAAGCCGATCTCTCTTGGCAACCGGGCGCCAGATGTGTGACGCCGAATGGGTAGGCGCAAAGTGGGAAAGCGATGGCCCAATCCTTGAGAAGGTTGCTCGTGGCGCGGCTTTGATTTATAGTTAATTCACAGGCCGAGTGTAGTTTCTGTTGCGTGATAGCGTTGTCAGCAGATTCTGAGCATCTGGACGTATTGCGCCGTGGCCCCCGCGCGTGGAACGCGTGGCGTCGGCATCACCCGAGCCTCATCCCGAATTTGATTGGCATCACGCTGAGCTTGAGCGAGCGTCAGCTCGGGCCGATCAATGGGGGCCCGGTCAACCTGGCCCAGGCCCGCTTGCGGCGGGCATCCCTTCGCTTCGCGACCCTTTCGGGCGCGGAGCTTAAGGGGGCGGACCTTTCCAGCGCGGATTTGACCGACGCCCGGCTCGACGGGGCCGACCTCACCGATACGAATTTGTGCCAAGCGATTCTGGACGGTACGACCTTCGCCGGCGCCAAGCTGGCCGGGGCCAATGTGAGCGGAACGGACCTGACGCAGGCCCGCGACCTGACCCAGGAGCAGATTGCCGCCAGCGTTGGGGATGCCTACACGCTACTGCCTCAGAATCTCGAACTTCCGCGGTCGTGGATTGAAACCGAGATCGACCTCGGAACCCCGGGTCCGGTGGCCAAGGGCCCGGATCCCCTGAGGATCATGATGCGGGACCGCAGCACGGCCCCAAACGTCTCCTGGCTGGTGGGTGGACCGGCATCTGCCGCGTAGCTTTACCGCGTTGCTCGGCCCGTTCGGCTGTGTGACCATCCCCAGCCTTTTGGATTGACTGCCTTTCCGCCACCGCATCTAGCCCCGCGACCGAACGCTAAGTCTGGCTCCGAAGTCACGACGCTGCTGCAAGCGCTGGTGCTGGGCACAGTCGACGGACTGACCGAGTTCGTTCCCATTTCGTCGACCGGACACCTGATCTTACCGGCTTGCGCTGGTAGCTATCTTCCTTCCGTGGCAGGAATAGACGGTGGAGGGGTCACCTGCCCGCGGCGGGGGGGATCCCGCCGGTTCCCTTGACAGACTTGGGCGGCACGGGCGCGTTGGGTGGATCGTCCTCCAGCGCCCGGTAGGCGGCGCCCTCGAGATCCTCGAATTGACCAGAGTGCAGCGCCCAGAGAAAGGCCGCAAGCCCAAGGCCACCGAGCAGGAGCGCTGCCGGGATGAGCCAGGCGAGCGCCGTCACGAGCGTCCATCCCAGGAAAGGCGCGTGGCGTTGAGGGTGACCAGGATCGAGGACGTCGACATGACGATGGCGGCGATCAGCGGCGTCACATAGCCGGCCATGGCAAATGGCACCGAGACGGTATTGTAAGCGAAGGCGACACCGAAATTTTGCAAGGCCATCCTTCGCGCGCGCCTTGCGGTGGCGACGATCTCCTTGACCGGCGTGAGCTTTTCCCCCTGGAACACGAAGTCGGCGGTTCGTTGGCTGATATCGGCGGCGCTCGCGGGTGAAATCGAGGCGTGCGCTGCGGCAAGCGCCGGCGCGTCGTTGAGGCCGTCACCCACCATAAGCACCTTGCGGCCCTCGCCGGCGCGATGCTCCAGCCATTCGATCTTCGCGGCCGGCGCGAGGTCGGCCTTCCAGGTCGCAATGCCTAGGGCGGCGGCCACCGCTTCGACCGCCCCCTTGCGGTCGCCAGAGAGCAGAGCAAGGCGCAAGCCCCACTGTTTCAGCGCCTTGGCGGTCTCGGCCGCGTCGCTGCGTAACGCATCGGCGAAGCGGAAACAGACCGGTGCCTCCCAAGCTCGGCGGTACCAGACCTCGCTCTGCGTAGCCTCGCTCGTAACCCCGCACCACTCGGCCGAGCCGAGCCGCTCCTCACCCTGGGCAAGCGGGCGCTTCAGCCCGTGACCCGGCACTTCCTCGATGTCCGCAGCCGCAGCCACGACGTTTAGCCGGGTTTGGGCTGCGGCGACGATCGCGCGGGCGTATGGATGCTTGCTTGCCGCGGCAAGCGAGGCAGCTTCCGCCATGGTGGTATTGGGGATTTGCGCCTGATCCAGGAGCACAGGCCGCCCCAGGGTCAAGGTCCCCGTCTTGTCGAAGACCACCATGTCGGTCTCGGCCACGCGCTCTAGCCCATCGGCCGCCTTGACGACGATACCCTGGCGGAACAGGCGGCTTGCAGCCGCGATCTGCACGGCTGGAACGGCGAGCGCAAGGGCGCAGGGGCAGGTGATGATCAGCACGGCAATGGCATAGGTTAGCGCCGTCTGCCAGGGCGCGCCCAGCATCAGCCAGGCAACGAAGGTGGCGACCCCGAGTCCATGCACGGACGGCGCATAGATTTGCGCCGCCCGGTCGGCGAGGCGCCGATAGCGCGCCTTCCCTTGCTCGGCGGCGAGCATGAGCCGGCCTATCTCGGCGAGCAGCGTGGCACTGTCGGCGGCTGTGACTTCGACCTCGATCGGCTGCATCAGGTTCAGCGTACCGGCATAAATGGACTGCCCAGCCGTCACCGTCACGGGCAGCGTCTCACCGGTGATCAAGCTCTGATCGATTTCGCCCGAGCCTGTGGCAAGGACCCCGTCCGCCGCGAGTCGCTCGCCCGCGGTCACCAGGAGGCGATCCCCTGGGCGCAGGGCATGCGCGGGCACCAGGCGTGGGCAACCATCGTCACCGATGACCGTGCCGATACCACGCTGCAGGCTGACGAGGTTCTGCGCCTCGCTGCGGGCGCGGACGCGCAAGGACTCGTCGAGGAAGCGGCCGATCAAGAGGAAGAACAGGAGCGAGACCGCGGCGTCGAAATAAACCTGCTCGCTGCCGCGCAGCGTCTGGTAGAGGCTCATGGCCGTAGCGAGCAGGATGGCGAGCGAGATCGGCACGTCCATGTTCAGCCGGCGAGCGCGCAAGGCGCTAACCGCCGAAACGAAGAAGGGCTGGCCGGCATAGGCAACGGTCGGCAACGCGATTAACGCCGACACCCACCGGAACAGCGCCTGCAGACTCGGATCCATGTCGCCCGACGCCCCGGCCCAGATCGAGATGGACAAGAGCATGATGTTCATGGTGGCAAAGCCCGCAACCGCGACACGGCGCAAAAGGTACTTCTCGCGTGCTCGTTCCGCCTCGGGCTTGACCGAATGCACGGGGGCCGCTGAAAAGCCAGCGCGCGCGAGCGCGGTGATAACGTCGACGTCGCCGGCGCGTGCCGGATCGTAGGCAATGCTGATCCTCTTGGCTGAAAGGTTAGCCCGTGCGCTCATCACCCCGGGAACGCCCTGCGCGGCGCGCTCGACCGAGCGCAAGCACCCGCCGCAACGCATGTTGTCGACGGCGAGCGTGAGCATGCCTAAGGGCGCCACAGGGCTTTCCGCCGCAAGCGCGGTGGCGGGGGCTTGGACGGTCATGGCTTTTCTGGCACGAAGAGTCGCTGCTTGAGCCGGTATGGTGCGCCAGGCACCGCCGGGTCGCTCGCGGCCGTCGTGACTACCCATTGTCCGGGCGGCAATTGCATAATGGCCGCGTAGACACCCGGCAGCATTTCGCCAAGCTTGACCGCCATGTCCTGCTTGTCAGTAACGGTGCGCCCGAGCGTGGCCTCGACGACGAGGCCTGTCAGCTCGCGTCCGCCCTTGTCGCGCAAGGCGAGCGACAGACGCCCCGCGCCTTGGTCATAGGCCAATTCGGCGTGCCAGTTCTGCGCATCCTGACGTGCCGCCTCAGCCAATGTGTCGTTGTAGTGCAGCCCCTTGCCATAGGGATCGTTCGTGTCGCCGCCGGCAAAGGTGGAAAGCGCGTAGTAAACGAAGATGCCATTGACTACGAACATCACGCCGAAAAAACAGGTGAGCGCCAGCAAGACATGGCGTCCTTTCAAACCGTTGTCCAACCGAGGCTGGTCGCTCATCGCTCGGGCCCCCGGAAAGTCAGCCTGTGCTCGGCCTGGTTGGACATCGCCGCGTCGGTGACGACGAGGGAAAGGTCTGCGGCGTCGCTCAGGAGCGCAGCTACGCCCTTCTTGTCGAGGGTGACATAGATGCGGACCGACTGCAGCTCGTCGGGCGGCACGGTGACCACCGGATCGGGCTGATGCTCAAGCCCGATGATGCTCAAGCTCGCGCCGGGGAGTCCCGCCAGCGCAAGGCGGAAGGAGTGAGGCTCATAGAGCTTGTTCAAGAGCTTGATGGTGTAGCCGTTGCGAACCCCACCGTCGGATAGCTTGACGTAGAGCGGGTTGCGGTCATGCAGGATGCTGACTTCGAGGTTTGGCCTGAGCAGCAAGGCCGTCAACATGACCACACTCACAATCACCATGGCGGTCGCGTAAAGCACAACGCGCGGCCGCAAGAAACCGATGGGAACCGTCTCGCCTCCACCCGCCTCCAGATTACGGACTGTATCATAGGCGATTAGCCCGCGCGGCCGGTCGACCTTGTCCATGATCGCATCGCAGGCATCGATGCAGAGCGCGCATTGTATGCATTCAAGCTGCGGGCCTTTACGAATGTCGACGCCGGTCGGGCAGACGGCGATGCATTGGTGGCAATCGATGCAATCGCCGTGGCCTTCCCAGCTCTGCCCCGCCTTATGTGGCCCACGTGGCTCGCCCCGCCAGTCGCGATAGGAGATGAGGAGGGAGTCGCGGTCGAACATCGCTCCCTGGATGCGCGGCCAGGGGCACATATAGATGCACACCTGCTCGCGGGCGATGCCGCCAAGCACATAAGTGGTCGCAGTGAAGATACCGAGGAACACATAGGCTGCGACCGGCGCCTCGAACGTCACGAGCTGCCGGGCAAGCGTTGGCGCGTCGGCGAAATAGAACACCCATGCGCCGCCCGTCGCGATCGCGATCAGGAGCCAGCTCAAATGCGTGGCGCCCTTACGCAAGATGCTCTCGGTCGACCAAGGTGCCTTGTCGAGACGTAGCCGCGCATTGCGATCGCCCTGCCATAAGCGCTCGACCGCGATCATCAGATCGGTCCACACCGTTTGCGGACAGGTATAGCCGCACCACACTCGCCCGGCGAGCGCGGTGACGAGGAACAGCGCGAGAGCCGCGAGCACGAGCAGCCCCGTGACGTAGTAGAACTCCTGCGGCCAGATCTCGAGGAAGAAGAAAAAGAAGCGTCGCGTCGGAAAGTCTATGAGTACGGCCTGGTCCGGCAGATACGGGCCACGGTTCCAACGGAGCCATGGCACCGCGTAATAGATACTGAGCGTTACTGCCATGACGATCCACTTAATCGAGCGAAAGCGACCATGCGCCCGCTTCGGGTAAATCTTGACGCGCTCCGCATAGAGGCTTTGGCTCGCGCCGTGCGGCCGGGCGGCGATGTGTTCCGTGGCCGCGACCGGTCCCGGTCCCTCCTGACGAGGGGGACCCATCTCTGCCGCTTCCCTTTCCTCCATCATCACAACCGCCAACCTCGCCCCCTGACCTACCGACCGCCGCCCAGCGAATGGACATAGATGGCGAGTTCCTTGATCGTCTCTGGATCGAGACGAGCCCCCCAAGCGGGCATCACGCCGCCACGTCCATTGCGAATAGTTTCCATGACCGTCGCTTTGTCTCCAGCATAGAGCCAAAGCTCGTCGGTGAGATCTGGCGCGCCGAGCGCTTGGTTTCCCTTACCTTCCGGGCCATGGCAAGGCGTGCAAGTGTCGGCGAAGATCTTCGCCCCGCGACTCGCAGCGGCTTGATCGTCCGCGTTGGTGGAGAGCGACAGCACATACTCTGCGACATCACCGATTTGAGGCTCCGACAAAATCCCGCTGCGGCCAAAACTCGGCATCTGGTTGGTCCGGGTCTTCGGGTCATCGGCGCGAATGCCGTGCTGGATCGTCTGGTGGATGGCGGTAAGCGAAC
>CAWJXT010000011.1:0-98890 GCA_963846875.1 uncultured Alphaproteobacteria bacterium
AGCCCCTAGCGGGAGCGCAACAAGCGCTGCTTGTTTTGGCCCACGCGGCTGCGTACGCGGCGGACAACTTTTTTCATCCAGCCGCAGGACTCGAACCTACGACCCGCTGATTAAGGGTCAGGAAACGGTTTCGATTGCTTTTTTGGCACCGGAATTGGCACCGAACGCCGCGGGACCAAGCGGGATCACGCGGTATGATGATGTCGTGAGGCCAACTTAAATCGGCGGAAATCCAGACTTGTCGGTATGAGACGGGACGGGTCGGGATAGCGGCCTCCGGTTTAGCAAACCGCCGCCTTCAGCCTCTCGGCCACGTCTCCGGGTGAAAAAGACCTAACGATCAGAGCTGCGTGGGTCAACAGCGCCACCATTGCGGCCCCAAAATTGCCGAGCCTTGACCGCTTATCTAGCCCCGGTTGCATTGCCCAAAAAATGGGTCGTCCGCACGACCAGCGTGCTAGACTAAGGCAAACGCAGACGAAACGGGGTTCCTTCCGCGACGTGCGTATCCATGCATCCTACATCCTGGCAGAAGCCGCTCTCATCGCGGGCATATTTGCCGCGTTCTCTCCCGCTGCCCATGCCGGAGAGGCCAACTTTTGCGTCACCTGCACCGGCCCAGACCAGACCTATCTTTGCCAGGTGACGGGCGAAGGCTCGAGCCAGAACGACGCACTGAAGCTCTATTGCGTCATCCGAACCGCCAAGGAGGGACACCACGCCTCTTGCTCCGCGACCAGCAAAGTCGAGGGCTGCAATGGCGCGGTCAAGGCTTATAGCTATGACGGTCCGTCGCTCCCCAACCAGGTCGCCCAAGACCCGCGAGTCAAGAAGGCGATGGAGCACGCAGAGCGCGATCAGGCGGCCAAGCCCAAGGGCGACGAGCCAAAGACATTGGTCGAGCTTACCGGCCGCGCCATGGGCGCCTCGCGCCGGCGCTGGCACGAGACGTTTGGTGGCACGCCGCAACAATCCCCCATATCGGATGTGAATTCGCCTGCGTCCCCGCTCCGGACCGCCAGCCTGCCGCCCGCTGAGCGATGGCCCACCTTCCTCCAAGGCGCGGGTCAAGAGGGCGGCGCAGAGTGCGAGTGTCGCCGTGGGCAGCGCCGCGCTACCGCTCCGGTGCTTCCGCTCTTTATTCTTCAATTGCAGCGGCGAGGCAGATAGGCGTGAGATCCTCCTGCCGAGTCCCCGCGCGTCGGCTAGTGGGTCGCGATCCACTCCCGCGCGAGCTTCTGAGCCTCGGCGATCTGCAAGGTCGACATCTCGCGCGCAAGCTCCATGCGATGGGTCAGTGCTGAACTGTTCCCCCGCACCGCCGCGAGATTGAACCATTTATGCGCCACCACAAGATCAGGCGCCACGTCGCGGCCCGTCGCGTAAAGCATCCCGAGCTCGAAAAGGGCATCCGGCGCACCCGTCTGTGCGGCCAACCCGACCTTTTCCATCGAAATGTCCATCCGTGCCATCTCACATGCCCTCTTTTGGTCACTCGCCCAGTAGGTCATCGAATAATCCCGTATTCGCGCCTGTATGCTGGGCTTTGTGCTGCCCCTCTGATAAGTTGATCATGCGAGAGCACCTTCAATAACTTCTGAACGGCCATGCTTAACGTAAAATAACTGAAGTTATAACTTTTGGTAATATTGGTTTACATGCGACGGCTTTGCGCGGGCCATTGGTTAATCTTCGCCGCCGGCAATGATTTTTTGACCAAGTGAAGTGACACGCCGATAACCAAGAACGGTTTTTGTGGCGCTACGGCAAAAGCAGCGTCGAGCCGGTGGTGAGCCGCGCCTCGAGATCCGCATGCGCCCTGGCGGCATCGGCAAGAGGATAGGTCTGGTTGACCCCGATCCTCACCTTGCCGCTGCTCACCACGTCAAACAGGTCCTTGGCGGTCTCCACGAGGTCCTTGCGTGTCGCCGTATAGCTGCCAATGGAAGGCCGCGTGGCGAATAGCGATCCTTTCTGCGACAGAAGCGTGATCTTGAACTCCGGCACCGGCCCCGAGGCTTGGCCGAAGCTGACCCAAAGGCCGAGCGGCTTCAGGCAATCGAGCGAGGCGGGAAACGTGTCCTTGCCGATCGAGTCGTAGACGACGTCCACGCCTTTGCCGTCGGTATACGCCTTCACCATGGTGACGAAGTCTTCCTCGCGATAGTTGATAACATGGGCGCAACCATGCGCTCGCGCGATCAGCGCCTTTCCGGCCGAGCCCACCGTCCCGATCACCGTGGCGCCGAGGGACGGCCGCCCATTGGCAAGCGATCAGCCCGACGCCGCCGGCTGCGGCATGGAACAGGAGCGTCGTCTTGGCTCCCACCTTGTAGGTCCGGCGCAGCAGATATTGCGCCGTCATGCCCTTGAGCATGATCGACGCCGCCACCTGGTCGTCAATACTGTCAGGGACCTTCACCACGCGATCAGCCGCGACGAGACGCTCCTCGGCATAGGCGCCGATCTCCCCTGCATAGGCCACACGACGGCCCACCTTCAGGTCGCGCACGCCCTCTCCTATCGCACTCACGACGCCGGCCGCCTCCATGCCCGGAATGAAGGGAAGCGACGGCTGCGGATAAAGGCCCGTACGCCCATAGACGTCGATGAAGTTGAGGCCGACTGCCGTCTGGCGGATGCGCACCTGCCCTGGGCCCGGGTCGCCGACCTCAACCTCCTCCCAGTGCAGTACCTCGGGCCCACCATAGCGATGGACGCGGATCGCGTGTGTCATGACGTTTGCGCCGGAATGACTGGGCCCCTACTCAGATCCCGAGCTTTGACTTCAAGAGCTCGTTCACCGCTTGCGGGCTCGCTTTGCCGCCCGTCACCTTCATCACCTGGCCGACGAACCAGCCAAGCATCGAGGGCTTCGCTTTGACTTGCTCAACTTTGTCGGGATTGGCGGCGATGACTTGATCGACCGCCTGCTCGATGGCGCGCGTGTCGGTGACCTGGGTGAGGCCCCGCTCTTCCACGATGGCGTGCGGGTCGCCGCCTTCGGTCCAGACGATATCGAACACATCCTTGGCGATCTTGCCGGAGATGGTGCCCTCCTTGATCAGATCGAGGACGGCGCCGAGCTGATCCGCCGAGACAGGACTATCGACGATGCTCCTGCCCTCTTTGTTGAGCCGGCCAAACAGCTCGTTGATGACCCAGTTCGCCGCCTGCTTGGCGTCGCGGCGACGCGCCACCGCCTCGAAATAATCGGCCGCCTCCCGTTCGGCGATGAGCACGTCGGCATCATAGGGTGACAAGCCAAAATCCGCGACGAAACGCGCACGCTTGGCGTCGGGAAGTTCGGGTAGGCCTTTCGCCAGACCGTCCACGTAGGCTTGCGTCAGCTCGAGCGGCAACAGGTCGGGATCGGGGAAATAGCGATAGTCATGCGCCTCCTCCTTGGAGCGCATCGCCCTTGTCTCGCCGGTCTTGGCGTCGAACAGCCGCGTCTCCTGGTGAATGATACCGCCCTCCTCGAGGATCTCGATCTGGCGGCGCGCCTCGTGCTCGATGGCCTGGCCGATGAAGCGGATCGAATTGACGTTCTTGATTTCGCAACGCGTGCCGAGCGGGGTACCCGGCTTCCGCACCGAGACATTCACGTCGGCGCGCAGCGATCCCTCCTCCATATTGCCGTCGCACGTGCCGAGATAGCGCATGATGGTCCTGAGCTTTGGCACATAGGCGCGCGCCTGCTCGGCCGAACGCAGATCGGGCTTCGACACGATCTCCATCAGCGCCACGCCCGAGCGGTTGAGATCGACATAGGAGAATTTCGGATGCTGGTCGTGCAGGCTCTTGCCCGCGTCCTGCTCCAGATGCAGCCGCTCGATGCCAACCACGACACGCTCGCCGCCCAACAGATCAACGATGACCTCCCCCTCGCCGACGATCGGGCTTTTGTATTGCGAGATCTGATAGCCCTGAGGCAGGTCGGGATAGAAGTAGTTCTTGCGGTCGAACACCGACGTGAGATTGATCTGCGCCCTAAGCCCCAGCCCGGTGCGAACGGCTTGAGCGATGCATTCCTCGTTGATGACCGGCAGCATGCCGGGCATCGCGGCGTCCACCAGGCTCACATGCGCGTTGGGCTCGCCGCCAAAGGCTGCCGAGGCCCCGGAGAACAGCTTCGCCTTGGAGGTGACTTGCGCATGCACCTCCATGCCGACCACCACCTCCCAGGGGCCGGTCTCGCCTTCGATTAGGTTGTTCTTTTCGGATTTCGCGTCCATGGGTATGCGGCAGTTAAGACCCCTCCCCTGACTCGCTCTGGCGCAGCCGCTCCTCCTCATATTGGATGAACCAGCCAATCATCTGCCGCCACAGTGCCTCGACGAGCTCCGGCGGCAAACGCTTCTCCGCCGCGCGCGCTTTCACCTTGTCGATCACCTGCTGGATGCGCCATGGCACTCACGCCTCCGCGGGCGAGTTCTTGAGCTGCCAGGCGCGATCGACAAAGGTCGAAGCTCTCGCCAACGAGGTCCACCAGAGCCCCGGTCGATGCGGTCGATCTCAGCCCGCACCTCTTCCATGTTCGAACAGTCCTTGGCCTCGCGTGGCACCATGGCCTTCGCCCCCTAACTCCTTGCGTCCGACACGACCGCGTCCGCCTCGATCTCGACCAGCCAGTCGGGATTGATAAAACGCGTGACCTGCAAAATGCTACTGGCGGGCCGGATCTCGCCAAAGACATCGCCATGCACGCGGCCGACCGCCTCCCAATGATCGATGTCGGTCAAATAGATACGTGTGCGGATTACGTCCTCAAGATGGGCGCCGGCATCCTCCAAAGCCTTGGCGATGATCTCGAGGATGGCTCGTGTCTGCGCCGCGGGATCGCCGATGCCGACCATTTTGCCGCCGGAACCTGCCGTAGTGCCGCCCACGGCGACGATATTGCCCAGACGCGCACGCGCGCGAGAAGCCGATGACGGGCTCATAGGGGCTGCCTGAGGAGACGTTCAGGCGTCCCGGTTTTTCGGCTCTGTCATTCATGCGGCTTGCTCCACCAATCGCGCGGCTTGGCCAGCGGCCCAGCCGCCGTCTTCGATCACTCGCGCCGTGCGGAACAGCGTCTCCTCGTCAAACGGCCGGCCGATGAGCTGCAAGCCGAGCGGCGTCCCTTCCGACGAAAGCCCGGCGGGCACGCTCATCCCCGGCAGCCCCGCCATGTTGACCGTCACCGTGAAAATGTCGTTCAGATACATCTCGAGCGGGTCACCCGACTTCTCACCGATGGCAAATGCGGGCGACGGCGTGGTCGGCGTCAGGATCGCATCCACGCTCTCAAACGCCTGGTCGAAGTCGCGCTTGATCAGCGTGCGGAGCTTCTGCGCCTTGAGATAGTAGGCGTCGTAATACCCGGCCGACAGCACATAAGTGCCGATCAGGATGCGCCGCTTCACCTCCGCGCCAAAGCCCTCGCGCCTCGTGTTCTCATACATGGAGATCACGTCGCGTCCCTCCTCGCGCAAGCCGTAGCGAACGCCGTCATAGCGCGCGAGATTGGACGACGCTTCGGCCGGCGCGAGGATATAGTAGGACGGAAGCGCGTATTTGGTGTGCGGCAGGCTTACCTCCTTGATCTTGGCGCCGGCGGCCTTCAGCCAGGCCACTCCCTGCTCCCATAGCGCTTCGATCTCGGGCGCCATGCCGGCCACTCGATATTCCTTGGGGATGCCGATAACGAGGCCCTTCACGCCCTTGTCCACTGCCGCCGCATAGTCCGGCACGGACGCGTCGACACTCGTCGTGTCCTTGGGGTCGTGGCTCGCCATCAGTCCAAGCAGGATCGCCGCATCGCCCACGGTCCGTGCGATCGGCCCCGCCTGGTCGAGCGAGGAGGCAAACGCGACAATGCCCCACCGAGAGCAGCGCCCATACGTCGGCTTGATGCCCACGGTGCCCGTGACCGCCGCGGGCTGGCGAATCGAGCCACCGGTGTCGGTAGCGGTGGCCCCCATGCAGAGCCGCGCCGCCACCGCCGCCGATGAGCCGCCCGAGGACCCGCCGGGAACGAGTTTGGCGCCCGAGCCTTTCCGCTGCCATGGATTGACCACCGAACCGTAGAAGCTCGTTTCGTTGGAGGAGCCCATGGCAAATTCGTCATTGTTGAGTTTGCCGAGCATCACCGCCCCAGCCGCCCAGAGATTGGCTGTGACCGTCGAACTCGTAAGGAGGCGTGAAGCCATCGAGGATATGGGAGCAAGCGGTGGTGCGCACGCCTGCGGTGGCGAACAAATCCTTGATGCCGAGTGGAATGCCTTCTAGCGCGCCGCCCGCACCGTGCTTGAGGCGCTTGTCGCTTGCCTTCGCCATTTCGAGGGCGCGTTCCGGCGTCGGCAGCACAAAGGCGTTAAGCGCCGCGTTCGCCGCCTCGATGCCGGCAAGATGCGCCCCCGCAAGCTCGATCGAGGAGAAGTTCTTGCGCTTAAGCCCCTCGCGCGCTTCGGCGATGGATAGATCGGTGAGCTCGGTCAAAGTGCTACTGCTTCACGTTCTGGCAGCGGACATAGGCGCTCACTTGCGAGGCCCCTTGGTCCTCGGCCGCCTGTTCTTGGGCCCCACCAGCCAAGGGCTCCTTCGGCGTGCCGGTCTCGCTCGAGGACTCCTGATCGGCCAATTCCGAGGCCTCGGAGTCCGACGTCTCGGGAGAGCCTTGCTGCGTCAGGTCGGTGAGCCTGGTGACGGCGAGCGTCCCCTCATCCTTCTTCGCAATCGCGAACAGGTCGGGATAGGTGTAGCCCTGCTCGTCGCAAAACGCGGTCGCGACCCAGCTCGTCGCGTTATGGACAGACACATTGACGAAATCGCAAGCCTGCTCGTAGCCCGTCAGGCCCTTGCTGGTGAGGACATAGAAATCGAAGTCGTCACCGAGGTCGGCCGTCGTCTTCGCCTCCAGCTTGGTACAGCCCTCCTTGCTCGAGGCGTAGGTCCCCTCGGGTAGCCCTTGCGCCATCACCGCGCCCGAGCTCACGAACCAAATCCCCACTAGGCCAAGAACTATTCGACGCATGACGGCTCTCCTATTCGACAATCTTGGGCACCACGAAATAGTGGTCATCGACGGCAGGTGCGTTTTTGAGGATGTCGTCGGCGCAATATCCCTCGGTCACCTCGTCCTTGCGCTGCTTCATGGTCATGGCGACGATGCGCGTCATGGGCTCGACCCCTTTGGTGTCGATCTCGTCGAGTTGAGCGACCCAATCGAGGATGCCCGACAGCTCCTTCTCGAGCCGCTTAGCCTCGTCCTCGGTAATGGCGATGCGGGCAAGCCGCGCGATGCGGTGGACGGTGGCGCGATCGACGGACATGGAGAAGACTCTGAACCCTTTGACTGTTTGCAGGAGTAGCACCGGGCCAGAGCAGCATCAACGTGGCTTGTTTACCGTCATACCGGCGCAAGCCACGGGATACGGCATCCGCCCATAGGACCGCCCCAAAGGTTTGCAATTCAGGCCTCGAATAAAACCCCGACCTCGGGCACACGGACGATATTGCCCCCCATCTCCGCCACGAATTTGTCGGCAGTCTGGTCGAGCATCGGGAACGTCCCGTAATGGCAGGGAACGAGGGTTTCGAACTGGAAATAGCGCTTGCAGGCCAGTGCCGCGGTCTTGGCGCCCATGGTGAAGCGGTCGCCGATCGGCACGCAACCGATCTGCGGTCGGTAGATCTCGTTGATCAAACCCATGTCGGAGAAGATCGCGGTGTCACCCATATGGTAAAGGGTCTTGCCCTCACGGGTGGCGATGACAAGGCCGCAACAGGCGCCGAGATAGACCGCGCGCCCGTCGATCATCGTGGAGGACGAGTGCCATGCCGGAACAAAGCTGAGGTCGAAGTCCTCGTGATAGAGAGTGCCGCCCGTGTTCCCGGGATCGACCTTCTCTACCCCGAGGCCAGCCATGTGCATAGCAAGCTCGAAGACGGCAAGCAGCTGTGCTCCGGTCTGCTTGCAGATGGCGAGCGCGTCGCCGGTATGGTCGTCATGGCCATGGGTGAGCGCCACATGAGTGACGCCCTTGCGTCACACCATGCACCGTGAGCCCCGCGTTCTCGAATGTCGCGTTACCGGTGAGGAACGGATCGATAAGGATGCTGGACTTGCCCGTGTCGATGCGAAAGCAGGAATGGCCGAACCAGGTGATCTTCATGGCGTGTGCCGAGTTGACTGCGGTAGGTCTATAAGAGAGCGGAAGCGCGTTGACAACTCCGCATTCCCCTCACCCGGTCCCGAGCTCACTCAGGAGCGGATGAGTGGGTTAAGGATCAAAGTGACCAGAACCACTCTCATTGAAATCCAAGACCTGCCGCCGCTCCTTGCGCCGAACGCCCGGCTGCTCGGGCTCGATCTTGGCACCAAGACCATCGGCGTGGCGCTCTCCGACGTGAGCCGCAGCATCGCCACGCCCTACGACACGCTACGCCGGACCAAGTTCACCGTGAACGCCGAGAAGATCCGCGAGCTCATCATAACGAATCAAGTGGGCGCGCTGGTCTTCGGGCTTCCCCTCAATCTCGACGGATCGGAGGGCCCGCGCGCGCAATCCACCCGTGCCTTCGCCCGCAACCTCGCCGCACAAATAGATGTGCCCATCGTGTTCTGGGACGAGCGGTTCTCCACCGCGGCCGTGGAGCGGCACCTGATCGAGGCCGACGCCTCGCGCAAGCGGCGCACCGAAGTCATCGACCGCATGGCCGCCGCCTATATCCTGCAAGGAGCGCTCGACCGGCTAAAGCGGCTGCCCCAGCAGAGTTAGGCTGAGATTGTCGTTGAATAAGAGATAGCCGCCGGGAATCTCGGGGCAGAGCCCGACGCCGCAAATTGCCAGGGTGGAGATCACATTTGCCACCGCGAGCGCCGCAAACACTATGAAGGCCGAGATCGGCAACACGCGCGGGCGAAAGGCCGGCCACTCCGTCGTCACAAATTGATGGTCGAACAGCAACATGACGGCGGTGCCGACAATGATCAGGGCAAAGGCGATGAGCGCCCAGGTGTAGAGGTGCAGGCCGAAGATCGCGTTCCCGTAAGCGCCCGAACCCGGAACGATATGCAGCAGCATCTGCCGCACCGACACGGCGGCGCCCGCGGCGGCGCCCACGATGGTCAAGGCGTAATGACTGGGGCGCGGGCCCGAGACGAGATTAAGGGCAATCCCGAACCCCGCCGCGAAAAATCCCGCACGTTGCAGGATGCAGAGAGCGCAAGGAATTTCGCGGAACCAGAGCTGATCGACAAAGGCTAGCACCAGTAACATGTCGATCGCCGTGAGCCCAAGGGCGTTAAGCAGACGCGACCGATCAGGGGTCACGAGCCCTCCCCTCGCGTCAAAGCGCGATGTTCAGCACGTCCGTTGCATGCATGTGGAACAGCACGAGAAGCATCAGCACGCCCGCGACCCAAAAGCCGAGCGCGGCCCCGCGCTGTTGCGTCCACGCCGCGCCGAGCCCGCAGGCAAACAGCACGAAAGGTAAGCTCATCATGATCCTAAGCCTCCGCCTGGCCGAACCAGCGCCCACATCCGCAACTAAGCACGCCAGAATGATCCCTTGATGCAGGTGTCGCCCTGGCTGACCCCCGTTTGCACCGGCCGGGGCGAATTCTCGATGATTCGCGCGGAATTGGTAAACCGTAAGTTATTGAAATCTCGGGGGCGATGCGGGCGCGCGCGCTCATGGAATCGAGGGCGCCCATTTGGGCGGCCTCGTAGCAAGCATGGGAGACGGTCGGGCCGCCGTTCCGGACAGTCTAGAAAAGGGCCGCATCAGCACCGGTAAGCGGACCACATCCCAGATAAAGGCGGGCAGTGGCGTCGCCAACAGCGGCAGGCGGTCTCATGCACGATCGGCGAGTAGGGCTTGGCGTGGGTGCGGAGGGCGGCCGCACCGGTAACCAAGGTCGCCGCCCCAGCCTTCCAGGCAAGAGGCCCGCAAACAGCATTGCCACGATCGCGGTCAGCACAATCGCGAGCTTGCGAAGTCTTTCCTCCTCGTTTTGGACCTCCTCCCGTGGAATCGGGAAACCAAAGATTGCAAAACGCGAATTTTGGTGACCCAGCTCGTCACCAATTCCGCGACGCCCCCGCCCTGCTGCCACGCTACCGGGCTTGCTGCCTGCCCGAACAGGGCCTATACAGTGCACTTTAATGAGCATTGCGGCTGAAACGACCGAACTCGCCTTTTCCCACCGCCATCTCCTTGGAATCGAAGGCCTTTCGCGGGGCGAGATCATTGCGCTGCTCGACATGGCCCAAGCGGCCTCCACCTTGAGCCGCCAGGTGGCAAAGAAGCGCGACGATCTCCGCGGCCGCACCCTGATCAACCTTTTCTTTGAAGCCTCGACCAGAACGCAAAGCTCCTTCGAGCTCGCGGGCAAGCGGCTCGGTGCCGACGTTATGAACATGACGGTCGGGACCTCGTCAGTGCAAAAGGGCGAGACCCTGATCGATACGGCGGTGACGCTCAATGCCATGCGCCCCGACATTCTCGTCGTACGTCACTATGCGGCCGGTGCCGTCGAGTTGCTCGCCCAGAAGGTCGATTGCTCCGTGATCAATGCCGGCGACGGCAGCCATGAGCACCCGACGCAAGCGCTCCTGGACGCGCTCACCATTCGCCGTCACAAAGGTCGGATTAGCGGGCTTATTGTTGCGATTTGCGGCGATATCCTGCATTCCCGCGTGGCGCGATCCAACATCCTCCTGCTCAATGCACTCGGCGCCCGCGTGCGCGTCGTGGCACCCACCACCCTGCTCGCGCCTGGCATCGGGCGGCTCGGCGTCGACGTCCATTCATCGATGCGTGAGGGCCTCAATGACGCCGATGTCGTCATGATGCTGCGGCTTCAGCGCGAGCGCATGTCGTCGAGCCTCGTTCCCAGCCAGCGGGAATACTTCCATTTCTTCGGGCTCGACTACGACAAGCTCGCCCACGCCAAGCCCGACGCCATGGTGATGCATCCAGGCCCGATGAACAGGGGCGTCGAGATTGACTCCGCGGTCGCCGACGATCCGCGGAGCGCGATTCGCGAGCAGGTGGAGATGGGCGTGGCAGTGCGCATGGCGGTGCTGCAGGCGCTCGCCCGCCATCTACCGAACCGATGACCATGCAAGCCGCAAGCCCGGATCACGATACGGCCGCTCGTCCGGCCGCCTTCGTCAATGCCCGGCTCATCGATCCCGCCTCCGGTCTCGATCAAATGGGCGGCGTGCTAATCACCGACGGCAAGATCACCGATCTCGGAGCCCCATATCGGCGCGGCCGCGATCGGCGATGCGCTTCCCATCGACTGCGGGGGCCATGTCCTGGCGCCCGGCCTAATCGACATGATGGTCTTCGCCGGCGAGCCCGGTCATGAGCATCGGGAAACCCTTGCCAGTGCGAGCCGGGCGGCGGCCGCGGGTGGCGTTACCACCATCATCTGCATGCCCAATACCGAGCCCGTCATCGACGACGTGGCGCTCGTTGACTTCATCTTGCGGCGGGCGCGCGACACAGCATTGGTCAACGTCCACCCCATGGCGGCAACGACCAAGGGACTATTAGGCGTAGAGATGAGCGAGATCGGCCTATTGCGCGAAGCGGGCGCGGTCGCCTTCACCAATGGCAAGGCGAGCCTCGCCAACGCCAAGGTGATGCGCAACGTGCTGGCCTACGCCAAGGACTTTGGCGCACTCATCGTGCATCAGCTGGAGGAGCCTTCCCTCGCCGCGGACGGCGTCATGAACGAAGGCGAGGTCTCCACCCGCCTCGGCCTTCGCGGCATCCCCGCCGCGGCCGAGACCATCATGCTCGAGCGCGACATGCAGCTCGTGGAGCTGACGCAAAGCCGCTATCACGCGGGCCAGATTTCCTGCCGGGCCTCGATCGAAAGCATTCGCGCCGCCAAGGCGCGCGGCCTCCCCGTCACCTGCGGGGTTTCCATCAATCACCTCACTCTCAATGAGAACGACATCGGTCCTTACCGGACCTTCTTCAAATTGAAGCCGCCGCTGCGGTCGGAGGACGACCGCCTGGCCATGGTCGAGGGCGTGGCGAGCGGCGACATCGACGTCATCGTCTCGGCCCACGACCCGCGAGGTACCGATGGCAAGCGCCGGCCTTTTGCCGAGGCGGCCGACGGCGCCGCGGGGCTCGAGACCCTGCTCGCCGCCGCCTTGCGGCTGCACCATAATGGCGAGGTGGGTCTTGCCACCTTGCTTGCGGCGCTCACCGCCAATCCGGCCAAGCTACTCGGCCTTCCGGGCGGACGCCTCGCCAAGGGCGCGCCCGCCGATCTCGTGCTCATCGACCTCGATACGCCCTTCACCGTGGAGCCTGAGCTCTTGCGCTCGCGCTCCAAAAACACGCCCTTCGATCAGGCGCGGCTGCAAGGCCGGCCGCTGATGACCCTCGTTGCCGGGCACACCGTCTACAACTACGCTGATCATCGCGGCAGTTAGGCTTATCTTACGGGTTACCGGGATCGGTCGATGTCCTCAGCGGCCAATGGCAGCCTTCTCCTGCTGGGCTCGCGCTCGCCTTGGCCGGCGGCTACCTGTTGGGTTCCATCCCCTTCGGCCTGATCCTGGCGAAGCTCGCGGGCCTGGGCGATCTTCGCCAGATCGGCTCCGGCAATATCGGCGCGACTAACGTCTTGCGCACCGGCAACAAAGGGACTCGCCGCGCTGACCCTTATGCTCGACGCCCTCAAAGGTACCGCCGCCGTCCTTCCTCGGCTCGCATTGGGGTCTCGATGGCGCCATGCTGGGGGGGGTTGGCGCCTTTGCCGGTCATGTGTTTCCGGTCTGGCTCGGCTTCCACGGCGGCAAGGGGGTTGCCACGTATATCGGCGTGCTGCTCGGCCTCTATTGGCCGCTTGGCTCGTCTTTTGCGCGCTCTGGGTCGTGGTGGCGCTCGTGACACGCTACTCCTCCCTTTCCGCGCTGGTGGCGAGCGCAAGCGTCCCGTGCCTGCTCACCCTGCTCGGCGAGTGGCGGCTGGCGGCGCTGTTCCTCCTGCTCACGCTGCTGCTCTATTGGCGGCACTCGGCAAATATCGGACGCCTCAGGCGGGGACAGGAGGCGCGTATTGGCGAGAGCAGGAGCTAGCCCGGCGGCGAGCGACTGAGCGGCCTCCCGGATTTTCGCCACGGGGCAAGGATTCCCCCGCCGCAACCGCCTCATCTCGGCGTAGTCAGCGCTCGGGCTCGTTGATCACGGCGAGATTGGCGGGCGCCGCGATGTCTTTGCCGTGCCGGGCAGCCCGCTCGACCCGCGCTCGGCCGGCGCCAATGACCTGCTCAAGCAGGGGGCGGATCGTCACCTCCGCCCGCGACATCGTGGAAGCGCTCGCGCCAATTCTGGGACGGCCGCCCGAGCCCGTCGAGCCCGCCTCCGACGAAAGCGCAACCCGAGCCCCTTCCCGATGTCGGCCAAACGAGCCCGAGCGCATCGTGAGCGCGCTTGGACGGAGCCCCGTCGACATCGACGCCATGCGCAGCACGGGCCTCGGTGCCCTCACGTCCATGTCACTGATTGAAGGCTCGCGGGCAGCTCCCGCGGGACTTCTCCTCCTGGACCCCTTCGACGGCGATGCCGATTAAATAAGCAAGGAAGGTTAACTGGGCGCCCTGGACGCGCGCCTTGAGACCATCGGGCATGGACCCGATATATTCTCGCGACTTCTGGCGCGGGCCTCCGCCTCCGGACCTGGTGAATCCGCAAATGCCTGATGTCCGGCGCGGATACCTGCCCCTGCCTTGCGATCCTGTCTCGCGGCCATTGGCCAAGCCCCACCTGTTAGTACGTGACCAAGAGCGGCAAGCGCCGCTCATAAGATGCTTAGACATCGACATCTTTAAGTTGTGCTAATAGTCTATGCGTTCCAAAGGTTGTACATTGAGGTGGTGCCAAAATTGACATGGAGTCGCCCTAGACACCATTTTCGCCCCGGAACGAGGGTAGAGCCGCGGCGGCGACGGCGGCCCTCGCAGCCCGACGCGTTTCGCGCGGCTCAGGAAAGTTCAATGAACATCGTCATCGTGGAATTGCCTGCAAAGGCAAAGACCGTCAATAAGTATCTCGGCTCGGGCTACCGGGTGCTGGCCTCCTACGGCCATGTGCGCGACCTGCCCTCGAAGAACGGGTCGGTGCTGCCCGACAAGGATTTCGAGATGCATTGGGACGTGGAGCCCAAGGCGGCGAAAAGGCTGGATGAGATCGTCAAGGCGCTGAAGGGCGCGAACAAGCTCATCCTCGCCACCGACCCAGACCGGGAGGGTGAAGCCATCTCCTGGCACGTGTTCCAGGTGCTCAACCGCAAGAACGCCTTGGACAAGATCGAGGTCGAGCGTGTGGTGTTCAACGCCGTGACTAAGGAGGCCGTGCTCGACGCCATGCGTCATCCGCGCGCCATCGACGGACCCCTGGTCAATGCCTATTTGGCGCGCCGAGCGCTCGATTACCTCGTGGGCTTCACCCTCTCCCCAGTGCTGTGGCGAAAGCTGCCCGGCGCCCGCTCCGCGGGCCGGGTGCAGTCGGTGGCCCTCAGACTGGTCTGCGACCGCGAGTTGGAGATCGAGCGGTTCAAGGCCGAGGAATACTGGTCGATCCTTGCCGAGCTCGCGACCGCCAAGTCCGAGACCTTCCCGGCGCGCCTCACGGCCATCGAAGGCAACAAGCTCGAGAAGTTTGACATTGGCGATGCCGCGACGGCCGAGCGCCTGAAGGCCGCAATCGAGAATAGACGCTTCACCGTCGCCAGCATCGAGAGCAAGTCGCACCGGCGAAACCCCGCTCCTCCCTTCACCACCTCGACCTTGCAGCAGGAGGCCTCCTGGAAGCTCGGCTTCTCTCCACGCCAGACCATGCAGCTCGCGCAGCGGCTCTACGAAGGGGTCGAACTCGGCGGCGAGAGCGAAGGTCTCATCACATATATGCGGACTGACGGTGTCCAGATCGTGCCCGAAGCGATCGCTCAGGTTAGGCGCACGGTCGAGCGCCTGTATGGGGACCGCTACGTGCCCTCATCGCCCCGACAATACGAGACCAAGGCCAAGAACGCGCAAGAGGCGCATGAGGCGATCCGGCCCACGGATTTCACCAAGGAGCCAGACAAGGTCGCGCGCTATCTCGAAGCCGATGCCGCCAAGCTCTACAAGCTCATCTGGCAGCGGACCTTGGCGAGCCAGGCCGCGAGCGCCGAGATCGAGCGCACCACCGCCGAGATCGAGGTCAAGGGCCATGACGGCAAGCTCTACCGCTTGCGCGCCACGGGCTCGGTCGTCCGCTTCGACGGATTTCTCAAACTCTATGAGGAGGACAGCGACGGCGCCGAAGGCGAGGACGGCACCCGCCTCCCCATCCTCGCAAAGGGTGACACCGCTCGACGCCCGCAAGATCGAGGCGAAGCAGCACTTCACGGAGCCACCGCCCCGCTACAGCGAGGCGACCCTGATCAAGAAGATGGAGGAACTCGGAATCGGCCGGCCCTCCACCTATGCCTCGACGCTGAATGTGCTCCGCGATCGCGAATATGTGCGCATCGACAAGAAGCGGCTGGTGCCCGAGGACAAGGGCAGGCTCGTCACGGCGTTCCTCGAAAGCTTCTTCCGGCGCTACGTCGAGTACGATTTCACCGCCGACCTGGAGGAGAAGCTCGACCGCATCTCTGCGGGCGACCTCGAATGGAAGGACGTGCTGCGCGACTTCTGGCGCGAGTTCATCGCCGCCGTGCACGATATCGGCGACCTTCGCATCACCCAGGTGCTCGATGCCCTGAACGACATGCTCGAGCCCCATATCTTTCCGGGATCGGGCGAAGGCGGCGATCCCCGCGCGTGCCCATCCTGCAACGCGGGGCGCCTCAGCCTCAAGATCGGCAAATACGGCGCCTTCATCGGCTGCTCCAGCTATCCGGACTGCCGCTTTACGCGCCAGCTCGCCGATACCGGCGACAAGGGGAGCGCCATCGGCAGCGAGGGCAAGCCCCTCGGTACCGATCCCGCCAGCGGACTTGAGGTGACGCTGCGCGTCGGGCGCTTCGGCCCTTACGTCCAGCTCGGCGAGAACGGCAAGGAGAAGCCGAAGCGAGCCTCGATCCCCAAGGGCACCGATCCGGAGAGCCTCGAACTCGACGCCGCCCTCGCGCTTCTGTCTCTGCCACGCGAAATAGGGCTGCACCCGGAGACCGGCAAGCCGATCCTGGCGGGCTTCGGCCGCTTCGGACCCTACGTCCAGCATGACGGCAAATATGCGAGCCTCGGGGCGCCCACCGAGGTCTTTGAGGTCGGCATCAATCGCGCCGTCAGTCTGCTCGCCGAGAAGGCGGCGGGAAGAGTCCGCCGCGGAGCCTCCGTGATCAAGGCGCTGGGCGAGCATCCGGAGCTTGGCGGGAAGATCGAGGTGCTGAGCGGCCGCTATGGACCCTATGTCAAGCATGGCAAGGTCAACGCCACCATCCCCAAGGATCGCGATCCCGAGCAGGTAACCCTTGCCGAAGCGGTCGAGCTGATCGCCGAACGAAGCGCCAAGGGACCGGCAAAGAAGCCCGTGCGCAAAGCGCGGAAGACGAGTAAGACGAGCAAGACGAATAAAGAGAAAGAGCCCGTCGAGGAGACGGCGAGCTGAAGCTACCGCCTCGTGATCCCTCACTCGTGACCAAGCCACCCGCCGCCAAGCCAAGTGGCCAGCTCGTGCCAAGACCAAAGCTGCTGCGCGCAAGGGGCCCGCGGGCAAGCTCCCGTCCCAGCAAGAGATCATCGACTTCCTGCAGGGCGCGAGCGCCCAGGTGGGCAAGCGCGAGATCGCCCGCGCCTTCGGCATCAGGGGTGGCGATCGCGTGGCATTGAAGGCGCTCTTGCGCGACATGGCCGATGACGGGCTGATTGCGGGCTCGCGTCGGAAGCTCGAGCGGCCGGGAAGTGCTTGCCATCGGTCACGGTGCTCGAGATCACGGCCCGCGACACTCATGGCGAGTTCGTCGCCCGGCCTGCCACCTGGCCGGAAGAGCACAGGCCCTCCACCCAAGATTTCTGATGGCCGAGAACAGACGGGAGACAGGCCCAGCCGCGGGCATCGGCGACCGCGTGCTGGCCCGGATCACTCCGGCTCGGATCGGGCGGCGACTACCCCTACCAGGCACGCGTCATCAAGCGCCTGCCAAGGGCCATGCGCAGCCTGCTCGGCATTTTCCGCGCGCTGCCGGGAGGAGGCGGCGTCATCGATCCCATCGACCGCAAGCAACTGAAAGAGTGGCGCGTGGCGCGCGGGGGCAACCGAGGACGCCGAGAATGGCGAGCTCGTCCGCTTCGAGCTTGCCAGCGCCTCGCGCTTTGGCCAGCAGACCGCGCGCATCACCGCCCGCCTCGGCAATCCGCAAGACGAGCGCGCGACGAGCCTGATCGCCGTCCATGCCCATGGCATCCCCGACACGTTCCCGGACGCAGCCCTCAGGGAAGCCGATGCGGCCAAGGCGCCCGACCTGAAGCGGCGGGAGGATCTGCGCCATCTTCCCCTCGTCACCATCGATCCGCACGACGCGCGCGACCACGACGATGCGGTCTTCGCGGAAGTCGACCCTGACCCGAACAACAAGGGAGGTTGGGTCGTCATCGTCGCCATCGCCGACGTCGCTGCCTACGTCCGCCCCGGCAGCGCGCTCGACAAGGAAGCGAGGAACCGCGGCAACTCGGTCTACTTCCCCGACCGCGTGGTGCCGATGCTGCCCGAGCGCATCTCCAACGACCTATGTTCGCTGAAGGAGAGCGAGGCGCGGGCCTGCATTGCCGTACGCATGGTGTTCGACCAGCACGGCCAGAAGAAGGGCCATCGCTTTTTCCGCGCCCTGATGCGCTCGACGGCGAGCCTCAGCTACTGCGCAGGCCCAAGGCGCCATCGATGGCCGCACCGACGACGTGACTGGACCGCTGCTCGATCCCGTGCTCAGGCCTTTATGGGGCGCCTATGGAAGCCTCGCACGCGCGCGCGCCGAGCGCGGGCCGCTGGAGCTCGATTTGCCGGAGCGGAAGATCCTGCTCGACGAAGCAGGCCGCGTCAGGGGTGTGGTGAGCCCTCCCCGCCTCGATTCCCACCGCCTGATCGAAGAATTCATGATCGCGGCCAATGTGGCGGCGGCGGAGACGCTGGAAGCAAAGCGCACGCCACTGATCTACCGGGTGCATGATACGCCGTCGAAGGAGAAGCTGGCGGCGCTCGGGGAGTTCCTGGCCACGCTTGGCCTGAAGCTCCCCAAGGGCGCGAAGCTGAGGCCCGCCCAGTTCAACCGCATCCTCGCCGAGACGCGCGGCAGCCCGGCAGCCGACCTCGTGGGCGAGGTCGTGCTCAGGAGCCAGGCCCAGGCCGAGTATAGCCCGAGCAATTTCGGTCATTTCGGCCTCAACCTCCGCCACTATGCGCATTTCACCTCGCCCATCCGCCGCTATGCCGACCTTATCGTGCATCGTGCCCTGGTCCGCGCGCTCGATCTCGGCAATGGAGGGTTGACCGACGCCGAGATGTCCGAGCTGGCAGCAATCGCCGAAAGCATCTCAGCGACCGAGCGCCGGGCCATGCTGGCGGAGCGGGAGACAGCTGACCGCTTAATCGCCGCCTATCTCGCCGATCGCGTCGGCGCGAGCTTTCCGGCCCGCGTCTCCGGCCTTACGCGGACCGGCCTCTTCGTGCGGCTCAGCCGAGACCGGCGCCGACGGTTTTGTGCCGGCCTCCTCGATCGGTAGCGAGTTCTACTATCATGACGAGGTGCGTCAGGCGCTGGTGGGAGAGGACACCGGGGCGGCCTACCAACTCGGCGATCCCGTCGAGGTTCGTCTGGTCGAAGCCATCCCAAGCGCAGGCGCGCTCAGATTCGAGATGTTGAGCGAGGGCCGCCTGATCGGCGTAAAGCCGAAGCCGCGCAGTGCGCGTTATCGGGAGGCCGCAAGCCTCGCGCCATGGCCGTTCCCGCGGGCGCAGCTAAGTTGACAAGGACTTAACGCGTCTCCAAGCGTTGCGAGCAAGCACGCGGGTAGGCCGCGCCGAGGAGTAAGCATGCCGCAGACGAACCACCCTGCCGAGGTCTATCGGCCAAGCCGGACGGCGGATGGGCGGCCCATCCTCCGCTCGCTCCTCCGCGGCGCATGCCTCAAATGCCCAGCCTGTGGCTCGGGCGCCCTATTTCGGCGCTATCTAAAAGTGGCCGACGCCTGCCCTACATGTGACGAGGAGCTACATCACCACCGCGCCGACGATGCCCCTCCCTACTTCACCATCGTAATCGTCGGGCATATCGTGGTGAGCCTGGTGCTCCTCGTCGAGATGACCTATCGGCCGCCGCTTTGGGTACACGCCATGCTCTGGCTGCCGCTGACCGTGGCCCTCGCATTTCTACTTGCTACCGCCCATCAAGGGTGCGCTCGTCGGCCTGCAATGGGCGCTGCGCATGCACGGTTTCGATCCGGACGCCAAGGAGGAGACGATCGAGAGCCTCGAGAAAGCCCTCAAGGACCACTAAACCCGCCGGCGACGGCCCCTAGCCTTGACTTCCTCTTGGCAGCGAGTAGGGTTCGCTCGATTTTGGATCACCTCTACGAGGACGCCATGGCAAAGCCGGTCAGTCAGAAGATCAAGCTCGTGAGCAGCGCAGGCACGGGTTATTACTACGTCACCAAGAAGAACCCGCGGAACCAGACCGAGAAGCTCGTGTTCAATAAATACGATCCGGTCGCGCGCAAGCACGTCGAATTCAAGGAAGCGAAGATCAAATAGTGCTTGGCGAGAGTTGCGGCATCGCGCGCCGCCACGGCCGTTTAGCGGGGGGATCCAACATGGGATGCGGCCGCACAGTTCAAAAGCCAATGGTCATTTGACTTGGGTGGCCGGCCGAAACGTGGCGCTAACGAGGAGGCCACTCAAACCACGCTCCGGCCGGCCGAACCCTACGGACCCAGGAGATGCGGCGGACCTGAGCACTCCGCAGGGTTATCTCTTGAAAGGGTCTGCTTAGGAGATCGCATCGGAAAGGGTTCCCAGCCCGAATCGCCC
Source organism: uncultured Alphaproteobacteria bacterium (assembly GCA_963846875.1). Taxonomy (GTDB): domain Bacteria; phylum Pseudomonadota; class Alphaproteobacteria; order Rhizobiales; family Methyloligellaceae; genus Methyloceanibacter. Next base: position 20,031 of record CAWJXT010000011.1, read on the forward strand.
CCTCGCCCCATACTTTACCCCAAATCACCAAATCCGTCTGCGAAGGTCAAATCATAGCGCAGCCGGTAAATGGCGAAGACCAAATTTCCTATCCTGCTTAATATGCTAAAATCGTAGGTATTGTAAAGCCTTAAGGTGAAGGCTTCAGTAACCATATCACGTCGAGCGCCTAACTTCAGGGGACGCGGAGTGCCGGGTAGTCTGCGGCAGGGCTTTAGGCGGCGTCAGAGACCACCCGATTGCGCCCGTCGCGTTTGGCGCAATACAGCGCTTGATCCGCCCGCTGTAGGAGGACTTCGGGCGTGTCGTCGGCGAATTCCAGCGTGGCAATGCCGACGCTGGCTGTCACCTTGAGCGTACCGACGGTCTCGCCGGCATAGAACGGCGCCATGGCAATGCATTGGCGCAACCGCTCGCCAACGTGATTGGCCTTGGCGAAGTCGGTTTCGGGCATCACCACGACGAACTCCTCGCCGCCGAGGCGGCAGGCGAGATCGATCCCACGAATGTTGCGGCGCAGACGGGATGCGAACTCCCGCAACACCGAGTTGCCCGCGGCATGACCGTGGCTGTCGTTGACCACCTTGAAATGATCGATGTCGAGCACGAGCACCGAAAGCGGTTTGCCGCTTTGCGAGGCGTCCTCGAACAGTGTCTTGAGGTGGCTCGTCATGTACCGTCTATTGTGCAGGTCGGTCAGCGGATCGAGGATCGCCATCTCGACCGTTTGCTCAAGGCGCGTGCGAAGATAGTCGGTGTAGCGCTTCCGCTTGATCTGCGTGCGCACCCGGGCGAGCAGCTCGTTCAGATCGACCGGCCGCACGATATAGTCGTTAACCCCCATGTCGAGGCCCCGGAGCAAACGGGCATCGTCACCCGGCTCGACCATGATCAGGATCGGCAGGTGCCGCGTCCGGTCGAGCGAGCGCACCTGCGAGCACAGCCGCAAGCCGTCGGCATGGTCGAGGTTGAGGCTGACGATCATCAGGTCGAAATTTCCATCTGGCAAGCGTAGGAGGGCGCGGGGAGGATCGGTCTCCCGCGCCACGATATAGGTGGGCCTGAGCGCATTCACGATGCGCTCGGCGGACCGGTCGCGGTCCTCGACGAGCAGGATGCGGCCACCTTGCGCGAGCTGATCGAGCCTGACGCTCACGCCGGCGGCAAAGCCCATTTGCTCCTCCGTCGAGGCACGCATGAGCATCTCGTCGGTCAGCATCTTGAGCCGGGCGAGGTTCTTAACCCTCGTAATCAACGCGAGATCGTCGACCGGCTTGGTGAGGAAGTCGTCGGCGCCAGCCTCGAGCCCCTTGACCTTGTCCGACGGCTGATCGAGAGCGGTGATCATGATCACCGGGACGTACTGCGAGCGCAACTCGGCCTTCAGCCGCCGGCAGACCTCAAACCCGTCCATGCCGGGCATCATCACGTCGAGCAACACTACGTCGGCGCGCTCCCGCGCGCAGATATGCAGCGCTTCCGGCCCGCTATGGGCGGTACGAACCTCGAAATAGTCCGCCGTGAGCCGCGCTTCGAGCAGCTTGACGTTGGTGTCGACGTCATCAACGACGAGGACCCGGGCCGTCATTTGAGTTACCGTGCCTCGCCGATGAACTGCTTGACCGTGTCGAGGAACATCGACACCGAAATCGGCTTGGAAATATACGCCTCGCAACCACCTTCGCGGATGCGTTCCTCATCGCCCTTCATAGCGAAGGCAGTGACGGCCACGACGGGAATCTGCCGCAGCTCATCGTCCTCCTTAAGCCATTTAGTGACCTCGAGGCCCGACACCTCCGGTAGCTGGATATCCATCAGAATGAGGTCGGGGTGGTGCTCGCGGGCCAGGGACAAGGCCTCCACGCCGTTGCGCGTCTGCAGCGTCTTGTAGCCGTGGGCATCGAGCAGATCATGAAACAGCTTCATGTTCAGCTCGTTGTCCTCGACGATGAGAACGGTCTTGCTCATAGGCCGCGGCCCCGGCGATTCGGTCATGCCATGGTGAACGATCTCGCGGCGATACGCCATGGCGCTGCGGGCCGGCCCGAGCCTCCAAAACATTGTGACGGCTCCCTCTTCTTAGGAAGCGGCAATCTCATCTTAGGAAGCGGCAATCTCACCGCAAAGGCGTAACCAAACTCTTTAAAGAGGCGGCAAAGCTAATGGAAATCGGCAATTTTCTGGTCCTGGCCAACAATCGCAGGGGCTAAGCCCGGGGCGCCGCGCGGCACCCCCTCCCGGCACCTCCCTACTCTGCGCTCCAGGGCCCCGGGACGCCCTCTCTAATGGCAGGCCTCGGCTTTGAGATATTCGAGCGAGCTCAGCGTGCCGTGGATCGAGAAGTCGCCATAGTCGATCAGCAGCTCGCGGCTCACGCCATTGGCATAGAGGCGAAAATCGATTTGATAGCTCGGCGTCAGATCCCCGCCCTTGGCCTCGAAATAGCCGATCGACACGGGCCAGGAGACGAGCTCGCTTAGCCCCTTGTCCTTGGCAATCGCCTCGATCTTGGGGTCGGCCCCGGGCGGGATTGGCTTACCGATAAACGCCGTGGTGTCATAAACCTTCTGCCCCTTCTCGGAGCCGTCATAGATCTGGGCCTGCAGCACGCTCTGGCCGGACTGCGCCGCATCGATCAAGGCGATGCTGTGTTGCGTCGGGAACAGCACCTGGCCGGAGAGATTGAGCTCCGCGCGGGCGGGCTGGCTGACATTGACCTTGACCTTTGCATCTGGCATCTCGCGCACCGCGCGGCCCATGGTCACGTCGCCGAGCTTGTCATTGAGATATTGCGCCGATTGGAAGCGGAATTTCTGGCCCTTGCCCTCCTCCCAGGTCGAAGACCGGAGATCGGATAAGTTGGCCTGCCCTTGTGAGTCAGTCATCTGAGTAACCATGCGCATATTGAGGGTGTAGCCATCACATTCGGAGCCAGAGAACTCGAACACCATGCGCCCATCAATGCCGGTGATGCCCGTCGCCTGGCGGGCATCGTCGAGGCTCATCTCATAGACAGCGCGGTGGGCAACGAGCCTTGTCGGCTCCTTCGCCGCAAGCGCCTCGGCACGGCCGGAAAAGGCCGCCCCAAACAGGGCTGTGGCGGCGATCGCCAACGCCAGTCTCTTGCCTACTATGACCCTGTCCGCCACAACCATTGCAATGCCTTACGCCTGCCCCAGGCGGCCAGCAGGATTTCTCGCACCAACCGGCAAGCTCGACAAGGGTAAGCGCACGCGCGGCTTGCGGAGGCCGCGGATTTCCTCGATGGTCGGCCGGGCTTGCCCAGGGGATCTGACGGTACAACCGGAGGTCACATGGCGGGAGCGGTGGAAGCACGCCTGAAGGCACTTGATCTCGTGCTGCCGGAAGTGGCGGCGGCGCTCGCCAATTACGTGCCTTTTCTCCACCTCGACGGGCAGCTTTTCGTGTCGGGCCAGTTGCCGATGCAAGACGGCCAAGTCGCGGTGGCGGGCAAGCTCGGCGCCGATCTTACCTTGGAGCAGGGCGAAGCGGCCGCGAGACTTTGCCTGCTCAATGTGCTCGCCCAGGCCAAGGCGGCCCTACGCGATCTCGACCGTATCGTGCAATGCCTGCGCCTCAATGGCTACGTAAATACGAGCCCCGATTTCGTCGACCACCCCAAGGTGATCAACGGCGCGTCGAACCTGATAGTCGAGATCATGGGCGAGAAAGGCCGCCACACCCGCATCGCCGTCGGCTGCGCGAGCCTTCCCTTGGGCGCCGCGGTCGAGATCGATGCAATCTTCGCGATTGAATAGCGCGAGCCCCATGCACGGACTGGAATGGTTGAAGCGGCCGGTCGCCCATCGTGGCCTGCACGACGCTACCCGCGGCATCATCGAGAACAGCGCTTCTTCGATAGAGGCTGCGATGGCGAACCACTATGCGATCGAGGTCGATCTTCAATGCACGGCCGATCATAGGCCGATCGTCTTCCACGATCGGACGCTCGACCGCCTGACGTCCGAGACGGGCGCCGTCGCCCGACGGAGCGCGACGGAACTCTGCACGATCCCGCTCAAGCACAGCCGCGATCATATCCTGTCGCTGCGTGATCTCCTCGCGCTGGTCCATGGCCGCGTACCGCTCCTGCTCGAGGTCAAGAGCACCTGGAGCGACGATCGCCGTTTCGAGGCGAATATCGCCAAGGAGCTCGCGGGATATACCGGCCGCGTGGCGATCATGTCTTTCGATCCCCACTGCGTGGCGGCCTTTCGGGCGTGCGCGCCTTCCCTGCCCCGAGGCCTCATCTCTGAGCGCTTCCAGGACCCCCGCTATCGGTCGCACCTCCTCGCCTCGCAGCGCTTTGCCATGCGCCATTTGCTGACCTCTGCCATCGCGCGGCCCCACTTCATCGCCTACGATATCAATGCTCTGCCCGCGCTCGCCCCGGCGATCGTGCGGCGCCTGCTTGGGTTGCCGCTGCTCGCCTGGACGGTGCGCAACGAGACCGAGCGGGCGCGCGCTGCGCGCTACGCGGACGCGATGATTTTCGAAGGAGTGGTGCCTTAAGTCATGGGCGATATCGAAAATGCCGTGGTGCGCGTCGTCTCCCGCATCGCCGATGTGCCGGCTTGCGACTGGGACTTCTGCGCGCGCGGCACCGATGCGCAAATGGCCTCAAACCGCCCAGAGAATCCTTTCATCACGCATGCCTTTATCTCCGCACTAGAAGCGAGTGGCTCAGCGTCGCAGGAAACGGGCTGGTTGCCGCGCCACCTCCTGCTCGAGGACGGCCGGGGACGGCTCGTGGGCGCGATGCCCTATTATCTGAAGGCCCATTCCTATGGGGAGTATGTCTTCGACCATGGCTGGGCCGACGCCTATGAACGCGCTGGAGGGCGCTACTATCCGAAGCTGCAGGCCGCCATTCCTTTCACGCCGGTCACCGGCAGGCGTTTACTCGTCCGCCCGGACTCTGGCGCCGCCGAGCGCGAAGCCATCCTGCTCAAGGCGGCGAAGACGCTGACCGAGCAATCTGGGGTGTCGTCCCTGCACGTCACTTTCCTCACCGAGCCGGAGTGGCAGCTCGCGGGCAAGAGCGGCTTGCTCCAGCGCACCGACCAGCAGTTCCATTGGCGGAACGAGGGCTATTTCAGCTTCGAGGATTTCTTGGCCGCGCTCACCTCGCGCAAGCGGAAGGCGATTCGCAAAGAACGCCGCACCGCGCTCGAAGATGGGATCGAGATCGAGTGGGTGACGGGGAGCGACCTCACCCAGGCCCATTGGGATGCCTTCTTTGCCTTCTATATGGACACGGGCACGCGCAAATGGGGCGCGCCCTATCTCAATCGCCAATGCTTCAGCCTGCTAGGCGAGACGATGTCCCATCAGATTCTGCTTGTGCTGGCCAAACGGGCGGGGCGCCCGATCGCCGGCGCGCTCAACTTCATCGGCGCCGACACGCTTTATGGCCGCTATTGGGGCGCCACCGAGGAGCACCCCTGCCTGCATTTCGAGGTCTGCTACTACCAGGCCATCGACTACGCCATCCAGCACAAGCTCAGCCGCGTCGAGGCGGGCGCGCAAGGCGCGCACAAGCTCGCCCGCGGCTACCTGCCGGTGCCTACCTATAGCGCGCATTACATCGCCGATCCGGCACTCAGGCGCGCGGTGGCCGACTATCTCAAGCGCGAACGCTTCGCCGTGACGCAGGACACCGCGCTGCTCAGCGACGAGTTGCCATTCCGCAAGGAACGCACGGACTGAGTTTTGTCATGCCGGCGCAGGCGGGCATCCAGGTAACGACTGATATTGCCAATTCACGCCGGCTCGTGATTATGGATCGCCGGGTCGAGGCCCGGCGATGACAACACGTGTTGGGCACGCAGCGATGGCCTATGACCCGAGCAACATCTTCGCCAAGGTGCTGAAGGGCGAGATGCCCTGCCAAAAGCTATACGAGGACGACGATACACTCGTCTTCCTCGACATCATGCCGCGCAGCGAGGGCCATGCGCTCGTGGTCACCAAGACCCAAGCCCGCGATCTGTTCGACATCTCGCCCGAGGCGTTGGCGAAAGTGATGGGCGTGGTCAAAAAGCTCGCGCCGAAAATCCGCGATGCGGTGGGGGCGCAAGGGGTGCTGATCCAGCAGTTCAACGGCGCGGCCGCCGGCCAGACCGTATTCCACCTCCACGTTCATATCGTGCCGGTGAAGGAGGGCGTGCCGCTGAAGCCCCATACCGCTCAGATGGCCGACCAGGCCGAGCTTGCCGCCACGGCGGAGAAGATCCGAACGAGGATTTCGTCGAACTAAGGGTCGAACCGACTCTAGCGCGAGCCGAGCGGCACCTTGGGCACGGGACTGGACCCGGCCTTGCGCTTGGCGGCGCGCAGGGCCGCGCTGCGGGGCGCACTTCCCCGCTTGGCCTTGACCTTCGGCCGTTCCGCTTGATGGGGATCGAAGTGCCACGGTTCAATATCCTCCGGGTCCCGGGGGCGGATCGGCGTGTCGGGCTTCATATACTCGAAGCCTAGCACTTCGGCCCCATCCTTCTGCTCCACCAGGACCCGCACGATCCCGCCCCCCTTGAGCTTCCCGAACAGGATCTCCTCAGCGAGCGGCTTCTTGATGTGCTCCTGGATGACGCGCGCCAGCGGCCGAGCGCCGAACTTGTCGTCATAGCCGCGCTCGGCGAGCCATTTGTTGGCTTCCGGCGTGAGCTCAATGGTGATGTTGCGATCGCCGAGCTGGGCCTCCAGCTGGAACACGAACTTCTCCACCACCTTGGCGATAATCTCGGGCGGGAGATTGGCGAAGGCGATCACCGCATCGAGCCGGTTGCGGAACTCCGGCGAGAACATGCGCGTGATCGCTTCCTCGTCGTCGCCCACGCGCTTCGACCGGTTGAAGCCAATGGCCGCCTTGGCGAGATCCGACGCACCCGCATTGGTGGTCATGATGAGAATCACGTTCTGGAAGTCGACCCGCTTGCCGTTGTGGTCGGTTAGCTTGCCGTGGTCCATCACCTGCAACAGAATGTTGAACAGATCCGGATGCGCCTTCTCGATCTCATCGAGCAGGAGCACGCAGTGAGGATGCTGGTCGACCCCGTCAGTGAGCAGACCACCCTGGTCGAAGCCGACATAACCGGGCGGCGCGCCGATCAGCCGCGAGACCGTATGGCGCTCCATATACTCCGACATATCGAAGCGGAGCAGCTCGACGCCGAGCAAAAGCGCAAGCTGGCGGGCGACCTCGGTCTTGCCAACGCCGGTGGGGCCGGAGAACATGTAGCAGCCGATCGGCTTCTCTGGCTCGCGCAACCCGGCGCGGGAGAGCTTGATGGCGGCGGCCAGCGCTTCGATCGCCTTGTCCTGGCCGAACACGACCCGCTTCAAATCCTGGTCGATGGCCCGCAGCACCTCGGCGTCGGACTTCGACACGCTCTTGGGCGGAATCCGGGCCATGGTGGCGATGGTGGATTCCACCTCTTTCACCCCGATGGTCTTCCGCCGCTGCCGCTCCGGCAGCAACATCTGCGAGGCGCCTGTCTCGTCGATCACGTCGATCGCCTTGTCGGGGAGCTTGCGGTCGTGGATGTATTTGGCCGACAGCTCTACGGCCGACTTGATCGCCTGGCTCGTATAGCGGACCCGGTGGAAGTCCTCGAAATAAGGTTTCAGCCCTCTCAGGATCTCAATCGCATCGGGGACGGAAGGCTCGTTCACGTCGATCTTCTGGAACCGGCGGACGAGCGCCCGGTCCTTCTCGAAATGCTGGCGATATTCCTTGTAAGTGGTCGAGCCAATGCAGCGGAGCGTGCCCGACTGCAGCGCCGGCTTGAGCAGGTTGGACGCGTCCATGGCGCCACCCGAGGTGGCGCCCGCGCCGATTACCGTGTGGATCTCGTCGATGAACATGATGGCGCCGGGATAGTTCTCGATCTCCCGCATCACGGCCTTGAGCCGCTCCTCAAAATCGCCGCGGTAGCGCGTGCCCGCCAAGAGCGCGCCCATGTCAAGCTGGAAAATCGTCGAATTGGACAGCACGTCGGGCACATCGCCCATGACGATGCGGCGCGCCAGCCCCTCGGCAATGGCCGTCTTGCCGACGCCAGGATCGCCCACGAACAGTGGGTTGTTCTTCTGCCGCCGGCAAAGCACCTGGATGGTCCGCTGGATCTCGGGTCCACGCCCGATCAGTGGATCGATGCGCCCGGCACGCGCCTTCTGATTGAGGTTGATGCAGTAGACCTCAAGCGCATCGGCGCCACGCTTCTTTTCGTCACCGCCTTCGACGGTGGCCGCGTCCTCGTCGACGCCGCGCACGGCGCGCGGCTCAGACATGCCGGCCCGCTTGGCGATGCCGTGGCTGATATAGTTCACCGCATCGAAGCGGGTCATATGCTGCTCTTGCAGGAAGAAGGCAGCATGACTCTCTCGCTCTGCAAAGATGGCGACGAGCACATTTGCCCCCGTCACCTCCTCGCGGCCCGATGACTGCACATGGGCCACGGCGCGATGGATGACGCGCTGGAAGCCTGCCGTGGGCTGCGCGTCACCATGGGCGTCGAGCACGAGCCCCGACAGCTCGCTGTCGATATAGCCGGTGAGCTTGTCCTTCAGCAGATCGAGATCGACCTCGCACGCGCGCATCACCGCCGCGGCGTCGCGATCGTCGATCAGAGACAAGAGTAGATGCTCGAGCGTTGCATATTCATGGCTGCGCTCGTTGGCGTATTGCAGCGCGCGCCGTAAAGCCTGCTCGAGACTGGTCGAAAACGAAGCCACTTAGACCCCTCACTCTTTCTCCATCGTGCATTGCAGCGGGTGCTCGTGCTGCCGCGCGAAGCTCGTCACTTGTGCCACCTTAGTCTCCGCCACCTCAAAAGTGTAGACTCCACAGATGCCGACGCCCTTCTGGTGGACGTGCAGCATGATCCGGGTCGCCTCCTCCTGCGCCTTGTTGAAGAAGCGCTCAAGCACGTACACGACAAAATCCATCGGCGTGTAATCGTCGTTGAGAAGCAGCACCTTGTACAGGCTCGGGCGCTTCGTCTTCGCGCGCGTCTTGGTGATGATATGGGTGCCGGAATCGTCGCCCCGGCGAGTGTCGCCGTTTCGCGCCATCGTCAACCCCTATGTGGCGTTGCGTGTTGCATTTGCCAAGATACGCAATCGATCGTTCCAACCATCCTGAGCCATTCTAGCGACTTCGTGCAAGCCACGGCAAACGGGCTCGCCCGGCCCCCAAGATAACATAGTGCGAGTTGCTGACAGGAAAACGGCAAAAAAAAAGCCCGGGGTCTCACCCCGGGCCTTTTCCTGGAAAGGTGGAGCTCGATGCGGCGCGTCAGGCGACCTTCTTCGTGAAGGCGGCCTCGACCGGCTTATATGCATCCTTGGCCAGGCCTACATACATCTCGCCCAACTTGGACATCTCGGCGACGTAGGTGTCGTAGGCCTTCTTAGCATACTGGGATTGGATCTCAATCGCCTGCTCAATCGACTTCGCGCCGATCAGCTGCTCGAAGGCGCGGGTCGAATCCTCGAACGCCTTCTTGGAAAAGTCGGTGTACTCAGCGGCTATGGCCTGGAAACCCTTGTTGACCTCGCCGAACGAACGCACGGCCGCATCAAAGCCGTCTTTGCCTACTTTCTGAAACTCTTCGAAACCTTTGAGCATCGGAAACCCTCTTCGCAAACCGCCATGCGGCGATGTGTTGCATACGCGAATGGATATATTCGCATTGCACAATTAAGGTCAACAAAAATTTTGCATTGCACAATGAATTTCATCCCCGGAGCTTAACTCTTTGGCAATCGCCGGATTTTAGCCTCGTTTGAGTCGCGTTGACACCCCGATATCGCGCGAAGCTCGGGGTACGCAGTGGGGATGCGGAGGGAAACGCGCGCGTGGCTCGCGTCAAGCGCGAGGGAAGCTTCGTTAGGGGGGAGAAGGCCCTTGGGCCTTCGTTTGGGAATTTGCGTTTCCGTCAGCCTAATCCTTGGGCGCTCTCCAGTGCACGGGTTGCGCTCGCGCTGCTACTGACGCTCGCAGCCACGCTCGCGCCCCCGAATGAGGCCGATGCGCGCTCGAGATCGAGGTCGCGCGCAAGCGGCGCACCGGCGGTCGCCTCCGCCATCGTCGTGGACATGAATGGGGGCCACATCCTCTACACGCAGGACCCCGACTCGCCCCGTGGTCCGGCGTCGCTGACCAAGATGATGACGCTCTACGTGCTCTTCTCCTATTTGCGCGCAGGCTCGATCAACTCCGATACGGAGCTAGTGGTGACGCCTTACGCCGCGAGCCAGGCGCCGACCAAGCTTGGATTGAAGCCTGGCGAGAGCATCAGCGCGGCCGATGCCATCAAGGCTCTCGTCACCCAATCCGCCAATGATGCCGCCGTGACCATCGCCGAGAACCTCGGCGGCACGGAGGAGAATTTCGCCCGGGTAATGACTGCGAAGGCGCGCTCGCTCGGTATGACCGGCACCACCTTCCGCAATGCCTCCGGCCTGCCCAATCCCGAGCAGGTCACAACGGCGCGGGACATGGCCATCTTGTCGCAGCACCTGATCCGCGACTTCCCGGAATATTACTCGGTCTTCTCAGCGAAATATTTCGTCTATCACGGTCGCAACTTCCGCAACCACAACCACCTCCTGTTCAGCTACCGGGGCACTGACGGGATCAAGACAGGTTATACGCGGGCCAGCGGCTACAACCTCTGCGCCTCGGTGCACCGCGACGACAAACATCTCATCGCCGTAGTCTTGGGCGGCCGGACCGGTAGCCAGCGTGATGCTGCTATGCGTGGCCTCCTCGACAAGCACCTGCCGCTGGCGCTAGCCAGCACGCCTTCGGCGCTGGCCTTGGCGGCCCTGGAGAAGCCGACTTCACCGGCAGCAGCACTCGTTGCAACCAAACCTGCCTTCGCCTTTGCCAGTGCGGCGCCGGGGTTGGCCCTGCCAAGCGCCAATCAGTCACCCAGCGCCCCGCAACCGAGTGTCCAGCCGGTCGCCCGCGCCGCGCCGCAGCTTCTCCCGGTAAACACTCCCGCAGAGACGCCGGCACCTGCCCCTGGACGCGACAGCGGAGGGACGGGCGTTGGACCGTTCCACGTTCAGGTAGGAGCTTTCACGTCCGAGGCCGAGGCTACGAGCCGGCTTGGCGAGGTGCAGGGGCGCGCCGCCAAGGTGCTCGACGGCCATCGTCCCGTTACCCTCACCTTCCGCAAGAACGACACGCAATGGTACCGCGCGCGCTTCGCGGGGTTCTCGCAGGACGACGCCATGAGCACTTGCACCACGCTCAAACACATGGCGCTGGACTGCGTGGTGATGCGGGCCAATTAGGGCCGGCCCGAGGTTCGCTTGCGGCCGAGCAGCACTTCCTTGGCCTCATTGATCCTGGCCGCGAGATAGGTTGAGCCGCCCTGGTCCGGGTGCATCTTCTTCATCAGGCGCCGATGAGCATCGCGGATGGCTTCTGGGCTCACCTCCGGTTCGAGCCCGAGCACCGCATATGCCTCCTCGACGCTCATGCGCCCCGGCCGGGTGTTTCTTCCTCGCGCCCCTCCGCTCGTGTCCGCATGCGCGTCCTGCTCGCGCCACCCCGCCATACGCCGATCGAGGTAAGCCTCGAGGAGCGCCGCTTCCTGGACGTCATGGGCGCGAATCTCGTACAGCAACGCCAGGAGATTGGCCTCGCTTAAGCTCGAGAGAGTGCGGCCGGTGAACCTGCCCTTCAGGCAGCGGCCCTCCATGCGACCGCTATCATGGTCGAGCTCCATTTCCAGCACCTCGGTGCGGATATGTGACTTCTGTCCAGCCGGTTTGCGCCCCGAGTCGCCGAAAAATCCTCCGAGGCCCCAGTTTTTCAGCCCGACGAGAGCGAGACCGAACACGGCAAGGGGAACAGCGAGCGGAACCAACCCACGCACTAGCAGCAGCGCGGCGACGGCAAGGGCCGCCACGCCACCCAACTTTCGCAAGGCGGATGCGAGCCGTCGCGGGTCAGCGGTAGCGAGCAAACGCCCGCCAAAAATGAGAAGCAGAAGGACCACAACGCCGGCAAGGAAGAAAGGCATGGCTGAACCGTCAGCCGAGCTGCTCGAGGAGCCGCATCGCCGTGCTGCTCTCGCTACTCAAATCTTCGAGCGCCTTGCGGCCGCCGCTCGCATAGACCGCGACCGCCTTGAGCAGCTCGCGCAATTGCCTGCCCGAGCCCGCGTCGAAGGGACAGTAGGCACCGCGCGTGAGCCGCGCGATCTCCCGGAAGGCCCGCTCGGCGCGTCGCTCGCGTCCCTCCTGAAAGACAAACACGGGCACGCCGCGTAGCCCGAGATCGCCCGCGCGAGCCCCAAGCTCATCGACATCCTCCTCCATGCAATCGCCCACATAGACGACGGCATTAACCTTGGCCGCTTCGCTCTCGCGGCGCGCATGCGCCAGCACCTTGCGGATCTGCGTGAAGCCGCCCTCGCAAGTAACCTGCCGCATCAGCGCGGCAAGGGCATCGGGATCGCGCACCCATTTGCTCGCGCGGCACTCGTTGAAGCCGCGGAAATAGACGAGCTGCACGTCGAGGCCGTCGATCGCCTTCACCGCGTGGAACATGTCGGCCTGCAGCGCAAGGGCGAGGTCCCAGCTCGGCTGCCGGCTCATGGTTGCGTCCATGGCAAAAATAAGCCGCCCCTGGCCTGAGCCTGTCGGCGCGAGCGTCGTCACCTGCTCGAGGAAGGCACTGACCTCGGCTGCGCTCGACCGAGTGGGCGCGGGCGTTTTCGACTCTCCTGCCATCAAGCCATGTCCGCCTTTCTACCAAAACTAAAATGGACCCTCCGATGGCGCCCGGCAATGTGCCCCGCGTGGATCAAGCCTCGTCGGCACCCGCGGCAAGCAGGCTCGCATTGCCGCCGGAAGCGGTCAGATCGGTGGAGCGCACGCGCTCTACCGCAAAGCGCACGACGTATTGGGGTCCACCGGCCTTCGGCCCGGTGCCCGAAAGCCCTTCGCCACCAAAAGGCTGCATCCCCACCACGGCACCGATCTGGTTGCGGTTGACATAGAAATTGCCAACCTTCACCCGAGCCGCGACGAAGTCTGCGGTGGCCCGGATGCGGCTGTGCAGACCAAGGGTAAGCCCGTAGCCAGTGGCATTGATAGAATCGCAGACCTCCGCCAACCGGTCGCCCCAATAGCGCACCACATGCAGGATCGGCCCGAACACCTCGCTTGTCAGCATAGCAAGGGACGGAATCTCGTAGATGGCGGGGGAGACATAGGTGCCGCGTGCATGGGCTTCACTCAAAGGCAGATCGAGCAGCTCGCGCGCGCTTGTGCGCATCTTTTGCTTGTGGGCCTGCAATGCGGCCTGCGCGTCGGCATCGATCACTGGCCCTATCTCCGTGGCATAGTCGAGCGGATCACCGATCTTGAGCTCGCGTGCAGCGCCAAGCAGCATGGAGACCATGCTGTCGGCGACGTCTTCTTGGAGGAATAGGACACGTAACGCCGAGCAGCGCTGGCCGGCGCTGTCGAAAGCCGAGCTAAGGGCGTCATCCACCACCTGCTCGGCCAGGGCGGAGGAATCGACGATCATGGCATTGAGCCCGCCGGTCTCGGCGATCAGCGGAATGATGGGGCCGTGACGCGCTGCCAAGGCCCGGTTGATGGCGAGCCCAGTGTCGGTGCCCCCGGTGAAGGCCACACCATCGACGCGAGAGTCGGCGACGAGCGTTGCCCCGACCGTCTCTCCCCGCCCCGGCAGCAGATGCAGGACCTCACCCGGCACGCCCGCCTGGTGCAGGAGTGTCACGGCGCGGGCGGCAGTGAGCGGCGTCTGCTCGGCGGGTTTCGCCACCACGGCGTTGCCCGCGCCAAGCGCCGCGGCAATCTGGCCCGTGAAGATGGCAAGCGGGAAATTCCACGGCGAGATGCAGGCGAACACGCCGCGCCCATGCAAGCGAAGCTCGTTGCGCTCCCCGGTCGGTCCGGGCAATACCAGTGGCCCGGCGAATTTCCGCCGCACCTCCGCCGCCGTGTAACGCAGATGATCGACCGCCTCGCGCAGATCGCTTTGAGCATTGGCAAGCGTCTTGCCCGCCTCGCGCACTATCAGCCCCATCAGAGCGGCTCGGTCCGCCTCGAACAGGTTCGCGGCACGATCGAGGATCGCCGCGCGCTTGGCGCCGCCTTCTGCGTCCCAAGCGGAGGACGCCGACTTGGCCGCGGCAAGGGCCGCGTCGATCGCTTGTGGATCGGCGAGGCGGCAGGTGCCGACGACCACACTTCGGTCGTGGGGCGACGTGATCGCGACGACCTCGCCGCGAGCAATCGCTTCGCCCGCCACGATCGGTCCCGCGTCGGCCGCCAATGCCAGCGCCTCTTTGATGGCGTCAAGCAGTGGCTCCCGCACGCTTGGCTCCCACAACGGCAGGCCTGAGCTGTTCCCCCTCTTAGGCATGAACAAGTCGGGCGGCAACGGGATCAGCGGATTGGACTTTGACTCGAGCGCCGCGGCTTTCTCCACTGGATCGGCTATGATGGCGGCGACCGGCGCCGCATCGTCGGCAATGCGATTGACGAAGGAAGTGTTGGCCCCATTCTCGAGCAGCCGGCGCACGAGATAAGGCAAGAGGTCGCGGTGGTCGCCGACGGGCGCATATATGCGGCACGGTTTGCCGAGCGTCTCGGGCCGCACCACCTCCCGGTGCAGCGCCTCGCCCATGCCATAGAGGCGCTGGAATTCGTAAGCGCCGTCCCCAGCCAGCACCGCTATCGCGGCGACGGTTTGCGCATTATGGGTGGCGAATTGCGGATAAAAGGCGTGCCTGCGCGCCAACAGTGCGCGAGCGGCAGCGAGATAAGCGACGTCGGTGTTGACCTTGCGCGTGAAGACGGGATAGCCGGCGAGGCCGCCTTCCTGCGCCCATTTTATCTCGCTGTCCCAATATGCGCCCTTGACCAGCCGTACGGGCACGCGCCGTCCCGTCGCCGCGGCCAGCTCCGCGAGCCAGTCGATCACGGGAAGCGCACGCTTGCCGTAAGCCTGCACGGCGAGGCCGAGCCCGTTCCAGCCGGCAAGCGCAGGCTCGGTCAGCACCGCCTCGAACAGCGCCAGACTGAGGTCGAGCTTGTTGGCCTCCTCGGCGTCGATAGTGAGCGGCAACCAAGCCGCTCGCGCCGCAAGCGCAAGATCGCGCAAGCGGGGGACGAGCTCGGCATGCAGCCGCGCGGCTTGCGCGGGATGATAGCGGGGATGCAGCGCCGAAAGCTTCACCGACAGGCCGGGGCGCACCATGAGCGCGGCGTCGGTCCGCATGAACGAGTGTCCGGCTGAGGTCCCGATGGCGGCAACAGCGTCCGTGTAGCGCTTCGTATAACGATCGGAATCCTCTGCCGTCCGCGCCGCCTCCCCCAGCATGTCGAAGGAGAAGCGGTAGCCGGCCCGTGCTTCACCCTCGCTATTGCCCAGCGCCTCCTCGATACTCTGGCCGAGTACGAACTGCCCCCCGAGAATGCGCATGGCCTGACGGAGCGCTTGGCGGATCACGGGCTCGCCGCTTCTGCCGATGAGGCGCTGCATCAGGCTGCCGAGATCGCGGCCCTTGCTCTCGCCCCAATCGAGCACGCGCCCGGTGAGCACCAGCCCGTAGGTCGAGGCGTTGACGAGAAGGGAGTCCGAATGACCGAGATGCCGGGCCCAATCGCCGCTGCCGACCGTGCCGGCAATCAGGCGGTTGGCAGTCTCGGCGTCGGGGATGCGTAGCAGCGCCTCGGCGAGACAGAGCATGAGCACCCCCTCCTCGCTCGATAGCCCGTATTCGTGCAGGAAGGAATCGACCCCCCGCGTCTCGCGCCGCCCGGCCCGCGTGGCCTCGACGAGCCTGCCCGCGAGCAACTCGATCCGGCGCTGCTCCGCCTCGCTCACGCGCGCCTGCTCGATCAGCGCCTCGACGAGCGCGTCTTCCTCGGCGAGCAGCGCTCTGCCGATCGCCGCGCGGTCGGGATGTCGGCGTGGGATCAATTTGGTTCGTCCATTAATCCTTTTCTAAGCAAAACAGCGTGAAATGCGCCTGGTTCAGTTCAGTACAGAGGGACTTCAAATTATGCGCATCATCCTAGCGTTCGCCGTCCTTGCCGCCTCCGCCATGTTAGGCGGCTGCTTCCATCACAGCCAAGTTTATAGCGCGGAGGCCCTGCCCCCGCCCCCGCCGATCTCCACCCGGCCCATGAAATAGGCACGCAAAGCCGCAAGCCACGCTTTTGCGCTTGCCTGCAGATGCGCGCCTTAACTCGCCGTGAGCCTCACCTTGAGACGCATGCCCTTCGGCCTCGTCTCCGGGTGAGTCCCCGGTCCACCATTGGCCAGGCTGGCATGAGGCTGCTATCGTCGCCAAAGCCTCAAGACCCGCGGCGGAAGCTTTCGTGCCAAAATCCCTCCCCACCGCCCGAACGGTCAGCGACTTGCGCGCCCGCGTCGCCGAGTGGCGCCAAGCGGGCGAGACGGTCGCGCTCGTGCCCACCATGGGCGCGCTGCACGCCGGGCACCTCTCCCTGATCGACGTCGCCAAGCGCCACGCCTCCCGCGTGGTCGTCTCGATCTTTGTGAATCCCATCCAGTTCGGGCCGCGTGAGGATCTGGCACGTTACCCCCGCGACGAGGCGGGCGACATGGCGAAACTTGCCGCGACAGACGCCCAGCTCGTCTATGCCCCCACCCTAGAAGAGATGTACCCGCCGGGCTTCGCCACGAAGGTGAGCCTGCCAAGCCTCACTCAAGATCTTTGCGGCGCGGCGCGGCCCAATCACTTCGAGGGCGTGTCCACGGTCATCACCAAGCTGCTCAATCAATGCGGGCCGCACGTGGCGGTATTCGGCGAGAAGGACTATCAGCAGCTCCTCATCATCAAGCGCCTGGTTCGTGACCTTAACCTCGAGGTCGAGATCACCGCCGCACCTATCGTGCGCGAGCAAGACGGCCTCGCGCTGTCGTCACGCAACGCCTATCTCTCGCCGGCGGAGCGGAACACCGCGCCGATCTTGTTCAAAACCATTGGCGAGGTTGCGTCCGGTCTCGCACAAGGCCGCGGCTGCGACGACGCGGCGGAGGCCGGCCGCTTCACGCTGGAGGCGGCGGGCTTTCGCGTGGACTATGTCGCGGTGCGCGACCCCGACACGCTTGCGCCGCTAGTGGGACCGCTCAAGGGCCCGGCGCGCGTGCTTGCCGCCGCGTATCTCGGCAAGACGCGGCTGATCGACAATGTCCCAGTGTCACGGTTGCAGAAATAGGTAGAGGCCGGCGGCGTTCAGCCGTCGATGAGGCGCAGCTCCCGCAACTGGGCGCGCATGGCTCCTGGAATGCCGTCGTCGCCGTCCACCACCGGTCCCCGATCAGGCGGCGCGTCGCCAGCCGCCAGATAGCGCCAGCCCTGAAAGGCACGCCTTGTTTGCGCGCGCGTAGCGACGAGCTCAGGATCGAGCACAATCGCGCAACAGGCGATGCCATCGTCCTTCACGTCCGGAACGAGGTCGAGCACGCGTTGGCGGACGAGCACCAGGCCCTTGATCACCCAGTAGAGCGAGCCGCCGCCGAGAAGCTCGTCCCGCCGTCGTGGCGTCTGCAAAGTGCGATGACGCAGCTCCGACTTCTTGCTCTCCTTGCGCAGGCTCCGCAGCCTCTCGGTCTGCCAGTCGCGCAGTTCCTTGACCGTGTCGACGCCGACGCAAAGCTTGATAAGATGCACCGTCATTTGCGTCTTTTCGTCCGATCCGCGCTGATGACGCGCGTGTGAAGCCAAGTGAAGCCGAGCTGACGCAAGCGTGAACAGGAGTGACGCAAAGCCGCGCCGGAACACGGCTATAGCTCACCTCGGTGGCCTTCGCCACCCATGCGCAACAATTCACAGGAGTGAAAGATGAAGCTGACACAGAAGTCCGGCGCCGCGATTGCCATGACCGCCGCCGCTCTCATCATCTCGGGCGCGACCCTTATGTCAGCCGCCTCCGCCGACACCGTCAAGGGTCAGTGCTTCGGCGTCAATGGCTGTAAGGGCCAGGGCGCTTGCAAGAGTGCCAAGAACGACTGCAAAGGCCACAATGCCTGCAAAGGCCAGGGCTGGCTTGCCATGACCGAGCAGGATTGCAACGGTCAGAACGGTCAATTCCAGAAGAGCTAAGGCGCAGGCGCCGGCCGGCCGCGACCAGCGGCCGGCCATATCATCCAACGGTTTTTGGAGCTATAGCGATGAGCACGACGAAGCCGCCCTTCCTCGGATTTGGCTTAGGCCTGCGCGCGCAGCACTATCGCGAAATCCTCGAAGGCACGCCCAAGGTCGATTGGTTCGAGGTGATTTCGGAGAACTACATGATCCCGGGTGGCCAGCCCTTGCGCATGCTTGACCAGATCCGCGAGCGCTATCCCATCGTCATGCACGGCGTGTCGCTCTCCATTGCCTCCGCAGCAGCCCCCGACATGGAATACTTGCAACGCTTGAAGACGCTCGCCGAGCGCGCAAATCCAAAGTGGATCTCCGACCATCTCTGCTGGACCGGTGTGCATGGCGTGAACCTGCACGACCTCTTGCCCATCCCCTACACCAAGGAGGCGCTCGACCACGTGGTGGAGCGCATCGCCCAGGTGCAAGACTTCCTCGGCCGCCGTCTGACCCTGGAGAACGTCTCGAGCTACGTCACCTTCGGCCAATCGGAGATGACCGAGTGGGAGTTCGTGACCGAGGTCGCGAACCGCGCCGATTGCTGGCTCTTGTTCGACGTCAACAACGTCTATGTGAGCGCCTTCAACCATGGGTTCGACGCGACCGCCTTTCTCAACGGCGTCCCGCGCGACCGCGTGGTGCAGTTCCATGTGGCAGGTCACAGCCATGAGGAGAGCCACATCGTCGACACCCACGACCATCCCGTCTGCCCCGAGGTTTGGGACGTCTACCGTGCCGCCGTTGCCCATTTCGGTCCGGTCTCGACCATGATCGAGCGCGACGACAACATCCCGCCACTGGCCGAGCTTGTCGACGAACTCGATCACGCCAGGGGAATCGCCGCCGAAGTGCTTGGGGCCAAGCGGATGGAAGCGGCGGCATGAACGGGCTCAAGGCGCTGCAGGAAAGCTTCCAGCGCGGTGTGCTTGCCGGCGACGACACAATCCTCAGTGAAATCAACGACAGCGCCAAGGAGAGCCGCGATATCCGGTTTGGCGTCTACCGCAATGCCTACGCCCTTCGACTCATCGACGTGCTAAGCAGCGACTACGAGCAGCTGCACGCGTATGTCGGCGAGGTGGGCTTCGCTAAGCTGGCCCGCGCCTATATCGAGGCCCATCCCTCCGACCGGCGGAACGCGCGGGACTTCGGACGCCACATGCCGCGGTTCTTGGACCACACCAGCCCTTACGCCAAGCACTCCGAGCTCGCCGAGATCGCCGGACTAGAGAAGGCGCTCGGCGACGCCTTCGAGGGGCCTGACGCCGAGGCTTTGAGCTTGGAGCGCCTCGCCGCGATCGCACCAGAGGATTGGCCACGCCTCGTCTTTGAGCCCCATCCCACCGCGACCCGCCTCACATTCGCGACCAATGCCGCCGATCTCTGGTCGGCTTTGCGTGGCGAAACTCCGCCGCCGAAGCCGAGGCGCCTTGAAGAGCGCCAACCTGTCATCATCTGGCGGCAAGAGTTCATGGCGCGCGTCCGGCCGCTCTTCCCCGAAGAGGCCATGATGTGGGACGAAGCCGCTAAGCGCGTGGCCTTCGGCGTGCTCTGCGAGATGGCGGCGACCTTCGCCGGCAACGACGGCGCCGAACTCCGTGCCGCCTCCTATCTTAGGAGCTGGGTCGACATGGGAATGCTGGCGGACTGCCGACTTGCGCCGTCCCAAGGTAGCAAGCCTCGACCGGTTTAGGTCCCGGAAATAGCGTATCGCTCCTTCCGGTGATCCAATAGGCGAGCAGCCCCACCCATTCGCGCGTAGCGATATCCACCCGCCGTAGGCCTTCGGAGACCTTGTCGAACGGCCGCGAGAGATCGGCAGCCCCGCGCGTGCGGTAGTCCACGGGCCACGGCTCGACGGTGAACTGCGCCTTGCGGAATACGCCCATGGCGCGCGGCATGTGATAGGCCGAGGTGATCAGAAGCCAGCGGGCGCCAGGCTCGAGCAGCCCGTGCTTGTCGAGCTCCGCCTTCAGAAAGGCGGCGTTCTCAAAGGTGTCACGGGACCTGTCTTCCAGGATCAGCCGGTCGGGGGGGACGCCCATGGCGGTGAGCAACGAAGCAAAGCCAGAGGCCTCGCTGGCCGATTTGTAGAAGATAGCCGCGTCGCCGCCGGTGAAAGCGATCTTGGCGTCGGGGAAGCGGCGCGAGAGCATGACGGCCTCGACCTCCCGCTCGGCCGCCTCGTTCAGCGCCGGAACCCCTCGTGCCGCGCCCACGATCTGGTCCTCGGCGCCACCGAGCACAATGAACCCGATCGGCGCGGGCTCATTTTCAAGATTGGCCCGCGGAAAGCGATCCTCAAGCGGCAGGATCAGCGCATTGCCGAGCGGCGAGAGGCCCGCCACCAGAAGAAGAAGCGCACCGGCCGTAGCGAAACGCCGGCCCCACCTTGCCCATCCTGTCCAAATCAGAATGGTGCCGTAGCCAACCAGAAGTGCGATCAGCGTTGACGGCTGGGCGATGAACCACAGCGCCTTGGCGAGATAGAAGAACATGCTTTTGTCCAGAGAGTTGTCGGGTCACACGAGCCAGAGCGCGGCGAGGCCGAGAAAGGCGAAGAACCCGACGCAATCGGTCATCATGGTGACGAAGACGCCAGATGCGATGGCGGGGTCAAGGTCAAGCGCGGACAGACCGAGCGGAATGAGGATCCCGGACAGAGCCGCGACCAACAGGTTGATGATCATCGCCGCGCCGATGACGAGCCCGAGCTGACCGCTGCCGAACCAGAGGAACGCAATGCTGCCCATAATGAACGCGAAGAGCAGGCCGTTGAGCAGGCCCACGACAGTCTCTCGCCCGATCACCCGCGCCGCATTCACTGGGCCCAAGTCCTTCGTCGCCAGCGCCCGCACCGCCACCGTCATGGTCTGCGTTCCGGCATTTCCACCCATGGAGGCCACAATCGGCATCAGCACCGCGAGCGCCACCATCTGCTCGATGGTCGCGTCGAACAGGCTGATCACGCCCGAGGCGAGAATCGCCGTGCCCAGATTCACGAAGAGCCAGATAAAGCGGTGTTTGGTGGTCTCCCACACGGGATCGGAGACCGACTCGCCGGCCACGCCGCCCATCCGCAGGATGTCCTCCGATGCCTCCTCCTGAATGACCTCGACGATATCATCGGCGGTGATGACGCCGACCAGCCTCTCATCGGGGTCGACCACTGGCGCCGAGGTCAGGTTATAGCGCTCGAACAGGCGCGCCACCTCCTCCTGGTCGGCTTCCACCGCGATGGGGTGCACGTCATGGGCGGTGATCGCCTCGATGTTGACGCTCCTCTGGGTACGCAGCAGGCGATACAGGGCGACCGAGCCGATCAGGTGATAGGCCGGATCGACGACGAAGACCTCGTAGAACCTGTCCGGAAGATCGACTGCGTTCCGCATATGGTCAATCGTCTGCCCCACCGACCAGAAGGGCGGCACGGCGATCAGGTCGGTCTGCATCATGCGGCCGGCAGAGTCCTCGGGATATTCGAGGCTCCGCTCCAGTGCCGCCCGCTCGAAGGATGGCAGCTTGGCGAGGATGTCGGACTGATCTACCTTGTCGAGGTCCTCGATGAGATAGACGGCCTCGTCGGAATCGAGCTGCTGCAGAGCCTCGGCGACCTTCTCGTTCGGCATCGCCTCGAGCACCTGGTCGCGCACACCCTCATCAAGCTCCGAAAGGGCGGCCGCGTTGAAGTCGCGTCCAAGCGTTTCGATGAGAGGCTCGCGCTGCTCGGGCCGGAGCAGCTGGATCAGATCGGCGAGGTCGGCTTCATGCAGCTTGAGGGTGAGCTCGCGCACCCGCGCGGCATCTCCCGCCTCGAGCGCGGACTCCACCGCATTCAGGAAGTCAGGGCGAGGCGCTCCCTCCTCATCGCGCAAGTGAGCTTCGCCGTCGGCGTCCTGCATCATTGTCCGATCGTCGTAACTGAAGAAATCAGGAGTTAAGCCGCGGCAACCGGAAGCGGGAATGCGCGAGGGCAGCGCATTGCCGCGTCCGGCCTGCGACCAAAGGCGCGGCGCGTACGGCACTAGACCCTTGTTTTATCGAAATCTCCAGCCAAAAATAGACACGATACCGGAGAAGGCTGAGTGGCGCGTAATGGTATCGGGTAAATTTGCGTCGGGCCTGACGATGCTCCTCGTCGTGGCGTTCATTGGCGCGGCCTCCGCGGAGGAGGTTCCGACCTGCCCCGGCAATCCGCACGCACTCGGCGTCTCCCGCATCGTCGAGGTCGATACCACAGGCGGCCCGCGCCTCGGCACCTACCAATATCCGACGACGCTGGATCTTGGCCTCAAGGAGGTGGTTCTCACCTTCGACGATGGCCCCAATCCGCGGACGACCGAGAAGGTGTTGGACGCGCTTGACCAGCATTGCATCAAGGCGACTTTCTTCGAGGTGGGGAAGTGGGTGGCGGCCTACCCTCAACTGACCAAGGAGGTCGCCGACCGCGGCCATACCCTGGGCTCCCACAGCTACTCCCATCCGACCAATCTCGGCCATCTGCCGCTCACGCAAGCGGAGCAGGACATCGACCGCGGTTTCGCGGCGATGAAAGAGGCCTCGGGAGCACGCGTGGCGCCCTTCTTCCGCTATCCGGGCCTCAATAATTCGGACGCCCTTAACGAGTATCTCGGCAGCCGCAACATCGCGGTCATCTCCTGCGACATCGGCACCGACGACTGGATGCGGATCGGCGCGGCCGAGATCGTAAAGCGCACACTGGCTCGCCTCGAGAGCAAGGGAAAAGGGATCATCCTGTTGCACGACACGGAGCCCGCAACGGCGCAGGCGTTGCCGACGCTGCTCGACGAGCTTGCCACGCGCGGCTACCGCATCGTGCACATGGTGCCGAAGGCCGAAGGAGTCGCAGCGCTAAAGCCGCCCGAAGGTTCTCCCCTCAAGACACCCTAAGCTCGGAAAGGGGTGGTGCGGTCGAGAGGAATCGAACCTCCACGGGCAAAGCCCACAGCGACCTCAACGCTGCGCGTCTACCATTTCCGCCACGACCGCAAAGCACGACTCCGAAAAGTTGCAGACTTTTCGGACAAGATCCTGCGTTGAAACAAGGATTTCCGAAGCATCGTGCCCCGGATATGGCTATAGGCTACCCCAGCGGCAAGCGCGAGCGGGGCCTGCTGCCCTTAGCAAACCTCGGATGGGGGTGCAAGGTTAGCCTTCCGCTCCGCCGCGGTAGCGAAGGCGCGGATCGGCATGAATGAGCATGGTCTGTACATGGCAACTCCCCTCGCCCAAGAAGGCGGCGAGGTGGAATGGCTGCGGAGCATTGCCCCCATCCCCTACCCGCAAGCCATCGCTTCGATGGACGCTCGCGCCGACGCTATCGCGCGAAGGGAAGCATTGGAATGCGTCTGGCTGCTCGAGCACCCTCCCCTCTATACGGCTGGCACCAGCGCGGCGCCGCAAGAGCTGCTCGTGCCCGACCGTTTTCCGGTGTTCGATAGCGGCCGCGGCGGGCGCTTCACCTACCATGGACCTGGTCAGCGCGTGGCCTATGTGATGCTGGACCTCTCCGCCCGCGGCCGCGACGTGCGAGCCTTTGTTGCCGCGCTCGAGGCGTGGATGCTCGCCACGCTAGCGCGCCTCGACGTGGAAGGTGAGCGTCTGCCCGGTCAGATCGGGGTCTTCGCGGCTGGAGCGAAGATCGCGAGCATCGGCGTCCGCGTGCGCCGCTGGGTAACGCTGCACGGCGTAAGCCTCAACGTCGATCCGGATCTCAGCCACTTCGCGGGCATTATGCCCTGCGGCCTGGCCGACGCGGCCGTGACGAGCCTCGCCACCCTTGGCGCCGAGACCGACTTGGATAAAGTCGATGCAGCGCTTCGCGCCGCCTTTGATGGGGCGCTCGGCGCATCACCTAACCCGTCGCGAGCACCTTAAATCCGGGCGCGACCGTGCCCCCTACATGGGTCACGCTCACGCCCGTGACCATAGCGTCGGGCGGTCCTTTAGCGCAGCGCTTCAACATCGCGTCCACTTGCGTTGCAGGGCCGGAGAATGCGGCTTCGACGCTGCCGTCGCGCCGGTTGCGCACCCAGCCGTCAAGGCCAAGGGAGCGCGCGGTCTTCTCGGTCCAGGCGCGGTAGAACACGCCCTGCACCCGTCCTTCGATCCTTACTGTGACAATCTTGTTCGGGTACTTGGCCATCCTCACGCGAATTCGAGGATCACGGCGTCCACATTGAGGCTGTCGCCGGGCTGGGCCAGGATCTTGGCCACTGTCCCGTCGCGCTCGGCGCGCAACACATTCTCCATCTTCATCGCCTCGACGATGCAGAGGGGATCGCCCGCCGCCACCTCCTGCCCCTCGCTCACATTGAGCGAAACGACAAGACCCGGCATGGGACAGAGCAGCAGCTTTGACGTGTCCGGCCTTTCCTTCACCGGCATGAGGGCGAGCATGGACACCTCGTGCTCGGTGTACACCCGCGCCTCGACCTCGATGCCCTGATAGATGAGCGCAGAGCCGTTCAGGATCGGGCGCACCTGCACGGCCGCTTGCTTCCCGTTGATCGCGCCTTCCCACACCGGACTACCGAACCACCAGGACGAGACGAGGCGGACCTGCCGCGGCTTCTTCCCGTCCCCGATGGTGACGACCGTCTCGCCCTTGGCATCGTCCGCCACCGTAACCCGCTCGCGCGTGCCCCCAAGCTCGACGATGCGGATCTCGGCAAACCGCACCGGTTCCCCATACATTTGTTGGGTGATGGATCGGCGCCGCTGATTGCTCAAATGGTCGATGCTCGCTGCCACAGCCAGGAGAGCATCGCGCGAAGCACCTTGCGGTACCGGGGGCTTGAACCCGTCGGGAAACTCCTCGGTAATGAACTTGGTGGACAGCCGCCCTTCCCGCCACCGCTCATTTCGCATGAGTACCGCGAGGAACGGAATGTTGTGGCGGAATCCATCGATAGCGAAGGCATCAAGCGCGGTCCCCATCGCTTCGATCGCCGCAAGTCGCTTCGGCGCATGGGTGACAAGCTTGGCGATCATCGGATCGTAATAAACCGAGATCTCACCTCCCTCCTCAACGCCTGAAATCGAGCCGCGTGGTGACGCCGCGAAGGGTGCCCTGTTGCGGCGGGCGGTAGCGCACGAGCCGGCCCGTGGATGGGAGAAAGTTCCGCGCCGGATCCTCGGCATAGATGCGAGCCTCGACGGCGGAGCCTACGAGCTGCACATCCTTCTGCTTGAGACGCAGCTTCTCGCCGGCCGCTACCAGCAGCATCTCCTCGACGAGGTCGAGCCCGGTGACGAGCTCCGTGACGGGGTGCTCGACCTGGAGCCGCGTGTTCATCTCCAGGAAATAGAAGTGACGATCCTTGTCGACGATGAACTCGACGGTGCCCGCGGAATCGTACCCTACGGCCTTGGCCAGCGACACCGCCTGCGCTCCCATCGCCGCGCGGGTCTTGGCATCGATGAACGGGCTCGGCGCCTCCTCGAGGACCTTCTGGTTGCGCCGCTGGATCGAGCATTCGCGCTCGCCCAAATGAATCACGTTCCCGTGTTTGTCGCCGAGCACTTGGATCTCGATGTGGCGCGGTTCCTCGATATATTTCTCGATGAACACACGGTCGTCGCCGAAGCTGGATTTGGCTTCCGACTTGGAAGCAGCGAATCCCTCGGCCACCTCCTTCTTGCTATAGGCGATGCGCATGCCCTTGCCGCCGCCCCCGGCCGAGGCCTTGATCATCACCGGATAGCCGATCTCATCGGCGATCTTGCTCGCCTCCTTGGCGTCGCTGATCACGCCGAGATGGCCAGGCACGGTCCAGACCTTCGCCTTTGCCGCCAGCTTCTTGGATTCGATCTTGTCGCCCATGGCCTCGATGGCCTTGACGTTCGGACCGACGAAAACGATGCCCGCCGCGTCAAGCGCCAGCGCAAAAGCCGCCCTTTCCGACAGGAAGCCATAGCCTGGATGGATCGCATCTGCGCCCGTTTGCTTGGCTGCGGCAACAATCGCCTCGATGTCGAGATAGGACTGGGTGGCGGGCGCGGGACCGATGCGGACGGCCTCGTCGGCCATTTCCACATGCAAGGCATCGCGGTCGGGATCCGAATAGACGGCAACCGTGGCGATGCCGAGCCGCCGAGCCGTCCTGATAATGCGGCAAGCGATCTCGCCCCGGTTAGCGGTCAGAAGCTTGGCGAACATGAACCCCCCAATGGCCGGTTGCTCGGCTCTTCTAAAGACTCGCTTGGAGGGAGTAAACGGCGCTATTCGGCCGCGGGCGTAAGCGACTCCGCCGGGGTGTCCGCCCGCCAGCGGAGACTTCTTGAGGGAGTAAACGGCGCTATTCGGCCGCGGGCGTAAGCGACCTCCGCCGGGGTGTCCGCCGGCCAGCCTTTCGACCAGTTCGCCCCCTCCGCCGAGCTGGCCGCCGCCGAGCTGAAAGCAAGGACCTAGGGCTTTATGGTGGAGCAAGTCGTAAGTCGCAACTTGGCTAGCCGAAATCACCCAGTACGAACCACCAATCAGCAAGATTATGGCAGCCAAGAAAAGCCCAAGCCGGTGGAAGCCACGCCTGACCAAAGCGCCCACGCTGCACCCCTCCCTCCCCTAACCGTAGTAAACCTTAGCACTTCTTGGTGGAGCGTTCGGCTTCGGTCGGCGCTCTTTTTACGGTACCGTTCCAATCGGGAAGGGGAGCGGGGAAATGAGCGGTCGCCGCCTTAATGGATGGCAGCGCATCGGGATCGTGCTCTCTGTCGTTTGGGCGATATTTGCTTGGCTTTACACACGTCACACAGACGTGGAGGTAGCCAACCCGCCAAGGAGCGGGCTGCTCGCATGATTCAATCTAGCAAAAAGAGAAAGAGATAAGTCGGTACACCGGCGGTAGTTGTCGTGCCCGACCTACTTCTTACCGTGCGGATGATGAGGAGGTGCCGCGGGCGGCGGTGCACAGAAAAGCGCATCAAGATCGCCTGGCTGGGCAGCACACACCGTAGCCCGGGGTTGATGCTTCGCGGCCTGCGCTGCCCCAATTCCCATGGTGGCCAAGAGGCCGACCGCGAAGATCGCGACCAGCGACAGTTTGGTTGTTGTTTTCATCCGACCCTCCCTATTTGGCGCTACGCCCCACTCACAGTACTACAGTCGTGCGTCCAACCTTGTTCCATGCTTCCACTGAAAATGCTTCGAGTGTTGCCCGTTGAGCACGGGACCCACAAATGCAATTTCCGCAGCAAGAGCGTCCGCCCCCGCCGAAGACACCAGTAACCACGACGACCGGCAGCAAGACGAGCGGCACAAGCAAACATTAGGGCGCGGACCGAAGCCGACGCCCTGTTGCTATAGCCCGGAATAGGTGCGGAAGACTTACTTTGCTGGCGTCTCAGTGAGCTTCGCGGGTTCGCCGCCAGGCTCCAAGCCTACTTTGCGCCGAGCTTATCGGCGATGGCCTCGTCCTGGAAATCCACGCCCTCTGAGAGCTGCTCGCTTACAGCGTTGAAGCCAAGCAGCTTTGCGTAGTCGATCTTTTGCATAAGACCCCCCCAATTGGAACGCGCCTGGAGCCTAGCAAATCGGGGGCAGCCAGCGTGTGCCTGAATCGGCACAGACTACAGAAAAAGGCGTCAGCCTGGCAATGTTGTCGGCGATGCGGCGGGCGAACGGTTCTTAACAAATGCTTACCCAAACGAAAGAAGTTTTGTGGATCCGGCCGCATCCTAGTGATTTGCTCTTCTGAAGACGAGTCATGCAGGAGAAGCAAAATGAGTAGCTTCTTGAAATCCTTCATGGCGGACGAGTCCGGCGCCACGGCCATCGAGTATGGCCTCATTGTCGCCCTCATCAGTGTCGCCATCGTCGCGGCCCTTACTGCCGTTGGTGGTCAGCTGAACACGCTCTTTAACACCGTGGTCACTGACCTGACGCCAGCGAGTTGATGATCTAAAGCCGAACGAAAGCCTCTCCAGGTCGCGATCCTAAGTTCGGCGTGGAAGCCGGGCCTCTAAGATCATCGGGGACCCGGTTTTCCTTTTGTCCCAAGTTCCTCAGGGAACAGACTGGAGCACTTCCATGCACAAAGTCCTCGTGGTGCTCGCGCTGAGCCTGACCGCAATTGCTTTCACAGCAGGCAAAGTTGCTGCTGTGCCAACTAACTCATCCACTGCCGGTCAAATATGCAATGCGCCTAATTCAGAAAACGTAACGATTGACATGAACTGCCGGACACCAGATGGCGGACAGTGCATTAGCTGTAGGTATTGCACCAGAACTTTGTGGTGGACTAGATGCGCCTTGTTGGTTGCAACCAGTCGGGGTGTGATGTCGTCGTGGTGCGAAGGCTCCCCCCACCAAGGGGAAGCGTACTTCCGCCGGCTCGCAGTCGTCGTTGAGCCGTTGCTGGCGAGGCGGCACATGCTGTGAGCGGCTACGGCGCATTCAAGACCCGTTCATCTTCTATCGCCTTGTCAACCGCTTCGATTGCCGCCTGAAGTTTCACAAATTCGTCCAGCCGCTTATATGAATGGTCGGTCTGCAGACCTTTCGCATCAACGCGCCGTTGCTTTACTAGGACCGCTCGCGTGCTCTCCAATATCGCCACCTGCGTCATAGTCCTTACCTCTCTGACTGGGTGTGCTCTTTGAGATAGGCATCGATGATCCTCTTGGGATCCTAACCCTTATGCCCAACCAAGAACCGGACAACAAAGCCGGTATCCATGACGATGGTGAAGTTGCCATTCCACGTGCAAGTCGAAACGTGGCTGAAAATGTGTATTTATCTGCGGAAACTAACGATTTTCCTTGATCTCCAACGCCTTTGAGCGGAATGCCCCACCGCCGCCTCAGGCTCGGCCTCGGGCTCCGGCGGGAAAAGCACCCCGGCCTCGGCAGCGGCATCGACTTCGCCCGGCGTTTCAGCCCCGGGCGCCGCGGCAGTCGCGGCCTGCAGCTTGAGCTTCTGGTGGTCCTTGGCGAGGAAGGTATAGATCGCGGGCGTTACGAACAGGGTGAACAGCGTGCCGACGAGCATGCCCGCCGCGATCACGACCCCGATGTCGAATCGGCTCGCGGCACCGGCGCCCCGCGCGATCAGGAGCGGCACCATGGCCACGACCATGGCCGCCGTGGTCATCAGGATCGGCCGGAGCCGGATGGCAGCCGCATGCTCGATCGCGGCGGCGCGTGAATAGTCCTGCTCCACCTGGAGCTTGTTGGCGAAATCGACCATCAAGATACCGTGCTTAGAGATCAGCCCGATCAGGGTGACGAGCCCGATCTGAGTGTAGATGTTGAGGCTGGCGAGTCCCGCATTGAGCGGGATCAACGCGCCGAACATCGAGGTGGGCAGAGCGACGAGGATGATCAAAGGATCGCGGAAGCTCTCATATTGGGCGGCAAGCACGAGGAAGATGATGATCAGCGCGAAGATGAAGGTGTAAATGAGCGTGCTGCCTTCCTGCACGAACTGCCGACTTTCGCCCTGGAAGTCATAGGAGAAGCCTTCTGGGAAGCTCGAAGCCGCCTTGTCCTTGAGAAAATCGATGGCCTCTCCCACGGTGCGCCCCGGAAACGGCACGGCCGACAGAGTTGCCGAGTTGAGCTGCTGGAAGTTGGTGAGCGCGTTCGGCTGCACGGTCTTCGTCACCGACGCCACGTTCGAAAGCGGCACCAGCGCCCCGGAAGCCGCGCGGATCTGGTAGCGGGTGAGCCAGCTCTCATTTAGCCGGTAATCCCGTGGTACTTGCGGAATCACCCGATAGCTTCGGCCATAGAGATCGAACAGATTGACGTAGTTCCCGCCCAGCAGAGTGGCGAGCGACCCGCCGATATCGGCCATGGAGATGCCGAGCCGGTTCGCCTTGTCGTGGTCGATATGGAACTCGATCTGCGGCGTCTCGAAGCGGAGATCAGAATCGGAGAAGATGAAGAGCCCGCTCTCGCGCGCCGATTTCTCCACATCGGCGAGTACATCGGCGAGCTGGCGAAAGTCGTGCGTGGTGGTGATCACGAACTGCACTGGCGGCCCGCCGGTGGATCCGGGCAGCGCCGGGGGCGAAAAGGAGATCGCCAGCGCCGGTGCGATGCTCGAAATCCTGGGCGAAAGCTCCTTTAGCACGGCCTTCTGGTTGCGCTCTCGCTCGGCCCAGGGCTTGAGCAGGATGCCGGCGAACCCCTGGTGCACGTCCCCCATGCCGTTGATGGTGAAGACGTGCTCCTTTTCGGGAACGCTGCTGTAAACGCGATAAAGCTGCTGCGTAGCTTGCTCGAGATAATCGAGATTGGCATATTGGGGTGTCTTCACCAGGGTGAACAGAATGCCCTGGTCCTCCTCCGGAGCGAGCTCTTTCTGCGTCGTCATATACATGAGCCCGGTAGCCGCAAGCACCCCGACCAGAATGAGCAATGTCACCGGGCGGTAGTTGAGAGTGCGGCTGAGGCGCCGCTGATAGCGCCGCTTGAGCGCCTGGAACATGCGATCCAAGAACCGGGTGAACCTTCCCCCGCGGTCCACGTGCTGGACCTGGAGCAGCCGCGAGCACATCATGGGCGAGAGGGTGAGTGCAATGACGCCGGACACGATCACGGCACCCGCCAGCGTGAAGGCGAACTCCCGGAACAAGGCGCCGGTCAGGCCCGACACGAAGCCGATCGGCGCGAACACCGCGGCAAGCGTGATGGTCATGGCGATGACGGGATAGACGATCTCGCGCGCGCCGAGCATCGCCGCCTCGAAAGGCGTCTTGCCCTCCTCGATGTGGCGATAGATGTTCTCCACCATCACGATGGCATCGTCGACCACGAGCCCGATGGCGAGCACCAGCGCGAGCAGGGTCATCAGATTGATTGAATAGCCGAGCGCGAGCAGAAGCCCCAGGACGCCGATCAGCGATAGCGGGATAGTGACGATGGGAATGATCGTGGAACGAAGATTACCTAGGAACAGGAAGATCACGACTATGACAATCACCGCCGCCTCGCTCAATGTCTTCAGCACCTCCCAGAGCGAGGCCCGGATGAAATTCGTGGCGTCATAGGCGACGGCTGCATCGAGCCCAGGCGGCAGCTCGCGCTGGATCTCCGGCACCATCTTGCGGACGTTGCTGATTACCGTCAGGGGATTGGCGGTCGGCGTCGCATAGACCCCGATAAACACCGCCTTCAGCCCGTCGAAGGCAGAGGAGGAATCCGAGCTTTGCGCTCCGAGCTCGATCTGGGCCACGTCGCTCAGGCGGATCAGCGCGTCGCCCCGATTGAGCACCACGAGACGCCCAAAGGCGGCCGGATCGTCGAGCGACGTCTTGGCATCGATATTGGTCTGCACGAAGTCCGCCTTCACCTGGCCCGGGGCCGAGGTGAAGTTGTTGCTTGCCAGCGCGACGCGCACATCGAGTGGTGTCACGCCGAGCGAGGCCATGCGGTCCGGATCGAGCCAGATGCGCATGGCGAAGACCTGCCCACCGAGGATCTCCGCGTTGGCCACGCCGTCGATGGTCTGCAGCTTCGGCTGCACCACGCGGTTGAGATAGTCGCTGATCTGCGATCCGTTCATCACCTTGGAGTTGAAGGACAGGTACATGAGCGCGTAGCCTTCGCCCGTCTTCTTGGTGACGATCGAGTCGTCGGCCTCGCGCGGCAGGATTCCCTTGACCTGAGCCACCTTCGACAGCACGTCGGTCATCGCCCGGTCGGGGTTCGCGTCGAGCTTCAGATTGAGCGTGACCGTGCTCACATTCTGCGTCGACGTGGCGACCAGCGTGTCGATCCCTTCCGCACTCGCCACCGCCTGTTGGATGGGCACCGTGATGAAGCCTTGAATGAGATCGGCATTGGCGCCGGGATACGTGGTGGTGACGGTGATCGTCGTGTTGGAAAGCTCCGGGTACTGACGAATAGGCAGCTTGAACCCGGCCAGCGTGCCGATCAGCAAGATGAGCAGGCTGACCACCGTCGCCAGCACCGGCCGCTTGATGAAGATATCGGTGAAGCGCATGGGAGACTTACTGCTTCGGCAGCTCGGCGGGCGGCGTCAGAACTTGAGTGTTGTCGACCTTGATGGGAGTGTCGGGATGCAGCTTGAGCTGCCCGCTCGTCACCACCTGCTCGCCCGCCTTGACCCCTTCGACGATGGCGACCCGATCGCCTTGCGTGGGTCCCACCCGTACGAACCGCCGCTCCGCGATGAGCTGCGGCTCCGCCGTGGCAGCAGCGGCGGCACCGCGATCGGCAGGCGCGCCTGCGGGCGCGGAGCCTTCCTTCACCACCCACACGCTGTCACCATAGAGACCATAGGTCAGCGCTGTTCGTGGCACGCTGACGAGCTCCTTCGGCTCGCCTTCGAGCACAGCAACATTGGCGAACATCCCGGGGAGCAGCTTGTGGGCGGCATTCGGCAGCTGCCCACGTACCATGAGCGTGCGACTATCCTCATTGACGCGGGCGTCCAGGGCCTCCACCTCGCCCTTGAACACCTCGCCGCGATAGGCGTCGACGGCGAGCTCGATGGGCGAGCCTACCTTGAACTTGCCGAGATCGCCCTCCGGCACCGGAAAGTCGATCCAGATCGGGTCGAGCGCCTGTAGCCAAGTCAGCGCCTGGCCCGGCGACACATATTGGCCCGTCTCCATGCGGCGCAGGCCGAGCCGGCCGGTGAAGGGCGCCGTGATGTTCTTCTCGGCGATGATAGCCTCCACCCGCTGCACGGCGGCCGCCGCCGAGTCCCGCTTCGCCACGGTCTGATCGAGAACGGCCTGGGACACGCTCCCCTTCTTAACGAGCGTGGACTGGCGACGCGAAATCGGCATCGGCCTCGGCGAGTTGCGCCTTGTTGCTCTTCAGGTCCGCCTCCTCCACCGAGGTATCGAGCTGAATGAGCTTCGCGCCCTTTTCCACGTCCTGGCCGCTATCGAAGAAATAGTGGCTGACGATGCCGCCGACCTCGGGCGCTACGTCGATGCCTTGGATGGCCATGAGCGTACCGATCGAGTGCAGGCGATCAACCCAGCTCTCGCTCTTGGCGGGCTCTGCGGTGATGGTGGCCGGTGGCGGCACCATCTTCTTCATGAACTCGCCAATCATCTGCGGTTTGAACACGAGGTTGAAATAGCCGACCCCGCCCAGGAACAGGCCGACGATGATGGCAGCAATGATGAATCGCTTGATCATGGTTAGCGGTTGTTGGTTAGCGGGCGGCCGGAAAGGTGTCCCGAGGACCGATCCATGCCATTGGAGAAGGGCTAAATTGCGCCCCCCCGTCCCCTGAGCCCAAGGGGATAGCAGCCTCTGCGGCCTTTGCAAACTGGGACATTTTGTTAATGACAGGGAGTTGAACAGACCCCCCTTCCCGCTTAGGGGCCGTGACGTGGCGAACGCTCACCTACTGCCGTATAAAGGCGTCATGACCATCACCCTCTATGAGCTCCAAGCCTCCCCCCACGCGCGGAAAGTGCGCCTGCTCGCCTCCGAGCTTGGCATCCCATTGAGAAGGTTGCTTGCGATCCGCGCATCGGTGAGACCCGCACCAGCGACTTCCTTGCCAGGAATCCCAATGGACGCGTGCCGACGCTCGAGGAGGATGGGTTCGTCCTCTGGGAATCACCAGCGATCCTGAAATATCTCGCGGCCAAGCGGCCCGAGCGCGCGCTAGCCGGCTCCGACCCAAAGACCCAAGCGCTCGTCGATCAGTGGATCTGCTGGTGGGTCGGTGGTCCCGAAGCGGCCATGGACGCGCTTGCCTGGGAGCTGTTCATCAAACCCAATGTGCTCAAGCAGCCCGGCAACGACGGCGGCATCATCGCCGACGCGCACGCGCGGCTGAACCGGTTTCTCCCCGTGCTCGACAAACAACTCGAGGGCCGCGACTTCATTGCCGGTCCGCTGAGCGTGGTGGATTTTCTCATCGGCCCGCGGCTTGATACCGGTCCTCAGTTTCTCAAGTTCGACATCAGCCATTACAAGAACATCAACACCTGGCTCGAGCGGCTCCGCGCGAAGCCCTATTGGAAAGACGCGTAGCTCGCCTCGCACGCGCCCTCGTTGCCGCGGCGCAGATCGCGCCCAGGTTTTGCTGGTCTTCCCCTCGCATGACCAGGCGCGCTGCTGACGTTCGGCGGATACAAATCATGTGAGTGGAGCACCCAAATGTGCAGCGCCTTGCTCTTCCTTGCGTGATGGCAATCGCCATGGCCTCAAGTCTCGGCTCTGCGCAATCGCCATCGCTGAATGGTTTCTGGTTTTATCAAGGCGGAGGCCACCTGGAGTCTCGACACCAGGGCCGGTGACCTTGTCTTTGTCGCCGGCATGCAAGGCGTGGATCCAGCAACCAACACATTGGTGCAGGACCCTCCGGCCCAAATTCTTCGGGCCTTCCTCAATCTCAAATTGATTGCTCAATCGGAGGGCGCCAGCCTGGCAACCTATCGCCAGATGGATCGTAGAGGTCACGTCATTCGGGGTTTGCGCTTTCGATCAGCTTGATGTTCCAAGCTCTTTTCTGCCGCCTCACTTTGCAGCGGCCTCGATGTCTTGGAGCTTGCTGACGAGGTCATTCAGAGACGCGCGGCAGAATTGGCCTTGATCGACCTTGTTCGTCTCTTTCATCATCTTGAACGCCTCGTCTTTGTGGGCCACCGCCTGCTTCATCAGACTGTCTTTTTTGATCGATGGGTCACGGTGCAAATAATACGCTTCAATCTTCATGATCACATCCTTGGCCTTTGCCGCATCTCCCGCCGACAGGTGGGCGTGATCGGCGCAGTCTCTCACCACCTGATATTCCGTATAGTAGTTCTTCAGATAGACCGAGAGGCTAGGTCCCGCGTGGGCCGCCAGCGAGAGCAACGTCGCGCAACATGCCGGGGCAAGTCGAAAAGCAAATCGGGAAGGCATGTCAACTCCGTCAGAAAGGGGTGTTAGTGGACGAGCGTCGCGCCGTCACAATGGCAGATTATCGTGCTTTTTCCATGGGTTCTCGACGTGCTTGTTGACGCAGCATCTGCAGCGCCTGGCGACCGCTTGCGCGTCCGTGGGGCATGATCACCTCGTCGATATAGCCCCGCTCCGCCGCCACGAAGGGATTGGCGAAGCGCTTCTGGTACTCGTCGATCCGCTTCTGGATCTTGGCCGGGATCGCCGAGCTCGGCGCGATACAGAATCTCCACCGCGCCCTTGGCTCCCATCACCGCGATCTCAGCGGTGGGCCAGGCGTAATTCACGTCGCCCCTTATGTGTTTTGACGACATGACGTCGTAGGCCCCGCCATAGGCTTTGCGCGTGATCACCGTCACCTTCGGTACCGTGGCCTCGGTGAAGGCGAACAGCAACTTCGCGCCATGCTTGATCAGCCCGCCATATTCCTGGTCGGTGCCCTGGCAGGAAGCCCGGCACGTCGACGAAGGTCACGAGCGGAATGTTGAAGCAGTCGCAAAAGCGCACAAAACGCGCCGCTTTGCGCGAGGCGTCGCTATCGAGCACGCCCGCGAGCATCATGGGCTGATTGGCGACGATGCCGATGGTGCGCCCTTCGATGCGCCCGAAGCCGACGACGATGTTGCGCGCGAACGCCCCCTGGATCTCGAAGAAGTCCCCCTCGTCCACGACCTTATGGATCAGCTCCTTGATGTCGTAGGGCTTGTTGGGGTTGTCGGGAATCAGCGTGTCGAGCGAAGGCTCCTCGCGGTCCCACGGATCGCGCGTGGGCAGCTCCGGCACGCCGGAACTCATTGCTCGACGGCAGGAAGTCCATCAGCCGCCGCATTTGCAACAGCGTCTCAACGTCGTTCTCATAGGCGCCGTCGGCGATCGAGGATTTGGTCGTATGTACGATGGCGCCACCGAGCTGCTCGGCGGTCACCTCCTCCTTGGTCACCGTCTTCACCACGTCGGGGCCGGTCACGAACATGTAGGAGGTGTCTTTCACCATAAAGATGAAGTCGGTCATGGCCGGCGAATAAACGTCGCCCCCGGCGCACGGCCCCATGATCACCGATATTTGCGGGATCACGCCCGAGGCGAGTACGTTGCGCGATGAACACCTCGCCATAGCCACCGAGCGCTGCCACGCCCTCCTGGATGCGCGCGCCGCCGGCGTCGAATAAGCCAATGATCGGCGCGCGGTTCTGGATCGCCATGTCCTGGATCTTGATCATCTTGTTGGCGTGGGCTTCCGAGAGCGAGCCGCCGAACACGGTGAAGTCCTTGGCGAAGACGTAGGTGACGCGGCCATTGATGGTACCCCAGCCAGTGACCACCCCATCGCCGGGCACGCGCGTGTCTCTCCATGCCGAACTCGGTGCAGCGGTGCTCGACGTACATATCGAACTCCTCGAAGGAGCCTTCGTCGAGCAGGAGCTCGACGCGCTCGCGTGCGGTGAGCTTGCCGCGCTTATGCTGCGCTTCGATGCGCTTTGACCCCCCGCCGGCGCGAGCCCTTCCCCGCCGGACTTCAAGCTCTTCCAGGACGTCCTTCATGATGATGCTGATCGCCCCTTGCTCCTCGTGACAGCCCCGTGACGGCATAGCATGGGGCTCCGGTCCCGCAAATGGTCAGCCCTCCTCTCCGAGAGATGAGGGAGGCCGCGCGGCGATCTCAGGCTTGCAGCAGCTTCAGCATGTGGGCCGCGGCGGCGAAATCACGCCAACGGTTTGCCCGTCTGATGCGAGCCTCCTCGTCCTGCCCCCATTGCTTGATCTGCCAGTCCTCATCCACATGGGCCGCTTCCCAAGCCTGCTCCGGCGAGAGGTGCTTGAGTGCCACCGCGAGGGCCAGCAGCGCCGATCCCGCGAGCCCGGTCAGGCCATAGAGAGCGCCAAGCTCCCAGGCGTCGAAGGTCTGGAGCCGCCCCTTGATGGCGTCGAGCGACGCCGGCGGCTGCTCCGCAGGCACCACGCCTTGGCCGAGCCGGAGAGGCGCGGCAAGCCTATCCTTGGCGAAGTCGAGCACCGGGTTCCAGTGATTGGCTTGCGCGACGGTCAGCCCCGGTGGCCCTTCAGCGCGGTAGCAGACGAGGTCCGAGCCGGCATAACGAAGGATGTCGCCGAGGACCGCGTCCTTGCGGCCCCGCACCCCGTCGATCGTGCTGTTGGCAAGCTTGGTGAGAGGCATGGTTTCGGGGTCGATGCGCTCCCCTTGGGCGCGCCACTCCGCGGCCACCGCTTCGGCCAGCGCGGCGTTAGGCAGGACGAGCAGGCACCTTGGCGGGCGTGCGCACGGGTTTACCGTCGAGCCGCACGGAGACGCCTTCGCCCTCGGGCTTGGTCGTGACCTCCTTATAGAATCGCTTGGGAAGCCTCCGCCTTCTGGTTCCGCCATTGGCAACCGTCGCAACCGGAGCCCTCGCGGAGCCCTTCATGGCAATCCCCCTATCGCTTGCGCGTTCTGTCTCCTCTTGGCGAGAACGTAGCGCCTTGACGACTTGGCGGTACCCAATGAACCCTTTCTCCGCCGAGCTTTGTCGGTTGCGCTTCTGATTCCTGGGCATTCAGGTTTAACATGGCGCGCAAGACGATGCGTTTCCAGCCGATTCCGGTTCATGGAGGGTGACCGATGTCTCGACGCTACGCATTGGTAGTGGGCCTGATTACCGCCACGGGCTGTTCGCACCTACCAACCCTGCTCCTGCCGCCGATGCCGCGCCGACGGCTACGGATGCCATGATGAGCGAGATGAAGGCCCGCAAGAACCTGCTGAAGGGCTGCTAGGCGCGTAGTTATTCGCCGCCCAAGGCGTCGGCGTCCCGCGCCTCGAAACCGAAGGCGGCAAACGCCCGCGCCATATGCGGTGGCAGCGGCGCCGTCACGTCCACCACGCCCTCTCCGCGAGGATGCGGGAAGCTGATGCGCCGCGCGTGCAGATAGAGCTTGCTCTCGATGCCCGCAGGCAAGTCCCGGTCGCCCTGATATTTCTCGTCGCCGAGGATCGGGTGGCCGAGAATGGACATATGGGCGCGAAGCTGGTGCTGGCGCCCGGTGACCGGCTTAAGTGAGACGAAGGACGCGGCTTGCGCCGCCCGGTCCACCACCGCGTAGTGCGTCACCGCCGACTGCGCCCGCTCCTGCTCGCCGGGGCGCGCCTTGCGCACGCGGTCGCCTTGGGGACCCGCCGCCTTGACCAGGGCAGCCTCGACCTTGCCTTGCGGCGGCTTGGGCACCCCC
The DNA here is from genome assembly GCA_963846875.1 of uncultured Alphaproteobacteria bacterium. Lineage (GTDB taxonomy): Bacteria > Pseudomonadota > Alphaproteobacteria > Rhizobiales > Methyloligellaceae > Methyloceanibacter. The sequence goes on from CAWJXT010000011.1 coordinate 58,355, forward strand.
TTCACCAGTGCCCAGTAGATCTTGCGCACCGAGCGGGTTTGGAAGGCGCGGCCGAGCTTCGCGGCGACCGCGCGCCGCTTGGCCACCACCAGGACGCCCGATGTGTCGCGGTCCAGGCGATGCACAAGGCGGGGCCGCGTCTCCGGTCCGTTACCCAAAGCGTCGAGGAGCCGGTCGAGATGGTGCGCCGTCTTGGTGCCGCCCTGCACCGCAAGCCCGGGCGGCTTGTTGAGGACCATGAGGTCGTCGTCTTCGTACAGCGTGATGGAGGCAAGGAAGTCGCGCTGGGCTTTTGACAGCCCGGGCTTCAGGGGGGCCGGCGCGGTGTCTGGCAGCGGCGGCACGCGCACGATCTGTCCGGCGGCAAGCCGCGTGCTCGCTTTGGCGCGCCCACCGTCGACTCTCACCTGCCCGGTGCGCAGCAGCTTCTCGAGCCGGCTGTGCGGGAGGTCCGTGTAATGGGTCTTGAACCAACGGTCGAGCCGCATCCCATCCTCGCCGTGGCCGACCGCCTTGGTCTCCACCCCCGCCATGTGCCTTTACCTCATATAGCTCGCCCGCCTCGCGCCAGTCATTTCACCACCAGGACCGTGCAAGACGCGAGCTCGACGAGACGGTCGGTCGTGCTGCCGATCATCCGGTTGTAGAGCGCCGAATGGCCCATGAACCCGGTCACAAGGAGATCGAAGCCGTCACGCTCAACAAAATCGACGATGGCCGCAACGGCATGGCCGACCACGATATGGCTCAAGAGCTTGACGCGGTGGCGCTTGGCCTCGGCCTCGGCCTTCACCACGACCTCGGCGAATTTGCGATCGGCCAATTCCTTATCGCCGATCACCTCCTCGCGCGAGCCCGGGATCCACTGAATTTCCTCGACGCAAATCATATGCGCTTGCGCCTTGTGCGAGTGCGCCAGGCGTAATGCCGCGTCAAGCGCCTTGAAGGCCCCCTCGGAGCCGTCATTCGCGATCAGGATTTTCTTGAACATCCGCAGTCTCCATGGGGATCGGCATGAACGTCGGTTGGAACCAGCGTTGCGCGATGAGCGTCGGCACGACGGCGCTCGCGATCACGGCCGTGACCAAGATGGTATATTGGTCTCGATCGATAATACCGTTGGTGAATCCGAACAGAGCGGAGATTGAGCCGAAGGTTAGCCCCGTGCACATCATCAGCGTGGTGTACATGCCTTCGCGCCGGTCGAAATTGAATATTCGCGTGAGAGGTAAGATGCCAATGAATTTCGTTGCCATCTTCAGGGCAAGGAGCATGAGGATCAAGCCGATGGCGGTGACGATGGTATCGAACTTCACGAGCGACCCCGCCTTCAGGAAATAGAATGGCGTCAGCAGCGCGAAAGTTATTGTGCGCAAGCGTTGGGCAAGAGCCCGATTCTTGACGAAAAAGCTCGCCAGCACCATACCGAGCAGATAGGCTGGTAGCACCGCCTCGCTCTTCGACACATTTGCCAGGGCTCCAAGGCTGAAAAGAATAAGCAGGAGCAGCTTCGCTTCAGGTTCGCTCACTCTGCCGCCAAATGTCTTGGCAAACCAGGGCATGAGCTTTGGCATGAGCCACATAGCGAGCGCGGTGGCGGCAGCGAACAGGACGAGCCAGACATTGTAGTTGGCGAACACGATACCGAGCGCCAACACGGTGCCGATATCGTTGACGAAGCAGCCAGCCAGAATGATCTTGCCGATCTCACTCTTGTTGAAACCGGTCTCCACCATGACGGCGTAAACGACAGCGACGGACGTCGTTGAGAGCGCGATGCCGGCGATTTGTGCCTGTGGCCATGGCCAGCCGAGCCCGAAATGGGCATAGGCCAGCACGCCGAGATAGGGTGCAAGGAAGCCGACCGCGCCGATCGACAGCGTCGCGCCAAGATGCTTGCGTACGACCACGGGGTCGAGCTCGGTGCCGGCCAGGAAGGTGAGCAGGATGGCGCCGAGGCTCGCCAGATAGGTGATCCAATCATTGGGTGCGATACCGAGGAAATTGCCGCCAAAGCTGCCGACCACGATCTCGACCAACGCCACGGAAACTCCAATACGAATCGAGATCAGCGCCGAGACGAGGGCAAGGCCGATCCAGAGCGCAGAAATCAGCCAGACATTGTCCATTAGTGCTCCTTCAGCCATGACCGGTCCTCATGCCGGCCATGTGCAAAAATCTAGCGCGCAAGGCGAGTGCAGCTTCGCGCGCATACGAACTCAACTTGGCAGGAGTGAAAAAACACAACCCGCCTCGCGGCGGGTCACCAAAACCCTCCCACCGCAACGAACTGCGGTAGGAGTCATCAGCCCTCTTCGAGCACTTTTGGGGGACTCCATCCCCGTATGCACAAGCTAAGTGGGCATTGGTAGGCCGTCAAGCGACCAGGGAGCGCAGCGCTCCTAGCCCCTGTTCCGCTGCTTGCGCAGCTTCGCAAAGCGCTCGAGCCGCTCCTTGATCTCCGCCTCATAGCCGCGCGGGGTGGGCGCATAGAAGCTCGGCCGTTCCATGCCGTCGGGGAAATAGTTCTGGCCCGAGAACGCCTCTCCCTCGTTGTGGTCGTAGGCGTAGCCGCTGCCGTAGCCCTCGTCCTTCATCAGCTTAGTCGGCGCATTGAGGATGTGCTTCGGGGGACTGAGCGAGCCGCCTTCCGCCGCCGCGCGTGAAGCGGCGCCGAAGGCGGCATAGCCGGCGTTCGATTTCGGCGCGCAAGCAAGATAGAGCGTGGCCTGCGCGAGCGCCAGCTCGCCTTCAGGGCTCCCCAAGAAGTCAAAAGCGTCCTTGGCGGCGTTGGCCTGCACGAGCGCTTGCGGATCGGCCATGCCAATATCCTCCACCGCCATGCGCACCAGCCGCCGGGCGATATAGAGCGGGTCCTCGCCGCCCGCGAGCATGCGGGCGAGCCAATATAGCGAGGCGTCGGGGTCGGAGCCGCGCACCGATTTGTGCAAGGCGCTGATCAGATTATAGTGGCCGTCCTGGGACTTGTCGTAGACGGGGGCGCGGCGTTGCACGAGCTGGACCAGGTCCTGACGATCAAGTGCTTTGCGCTTCGCGTCCTTGGTGGCGAGCAGCACGTCATCGGCGAGATTGATCAGCGCGCGCCCGTCGCCGTCAGCCATGGTGATCAGTGCCGCCCGCGCCTCGTCGGTCAAGGGAAGCTCTCGTCCCGCATGGACCTCGGCCCTTATGAGCAGGAGCTCAAGCGCCTCGTCATCGAGGCGCTTGAAGGTGAGCACCGTCGCCCGTGACAGGAGCGCTGAGTTGAGCTCGAAAGAGGGGTTCTCCGTCGTGGCGCCGATCAGCACGATCGTCCCATCCTCCATATAAGGGAGGAAGGCATCCTGCTGCGAGCGGTTGAAGCGGTGGATCTCGTCGACGAACAGCAGCGTGCCACGGCCATGCTCGCGGCGCCCCCGCGCCGTCTCGAACACCACGCGCAGGTCCTGGACGCCGGAATGAATCGCTGAGAGCTGCTCGAAATCAAGATCGGTGACGAGGGCCAGCAGCCGCGCGACGGTGGTCTTGCCTGTACCCGGGGGTCCCCAGAATATCACCGAGCCAAGACGCTTCGCCTCGACCATGCGGCCGAGGATGCCCTGCGGCCCGAGCAGATGGTCCTGGCCCACCACCTCCGCCAGCGAGGGGGGCCGCAAACGGTCCGCAAGCGGCCGCGGGGCGCTTTGATCAAGACCCGCCGCCTCGAACAGCGTCGCCATTTGCTCAGCCCTGGATGTTGAGATTGAACAGCCTCCCGCCGCGCTCGAGCGAAAGCCGCCAGCCGCTTCGCGAGGGCCTGAGTGCCGTCACGAGCTCGGCGACCGAGCCCACCTTGCTGTTGTTGATGCCAACGATGACGTCGCCCCGCTGGACGCCAAGCCGCTGGGCCGGGGTCTTCTCCTCCACCTCGAGCACGACGACCCCGCTGCCTTCATCATCAAGCCCAAGCTCCGCGGCGACCGCGGGAGAGAGATTAGCAACCTTGGCGCCGGCAAGCGGATGGTTGCCGGAGAGATCCTGCATATCCCGCGGCGGGTCTTCGACCGCGGCGATGAGAGCAACCGTGGCCTTTATCGGCTGGCCCTTGCGGATCACGCTGAGATCGGCGGACCCGCCGAGCCCCTTGGTGGCAAAGCGATATTGAAACGCTTGCGGGTCTTGCACGGGCTTGCCATCGACACTCACGATAACATCGCCCGCATGAATCCCGGCGCGAGCCGCCGGACCGTTGGCATGCACGTCCTTGACGAGCGCGCCCGAAGGCCGATCGAGGCCCAGGGAGTCGGCGATGTCGGAGGTGACCGGCTGGAGCGAGGCGCCGAGCCAGGGCCGCTGCACCTTGCCGCCTTTAACTGCGGCCTCAACCACGAGGCGCACCATGTTGGAGGGAATCGCAAATCCGATCCCGTGCGAGCCGCCGCTCCTGGAGAAGATGGCTGTATTGATGCCAGCCAGCCGTCCATCCATGTCGACCAGAGCGCCGCCTGAGTTGCCGGGGTTGATGGCGGCGTCGGTCTGGATGAAAAACTGATAGTCGGAAATGCCCACTTGCGTGCGCGCTAACGCCGAGACGATGCCGCTCGTTACGGTTTGACCGACGCCGAATGGATCGCCGATGGCGAGCACGAGATCGCCCACTTCGAGGCTGTCGGAATCGTCGAATTCGAGCGCGGGGAATTGAGCGCCTTTAGCATCGAGGCGAAGCACCGCGAGGTCGGTCTGCTCGTCCTTTATCACGACCTTGGCCGGAAATTCCCGCCCATCGGAGAGAGCAACGGTGATCTCGGCCTCGCCACCGCCTTGGATCACGTGGTTGTTGGTAACCACGACACCCTCGCGGCTCACGAGCACGCCCGAGCCGAGCGAGTTCTGGATGCGCTCCCGCGGAATGCCGAAATTCTCGCCGAACAGGCGGCTGAAGAAAGGATCATCGGCGAAGGGCGAGACCACCTGCTCGACCCGGTGGCTGACATAGACGTTGACCACCGCGGGCGCGACCCGTTTCACCACGGGCGCGAAGGACTGCTTGATCGTAACTTGGCTCTCGGGCACCACGCTTGGCGACTGGGTGCCGGCCGACGCGGGTAAGCCTGCGAGGAAAGCAGCGGCGGCAAGCGCGGCGCCGAAAGCTCGCAATAATGTCACCGACAAGCACATGTGGCGTTGGCGATCTTGGGTTTGAGGCAATTCTCTCGTTCCACCTATAACCCAAGGCGGAGCAAGAGATAAACTGGCCTTCCGGCCGCCGAAATCAAGGGCGAAGGTCTTGCCCACCCTCTTGGTTCTACTAAGATGCGCTCGGGCGTGTTTGCAAAAATTATCGTCATAAGTGGAGAAAACGCATGCATATGATGAAGCGGGCCCTTGTCGCCTGTGCGGCGCTGCTCCTTGGCAGCGTTTCGGCTAACGCGATCACGGTCAAAAAAAGGATCGAGGCGCCTGGACTTCCGCCCGCGATATGGGAATTTGCCGGTGGCTTCTGCACTATCAAGGACTGGCACCCCGCGGTTGCCGACTGTCAGGAGACCAAGGAGGGAGACGTCACCTTCCGCACCCTCACGCTCAAGGACGGCGGCAAGATCAAGGAGAAGCTCCTCGACTCCGACGACGCGAGCTACAGCTACGAGATCGTGGATAGCCCTCTCCCCGTCAAGAACTACAAGGCCAAGTTCTGGGTCGAGCCGGACGATGAGGCAAATCGCACCGTGATTTATTGGAGTGCCGACTTCGACGCTAATGGCACGAACGACGACGACGCCAAGAGGAAGATCACCGACATTTTTGCCGCGGGCCTCAAGGGCATCAAGCAGACAGCGCTTACCAAGTCTGACGCCACAGAAGACAAAGACGACGACGAAGATAAATAAGAGACATCAAAAGCGCGCCGCTTGAGCACGCGCCCCCTTCCCAGCTGAGCTCAATTGCCTGCCGGGAAGGTGACTTCCGCACAAATTGCCGGGAGCAGGCTAGGCTGCCGCCTTGCCGCCCTCGACTTCCCGCTCCGGCGTCGGGCCGGAATCGAGCCCCAGAGCCGAAGGGTCACGGTCCACCAGCTCGATCAGCGCCATGGGGGCTGAGTCGCCGTAGCGGAAGCCTGCCTTCAACACGCGCGTATATCCGCCCGGCCGGTCCGCATAACGTGGGCCCAGCGTCCCGAACAGCTTGCCGACCATGGCCTCGTCCCTCACGCGGGACAGCGCGAGACGGCGGGAATGCAAATTGCCCCGCTTGGCGAGGGTGATCAGCCGGTCGGCGACGCGCTTCAGCTCCTTAGCCTTGGGCAGCGTGGTGACGATTTGCTCGTGCTTGATCAAAGCCGCGGCGAGGCTCGAGAAGAGAGCCCGGCGATGGCTGGCGGTGCGATTGAGCTTCCGGCCCGCATTGCGATGACGCATTCCTCACCCTCCCCTGCCGTGAACCCAGGTCACAGCTAATAGACACCGGGTTGAAACCCGCAGCGAGGGGCCGCGACGGCTTCTGCTTAGTAATGATCCTCGAACCGCTTAGCGAGCTCCTCGATATTCTCGGGCGGCCAATCCGGCACTTCCATGCCGAGATGCAGCCCCATCGAGGCGAGAACTTCCTTGATCTCGTTCAACGACTTGCGCCCAAAGTTGGGCGTCCGGAGCATTTCGGCCTCGGTTTTCTGAATGAGGTCGCCGATATAGACGATGTTGTCGTTCTTGAGACAGTTCGCCGAGCGGACCGACAGCTCAAGCTCGTCGACCTTCTTGAGCAGCGCTGCGTTGAACACGAGCTCGGGCTGGCGCTCGAAGGTCGTTTCCTTCTTCGGCTCCTCGAAATTGACGAACACCGACAGCTGGTCCTGCACGATGCGTGCGGCAAGGGCCACGGTGTCCTCCGGCCGAACCGAGCCGTTGGTCTCGATCTCCATGGTGAGCTTGTCGTAGTCGAGGATCTGGCCCTCGCGCGTGTTCTCCACACGATAGGAGACCTTGCGCACCGGGCTGTAGAGGGAATCGACCGGGATGAAACCGATCGGCGCGTCGTCGGGACGGTTACGTTCGGCCGGCACATAGCCCTTGCCGGTCGAGGTGGTGAACTCCATGCGAAGGGAGCCGCCCTGATCGAGGGTGCAGATGACGTGCTCGGGATTAAGGATCTCGATGTCGGCGCCAACCTCGATATCGCCAGCCTTGACGACGCCAGGTCCTTCCTTCTTCAGCACCATGCGCTTCACGCCCTCGGCGTGTTGACGGAGCGCGATCTCCTTGATGTTGAGCACGATGTTGGTGATGTCCTCCCGCACGCCCGCGATCGAGGAGAACTCGTGCAGCACCCCGTCGATATGCACCGAGTTGATCGCGGCACCCTGCAGCGACGACAGCAACACGCGCCGGAGCGCATTGCCGAGCGTAAGCCCGAAGCCGCGCTCCAGCGGCTCGGCCACGACCGTGGCGAAACGCTGCGGGTCGCGGCCCGGAACGACATTGAGCTTGGTGGGCTTGATGAGATCTTGCCAGTTCTTTTGCAGCACCTGGAGAGCCCTTTCTTGGTCCTTGAGTGGGGCCGCCTGCCCCAACTCTCGAATATCCGTATGCAACATGTGCGTGGCGGCCTTCCTTATTGTTAAACGCGCCGACGCTTGCGCGGTCGGCAGCCATTGTGCGGGATAGGCGTCACGTCCCGGATGGAGATGACGGTAAAGCCAGCGGCCTGCAGGGCCCGAAGCGCCGACTCGCGGCCCGAGCCCGGCCCCCTGACCTCGACTTCGATATTCTTCATGCCGTGCTCCATCGCCTTCTTGCCGGCATCCTCGGCGGCGACCTGGGCCGCGTAGGGCGTGGACTTACGCGACCCTTTGAAGCCCATGGCGCCCGCCGACGACCAGGAGATGGTGTTGCCCTGAGCGTCGGTGATGGTGATCATGGTGTTGTTGAAGCTCGCATGCACATGGGCGACGCCGGAGGTGATGTTCTTCTTTTCGCGGCGACGCACGCGCGTCTTTTCTTGGGCCATGCTTTATTCCCGCATTTAAGAATGGGCAGCGGCGGAAGCGACGCTTCGCCGCGCGACCAAAAATGACTACTTCTTTTTTCCGGCGATTGGCTTGGCTGGGCCTTTCCGCGTGCGCGCATTGGTATGGGTCCGTTGACCGCGCACTGGGCAAGCCTCGCCGATGTCTTAATCCACGATAGCAGCCGAGGTCCATCAAGCGCTTGATATTCATTGCAACTTCGCGCCTGAGGTCCCCTTCGACCATATAGTCCCGGTCAATGACTTCGCGAATTTGGATGATCTCGGATTCGGTGAGTTGGCTGACCCGGCGTTCCACCGGAACCTTCACCTTGGCGCAAATTTCTTTGGCGAAAGTGTCCCCGATCCCATGGATGTAGGTCAGCGCCACCTCAACCCGCTTGTTGGTTGGGATATTGACCCCTGCGATTCGCGCCACGAAGTCCTCTCCTCAAAGCACGCCTAACGTGCTGAAATTGAATGGTTATTAGTTATGAAACGCAACAAAACCGACCTCGGAAGCATGCATCCCCCGGGGCCAGTGAGGCCTATCCAACCATGGATCGAGCCTTATCTAGCGATTCCGCTTGACAAGGTCAACCGGCGCTTCCGAGCCCGGTCAGCCCTTACCATCCACTGCCTGGACGATTTGCTTCTGCACCGTCGCGATATCGGCCATGCCGTCCACCGTCGTGAGTTTGCCCTGCCGGCCGTAGTAGTCGATCAAGGGCTCCGTCTGGGCGTGGTAGGCGGCAAGGCGCGCCCGCACCACCTCCTCCGTGTCGTCTCGCCGCCGCACGAACTCATCGCCGCCACAGCGGTCGCAGATGCCGGGGACCTGCGGCATCTTGAAGGGCTCGTGATAGCCCTCACCGCAATTGGCGCAAGCAAATCGGCCGGTGGTGCGCTTGACTAGCGCATCGTCCTCGACCCGCATCTCGACCACCACATCCACGCGCCCGTTTCTCCCCTCGAGCAGCCGGTCGAGCGCCTCGGCTTGCGCGATGGTGCGGGGAAAGCCGTCCAGGATGAAGCCTGAGGCCTTGCCATCTTGGTCCATGCGCTCTGCAATGAGCCCGGTCACGAGGTCGTCCGGTACGAGTTGGCCCCGCTCCATGAGATCGCCCGCCCGACGGCCAAGATCCGTGCCGGCGGCAACCGCGGCCCGAAGCATGTCGCCGGTGGAGAGCTTGACGAGGGAGCGGGCGTCTCCGAGCAGCTTGGCCTGGGTTCCCTTGCCCGCGCCGGGAGGGCCGAGCAGGACCACATTCATCGCCGCCGCGCTCCTTTGAGCCTCGCTCGCTTGATCAGGCCTTCATATTGGTGCGCGAGCAGATGGCTCTGGATCTGCGCGACGGTGTCCATGGTCACGCTCACCACGATGAGCAGCGAGGTGCCACCGAAATAGAACGGGACGCCGGCATAGGAGATGAGGATCTCGGGCAGGACGCAAACGGCGGCGAGATAGATCGCGCCCACCACCGTGATCCGGGTCAGCACATAGTCGATGTATTCCGCCGTGCGCTCGCCGGGCCTGATGCCGGGGAGGAACCCGCCATATTTCTTGAGATTGTCCGCCGTGTCCTTCGGGTTGAAGACGACGGCGGTATAGAAGAAGGCGAAAAAGATGATCATCAGCACATAGAGCAAGATGTGCAGCGGCTGCGCCGCGCCCGAGCATGGAGGTGACGGTGGTCAGCCATTCCGGTCCTTGGCCCGCGGAAAAGTTTGCCACCGTGATCGGCAGGAGCAGGAGCGAGGAGGCGAAGATTGGCGGAATCACGCCCGCGCTGTTGATCTTAAGCGGCAGGTGCGACGCGTCGCCTTGGAACATGCGGTTGCCGACCTGGCGCTTGGGATACTGCACGAGCAACCGCCGCTGCGCCCGCTCCATGAACACGATGATGCCGATCACGACGATAGCCATGACGAGCAGCAGGACGATCAGCGTCGTCGACAGCGCGCCCTGCCGGCCGAGCTCGAGCGTTCCGGCCACGGCATGCGGCAATTGCGCCACGATACCGGCGAAGATGATCAGAGAAATGCCGTTTCCGACGCCCCGCGCCGTGATCTGCTCGCCGAGCCACATCAGGAACACGGTGCCGCCGACGAGCGTGAACACGGTGGTGATGCGGAAGAAGAGGCCGGGGTCGAGCACCACATGGCCCGCGCCTTCGAGGCCCACGGCGATGCCGTAGCCCTGCAGCGACGCGAGGAGCACCGTCCCGTAGCGGGTATATTGATTGATCTGGCGGCGTCCGGGCTCGCCTTCCTTTTTCAGCGCCTCCAGATGCGGCGAGACCGTGGTCAGCAACTGGATGATGATCGAGGACGAGATATACGGCATGATGTTGAGCGCAAAGATCGCCATGCGCCCAACCGCACCACCCGAGAACATGTTGAACATGCCGAGGATGCCGGACTGGTTTTGCCGGAACACGTCGGCAAGCGCTTGGGGATTGATGCCTGGAATAGGGATATAGGTGCCGAGCCGGTAAACGAGCAGCGCGCCAAGCGTGAACCAGATGCGCTTCTTGAGCTCGTCGGCCTTGGCGAAGGCCGCGAAATTGAGATTGGAGACCAGCTGTTCGGCGGCGGAAACCATCGGGCGTTCCCTTCCCTTGCCGAGGGAAAGCGGGGCGGCAGAAGACCGCCGTCACATCAACTCAAGCCTTGTCTTTCTTGGCCAGCTTCGGCTTCGCCTGTTTCGTCTCGGCCTCGTCGGCCTTTGCCTTCTTGGCGGGCTTAGGCGCCTCGCCAGCCCGTTCGGACTTGGCCTTGGCGGGCTTCGCCTCTTCGGTTTCTGCAGCCTCAGCCTTCCCCTTGGCCTTGGTGCCCTTGCTAGCTTTTGACTGTGGCTTGACCGCGGCCACCGCGCGCTTCTCCGCCCGGCGCTTAGCTTTGATTTGATCGGCAGCGGGCGCTTCCCGGCCGGTGATGGATTTCAGCGTGACCGTGCCGCCCGCGGCTTCCACCGCCTTGATCGCGCTTGTCGAAGCTCCAGCGACCTCGAAGGTAAGCTTCGCCTTCAACTCGCCGTAGCCGAGCAGCCGCACGCCGTCCCGCTCCCGCCGGACGAGGCCCGCGCCCTTCAGCGCCGCCATGGTGACGGGCTGCTTGGCATCGAGCAAGCCCGCATCGACGGCGGTTTGGACGCGCCCAAGATTGAGCTCGTTGTACTTCTTGGCGAAAATATTGTTGAAATCCGCGCTTGGGCAGCCGCCGATGCAGCGGCATCTGACCGCCCTCGAAGCCCTTAATAGCAACGCCCGAGCGCGCCTTCTGGCCTTTGACGCCGCGCCCCGACGTCTTGCCGAGACCCGAGCCGATGCCGCGGCCAAGCCGCTTCCTCGCCCGCGTGGCGCCCGGCTTGTCCCTGACCTCATTTAACCGCATGGGTCGCCCCTAACCTTTCGCCTGATCGTCGACAATGCGCACCAGGTGGCTGATCTTGGCGACCATGCCGCGCACCTGCGGGCTATCGATGAGCGTCCGGCGCTTGTGCATCTTGTCAAGGCCGAGCCCGATCAACGTCGCCCGCTGGATGGCGGGACGCCTGATGGGGCTTCCAATCTGCTCCACAATAATCGTCTTCTTCTTTTTTGCCGTGTCGGCCATCTTGCCCAACCTAGCCGCTTTAGCTCACGCTTCCGCCACACCGGCGCTGTCGCCGGCGGTGTCACGCCGCCGCGATACGATCTCGCTCACCTTCTTGCCCCGCCGCGCAGCCACGCCCCGCGGGCTATCCTCGTGACGGAGCGCATCGAAGGTCGCCCGTACCATATTGTAAGGATTCGAGCTTCCAAGCGACTTGGCGACGACGTCCTGAATGCCAAGGGTCTCGAACACGGCCCGCATCGGCCCACCAGCGATGATGCCGGTGCCGGGAGGGGCTGCCCGCAATACCACCCGGCCGGCGCCGTGATGGCCAATGACGTCGTGGTGAAGCGTGCGGCCCTCGCGCAAGGGTACCTTGACCAGGCCGCGCTTGGCGGCCTCGGTCGCCTTGCGGATCGCTTCCGGCACCTCGCGCGCCTTGCCATGGCCGAAGCCGACGCGGCCCTTCTGGTCGCCGACGACAACGAGCGCAGCAAAACCGAAACGTCGCCCACCCTTGACCACCTTGGCCACGCGATTGATATGCACGAGCTTGTCGACGAACTCGCTGTCGCGGTCGTCGCGATCCCTGCCTTGCGAGCCCTCGTGATTGTGGGCCGCGGCCTCCTTTACGATCCATGCTCTCGATCCTCTAAAAACTTAAGCCCGCCTCGCGGGCGGCATCGGCGAGCGCCTTAACGCGCCCATGGTAGAGATAGCCGCCGCGATCGAAGATGACGTCCTTGACGCCCGCGGCAAGTGCCCTCTGCGCGACCAGTTTGCCTACGGCCTCGGCCGCCGCGCGGTCGCTGCCCTTTTTGAGCGCGCCCTTCAGCTCGTTATCCAGCGTCGATGCCGCCGCCATGGTGCAGCCGTTCGCATCGTCGATCACTTGCGCATAGATGTGCTTGGAGGAGCGGAACACCGACAGCCGGGCGCGGCCGCTTCGCCGCCCGACGGAGCGACTGGCGCACCCGGTACGAACGCCGGAGAAAGTTCTCGTTCAACGCGCTCATGGGTTCACGTCCCGCTATTTCTTCTTGCCTTCTTTGCGGAGGATGAACTCGCCCGCATATCTGATGCCCTTGCCCTTATAGGGTTCAGGCGGCCTGTACCGCCGGATCTCGGCCGCGACTTGTCCCACCTTCTGCTTGTCGATGCCGGCGATGATGATCTCGGTTGGCTTCGGACACTGGATCTGGATGCCCTGCGGAATCGGATACGCGATATCATGGCTATATCCAAGCTGCAGTTGCAGGTTCGCGCCTTGCAGCGCGGCGCGATAGCCCACGCCCGTGATCTCGAGCTTCTTGGTGAAGCCTTCGGTTACGCCGGCGACGAGGTTGGCAATCAGCGTCCGCGACATGCCCCACATGGCGCGCGCCTCCTGAGTGTCCTCCCGCGGGGTCACCGCCACTTCATCCTTGTCTAGCTTGGCCATGACGGAATCGACGAGCACATGCTTGAGCTCGCCTTTCGGCCCTTTGACCTTGACCTCCTGGCCGTTCACGGTGGCGGTCACGCCCCCTGGAATTGCCACCGGTTTCTTGCCGATACGCGACATGCTTTGCAGCCTTCGTCCCTTGGCCTTCCGGGCCTAAAAGATATTGCAGAGAATTTCGCCGCCGACATTCTCGGTCCGTGCGCGCGCATCCGACATCACACCCTTGGGCGTGGACAATATGGCGACGCCGAGCCCATTGGCCACCGTCCGCAAGTCGCGCACCGAGGAATACACCCGCCGGCCCGGCGTGGACACTCGCTTGATGTCCCGGATCACCGGCTCGCCGTCGAAATATTTGAGCTCGATCTCGAACTCCGAGCGTCCGCCGTCATAATCGACGCGCGCATAGCCGCGGATATAGCCCTCCTCGACCAGCACGTCGAGCACGCGCTCGCGCAGCTTCGAGGCTGGCGTCGTCACCTTGACGTTGTACCGCATCTGCGCATTGCGGATGCGAGTGAGCATATCGCCCAATGGATCATTGATGCTCATCAGTTTACCAACTCGACTTGGTCATGCCAGGGATCTGTCCTTGGCTCGCCAGGTCGCGCAGCGCAATGCGCGACATTTGGAGCTTGCGGTAATAACCGCGCGGACGCCCGGTGAGAATGCAGCGATTACGAACGCGCGAGGGCGAGGAGTTGCGCGGCAGCTCGGCTAGCTTCAGCCGCGCCGCAAAACGCTCCTCGGCCGGAAGCCGGAGGTCGGCCGCAATTGCCTTGAGCCGCATCCGCCGCGCGTTGAACTTTTGGGCCAAGCCGGCGCCGCTTGTTGTTACGCTCGACCATGCTCGTCTTTGCCATTCACTCCTCCTCTCGCAAGCCTAGGGCGATCCCTAGCTGCGGAACGGAAAATTCAAACCCTTGAGCAGCGCGCGCGCCTCATCGTCGTTGCGCGCCGTCGTGCAAACAATGATGTCCATCCCCAACACATCCTCGACCTTGTCGTAGTCGATCTCGGGGAAGATGATGTGCTCCTTCAAGCCCAGCGCGAAATTGCCGCGGCCGTCGAAGCTCTTCGCGCTCAAGCCGCGGAAATCGCGCACCCGCGGCAGCGCGATGTTCACCAGCCGGTCGACGAATTCGTACATGCGGTGCTTGCGCAGTGTCACCTTTGCGCCGATGGCCATGCCCTCGCGCAGCTTGAAGGTCGCAATGGACTTCCGCGCCCGTGTGATCACCGGCCGTTGCCCTGCGATGAGGCCGAGATCGACGGCGGCGGCCTGCACCTTCTTCTGGTCGTTAATGCCCTCGCCCACGCCCATGTTCAGCACGACCTTGTCGAGCCGCGGCACCTGCATAGGGTTGGCGTAGCCGAACTCCTTGGCGAGCTCCTCGCGCACCACGTCCTGATAGTGCTGCTGAAGCCGGGGCGTATAGGCGTCTTTCATCTGCTTAGCCATCGATGACCTCGCCCGAGCGCTTGGCATAGCGGACCTTGCGCCCGTCCTTCAGAAACTTGTAGCCGACCCGCGTGGGCTTCCCGTCCTTGGGATCCTCAAGCGCGAGATTGGAGATATGGATCGCCGCCTCCTTGGCGATGATGCCGCCATCCTGCGTCGCCGTCTGCCGCTGGTGGCGCCTGACCATGGCGATGCCTTTGACGATGGCGCGGTTCTCGGCCGGGATCACCTTCAGCACCTCGCCCTTCTGGCCCTTATCCTTGCCGGTGATCACGACCACGTGGTCGCCCTTCCTGACTTTGAGCTTAGGCATCTCAAAGCACCTCCGGCGCGAGCGACACGATCTTCATGTGCTTCTTGGCTCTGAGCTCGCGCGTCACGGGGCCGAAGATGCGCGTACCCACCGGCTCCCCTTGCGGGTTGACCAGCACCGCCGCATTGCGGTCGAAGCGGATGATGCTGCCGTCCGGCCGGCGCACGCCCTTGGCCGTGCGCACCACGACTGCCTTCATCACTTGCCCCTTCTTCACACGACCGCGCGGAATCGCCTCCTTCACGCTCACCACGATGGTGTCGCCGATCGAGGCATATTTGCGCTTCGAGCCGCCGAGCACCTTGATGCATTGCACACGGCGTGCGCCGGAATTGTCGGCGACGTCGAGATTGGTCTGCATCTGGATCATGGCACTTGCCTTCGCTCAAAGCCCACGCGCGCGGGCATCCAAAACCAATTATCCCTAGCTTGCCGCCCGTTCCCGCGACAAAACCACCCAACACTTCTGCTTCGACACCGGCGGACACTCCTCGATGCGCACGACGTCGCCGATCTTGTATTGGTTCGCCTCGTCATGCGCGTGATAGTTCTTCGTCCGCCGCACCGTCTTTTGCAGCAGAGGATGCGTGAACCGGCGCTCGACGCGGACCACTACCGTCTTGTCGTTCTTGTCGCTGACCACGACCCCTTGCAGAACTCGTTTCGGCATCGTCTTTCCTAACTCTTAGCCTTGGTCTCGGCTTTCGCCTTGACCTTGCGCGGGCTGCTTTGGCCCTGGCTTCTCCTGGCGATCGTCTTGATGCGCGCGATGTCGCGCTTGATCTGTCGCACCCGCGCCGTGTTCTCCAGCTGCCCCGAGGCCGCCTGAAAGCGCAGGTTGAATTGTTCCTTCTTTAGCTTGATCAGCTCCTCATCGAGCTGATCGACCGTCATCTCGCGCACCTGGCCGGCCTTCATGGCTTAGACCTCCACCATGCGCGCGACAACGCGCGTCTTGATCGGCAGCTTGGCGGCGGCAAGCCTCAGCGCCTCGCGGGCAACAGCGTCGCCGACACCGTCGATCTCAAACATGATGCGGCCCGGCTTCACCCGCACCACCCACAATTCCGGCGTGCCCTTTCCCTTGCCCATGCGCACCTCGGTAGGCTTCTTGGACACCGGCACGTCGGGGAAGATGCGAATCCAGACACGCCCCGAGCGCTTCATTTGCCGCGTCATGGCGCGCCGTGCCGCCTCGATTTGGCGTGCGGTAATGCGGGCCGGCTCCTGCGCCTTCAGCCCGAACGTGCCGAAGGCAAGGGTGACCGCGCTCGACGCGGCACCCTTGATGCGGCCCTTATGGGCCTTGCGGAACTTCGTACGTTTCGGTTGCAACATGATCGTCTAACCTTGCTCTACGCCATCAAGCGGAGGCCGGAGGGGCTTCGCGCCGACCTGTGGAGCGGCCGCCTTCCTGTGCCTCAAGCGCCCTATTCTCTTGCGCCATGGGGTCGTGCTCCATGATCTCGCCCTTGAAGATCCACACCTTCACGCCGATGATGCCGTAAGCGGTGCGGCCAAGCGCGGTGCCGTAGTCAACATCGGCACGCAGCGTGTGCAACGGCACCCGTCCCTCGCGATACCACTCCATGCGCGCGATCTCAGCCCCGCCAAGGCGGCCGCCGCAATTGATGCGGATACCGAGCGCGCCCATGCGCATCGCCGACTGCACCGCGCGTTTCATGGCGCGGCGGAAGGCGACGCGGCGCTCGAGCTGCTGCGCAATACCCTCGGCCACCAGCATCGCGTCGATCTCGGGCTTGCGCACCTCGACGATGTTGAGATGCACCTCCGAGTCGGTCAAACCGGCGAGCTCGCGGCGAAGCTTCTCGATGTCCGCGCCCTTCTTGCCAATCAGGATGCCGGGACGTGCGGTATGTACGGTCACCCGGCACTTCTTATGCGGGCGCTCGATCACCACCTTGGAGATTCCGGCCTGTTTGCGCGAGGTGAGGATGTGCTCGCGGATCTTCAAGTCCTCGTGCAACAGGCGCGGATACTCACCCCGGCTAGCAAACCACCGCAAATCCCAGGTCCGGTTTACCCCGAGCCTGAGCCCGATCGGATTGACCTTCTGTCCCATTAGGCGACTTCCTCGACTTGGCGCAGTACCACGGTGATCTGCGCGAATGGTTTTTGGATCCGGCCGGCGCGGCCGCGCGCACGGGCGCGCATGCGCTTCATCACCAGCCCCTTGCCCACATACGCCTCGGAGACGACGAGTGCGTCGACGTCGAGGTCATGATTGTTCTCGGCGTTAGCAACCGCCGATTGCAACGTCTTCTTCACGTCACGAGCCACGCGCTTACGCGAGAAGGTGAGGTCGGCGAGCGCCCGGTCGACTTTCTTGCCCCGGATCAGCTGTGCGAGCAGGTTGAGCTTCTGCGGGCTCACACGGATGAGCCGCGTCACCGCTCTAGCCTCATTTTCCTTGAGGGTGCGCTCGCGCTGCGGCTTGCCCATTACGCTTTCGTCCTCTTTGCCTTGCGATCCGCGGCGTGGCCGTAGAACGTCCGCGTGGGCGCGAATTCCCCGAATTTGTGGCCGATCATGTCCTCGGTGACGAGTACGGGGATGTGCTTCAGGCCGTTATGGACGCCAAAGGTCAGCCCCACGAATTGCGGCAGGATCGTCGATCGGCGCGACCACATCTTGATCACGGCGTTGGAGCCGCTGCCGCGCGCCTTCTCCGCCTTCTTCAAGAGATAACCATCGACGAACGGGCCTTTCCAGATCGAGCGTGACACGGCCCCTACCCCTTCTTTTTGAGATGGCGGCTGCGCAGGATGAATTTATCAGTCGCAATGTTGTGGCGCGTCTTCTTGCCCTTGGTCGACTTGCCCCACGGGGTCACGGGATGCCGGCCCCCGGAGGTGCGTCCCTCGCCGCCGCCATGGGGGTGGTCCACCGGGTTCATCGCCACGCCGCGCACCACCGGCTTCCGCCCCTTCCACCGCATGCGGCCGGCCTTGCCGAAATTGATATTGGAATTGTCCGGATTGGAAACGGCGCCCACGGTTGCCATACACTGGGCCGGCACCATTCGCGTCTCACCTGAGTTGAGCCTGAGGATGGCATAGCCCGCGTCGCGGCCCACGAGCTGCACATAAGTCCCCGCAGCGCGAGCCAACTGGCCGCCCTTGCCTTCCTTCATCTCGACATTGTGCACGATCGTGCCAATCGGCATGTTGGCGAGAAACATGGCGTTGCCGGGCTTCACGTCCGCGCGTTCATCGGCGATTACCGTGTCGCCGGGAGCAAGGCGCTGCGGCGCCAGGATGTAGGCGAGCTCGCCGTCCTCATAACGGATGAGCGCGATAAAGGCCGTGCGGTTCGGATCATATTCGAGCCGCTCGACCTTAGCCGGCACGCCGAACTTGTGGCGCTTGAAGTCGACCATGCGATAAGTCCGCTTATGGCCGCCGCCGCGATGCCACATGGTGACGCGGCCAAGATTGTTGCGGCCCCCGCTCTTGCTTAGACCTTGGGTGAGCGCCTTGATGGGCTTTCCCTTCCACAGATGGCTGCGGTCGACGAGCACGAGCTGCCGCCGGCTCGGCGTGGTGGGATTGAAGGTTTTGAGGGCCATGGCTGGTTAGATCCTCGTCGTCACGTCGATTTTGTCGCCTTCGGCGAGCTTGACGATCGCTTTCTTGACGTCCTGCTGCCGGCCTTTGATGCCCCGAAAGTGCTTGATCTTGCCTTTGCGGGTGAGCGTGTTCACGGCGAGCACCTTGACCTTGAACAGCTGCTCGATGGCAGCCTTAATCTCCGTCTTGGTTGCGTCCCGGCGCACCTTGAAAATCACCTGATTGTGCTCCGACGCCATGCTCGATTTCTCGGTGATGACCGGCGATAGGATCACGTCGTAGGCGGAAATCGGGGTCATTTGAACCGTTCCTCCAGCGCCTCAAGCGCTGCTTTGGTCAGCACGAGCTTATCGTGCGAAAGAATGTCGTAGACGTTGATGCCCTGTACCGGCAGCACATCCACTTGCGGAAGGTTGCGCGCGGCGCGGGCGAAGGCGGTCTGCACCGCGGCACCGTCCACGATGAGGACCGAGCTCAGCCCAAGCTTCAAGAAGCGCGCCTTGAGCTCCTTGGTCTTGGCGTCTTTCAGCTCGCATTTGTCGATGACCACGAGCGTTTGCGATTTCGCCTTGGCCGAAAGCGCATGCTTCAGCGCGAGCACGCGGACCTTTTTCGGCAGGCCGGTGGCGTGGCTGCGCGGCTTCGGCCCGAACGATTTGCCGCCGCCTCGGAACAAGTTCGCCCGGCGGCTGCCATGGCGGGCGCGGCCCGTGCCCTTTTGCTTGTAGAGCTTGGCGCCGGTATAGTTGACCTCGGAGCGATCCTGCACCGAGCGGGTGCCACTGCGCCGTTTGGCCAGCTGGTAGCGCACCATGCGATGCAAGATGTCGGGCCTGGGCTCGAGCCCGAACACATGGTCCGGGAGCTCGACGGTCCCCGTCTTCTTGGCATCAAGGGTGGTGATATCGGTCTGCATCAGGCGTCGCCCCCGGCCTCTGCATGCTCGGATTGAGGTGCCACTTTGGCCATCGCCACCGGCGCGGACCCATTGCCCCCGTGCGTCTTACGGAAGGCACCTGGCTTGGGCGCCGCCTCGGGCAAGCTCCGCTTCACGGCATCGCGTAACAGCACCCAACCGCCCTTGGCGCCGGGCACGGCGCCGCGGATCATGATCAGCCCGCGCGCGGGGTCCGTCTTCACCACGCGCAAATTCTGCGTGGTGACGTTCACGTCGCCCATATGCCCCGCCATCTTCTTGCCCTTGAACACCTTGCCCGGGTCCTGGCGCTGGCCGGTCGAACCGTGGCTCCTGTGGCTCACCGACACGCCATGGCTCGCGCGCAGACCGTGAAAGCCGTGCCGCTTCATGGCGCCGGCAAAGCCCTTGCCGATCGTGGTGCCGGAAACGTCGACATATTGGCCTTCGACGAAATGGTCGGCGGTGATCTCCGCGCCCACATCGATCAGATTTTCCGGGCTTACCCGGAACTCCGCCAGCCGCCGCTTCGGCTCCACATTGGACACGGCGAAATGGCCACGCGCGGCGCGCGTCAGCCGCTTGACCTTCGGCCGTCCGGCGCCGAGCTGCAGCGCGGTATAACCGTTCTTCTCCGAGGTACGGTGGCCTACAACCTGACAATTGTCGAGCTTCAGCACCGTTACCGGGATGTGCTCCCCGGCATCGGTGAAGATCCTGGTCATGCCGAGTTTTTGCGCGATGACACCTGATCGCATCGGTCTTGTTTCCTTGCCTCGCCCTGCCCGCCGTCTAGAGCTTGATCTCGACGTCGACGCCCGCCGCAAGGTCGAGCTTCATCAGCGCATCGACGGTCTGCGGCGTGGGATCGACGATGTCGAGCAAACGCTTATGCGTGCGCATCTCGAACTGCTCGCGGCTCTTCTTGTCAATGTGCGGTGAGCGGTTGACGGTGAACTTCTCGATACGCGTCGGCAGCGGAATCGGTCCCCGCACCTCGGCGCCCGTGCGCTTCGCCGTGTTGACGATTTCCTTGGTCGACGCATCGAGGATGCGATGATCAAAAGCCTTGAGCCTGATCCTGATAGTCTGGCTTTGCATCCTACTGCTCCCAATGACGAGGCGCGCCGCCCAGGCAGCGCGCCATGTCGTTCCTTACTCGATGATCGAGGCGACGACGCCCGCGCCTACGGTGCGGCCACCTTCTCTAATGGCGAAACGAAGCTTCTCCTCCATGGCGATCGGCACAATCAGCTCGACCGTCATGGCAATGTTGTCGCCCGGCATCACCATCTCCGTGCCTTCCGGCAGCTGCACCACCCCGGTCACGTCGGTGGTGCGGAAATAAAACTGCGGCCGATAGTTGCCGAAGAACGGCGTGTGGCGCCCGCCCTCCTCCTTGGTTAGGATGTAGGCCTCGGCCTTGAACTTAGTATGCGGCGTTATAGAGCCGGGTTTGGCAAGCACTTGGCCGCGCTCCACGCCTTCGCGGTCAACGCCGCGCAGCAGGCAGCCGACATTGTCGCCAGCCTCGCCCTGATCGAGCAGCTTGCGGAACATCTCGACACCGGTGACCACGGTCTTGCTGGTGGGCTTGATACCGATGATCTCGACCTCCTCGCCGACCTTGACCACGCCCCGCTCGATACGGCCGGTGACCACGGTGCCGCGGCCGGAGATCGAGAAAACGTCCTCGATCGGCATCAGGAAGGGCTTGTCCTTCGGACGATCTGGCTGCGGGATATAGGAATCGACCGCATCCATCAGCGCCAAGATCGACTTCTTGCCGACCTCGTCGTCGCGGCCCTCAAGTGCGGCAAGTGCGGAGCCCTTCACGATCGGGATCTCGTCGCCGGGGAATTCGTATTTGGACAGAAGCTCACGAACCTCGAGCTCGACGAGGTCGAGCAGCTCGGGGTCGTCCACCATGTCCACCTTGTTGAGATAGACGACGAGCGCCGGCACACCGACCTGGCGGGCGAGCAGGATGTGCTCGCGCGTCTGCGGCATCGGGCCGTCGGCCGCGGAGACCACCAGAATGCCGCCATCCATCTGGGCGGCGCCGGTGATCATGTTCTTCACATAGTCCGCATGACCGGGACAGTCGACATGGGCATAGTGCCGCTTGCCAGTCTCGTACTCCACATGCGCGGTCGAGATGGTGATGCCTCGCGCCTTCTCCTCCGGCGCCTTGTCAATCTCGTCATAGGCCGTGAACTTGGCGCCGCCAGTCTCGGCTAGCACCTTGGTGATTGCCGCCGTCAGCGTGGTCTTGCCGTGATCGACGTGACCGATGGTCCCGATGTTGCAATGCGGCTTCGTCCGCTGGAATTTTTCCTTGGCCATGCTGGCTCTCCATCCTTCAACCTAAACAGTGATTTCTGCCTTTGGGCGCTTCCGCCCGCGAGCGTTCAGGCGAACTTCGCCTGTACCTCCTCGGCGACCGCCTGCGGCACCTGCGCGTAGTGGTCGAACTGCATGGTGAACTGCGCCCGCCCCTGACTCATGGAGCGAAGCGTGTTCACGTAACCGAACATATTGGCGAGCGGCACCATGGCATTGATCACCACGGCATTGCCGCGCAACTCCTGACCGCGCACCTGGCCCCGGCGGCTCGTGAGATCGCCGATGATGCCGCCGACATAGTCCTCCGGCGTCACCGCCTCCACCCGCATGATCGGCTCGAGCAACTTCGGCGCCGCCTTGAGCGCGCCCTCGCGGAAGGCGGCGCGGCCGGCAATCTCGAACGCCATGACAGACGAATCAACGTCGTGATAATTGCCATCGATCAGCGACACCTTGACATCGAGCATCGGAAAGCCCGCGAAGACGCCGGATTCGATAACGCCCTTCACGCCCTTCTGCACGCCGGGGATATATTCCTTGGGCACGTTGCCGCCGACCACCTTGTTCTCGAACTCGTACCCCTTGCCCTGCTCATTGGGCTCGATCACGAGCTTGACGCGGGCGAACTGGCCCGAGCCGCCGGTCTGCTTCTTGTGCGTGTAATCCACCTCGGCCCGCTTCGACACGGTCTCGCGATAGGCGACCTGCGGCGCCCCCACATTGGCCTCGACCTTGAACTCGCGGCGCATACGATCGACGATGATGTCGAGATGCAACTCACCCATGCCCTTGATGATGGTCTGGCCGGATTCGTGGTCGACGGAGACGCGGAACGACGGGTCCTCTTGAGCGAGACGATGCAGCGCGACCCCGAGCTTCTCCTGGTCGCCCTTGGTTTTTGGCTCCACCGCCACCTCGATGACAGGCTCGGGGAACTCCATGCGCTCGAGGATCACGGGCTTTGTGGGATCGCACAGCGTATCGCCTGTCGTCACGTCCTTGAGACCGGCCAACGCCACGATATCGCCGGTATAGGCTTCCTTGATGTCCTCGCGGTGATTGGCATGCATCAACAGCATGCGGCCGATGCGCTCCTTCTTGTCCTTCACCGTGTTGACAAGGGTCGTGCCGGTTTCCACCTTGCCGGAGTAGATGCGGCAGAAGGTGAGCGAGCCTACGAACGGGTCGTTCATAATCTTGAAGGCCAACATGGAGAGCGGCGCGGTATCCGAAGGGTCGCGGGTCGTATCCTCGCCCGTCTTAAAGTCGATGCCCTTGACCGCCGGCACATCGAGCGGCGACGGCAGATAGTCGACGACCGCGTCGAGCATCGGCTGCACGCCCTTATTCTTGAAGGCGGAACCGCACAGGATCGGTACGAACACGTTATGCACCGTGCCTTTACGGATAAGCGCCTTGATCGTCGCTTCGTCGGGTTCCGTGCCCTCGAGATACGCGCCCATCACGTCCTCGTCGAGCTCAACAGCCTGTTCCACAAGCTTTTCGCGATGTTCCTTGGCCTGATCGAGCAGATCGGCCGGGATATCCTCGTCATGGAAGCTCGCTCCCAAGGCCTCGTCGTCCCACACCACCGCCTTCATGCGGACGAGGTCGATGATGCCCTTGAAGCTGCTCTCCACACCGAGCGGCAGCTGCAGCACGATCGGATTGGCGCCGAGACGCTCGCGCACCATCTGCACCGAGACGAAGAAGTCGGCGCCGATCTTGTCCATCTTGTTGACGAAGATCATGCGCGGTACGCCATATTTGTCGGCCTGTCGCCATACGGTTTCAGTCTGCGGCTCGACGCCCTGATTGGCGTCGAGCAGCGCCACCGCGCCGTCGAGCACGCGCAGCGAGCGTTCCACCTCGATAGTGAAGTCCACGTGGCCCGGCGTGTCGATGATGTTGATGCGCTTGTCGTTCCAATAAGCCGTGGTGGCGGCGGACGTGATGGTGATGCCGCGCTCCTGCTCCTGCTCCATCCAATCCATGGTGGCAGCGCCGTCGTGCACCTCGCCGATCTTGTGGCTCTTGCCGGTGTAGTAAAGGACCCGCTCGGTGGTCGTAGTCTTGCCGGCGTCGATATGCGCCATGATCCCGATATTGCGGTAGTCCTGAAGCGGGGTAACGCGTGGCATCTTGAAAATCCTTGAACTCTTTTTACCAGCGGTAATGGGAGAAGGCGCGGTTCGCCTCTGCCATGCGGTGAGTATCCTCGCGCTTCTTCACGGCCGTCCCGCGGTTGTTCGCGGCGTCGAGTAGTTCCCCCGACAGGCGCTCGACCATCGTGTTCTCGTTACGCCCGCGCGCCGAGGCGATGATCCAGCGGATGGCAAGCGCCTGGCGGCGATCATTCCTGACCTCGACCGGGACCTGATAGGTGGCACCTCCGACGCGTCTTGACCGCACCTCCAGCGCCGGCATGACATTGCGCAGCGCCTCGTGGAACAGCTCGACCGGATTCTGCTTACTCTTGCGCTCCATCTGGTCAAGCGCACCATAGACGATGCGCTCAGCGGCAGACTTCTTGCCCTGCTTCATGATGGAGTTCATGAATTTGGTGAGCACGAGGTCCCCGAATTTCGGATCGGGAATGATGTCGCGTTTTTCTGCTTTGTGCCGCCGGGACATTCGTTAGATTCCTTGGTCCTTCTTGCGAAGGGTCTCGGCTCGCTCTGCGGCGGCCAAGTGACCCTCGCTTTGCTTCGGGTCATTTCGGCCGCTTGGCGCCGTATTTCGACCGCCGCTGACGGCGGTCACCTACGCCTTGAGTGTCGAGCACGCCGCGAATGATGTGGTAGCGCACACCCGGCAGGTCTTTGACGCGGCCACCCCGGATCAGCACCACCGAGTGCTCCTGGAGGTTATGGCCCTCGCCCGGTATGTAGCTCGTCACCTCGAGCCCATTGGTCAGGCGCACGCGCGCCACCTTTCGCAGGGCCGAGTTGGGCTTCTTCGGCGTCGTGGTATAGACGCGCGTACAGACGCCCCGCTTCTGGGGACAGGCCTGCATGGCCGGAACCTTGTTCCGCTTCCCCGGCTGGCGGCGCGGCTTGCGGATCAGCTGTTGTATCGTCGGCATGGAGCCTTCGCGTCCAATCATCCAAAAAGCGGGCCGCACGGCCACAACATTTAAGAGCCGAGGCGCGGAGGCTGTACCCCGCACCTTTCGGCGCTTCCAAACCAGAGGACCTTGGAGATCAGGCTCCAAGATCATGTGCCCGAATTTGATCCGGTTAGTCCGGCAGCGTTTAACCCGCGCCCGGCGATCACAAAAACTCCGGGATCCTGAGGGCTACCGCCTGCCGCTGAAGTGCGCGCGTTGTATCAGGCCGATTCTCGCATCGTCAAGGGCTGGGGCCTAGAAATCGGAGATCAGAAGCCAGAAGCGGACGCTGAGCCCGCCCTGACTTCTGCTATCTGACGTCCGATCCCTCGCTAGACCGTCTCCTGTGCCTCGGCCCCCTCCTCGTCCTCTTGCTCGAACCGCTCGGCAGCAGCGCGCTGCCGCTCCTCGAGGATAAGGTCGTCCCGATGCGCGGCGATCTTGTTTAGGCGTGTGAGCGTGCCGCCGGTGCCCGCCGGAATCAGCCGCCCGACGATGACGTTCTCCTTCAGGCCCTCGAGCGCGTCCGTCTTGCCATTGACCGCCGCGTCGGTAAGCACGCGCGTGGTCTCCTGAAAGGAGGCTGCCGAGATAAATGAGCGGGTCTGCAAGGAGGCCTTGGTGATGCCGAGCAGGACCGGCTGCCCAGTCGCCGGCTTGCCGCCGGCCGCCTCCACGGCAGTGTTGGCGTCATCGAGGTCGAGCCGGTCCACCTGCTCGCCCTTGAGGTAGTCGGTGCTGCCCGGATCCTCGATCTCGATCTTCTGCAGCATCTGCCGGACGATCACCTCGATATGCTTGTCGTTGATGGTGACGCCCTGCAGCCGATAGACCTCCTGGATCTCGTTAACGAGATAGTTGGCGAGCTCCTCGACGCCCTTGATGGCCAGGATGTCGTGGGGAGCTGGATGGCCATCGAGGAGGTACTCGCCCTTCTCGATGCGGTCGCCCTCTTGCACGGAAAGGTGCCGGCCCTTGGGAATCAGATACTCGACCGGCTCCTCGCCGTCGTCCGGCACTATGGTGATGCGCCGCTTGTTCTTGTAGTCGCGGCCGAGCTGCACCGTGCCCGACATCTCGGCAATGATCGCGTGGTCCTTGGGCCGCCTCGCCTCGAACAGCTCGGCAACGCGCGGCAGACCGCCGGTGATGTCGCGCGTCTTGGCGCTTTCCGTCGGGATACGCGCCAGCACGTCGCCCGCCTTAACCTCATGGTTGTGCTCGACCGACAGGATCGCCTCCACGGGCAGCAGGTAGCGTGCCTCACCGCCCCTTGAGAGCTTGCCGATCTTGCCCTTCTTGTCCTTGAGCACCACCGCCGGCCGCAGATCCACGCCGCGCGGAGACGCCCGCCAATCAATGATGACACTGTTGGTGATGCCCGTGGACTCGTCCCGTCGCTCGCTGACCGACACGCCTTCCACCAAGTCCTCGAAGTCGATGACACCGTCGATCTCGGTGAGCACGGGGCGCGTATACGGGTCCCATTCGGCGAGACGATCGCCGCGCTTGACCTTGACGCCGTCGTCCACGCGCAGATGCGTGCCGTAAGGCAGCCTGTGCACCGCCCGCTCGGTCCCATCCTCATCCAGCACGACGAGTGTGGTGTTGCGTCCCATGACCATCAGCCGGCCTTGGGAGTCCTTGACGATATTGCGCTGCTTGATCTTCACCTTGCCGTCGAAATTCGACTCCAACGACGATTGGTCCACCACCTTGGAGCTCGCCACCCCGCCGAGATGGAAGGTTCGCATGGTGAGCTGCGTGCCCGGCTCCCCGATCGACTGCGCGGCAATGACGCCGACCGCCTCGCCGAGATTGACGGGCGTGCCGCGGGCGAGATCGCGCCCATAACACTTGCCGCAAATGCCATTGCGCGTTTCGCAGGTCAGTGCAGAGCGGATACGGACCTCCTGCACTTTCGCCGTCTCCAGGGCCTCGACCTGCTCCTCTTCGATCAGCTCGCCCGCCTTCACCACGACCTTGCCGGTGGACGGATTCTTCACGTTCTGCGCCGCCGTCCGCCCGAGCACGCGAGCGCCCAGCGAGACAGTGACCTCGCCGGCCTCCATGATCGCGCGTGCGGTGATGCCCTCGGTCGTGCCGCAGTCGTCCTCGGTGACGATGCAGTCCTGAGCCACGTCCACGAGACGCCGGGTGAGATACCCCGAGTTGGCGGTCTTCAACGCCGTGTCGGCCAGGCCCTTGCGGGCGCCATGGGTCGAGTTGAAATATTCGAGCACCGACAGCCCCTCCTTGAAGTTGGAGATGATCGGGGTCTCGATGATCTCGCCCGACGGCTTGGTCATCAGGCCGCGCATGCCGGCAAGCTGCTTCATCTGGGCAGGCGACCCGCGCGCGCCCGAATGCGACATCATATAGATGGAGTTGATCGGCTTCTCACGGCCGGTCTTCACATCGCGCTCGACCGCCGAGATACGCTTCATCATCTCCTTGGCCACGAGCTCGGTGCATTCGGTCCAAGCATCGACCACCTTGTTGTACTTCTCGCCGCGCGTGATCAGGCCGTCATTGTATTGCTGCTCATACTCGCGCACGAGATCGGACGTCTTGTGTACGATGGCGTCCTTGGTCACGGGAACCACCATGTCGTCCTTGCCGAAGGAGATGCCGGCGCGGCAGGCATAGGAAAACCCGAGCCCCATGATCCTGTCGCAGAAGATGACCGTCTCCTTCTGACCGCAGTGGCGATAGACCATGTCGATCAAGTTGGAGATGTCCTTCTTAGTGAGCAGCCGGTTGACCAGCTCGAAGCCCACCTCCGGACGCCGCGGCAACAGCTCACCCAGCAGCATACGTCCAGGCGTGGTCTCGTAGACGACCGACACGGGCTTACCCTTCTCGTCCAAGGTTCGGAAGCGGCCCTTGATCTTGGTAGTGCAGGGTAACGAACTTGGCGTCGAGTGCGTGGTGGATCTCCGCAATGCTGCCGAAGGCCATTCCTTCGCCGGGCTCGTTGTCCTTGACGATCGACAGATAGTAGATGCCGAGCACGATGTCCTGAGAGGGCACGATGATCGGCGAGCCGTTGGCCGGGTGCAGGATATTGTTGGTTGACATCATCAACACGCGCGCCTCGAGCTGCGCCTCGAGCGACAACGGCACGTGTACCGCCATCTGGTCGCCGTCGAAATCGGCGTTAAAGGCGGCGCAGACAAGCGGATGCAGCTGGATGGCCTTGCCCTCGATCAGCACCGGCTCGAAGGCCTGGATGCCGAGGCGGTGCAGCGTCGGCGCACGGTTGAGGAGCACCGGGTGCTCGCGAATAACCTCATCGAGGATATCCCAGACCTCGGGCTTCTCTTTCTCGACGAGCTTCTTCGCTTGCTTCACGGTGGCGGCGTGCCCCTTGGCGTCGAGCCGAGAATAGATGAAGGGCTTGAACAGCTCGAGCGCCATCTTCTTCGGCAGCCCGCATTGATGCAGCTTGAGCTCAGGCCCCACCACGATCACCGAGCGGCCGGAATAATCGACGCGCTTGCCGAGCAGATTCTGGCGGAAGCGGCCCTGCTTGCCCTTGAGCATGTCGGCCAGCGACTTCAAGGGCCGCTTGTTTGCGCCAGTGATGACACGTCCGCGCCGGCCGTTGTCGAACAGCGCGTCCACCGCCTCTTGCAGCATGCGCTTCTCGTTGCGGATGATGATGTCCGGCGCCCGCAACTCCATCAGCCGCTTCAGCCGGTTGTTGCGGTTAATGACGCGGCGATAAAGATCGTTCAGATCTGACGTGGCGAAGCGGCCGCCGTCGAGCGGTACGAGCGGCCTAAGCTCCGGTGGGATCACGGGAATCTCGGTCATAATCATCCACTCGGGCCGGTTGCCCGACTCGATGAAGGCCTCGACCACCTTCAGACGCTTGGCGAGCTTTTTCGGCTTGAGCTCCGTTGTCGCCTCGGCGATTTCCTGGCGTAGCTCGTCGCGGATTTTCTCAAGGTCTTGGCCGATCAACAGCTCTCGGATGGCCTCCGCGCCAATCGATGCCGTGAATGAATCCTCGCCGAACTCTTCCTGCGCTCTGAGATAGTCCTCCTCGCTCAGCAGCTGTAGCGGCTTCAGTGTCGTCAAGCCCGGCTCGAGCACGATATAGTTCTCGAAGTAGAGCACACGCTCGAGGTCCTTGAGCGTCATGTCGAGCAGGAGCCCGATGCGGGACGGCAGCGACTTCAGGAACCAGATGTGAGCGACGGGGGCGGCAAGCTCGATATGCCCCATGCGCTCCCGCCGGACCTTGGCGAGCGTCACCTCGACGCCGCACTTCTCGCAGATGACGCCCTTGTACTTCATGCGCTTATACTTGCCGCATAAGCACTCATAGTCCTTCACCGGCCCGAAGATACGCGCGCAGAATAGGCCGTCGCGCTCGGGCTTGAAGGTCCGGTAGTTGATCGTCTCAGGCTTCTTGATCTCCCCGAAGGACCAGGAGCGAATCTTCTCCGGGCTCGCGATGCCGATCCGGATCTGATCGAAGGCCTGCTGCTGGACCTGAGGACTGAAGAGGTTGACGATTTCTTGGTTCATTCTTTGGTCTCCCAAGGGACGGACGCGCCGCCCTTCGCTTGCTTCTCGACGTCTCGACTTGACCGCGGCTTACTCGGCGGCCGAGCGCTGCGATAGCCTTGGCCGCCCCGGCTCCTCCGGACGCGGCTGCACCAATTCCACGTTGAGGCCGAGCGCCCGCATCTCCTTGACGAGAACGTTGAAGGACTCAGGGATGCCCGCCTCGAAAGTATCGTCGCCGCGCACGATGGCCTCATAGACCTTGGTGCGGCCGGCAACGTCATCGGATTTGACGGTCAGCATTTCCTGCAGCGTGTAAGCGGCGCCGTAAGCTTCGAGCGCCCACACCTCCATCTCGCCGAAGCGCTGGCCGCCGAACTGGGCCTTGCCGCCGAGTGGTTGCTGGGTGACCAGGCTATACGGTCCAATCGAGCGGGCGTGGATCTTGTCGTCCACTAGGTGGTGCAGCTTCAACATATAGATGTAGCCCACCGTGACCTTCCGCTCGAACTCCTCGCCCGTGCGCCCGTCATACAGGGTCACCTGGCCCGAGCTGTCGAGATCGGCAAGCCCCAAGAGGGACGTGACGTCGCCCTCATGCGCGCCGTCAAACACCGGTGTCGCGACAGGAACGCCGCCCCGCAAGCTCTCGCTCGCCTCGATGAGATGCTCGTCTTTGAGCGCGGCCACCACCTTGTCGTCGCCATAGATAGTCTTGAGTAGGTCCTTGAGCGGCTTCACCTTGTGCGACTGGTAGTAGGCATCGAGCGCCTCGCCGACCTTGCGGCCAAGGCCCCGGCACGCCCAGCCGAGATGCGTTTCGAGGATCTGGCCCACATTCATGCGGCTCGGCACACCGAGCGGATTGAGGACGATGTCGATCGGCGTTCCGTCCTCCAGATACGGCATGTCCTCGATGGGCACGATCATGCTTATCACGCCCTTGTTGCCGTGACGGCCTGCCATCTTGTCACCGGGCTGGATCTTGCGCTTAACCGCGACGAAGACCTTGACCATCTTCATCACGCCCGGAGGCAACTCGTCGCCGCGCTGCAGCTTGTCGACCTTATCGACGAAGCGCTGCTCGAGCCGCTTCTTCGCCTCCTCATATTGGCGGCCGATGGCCTCGACCTCGGCCATGGCCTTCTCGTTCTTCAGCGCGATTTCCCACCAATGGGCGCGCACAACCTCGTCGAGCAGGCCCTCGGTGATCTTGGCGTCCTTCTTGATGCCCTTCGGCCCCTTGGCCACTACCTTGTGCATGAGCACGTCCTTGAGACGGCCGTAGACGTTGCGATCGAGGATGGCGAGCTCGTCGTCGCGGTCCTTGGCGAGCCGCTCGATCTCTTCCCGCTCGATGGCCATGGCGCGCTCGTCCTTCTCGACGCCATGGCGGTTGAACACGCGCACCTCGACCACCGTGCCCGAGACGCCGGGCGGCAGCTTGAGCGAAGTATCGCGCACGTCGGAAGCCTTCTCACCGAAGATGGCGCGCAGCAACTTCTCCTCCGGCGTCATTGGGCTCTCACCCTTGGGCGTGATCTTGCCGACCAAGATGTCGCCAGGATTGACCTCGGCGCCGATATAGACGATGCCCGCCTCGTCGAGGTTCTTGAGCGCCTCCTCCGAGACATTGGGAATGTCGCGCGTGATCTCCTCCGGGCCGAGCTTCGTGTCGCGGGCCATCACCTCGAACTCCTCGATATGGATCGAGGTGAACACGTCATCGCGCACGACGCGCTCGGAGATCAGGATGGAGTCCTCGAAGTTGTAGCCCATCCACGGCATGAAGGCGACGAGCACGTTGCGCCCTAGCGCGAGCTCGCCGAGATCGGTGGACGGCCCGTCGGCGATGATCTCGCCTTGGCTCACGGCATCGCCCACGCGGACGAGCGGACGTTGATTGATGCAGGTGTTCTGGTTCGAGCGCTGGAACTTGCGCAAGTTGTAAATGTCGACGCCCGACTTCGACGGATCGGTCTCCTCGGTCGCTCTTACCACGATGCGGGTAGCATCGACCTGGTCCACCACGCCGGTGCGGCGCGCGGCGATGGCGGCACCCGAGTTGCGGGCCACCACATCCTCCATGCCGGTGCCGACGAGCGGCGCCTCGGCGGTGATCAGCGGCACAGCCTGGCGCTGCATGTTCGATCCCATCAGAGCGCGGTTGGCGTCGTCATTCTCGAGGAACGGAATGAGCGCGGCGGCCACCGATACGAGCTGCTTCGGCGACACGTCGATAAGATCGACCTTGTCGGGAGGCATGAGCTCGACGTCACCCGCATGGCGGCACACGATCAGCTCCTCGGTGAAGGTGCCGTTCGGCGACAGCTTGGCATTGGCTTGCGCGATGATGTAGCGCGCCTCCTCCATGGCCGAGAGATAGACCACCTCGTCAGTCACCTTGGCCTTCACCACGCGCCGGTAAGGGCTCTCGATGAAGCCGTATTTGTTCACCCTCGCATAGGTGGCGAGCGAGTTGATGAGACCGATATTCGGCCCCTCCGGCGTCTCGATCGGGCAGATGCGCCCATAATGGGTAGGATGCACGTCGCGCACCTCGAAGCCGGCGCGCTCGCGCGTCAGACCGCCCGGCCCGAGCGCCGACAATCTGCGCTTATGGGTGATCTCCGACAGCGGGTTCGTCTGGTCCATGAATTGGGACAGCTGCGAGGAGCCGAAAAACTCACGCACCGCCGCCGCCGCCGGCTTGGCATTGATCAGGTCCTGCGGCATTACTGTATCGATGTCGACCGAGCTCATGCGCTCCTTGATGGCGCGCTCCATGCGCAACAGCCCGACGCGATACTGATTCTCCATCAGCTCGCCCACCGAGCGCACCCGGCGATTGCCGAGGTGGTCAATATCATCGATCTCGCCCTTGCCATCGCGCAAGCCCACGAGCGTCTTGATCACGGCGAGAATGTCCTCCTTGCGCAGCGTGCGCACCGTATCGGGACAGTCGAGATCGAGCCGCATATTCATCTTCACGCGACCCACGGCCGAGAGGTCGTAGCGCTCCGAATCGAAGAAGATGCCGCGGAACAGCGTCGCCGCCGCGTCCGGCGTCGGCGGCTCGCCCGGCCGCATGACGCGATAGATGTCGAGCAGGGCCTCCTCGGGGCTGGAGTTCTTGTCGATGGCCAGCGTGTTGCGGATGAAGCCACCGATATTAACGTGGTCGATGTCGAGAATTGGGATCTCCTTGAGCCCGCGCTCCTTCAGCTTGGTCAGCAGCTTGGCATCGAGCTCCTCGCCCGCCTCGCCATAGATCTCGCCCGTCTCCAGATTGAGTATGTCCTCCGCGAGATAGCGCCCATAGAGGTCTTCGTCGCGGATGAGCAGCTCCTTCAGCCCTTCATCGGCGAGCTTCTTGGCGAGCCGTGCAGTGACCTTGCGGCCGGCCTCGATGGCCACCTTGCCGGTCTTGGCGTCGATCAGGTCACTCACCGGCTTGATACCGCGCAAGCGATCGGACTTGAACGGCATGCGCCAGCCCTCCTTCGCCGCTTTCAGCGTGATGCGGTCGTAGAAGGTGGAGAGGATCTCCTCGTCCTCCAGCCCCAGCGCATAAAGGAGCGTCGTAACGGGAAGCTTGCGCCGACGGTCGATGCGCACATAGACGATGTCCTTCGCGTCGAACTCGAAGTCGAGCCAAGAGCCGCGATAGGGAATGATGCGGGCGGCGAAGAGCAGTTTGCCGGACGCATGGGTCTTGCCGCGGTCGTGATCGAAGAACACGCCGGGACTGCGGTGCATCTGGGAGACGATCACGCGCTCGGTGCCATTGATGACGAAGGTGCCGTTCGAGGTCATGAACGGCATATCGCCCATGTAGACGTCTTGCTCCTTGATATCCTTGACCGAGCGGGCGCCGGTCTCCTCGTTGACGTCGAACACGATGAGCCTAAGGGTGACCTTGAGCGGCGCGGCAAAGGTCATGCCGCGCTGCTGGCACTCGTCGACGTCGTATTTCGGTTGCTCGAATGCATAACGCACGAATTCGAGCTGTGCGCGTTCACCGAAATCTCGGATCGGGAACACCGAGCGGAATACCGCCTGAAGGCCCTCATCGGTGCGGCCCCCCTCCGGCTCATGGACCATCAGGAATTGATCGTAGGACTGCTTCTGAACCTCGATGAGGTTCGGCATCTCAGCCACTTCATGGATGCGGCCGAACATTTTCCGCAAACGTTTATGCCCATTCGTCATCGACAGCTGCGCCATGGGGGTCCTTTCGCGCCTCGTAGATACGGTTAGCCGCAAATACGGCTCGCCGGAAGCTCCCCTCTAGGGAGACTCTGGCGAACCGTCACTACACTTATTTCGGGTTAACCCGGGCGGAGACCGGGTGACTTAATATGTGATCCGCCCGGGCGCAATTCAACCCTTCGTCATTACTTTAACTCGACGGTGGCACCGGCCGTTTCGAGTTGCTTCTTGATCTTCTCCGCCTCGTCCTTGGTTACGCCTTCCTTGACGGCCTTAGGCGCGCCTTCGACCAAGTCCTTGGCCTCCTTCAGGCCGAGGCTGGTGATGACGCGTACCTCCTTGATGACATTGATCTTTTGGGCACCAGCCGAGGTGAGAATGACGTTAAACTCGGTCTTTTCCTCGGCAGCGGCCGGCGCGGCCGCTCCAGCGGCCATCATAGCCACGGGAGCTGCGGCCGAAACACCCCATTTCTCCTCCAATAGCTTCGCCAGCTCAGCGGCTTCGAGAACCGTTAGCCCCGATAGCTCGTCAACGATTTTCTGTAAGTTTGCCATAGTTTTATCCTCGTAGATTCGATTCGTTTGATTACGTCTCGGTGGCGTCACGCTGCCTCGCCCGCATTGCCGTAGGCTCCGAACACGCGGGCAAGCTGGGCGCCGGGTTCGGTAAGTGTACGGGCGATCTTGCTCGCCGGCGCCTGCATAAGACCGATCAGCTTGCCCCGTAGCTCGTCGAGCGACGGCAGATTGGCTAGCGAACTGACCCCTTGGGCATCGAGCGCTGTTTTTCCCATCGTTCCGCCAAGGATGACGAACTTCTCGTTCGCCTTGGCGAATTTGACGGCGATCTTGGGTGCCGCTATCGGGTCAACGGAATAGGCGATGCAGGTGGGTCCCCGCAGCAAATCCGCAATTCCTTTGGCGTCGGTCCCTTCCAAGGCGAGCTTGACGAGCCTGTTCTTAGCCACCTTGACCTGGCCGCCCGCGTTTCGCATATCGCGGCGGAGTTTGGTCATGGCGGAAACCGACAGGCCGGCATAGTGAGCCACGACGACCACGCCGGTCTTGGCGAAGACGTCATGAAGCGCCGCAACGATTTCGCGCTTCTCTGCTCTTTCCACTGCTCACTCCATCCGTTGCGGCGGAAGGATCGACCCCTCGCGCCTCGTCACACCTTGCCGCGAGGAAGCGTGGGAGCGGACGGGCAGCCCGCACCCGCTCTTCCAAGCGGCGCTCCGTTGCCTGTCCAGCCCGCGCGCGAAAAGCGTTAGAGCCACTTACGAGGTTCAAACCGATCTCCAGGTTGCGGCACTTCCGAAACCTTAAACCGTTCGTCTCCCGTCTCATGCAGGCCGAAAGGCTTAAGCGGTCACCCGCACCTGCAATCTCGGACAGGTTCGAACCGCTTCTTCAAGGAAGCGGTCCTCCCCGGGACTTGCGGATGCAAGCCCCGAAAATCTCTTCACTCTCTACGCACCACTCAGGCTGGCGGCCTCGATCTTCACGCCCGGCCCCATGGTCGAGGTGATGGTTATGCGCTTCACGAAGGTGCCCTTGGCACCCGAGGGCTTGGCCTTCATCACCGCGTCGGTAAAGGCGCGAATGTTCTCGATCAGCGCCTGCTCGCTGAAGCTCGCTTTGCCGACGCCCGCCTGAATGATGCCTGCCTTCTCGACGCGGAACTCCACGGCGCCGCCCTTGGCCCCCCTCACCGCCTCGGTGACATCCGCAGTGACGGTGCCGACCTTCGGGTTGGGCATCAGCCCGCGCGGGCCCAGCACCTTTCCGAGCCGGCCCACGAGCGGCATCATGTCGGGCGTGGCGATGCAACGGTCGAACTCGATGACGCCCTTCTGCACTTGCTCGGCAAGATCCTCCGCGCCGACGATATCGGCGCCGGCCTTCTTCGCTTCTTCAGCCTTCGACCCCTTGGCGAACACTGCCACGCGAAGCTTGCGCCCCGAGCCGTTCGGCAGCTGGCAGACGCCGCGCACCATCTGATCGGCGTGGCGCGGATCGACGCCGAGATTCATGGCGACCTCGATCGTCTCATCGAACTTGGCCTTGGCCGTGTCCTTGACGAGCTTCACCGCTTCCTCCAGCGAATAAAGATGGTCGCGGTCGATTGTCTCGCGCGCCGCGCGGAAGCGTTTGCCGGGTTTGCTCATGACCTACTCCTGCACCTCGAGCCCCATCGAGCGGGCCGAGCCCGCAATGATCTTCATCGCCTGCTCGATACTATTGGCATTCAAGTCTTTCATCTTGACCTCGGCGATTTCGCGAAGTTGCGCTTGTGTCACCGCGCCGGCAATACCGCGGCCTGGCGCTTGCGCGCCCTTGCCGATCTTGGCTGCCTTCTTCAACAGATACGATGCGGGCGGCGTCTTCATCTCGAAGGTGAAGGAGCGGTCGGCATAGACCGTGATCACCGTCGGGATCGGCGCGCCTTCCTCGAAGCTCTGCGTCGCGGCATTGAACTGCTTGCAGAACTCCGGGATGTTGACGCCGCGCTGGCCGAGCGCGGGCCCGATAGGCGGCGAGGGATTGGCTTTCCCCGCCGGCACTTGCAGCTTGATGTAACCGTCGATCTTCTTCATCTGCTACTCTTCATGGGAACCCGTCCCCGTCGAAAATTTCTCAAGCGCTCAAAGCTTCTCCACCTGCCCATATTCGAGCTCGACTGGCGTCGCCCGCCCGAAGATCGACACCGCCACCTTCAGCCGCGCGCGCTCCTCGTCGACCTCCTCGACGAGGCCGTTGAACGAAGCGAACGGACCGTCCGCCACCCGCACTTGCTCGCCAATCTCGAAGGTGACCGAAGGCTTCGGGCGCTCGACGCCTTCCTGCACCTGCTGCAGGATGCGCCCCGCCTCGTCCTCGGTGATCGGGATCGGCTTGTTCTCGGTACCGAGAAATCCGGTTACCTTGGGCGTTGCCTTGATCAGATGATAAGTCTGGTCGTTCAACTCCATCTTGACGAGCACGTAGCCGGGGAAGAACTTCCGCTCGGAGGCGACTTTCCGGCCGCGGCGCATCTCCACGACCTCCTCCATGGGCACCAGCACCTCCTCGAACTGATCGGAAAGACCAGCCGCGGCGGCGCGCTCCTTGATCGAGTTGGCAACTTTGCGCTCAAAGTTGGAGTAAGCGTGCACGATGTACCACCGCATTGTCATTGGACTTAAAGCGACCTTCTTTGCGCTCGCGATCTACGATCCGTTCGACGGTTAATGGCCAACGCCCAAGACAAGGCTGACGAAGGTACGCAACCCCCAGTCGACAGCTAGGAAATATAATGCCGCCGCGAGGGCCATCAGCACCACCATGATCGTGGTAATGACTGTCTCCCGTCGGGTCGGCCAAGTAACCTTGGCAACCTCGGTCCTGACCTGCTGCAGAAACTCGAATGGATTCGTCCTCGCCATCTCATGTCCTTAGCCGCTCTCCCACACCACACCGTCCTTCAGGCATCCGTGGCAGGAGTGGAGGGACTCGAACCCCCAACCCCCGGTTTTGGAGACCGGTGCTCTAGCCAGTTGAGCTACACTCCTATTGACGTTTCCATCGAAGTCTTGCCGCTTTAGCCTAGATCCTCAATGGCTTGGAGCGGGTGAAGGGAATCGAACCCTCGTCCTCAGCTTGGAAGGCTGCTGCTCTACCATTGAGCTACACCCGCATCCATCCGGCGCGAAGGAGCTGTGGTGGAGGGGGTAGGATTCGAACCTACGTAGGCATAGCCAACGGGTTTACAGCCCGTCCCCTTTAGCCACTCGGGCACCCCTCCTCTGACAAGATGGATTGTCGGTTTGTTGAAATAACAAGCAAAAACGCCCCGCCGTCGGCCGGCAGGGTCCGCCTTTGCTGGTTATGCGGAGCGCCCGAACCTCTGTCAACTGCAAACCCGGCGCAACTGGCCAAAATTCTTTAACCTTGCCGCAATTCACGTCATCTAGGCTGCGTCCCGTTTTTGGAGAGCCAAGGTTCATATTCATGCAGCGTCACAAGCCAGGCCGGACACGGCGAGACCCACGCCATGGCGGGAAGGGTGGCGGTCAGCGTCAACGCCTGTCCTCCGATCGCGTTCTGCTCTATGGCCTGCATGCCGTTGAAGCGGCGCTTGCCAATCCGGACGTGCGATCAAGCGGGTACACGCCACCGAGAACGCGGCGCGGCGGCTCGAGACGCCCCTAAGGACGCGCGGCGTCGCGGCGGAGCTCGCCACCCCGCGAGAACTCGACCGGCTGCTCGGCGCCGATACCGTGCATCAGGGTGTGGTGCTGGAGACCGAGCCCCTCCGCCCGCGGAGCTCGACACGGTGATGCCCGAAGGCGTGCTGATCGTTCTCGATCAGGTAACGGATCCGCAGAATGTGGGCGCCGTGCTGCGTTCCGCGGCCGCCTTCGGTGCCGCGGGCCTCGTGCTTCATGAGCGACACAGCCCTCCCCTCACCGGCGTATTGGCCAAGGCCGCGAGTGGCGCGCTCGACGTCGTTCCGGTGATCCTGGTGAAGAATTTGGCGAGAGCGCTCACCGAGCTTGGCGAGCGCGGGTTCATGCGGGTCGGGCTCGCCGAGGACGCCTCGCAATCCCTGGAGACCACGCTGCTCCGCTTGCCGCTAGCACTCGTGCTCGGCGCCGAGGGCAAAGGCCTGCGCCAACTGACGCGCGACAATTGCGATGCGCTCTGCCGCATCTCGACCAAAGGCTCTTTGGCCAGCCTCAATGTCTCAAACGCCGCGGCGATCGCGCTGCATTGGGTAACGTCAGCCGCACGCTGACCGTCAGGCTCGGCCTGGATTAGCGAGGGTGGGAGGGGACGAGCCCCTCCCCTTTCAGTTCAGCATCAAAGTCGAGGCTAGTTGCAGAAGCGGCGGCCGAAAGCGTCGTACCAGCAGTCCCTGCGCCAATAGCAGCTGCCCGGTCCTGCGTTGCAGGCATTATAATAGGCGTAGTAGGCGCCCGGCACATAATAATATGCGGCACCGCCATAGTAGGCGCCGCCACCGCAGCCGCCGCAAGGGCGTGCGATCGGAATGGGTGCCGGAGCGGGCATGACGACCACCGGTGCAGCCACCGCCGCGCGGCAACGCCAGCCACACCAGGCGCTCGCGGGATCGGCTGTCCCGACGTTCAAGCCGACCGCCAGCGCCAGGAAGGCCGCAAGACTCAATACAAATTTCATTTTGTGACTCCACTGAAGGCCACCCCCCGGCTGCAACCTCTCCAGCCAGTCGAAGGTCGCCTATGGTTTACGTGGCCCGAGTATCAGCGGAGTTAATTTCGGACGCCCGCCGTAATGTGATTGGCGAGAAACGGTTAAAAGGCCCAAAGAAAGGATTAAACCAGAAGGCAAATAGTCGTATTCCGCATTCCGGCAATTAGACAGGGAGAGCCTGAATTATTTCATCACCCGGTCGGCGCGCCCTGACGTAGTTGTGCCCGAATAGTGAAAATAGGGCATGCAGCGTGCGTAGCCCTCATCGGCCGTCGCATAGGGGCGATAGAACCACCAATAATTGCGCGGATAGCAATAATAGGAGGTGGCGCGACGGAAATGCGCGGGAACGGCTGGCCTGCGCCGTCGCGCAGCAGCGCGCCCTGAGCCATACCGCCGGGGGTGAGCCCCGCAGCCGCCAGCGGCTCTGGCTTAAAGAAAAACAGCAAACTCAAGGCGGCCACAGCGGCTAGCACAAGTCTCCCTAGGCGCACGGACGACCTCACTTGGCTTCTCCCTCGATTCGGACACTCTAGACCATTTCGCGCTTCGTGTCGCGGCAAAATCCCCGCGACGGGAACTTGCGGCGTGGCTCAGCGAGGTCATGCACTTGAACGGCCGGGTAGCACCTCCATCTTATCTTAAGATGCCCATTTTAGTCTGCGGCCGAGTTGGGAACTGAAGATTTAGAAGCGACGTTTTACCAACTCGCCAAGGCCACCAGTTATCACAGGGAAGGAATCAACCATGTCATCCACCGACAACATGCGCACGGGCGCAGCCAAGCGGAGCACGTCGTCAAGCGCCGAGGATCTCAACGAGCAGATCGAGGCGATCCGCGCCGACATTCAGAGCCTGACCCATACCGTTGGAAGAATCGCCAACACTCAGATCAACCGCGCCCAAGACAAGGCGATGGAGACCGCGGCGGAAGCCGAGGAGGCGATCAAGCGGAACCCCCTCTCCGCCGTCGCCATCGCCGTCGGCTTGGGCTTCCTGTTTGGCGTTTTCAGTCGGCGCTAGACGTCGATGCTCCGGCTAGCACTCTCACTGCTGTCATCCCTCCAGATCGGGGCGCGCTTGAAGCAATCCTTCGAGCACTCCCTCAGGCTGGCGGCCGTCATCACTATCGCCGCCGTCATTCTGCTCGCCGCGGCCGGGTTCGGGCTGCTGGCCGCTTATCAGGCACTCGTCTCGCTGTATCAATTCAATTCCGTCGAGGCCGCGGGCATCATCGCCGCCGCGCTCGCGATGCTCGGTGTTCTTGTTTTTGCCTTCGTGCCGCTGTTGGGGCGGAAGGCGCGGCGCGCACGCCCCACAGTGCTCACCACAACCGAAGGCAATATGGGCCTTGTTGATCAGGGTCTTGGCAAGGCGATGCAGCAAGTCGGTCCTGTGACTTTGCTCGTCATCGCGTTTCTTGCCGGGGTGCTGGCAAGCCGTAAATAGCAAGCCTCCAAGGACTCCGGCAGCAATAGCGCCACCTTTTGTGCCGTCTTGGGTCAGACTTTAATCCGCCCTTAACCAGCCTCCCGTCATTGTTGCTTCAATTGCCAACCCGCACATCGAGGCGACGGGATGAAGAAGCGAATTGCAGCAGCGGCCCTGATCGTTACCGCCCTCGCAAGCGGCGCCCGGGCCGCGTCCTTGGACGTTCCTCCGGCGCCTTATGACGTACCCCCGGGGCCTACGCTGTGCCGCAGCCCAACCTTATTCCGTTGCCCGGCATAATCGAGCCCCATTACGAGATTGGCGCCCGCTATTGGTGGAGCGAGGGCAAAACCAAGTTCAGCATCGACTCAAGCAAGTTCGATCCGACGCTCGGCAGCCCGTCCT
>CAWJXT010000012.1:0-40617 GCA_963846875.1 uncultured Alphaproteobacteria bacterium
GAAAGCGACACCACGCCGTTTGCGGAGAGATGTCCTCCAGGCGACGTGACGTCTTCCATCCAATGCCGCGCACCCCAAACCCTTCTATTGTTTGGACGGCGCGCGTCATCACGCTCTGCGCCACCTGACTCCAACTATCTCGCTTCTCACTGCGGAGAACGACGACCGTCACCTCTGCGTCTAGAGGTCCCAGAACCTACTATTCAAATAGACCGATAGTCCCTTTATTGGATGTTCGCCGCCATCCGGATTGCCCAAGACGGTGTCGGGATGATGCTTGCTTCCGAGCAGGACTACAACTGTGCCGCTTGTCGTGAGCCAGTCAGGTTTGACCGCGCTCCAATCGACCTCGTTTCCACGATCGACCCAGTTAATTTCGTTTGGGTCGACTACACAGGACTTGTGATCTCCCACCGAAAATTCCACTAGTTCGTACTCGGCCGACGAGGGATTTAATATGACTGAATGATCGAGGCGTATCCGCCTTTGTAACTCAGGACGACGACACCCTCAAGGTTCCAGGGAAGGGTTGCAATCTTGGCGCCCACGCCGAAGTCATCGTGAATGCCTCCAATTCTTTTGTCACCGGCGCCAAGCGTTGAAAAGAAGCGCACCAGCTCATGGCGGTCCATCCCGCAACCATTGTCGGCGACGGTTCGCCGGTAGGCTCCGAACTTACTTACCGCTTGCCACTCGATACCAAACTCAACGCGAGCTGCGCCTGCGTCCCGCGAATTTGTCAGTAGCTCTCGCGCCCATTGGTAAGACCCGCATGCCTCGAACATTCTATTGACGAAGTTCGAGGCACCGATGATATCGATTTTCTTCCCATCCTTCCCCCCGTGCTCGAGTGACCTATGATTATGATGGGGACCCAGAGTATTTCAACGAGGGACATTAGAATTCCTCGACCGCATCTGTAAGTTTCTAGCCGAGCGATGCGCGGTGAAGTACGGCCCAACAATCCAGCCCTGCTGGTGGTGGCGTTCGCGCCGCCGGCAGTGATCTCGCCAGCGATAGCGCAGGACGACGATGATAGCGGCTCGTTCTACGGCCATGTCGCGTCGCGCATATTATTCGCGCTCGAATTGGGCGCTAAGCAGAGGTCTTCATGCATGATGCTTGAGGGGAAGGTGGGGCCGATGTTCATGAATTGGTATCGCTATACGGTTGCGACCACTCTGCTGGGCATGGAGGCACAACGCGTAATAGGACTTAGATTTCTAATTATGGCAGTCGGAGGTTCATCTGCCCAGGCCGAAGCAGAGCGCATGGTAATTGAAAAGATCGTTGCGTTGACAAGAGCCTGGGGAATGTTGGCGTTGGGCAAATCGCCTACTTCCATAATTCGCCACTATCGCTCGCAAGTCAGATCTAACGAACGGCGACTGTCACAACTGCACAGGCGCTGAGGAAGACGTTGCACTGGCGTCGCATAGATCCCCACTGCGGCGGCCGCTGAAGTGGCTATGCAGGCGAGTGTGCAACCCATGAGGCGATGGCCCCGGCATTGTATCAGACGTAATGCTGTGAATCCCGCCTCAGATTGAGGTGCC
Organism: uncultured Alphaproteobacteria bacterium; assembly: GCA_963846875.1. GTDB lineage: Bacteria > Pseudomonadota > Alphaproteobacteria > Rhizobiales > Methyloligellaceae > Methyloceanibacter. The sequence continues at coordinate 1,557 of CAWJXT010000012.1, forward strand.
ACGGTGGGCGCCCTCTTTGTTGTGGTCTACTGAGGTAAGGCCAGGGAGCATGCCTATGGCGAACTTCATTGGTTGCAACCTAGGCAGCGGAAAGAGATCGAGGACGCGCTGGGCTTACAAGCTGCCCTCGAACAGATCGAGGTCGCCGAGCCCAACTATCTCGAATACTCTGCCTGATCAAGAACCAGTTCAAGCGGCCATGGAAAACGAATACCAACCTGACGGTCATTCGGAAGGTCGAATTTCCCCGCAAAAATCCGAGCGTCTCGCGGCATATGAATGGTCCCGGCTGGAGCGTGATCTGGAGACGCTCGGCCGTCAGATCTCAGAGCTTGGAGACCACACGGCGTTCATGGGGAGTTACCTCGTCCAGAGACTCCAGGCCCAATATCAGAAGGTGAAAACCAGTGCTGACGCTTGGAAGCAAGCCACCGAACGGCATTTAGATGACATCAGCAACTCGGCCGGGCGGCAGGGTGGCGAGGCTCAATCGCCATACAGTGATATGCGAGAACGATCAAAAGCGGCCGCGCAGGACCTTTGGGAACTTTCAGCCTTTGCGCCAAGGGGCCAGTGACGTGGGTGATGGCGTCGTGCGTGCTTGGTCAGAGTTACGTGCATCCTTCGGTAAAGCCGCCGGCCGGCTTTCCTCCTCGGAACCATCTGAGTCCGATCGAAAAATCGACGACCAAGAAAGCCAGTTAGCGGCAGCGTGAGTTCGCCGAAGCAAACATAACGAAATTAACGTGGGTGGACCTATCCTTCCATCGGCAGACGGCCTTGCGGCGTGTACTTGTCCACTGCGTCAGGGAGTACCCGGCAAAGCCTCGTAACGAGCTCGTCTCGCGATAAACCTGTTAGCTTCGATAAAGTGTCCAATACCTCGGGGCCAATCGCCTGCTCAAGTTGGGCGGGTGCGCACGGTTGGTTGGGGCCGGTTTGATCTAGGACTCCGCGGTTTCGCCCTGGGCGCTCTGCTTGAAGCGATCGGCAAGCTCGCCGAGCCCGCCACTCAGGATCCCTCCGGCGCTGGCGCCGCCGAGACCTGGCTGGCCAAGCAAGCCACCAATCCCGCCTTGACCGCCAGCTCCGGCCTTATTCCGCCCAAGTCCACCGAGCATTTCCGCAACTTTTCCTTATTTTGGTAGCCCGCGACTGCGAGCAACCCCAAGAGAGCAGTCATAGAGGGAGTCGCGGCTCATGGCTTTGCTCCTCCTTCATGGCAGCGAGGATGCCGCCGATCCTTGCACCGCCGATGATAATATTAAAAGGGGCGCGCCAGCGGGAAGTGCGCGTCCAAACTTATCCGGAGGCTTGCGCCGGGGGGTGCTTTCGCCGTTTGGATACTCAACAGCGGCCTAAGCATTAAGTTCCTCAGTGGCTGTTCAGCGCTTGAATCCGACATGTCTTTTTAGCGCCCACGCGCCTTGGCAGATGGCGAGCGCACTGATCCAGTCCGCGTCATACTGCCAGCAGGATGTCCGCTTGTGAGGGAAAAGCGGACGTCGAAGGATGCTGCGAAGAGCGTCCGCTAATGACCCAAAGCGGACCAGCCAGCCGCCATTCGCCGACGGTAAGCGAATGTCCCACTTCGATGCCGAATGGCGAAATCCTAATTGGGGTACGGGTCGTGAGTTAGTCCGCCATTCAGAGGTTCAGGGGGGAAGTCAAAATGCGGTCCGAAATCCGTCGGCGGTGGGGGCATTTTGGCCGGAACGTCCCGCAATATTAGTCTCCGGCGTCTTGGCAAAGCATAACCGCCACCATTCTGCGTTGCTACATAAGCTCTGTCACGCCACTCCCCGGCTTTGGCGCTGTCTGTCGGTACAGTGGCAAACACCAGGGCCAATGCAGCACCCAGTACCAGGATCACGCTCATGTGCTTCATGGCGGGGACTTTAACGGGCGCCCTTGCGGCCTGCATGAAGTCTACATCGCTGACGTTAGCGATGCCTGCAAAGTAGCGATGGTGAACGCTGCAGCTGGCGAGTAGGTCAAAAACCAAGGTTATGGCGCGGGAGCGCTGTAACCTTGGTTAGCCTAGCAATCTGAATACTCATAAGGAAGAAACGAAATGATCAGGTTGATCGCTTTTGCTGCTTTTGCCTTAGCCCTCGCAACATCTGCGCAGGCCATGTCGCCTGCGCCGCTTCATCAGCCAGACGGTATGACCACGCAAGTCCGTTACTACGGCTACGGCTATAGGCGCTACGGCTATAGGCACGGCTATAGGCATTATGGCTACGGCGGCTATAGGCACTACGGTTATAGGCACTACGGCTACGGAGGGTATAGGCACTACGGCTACGGCGGGTATTACGGGTATAGGCACTACGGCTATAGGCCTTACATCTACGGACCCGCCCGCCGGCATGCCCGCCGCGTCTACCGCAGGCACTGGTACTGAGACGCTCACCGAACGAGGTCGGGGAGGTTTCAAAGCGCGACGAGTGCGAAGCGGATAATTCTGCAGCTCGCCAACTGCAAAGAGATTACAGGAGGACGGATATGGCATGCAGTATAACCATCTCAGAGCGAGATGACGCGTCCGACAAACCTTGGGGTTCGTCGGGGAGAAGGCAATCCGCGGCCGCCAGAAGGGCTCGCCACGGTGAGGTACCTCTTGGCCGCCGTCGCCCTCGCGGCTGCCGCCGCGCTGAGCGTTCCGGGCTGGGCGCAGACGGCAGACGACCTTGCCAAGAATTATAGCAAGGAGACGATGGAGCAGGCGTTGCAGACCAAGCAGCGCTTCGATCTCTATGGCCTCCATTTCGAGAGCGACCAGTCGGCAATCAACGCCGATGGGAAGTCGCTCCTCGACGACATCGCGACAGCGCTCAAGAACTTCCCTGCTTGGGGTCTGAGGATCGTTGGCCACACGGATGCCACGGCCGATCCTCAGCACAACGAGGCGCTTTCCCTTGACCGCGCCAACGCGATCAAGGCGGCGCTGGTCGAGCGCGGCGTTGACCCGCTAAGGCTGCTGACGGCAGGCGCTGGCGAGAGTCGGCCGGTTGCCGCAAACAACACGCCAGAGGGGCGAGCTCTGAATTGCCGGGTCGAACTCATTCGGTTCACCGATTTCGCCGAAGCCAAGAAATTGCTCAAGGCGATGTCCGACTATCTAGCCGCACAGACGGCGATATCATTTGACTACAACGGCACGCTCGAGGTTGTTACGAACGATGAGCAGAAGCTTGCGCTCGCAAGTTCCGGCACGGTGCTGCTTAACCGCCCGGACAAGATCCGTACCGAGCGCTCCGGCGGCTTCGTCGACAGCGAAACCTTGTTTGACGGCAAGACGCTGACGCTGCTCGGAAAGAATGCGAAAAAATATGCTCAGCTTGACGTCCCCGGCACGATCGAACACCTGATCGACGAACTCAGGGACAAGTACAACCGACCGCTGCCTGCCGCAGACTTATTGACCTCGAACGCCTACGCCGTGTTGATGGAGGACGTCTACGACTTCAAGGATCTTGGCAGTGGCGTGATCAATGGCATGGAATGCGATTTTCTGGCATTCCGGAAGGACGAGGTGGACTTTCAGGTTTGGATCGCGCAGGGAGATAAGCCCTATCCGTGCAAGTTCGTCGTGACATCCAGAACGGTCGCGGATGGGCCGGCCTACGGCGTCGAGTTCAGAAACTGGAAGACGGGCGTCGATGTTGCAGCGGATGACTTCATGTTCAAAAACACGATGGGCGCCGAGAAAATCGAGGTGAAGGAACTGCAGGAGAAGATGGGTGACTTGCCCCCGAACTTCTCGATTGGAGGTGGAAAATGACCGTGCTGAAGCGAATTGGGATCTTGTCAGCAGCAGTAATCCTAATGAGCGGTGTGACCGAATTGGGTGAGCATCTATTCATCCAGGGGGTGCCGGCACTTGTGTCCACCGCAGGAGCGGTCGTCGGTCGGCCACTGACGCCGGTGAGTGTCGCCGGGGTCGCCCGTCGTACGACCCGCCGTTGCGCCGCCGGCGTCTACAACTGCTAGGCCTAAGGGAGAGCGACGTCGGTCCCTATTTCGACTGGGGGCCGACGTCTCGCATTGAGGTCTTTCGGGGGCGCAAAACCTCTGCAACCCGTCCGCCCGGGTCGGTAGACCAGCGGTCAGCTAGCCCATCCGCGTCGCCAAGGCCGCGCTGGGGAACGCCATTCTGCGCTTATCCTAGCCGACTCGGGCCACAGCCAGGGAGGGGTCGCCGGGGGCCGTGAGGCCCCTCCCAGGTATCCTACCAGGGTCTGATCTCCCGGGTAGGCAAGAGAAGGGTGTCGAGTCGCCGCTGGGGTGACCTTGCGAGCGTTACAATCGGAGGGATTGTTTTCAATCACCGAGCCCCTATCTAAGCACTGTGATGGGCTCCCTCCCATCACTGTCCCCCAAAGGACCCGAAGCCCCGCTCCCCCCGTGCGGGGCTTCTTCTTGCCCAATCTACGTCCGCTAAGTGCCAAGAGCGGACATGATGGACGCCACCGCCTTTACGCGCACCCCTTCGATGCTTTGCGAGATCCTATATTTGACAGATAGGAATGCAGCCCTCGCTAGTGGGCGCCGAACACGCCCCCCAAGAAGCCAGCAAGACCGCCACCGTCGCCGTTGCCCCCCAGCCGAAGAATCCGCTGCGCTTGGGCGTTTGAACGGGATCCTGCTCAGCAGTTGCTGTTCCAGTTTCGACAGTAGCCGGTCTGTCCTCGTCGGTCGCTTTGGGCTTCGGATCGGGCGAGGCCGTCGTAGCCCGTTGATTGCTTATGGCCGGCTTAGGCTCAGACGGCCCCGAGGCGGTCGGCACGGGCGCCGCCGCGAGCGCGGCCTCATCGATCCAGCCGCTTGCGCCGCTCTTCAAGTCCTGAATTTGGGCAAAGCCCGCATTGCGACCGATCACTCGAAACGGTCGGCCAGCCGGAAAGCCATACAGAACCGATGCTGAGGAAGACGGACCTGCCAGCATCTCGATGGGGCGCTTGGAAACCAGGATCATGCCGGAGCCCTCGGCCCCTCGCGGCTCGGCCTGATCAACTGCATCACCAGGCTGCTCGATTGGTGCCGTCAGGGGTCCCTGCGGGATGGGTGGGGTTGTAGGGAGGGCCCCAGTGGTCTCCTGCGCCGTAGCCTGTCCACTCATCGCGAGCAGCGCTGCGAAGAACGCCGCGCCTGCTTTCGCCCCCAAATCCACCGGTCTCATGAGTATCGCGCCTCCCGGGTCCGCTTCGTGAACGTCGCTCTTGGCGCTCCGGCTAGCGTGGCGTCTTGTTGACGAACCAAGGCTTAGCGGCCGAGCTCTTTTTTTCGGTCGTGAGCCCAGCTGGCTTCTCTTTGGGCCACGGTCGCCACGTCGCGGCCCACAGCGGCTCGAACCCTCAAGGGTGGCCGGTTGGCCCCTCGCGCTGGCCAGTCCGCCGTACGGGCCACAATTCCAGCATCCCGCTCAGCGTAGCCAAATTGTAGCCAGGAACCCTCAGACCCCTCAGTTTTTGGCTCCCCGGGCCGGACTTCGAACCAGCGACCCAGCGGTTAACAGCCGCTTGCTCTACCAACTGAGCTACCGGGGAGCAGTGCGGCGCGTTGTCTTGCGCCACAGCGGGTCATAGCAAATGGCGTGATGCCTTTCCAGAGCCTTGCAAGGCGCACCGCGCCAGCCCATGACTTGCGGCTCCAGGCGCCGTTGCGGCTTTTTCCTGCAATGTCTATGTCGGATGTCGGAGCGCACGCCGTCACACCGAAAGGCAGGCAATGGCCAATAAAATCCGTTTTGGCGGCCGCGAGCTTCATTTGCCGCGGTCCAGAGTGGTGCGCGTGGGGCTCGGCATCTTGCTCGTCGCCGGCGGGCTCGTGGGCTTTCTGCCGGTCGTCGGGTTCTGGATGATCCCGCTCGGACTGCTCGTCCTTTCGGTGGACATTCCCATCGTGCGCCGTGGGCGCCGCAGGCTCGCGCTTTGGTGGCATCGCGGCCGGAAGACCGGGAGGAACACGACGCCCGCTGGCAAAAGGGTGGGAGCGGAGGAGAAATCGGAATGAGGGCGGAGGCCACGCCCGGAATCGAACCGGGATGCACGGATTTGCAGTCCAGCTGCTTTCCAACCCTCTCAGTTACTTAGCTGCAAAATGCCGCTGATTCCGCCATTGGCGAATCAATGGCTTGCGGGCGATTCTGCACTCGCACCCATAAGGGTGGAGACAAGACATTCGATATCTGGGAGGAGGGTTCCCAGCTGAAGGAGTATCCGTACAAGATCACCGGCGGCACCGGCAAATACCAGGGTGCCAGTGGCGGTGGCACGTATATATACGAGAACCTGACGGACACGCTCTCAGGCGGCACATACAAAGGCACGATGGAGCTGCCCTGAGTTGCGTTGACATTGTTGGAGCCAACCGCGACTGCAATCAGGCACCGCTGTGCGGCAAATGTCTCTTCCTGGCACTTGTGCAGACCCTAAGCATGTCCGCTCTGGAGGGGTGAAGCAGACATCCCTGATCCGCGCTTTAGCGTCCGCTCTTGACCCTGAACGGACATGCTCAGACGGGCATGTTTAAGCTGATACCAGGCGATCTCACCAGGGAGCCGTAAGCGGCCTTCCTTCGCGGCGTGCGGCACTTCCGCTTTGTGCCATAAGCGGAAGAGACAAAAACGATCCGACGCCGTATGTGCGACTTTAGGGACTCAAACGAGCACTGTTTTTGTTGTTGCTGAAAGGTGATGAGTAGATTGCGTGTGACCAAATCAGCACAACGGATCTTATTTGCGTGTACTGGTCATCCGAGGCAACCAAGCCGTGATATGAGGGGTCATCTTGTGGCGCTCACAGTCCCCGAGCGGAGCCGCCACATGTCCTCGACCCCGGCCTTTCACCCTGCTGGGGTCTTTCCTTATTAAAATCCGTCGCAGCAGAGGGCCCGCCCGTAGAGTTGCTTCAGCGAGCTTGGCACTACATAGGTGCAGAACTAGACACTCTGGGCCTGTTAAAGTGGAACTGCGAAGGCGATGAGGAAGTACCCGAGCTTACGGTGTCCGCCAGGGTAGCCTTCCAAGCCTGGCAACAATCGCGCATGCAGCGTCATACACCCCTGCTGCTCCATTAATTGGAGCCCGCATGTCTGCTTAGGGTCAAAAGCTAAGCAGCGGGGGTAGGTCAAGCTGCGAGGCGCTGCAGTATGTTCCGCACAGAGCTGTGGTCCCATCGCCCACCCCGAGGTTGCCACCTCTTTAGTGTTCAACTCGGCGGCGGGCAAGGGGAAGGGAGGCTTACAATACTCATCGTCCGCCGGAACGCATCGAGCACCTTTACCACGCCAACCGAGCCGAGAAGATTTGGACCGAGGAGCACGTCGCGGCCTTCATGGCTGTGGCGCCCGAAACATTGCAGCGAGCACTCGTGCTCGCGCTCGATACGGGTCAACGCCAGGGCGACCTGCTTGTTTTGCCGTGGAGTGCTTACAACGGTGACCGAATAAGTCTCAGGCAGATGAAAACTGGCAGGCGCGTCAGAGTGCCCGTAACGATGGGGAATGGCGACCCGCAATGCCACCATCGCCGATCTGACTTTTCATGATCTACGAGGTACTGCCGTGACACGGTTCAGCGAGGCCCGGATGCACGCCGCAGGAAGTTGCGACCATCACGGGACATAGTTTGCGTGACGTGAGTGCGATAATGGATCGCTATTCAGCGCGCACCGACAAGATTGCCGTCGCTGCCATCGCTAAGCTTGAGCGGGGTAGTCGGTGAACAAGATTTACAAAACGGCTTGCAAAACGGAGGGTGCCTTTGGAGCTAAGTATTGGAGGCCACGCCCGGAATCGAACCGGGGTGCACGGATTTGCAGTCCGTTGCGTCACCACTCCGCCACGTGGCCAGCCCTCGGGCGCTTCCGTCCGAAGGGGTTACCTAGATGCGGAACCCGTCCGCGTCAATATGCGTAGGGGTTGGATGAGCAAGGTTCGCTATCCAACGGTGCGCCGGGGACTTGCAGGCACGTTCAGGAGGGCGACTGCGGATGATCGACTATGAGCAGCAACGTCTCATCATGGTCCTGTCGCAGCTCCGCCCGAGCCAGGTAACCGACCCGCGCCTGTTGGCTGCCATGGGCGCCGTGCCGCGCGAGCGTTTCGTGCCGTCGGGCAAGGCGCTGCTCGCTTATATGGACGAGGGCGTGGAGGTATGGCCGTCGCTCGATGGCGCGCCGGCGCGCTTCCTCTTGGCTCCCGTCGTTCTCGCGCGACTCATCCAGCTTGCCTCCGTGGGGCCCGACGATCGCGTGCTCGATATCGGTTGTGCCACCGGCTACTCGACGGCGATTCTCGCGTCCCTTGCGCGATCGGTCACGGGGCTCGAGACCGAGCCCGAGCTTGCCGCCGCCGCGGGCCGCAATCTTGGCGAGCTGGCTGGCGCGCACGCGCGCGACAACACTGAGATCGTCACCGGGCCGCTCGACCAGGGTGATGCGGGGGGCGCTCCTTATGACGTCATCCTGCTCAACGGCAGCGTAGCGGACATTCCCGGCGCCCTCCTGGCGCAACTCAAGGAGCAAGGCAGGCTCGTGGCGATCATCGCCCATGGGGGTCCAGGCAAGGCCTATCTTTTTGTGAAGGCCGGCGCCCAGGCGAGCGGGGTGCCACATTTCGACGCTGGAGCGAAGCCCTTGCCGGGCTTTGCGCGGGCCCTGTGCTTCACGTTCTAGCCCCCTCCGCACTGGGCTTCCAGAACATCAACGCCATTCGCCAGGCGGGGAGAGAGGACCTGCGCACGATCGAGCAGACCACTTTGCTCGACGCGGCCAGCGGCCTATGTCAATGTCGTGCGCGACCAGGCCGTCGTAGGGCTCACAGATCGGCCTCGTCTCGGCGGAGCGCAACCGCCTCGTCGCTGAATATTCTCTCTGCGCCGCGGTCGGCCGGTCCCACGCGCAAAGCCTTGGCCTCTCAGTGCCTTATTATGATCCGATCGAGCATTATGACATCGTGAAAAACAAATGGCTGGGCCTCACGCCGCCACCGCCGCCGGCCCCCGACGAGTGATCCTGCAAAAATATCGTGGTTAACCATCGCGCTCGGAACCCGTCCCACAACCAAATCGAGACTTGTAAGTTAACGGTATGTTAAGCTACCACGCCTGAGGGCCACCCCGGTGTGCCACCGCCGGGTGCGAGCGGGAAAGATGGCGGCAAGAGGTTGGTGATGAGCAGCATGGAGCGAGCTCCCGAACCGACGATGGAGGAGATTCTTGCGTCCATTCGTCGGATTATCTCGGATGACAATTCCAGCGCCACCGAGCGTGGTGCAACGTCGGCGAGCGTCCAGAACGAGGCAAGGCCGGACGTTGTTGATGCCGAGGCCGACACGCGGATCATCGACGACATTGCCCGCGTGCTGAGTGGGGCGCCCGGGCAGCACGGGCGATGACGATGTCCTCGATCTGACCAAGGAACTTGGCCCGGCCGATGCCGCCATGGACGAGGGGCCGCTCGAAACCCCTACCGACCTGGACATTGCGGCGGAAGCTCCGCAACCCGCCTCCTACACGTCAGGCACCTTTGCAACCAGCGTCTACGCATCTGAAACCTAACATCCGAAACCTATGCGTCCGGAGTCGAGGCCGAGCCGGACGCAGGCACGCCGGAGCCGATGTCGGCATTGGACGCGGCCATTGCCGCGCTGAGGGCCGGGATCACTCCGATGGCCGAGCCTGCGCCCGCGCCGGAGCCGTCCGAGCTCGTGCTCTCCGACGTGGAGGTAGCGGCTGGAGGTGGGCGGGGAGCCTACGGCCGAAGATCAGGCCTTCGGCCGCCCAGCCAGTCCTCGTGGGCCAAGAATGGCGAGGCCACTTCCGAGCCCACGCCTCCGCGGGTGAATGGAGGATCATCGCACGAGCCTCATTATAACGCGGGCTTCTCGGGCGCGACGCTGCAGGACAGCGTCAAGGCGACGCTGCGTCCGCTGCTGCGGCAATGGATCGATGCGCACATGTCACGCGTGCTCGAAGCAGCCTTGCGCGATGAGCTCAAGGACGCCGACGAGGACATGTCGCGCCTTCTCACGGCGGCTCTGCGCGATGAGCTCGAGGACAACGAGACAAGACGGCGGAGCAGCTAGGCGTCATCGCGCGTCGCGAGGTCGCCCGCATCGGCAACGCGTCGGATAGACCTCACGGATATTTCCCGACCTTGGTTGACAGCCCGGAAGGTGGCGCGTAGGACGCGCGCGACCCCCGCGTTTCGCGCACCTCGGCTCGACCCCCATGCTCGACAAGACCTATCAGCCCGCATCGGTCGAAGGCGAGATTTACCACGCCTGGGAAGAGGCGCGCGCGTTTGAAGCCGGGCGCCCCGACCGCGCGGGCGCCAAACCCTTCGCCATCGTCATCCCGCCGCCCAATGTGACGGGCTCGCTGCATATGGGGCACGCGCTCAACAACACGCTGCAAGACGTCATCGTCCGCTTCGAGCGCATGCAGGGCAAGGACGTGCTTTGGCAGCCCGGCACCGATCACGCCGGCATCGCCACCCAGATGGTGGTCGAGCGCCAGCTGATGGAGCGCCAGGAGCCGGACCGTCGGGCGCTGGGGCGCGAGGAGTTCATCAGTCGCGTATGGCAATGGAAGGAGGAGTCCGGCGGCACCATCATCAATCAGCTGAAGCGCCTCGGCTGCTCCTGCGACTGGAGCCGCGAGCGCTTCACCATGGACGAGGGCTTGTCCCGCGCAGTGCGCAAGGTCTTTGTCGAGCTGTATCGCGCCGGGCTCATCTACAAGGACAAGCGCCTCGTCAATTGGGACCCGAAACTGCTCACCGCCATCTCCGACCTCGAGGTGGAGCAGGTCGAGATGAAGGGCCATCTCTGGCATTTACGCTATCCGCTCGAAGGCAAGACCTTCGATCCGGAGGCCGCCTCGACCTTCATCGTCGTCGCCACCACGCGGCCCGAGACCATGCTCGGCGACACCGCCGTCGCGGTCCATCCCGAGGACGAGCGCTACAAGGCACTCGTCGGCAAGCACGTGATCCTGCCGCTGGTGGGGCGCCGCATCCCCATTATCGCCGACGAATATTCCGATCCCGAGAAGGGCTCGGGCGCGGTGAAGATCACGCCCGCTCATGACTTCAACGATTTCGAGGTGGGCAAGCGGCACGCGCTGCCGATGATCAGCATTCTCGACACCACGGCTGAGATCTCGATTGAGCGAAATGATGACTTTTGGGAAGCCACGATTTTCGCAGAGCGATTTGGAGGAACTGACGAGCTCATTCAGGCACTCGGCGGGTTTCGCGGCGAAAATGATGACGTCGAGTACGTTCGTTATTCGCTCGATGATCCGAAGCTAGAGGAGCTGAGGAGTTCAGCGGTCTAGACCGGTTTGCCGCTCGCAAGAAAATTGTTGAATTACTTGAGTCGCAGGGCCTTCTCGAAAAGATCGAGAATCATACTCACACCGTCCCGCATGGCGATCGCTCCAACGTCGTCATCGAGCCGTTCCTCACCGACCAGTGGTATGTGGACGCCAAGACCTTGGCGAAGCCCGCCATCGACGCCGTGAAGCGCGGCCGCACTGTGTTCGTGCCGAAGAATTGGGAAAGCACCTACTTTCACTGGATGGAGAACATCCAGCCCTGGTGCATCTCGCGCCAGCTCTGGTGGGGCCATCAAATTCCCGCGTGGTATGGGCCCAATGGTGGGTTATTTGTCGCCGAGGACGAGGCTGTAGCTAAGGCGATGGCTGCAGAACACTATGGCCGCTCGGTCGAGGTTGTTACGAGGAGTGAGTTTGTTCGCAACGTGATACTTGGCTCGGTTTGGCTGGAGCAGGGGAGTTCGCTTCGAGGGCGTTGAAGGCGAGCCGGTGCCGCTCACCCGCGACGAAGACGTGCTCGACACCTGGTTCTCTTCCGGGCTCTGGCCGTTCTCCACCCTTGGCTGGCCCGACCAGACCAAGGAGCTCAAGCGCTACTACCCCACCGACCTGCTCGTCACCGGCTTTGACATCATCTTCTTTTGGATCGCACGCATGATGATGCTGGGCCTCCACTTTATGCAGGAGGTGCCCTTCCGCGAGGTCTACATCCACGCGCTGGTGCGCGACGAGAAGGGTCAGAAGATGTCGAAGTCGAAAGGCAACGTCATCGACCCGCTCGAGCTGATCGAGACCTACGGCGCCGACGCGCTTCAGATTCACCCTTGCCGCCATGGCCGCGCAAGGCCGCGACATCAAGCTCTCGACGGCGAGGGTCGAGGGCTATCGCAACTTCGCCACCAAGCTCTGGAACGCGGCGCGCTTTGCCGAGATGAACGCCTGCCTCCCCGTTCAAGACTTCGACCCGAGCCACGCCAAGGCGACCGTCAATCGCTGGATCGCGGGCGAAAGCGAGCGCGCGGCCGCGTCCGTTACCGAGGCGCTGGAAAACTTCCGCTTCAACGAGGCGGCCTCCGCCATCTACCATTTCATCTGGCACGTGTTCTGCGACTGGTATCTCGAGCTCGCCAAGCCGATGCTGGCGGGAGACGATGCCACCGCCGCCGAGACCCGCGCCATGACCGCCTGGGTGCTCGACCGCGCACTTCAGCTCCTGCATCCCTTCATGCCTTTCGTGACCGAAGAGTTATGGGCGAAGCGTGCGCCCGAGCCACGCGCGAGCTTCTTGATGCTAAGCCCGTGGCCCCAGCATCGCGGGCTCCAGAACGCTGACGCCGATGCCGAGATCGGCTGGCTGATCCGGCTCGTCTCCGAGGTGCGGTCGGTGCGCGCGGAAATGAATGTGCCGGCGGGGGCGCGCGTGCCGCTGCTCATCTCCGGCGCGAGCGAGGACACCAAGGCGCGCGTCGAGCGTCACACGGAAACCCTGCTGCGCCTCGCCCGTCTTGAGACAGTGGGATTCGGCAAGCTGCCGAAGGGTGCCCTCCAGATCGTGCTCGACGAGGCGACCTTCGCGCTGCCGCTCGCTGACGTCATCGATGTCGCGGTGGAGTCGAAGCGGCTCAAGCGCGAGATCGACAAGGTGGGCTCCGAGATCGCGCGGCTCGATGCCAAGCTTTCTAACGAGAAATTCGTCGCCCGCGCCCCCGAGCACGTGGTCGAGGAGCAGCGCGAGCGCAAGGCCGATGCCGAGGCCATCGCGTCGCGTCTGGCACAGGCGCTGAAGCGGCTCGAAGCCGCGCTGTAGGTCTCTTCCCTGTCGACGGCGCTAGGTTGCCTGTCGGTTGGGGCTCCCTTTTTGGCGCCATGCACCCCATATCTCGCCGTTCGAGACACGGGTAAGGTAAAATCTCAGCAATTGTAACTCAAATGCCACATACTGAGGCATTTTCGCCCCGTTTGCGCCATAAAACTTTGAGACATCAAGTTTCGTTGAGGAGGATCGGCCGCGACCGGTTTCCCAAGGCTTTCAGGAGGGTGAGAGCACTAGGAGACGCAGCGCCGAAATCGGTTCGAGACGGTGGTTGGGGCCGCCGCTTTTCTTCACCGCTGCATCCGGGCCTTAGAGATGGACGCAAAGACGTTCGATAAATCGCGTTTGCCCAGTCGGCACGTCACCGAGGGCCCCGCGCGCGCGCCACACCGCTCCTATTATTACGCCATGGGTCTCTCCCGCGAGCAGATCCATCAGCCCTTCGTCGGCGTCGCCACCTGCTGGAACGAGGCCGCGCCCTGCAACATCTCGCTGATGCGCCAGGCGCAGGCCGTGAAACAGGGCGTTGGGGCCGCAGGCGGCACTCCGCGCGAATTCTGCACCATCACGGTGACCGACGGCATCGCCATGGGGCATCAGGGCATGAAGTCTTCGCTGCCCTCCCGCGAGGTGATCGCCGATTCCGTCGAGCTCACCATGCGCGGCCATTGCTACGACGCCCTGGTGGGCCTCGCCGGCTGCGACAAGTCGCTGCCCGGCATGATGATGGCCATGTGCCGGCTGAACGTTCCTTCGATCTTCATCTATGGCGGCTCCATCCTTCCGGGCTCCTTTCGAGGGCGCCCAGTGACCGTGCAGGACCTTTTCGAGGCCGTCGGTCAATATTCCGTGGGCCAAATATCGACAGGCGATCTCGACGAGCTCGAGCAGGTGGCATGCCCGTCCGCCGGCGCCTGCGGCGCCCAGTTCACCGCCAACACCATGGCCACGGTGTCCGAGGCGATCGGCTTGGCGCTGCCCTATTCCGCGGGCGCGCCCGCGCCTTACGAGATCAGGGACCGTTTTTGCAGCGCGGCGGGCGAGAAGGTCATGGACTTACTCGCGCTCAACATCCGCCCCCGCGACATCGTCACCCGCGAAGCGCTCGAGAACGCCGCCGCGGTGGTGGCAGCGACGGGCGGTTCCACCAACGCCGCGCTGCATCTTCCCGCCATCGCCCATGAATGCGGCATCGACTTCGATCTCTTCGCAGTCGCGGAGGTCTTGAAGCGAACGCCTTATATCGCCGATCTCAAGCCCTCGGGCCGCTATGTCGCCAAGGACATGTTCGAGGCCGGCGGCGTGCCGCTCTTGATGAAGACGCTGTTCGACCACGGCTATTTGCAAGGCGACTGCCTCACCGTGACCGGGCGCACGATCAAGGAAAATCTCGCCAAAGTCGCGTGGAACGACGGACAGGACGTGGTGCTGCCCGCCGACAAGCCGCTTTCCCCAACCGGCGGCGTGGTCGGCTTGCGCGGGTCGCTCGCGCCCGACGGTGCCATCGTCAAGGTCGCCGGCATGAACGGCCTCAAGTTCCGCGGCCCGGCGCGCTGCTTCGACAGCGAGGAGGAGGCCTTCGCGGCGGTGAGCGCGCGCAAGTACAAGGAAGGCGACGTGATCGTCATCCGCTACGAGGGCCCGAAGGGCGGCCCCGGCATGCGGGAGATGCTGTCCACCACGGCGGCGCTATACGGCCAAGGCATGGGCGACAAGCTGGCGCTCATCACCGATGGCCGCTTCTCCGGCGCCACGCGCGGCTTCTGCGTTGGCCATGTTGGACCCGAAGCGGCGGTGGGGGGTCCGATCGCACTCATCCGCGACGGCGACATGATCGTGCTCGATGCCGCGAAGGGCGTTCTCGACGTCGAGATTTCCGAGTCCGAGTTGGCCAAGCGGCGGGCGGCGTGGAAGGCTCCAGCTAGCGCGTTCCGGAGCGGGTATTTGTGGAAATATGCGAACGAGGTTGGACCTGCGCGGACCGGCGCGGTGACCCATCCCGGCGCCGCAGCGGAAGTGGCGTGTTATGCGGACGTGTGACGTGAGGGTACTCGCCGCCTTCGCGGCGCTGCTGGTGTCGGCCCCGGCCGCGGTCGGGGCCGAAGATGTGCCGACCTATGCCTCGGCCACCGACGCTTATCGCCAAGGCATGGCCGAGATCAGCGCCGGACACACCGAAGCGGCGCTTCCGAGCCTCGCTTATGCGGCCGAGCGGCGCGTTCTTGGGGCCCAGCTGGAACTCGCCCGTCTCTATGCGGCGGGGACCAATGTGGCCAAGGACGATGCCAAGGCCTTCACCTATTACCAGCAGATCGCCGATCAGCGCGCCGAGATCAATCCGCGCAGCCCCATCTCTAGTTATGTTGCCGGAGCCTTCGTGGCGCTCGGCCACTATTATCAAGACGGTCTCCCGGCGATCTCGCTCCCTGCCGATCCCGTGCGCGCTGCTGGGCTTTACCGGCATGCCGCAAGCTATTTCGGCGACCCTGATGCGCAGTATGCACTGGGCCGCCTCTACCTCACCGGCGAGGGGGTGGACAAGAACACGGGTCTTGCCGCCAATTGGCTCGCCATGGCCGCGAAAAAACAGCATGCCGCGGCCCAGGCGACCCTCGGCGAGCTGTTGTGGCATGGCGACGATATCCGCGCGCGGCCGGCGAAGGGGCTCGCCTTGATCATGCTCGCTCACGACAATGCCAAGGCGGACGGCAAGGAACCCGATTGGATCGCGCAGTTGTATCTCGACGCCATTGCTTCGGCCGATGCTGCGACCCGCAGGGAAGCGCGCGCGCTGGTTCCCGAATTGGGTGGCACGTTCGCCGACGCGGCTCCGGCCACGGGCATCGATCGACCCGCTGACCCGGCGGGTGCTACCGGCGAGGGCGCTGCTCGCCCTGCGGCGACCATGGAGATGCCAGTCGGCTTCGCCAACAAAGGCGCCGAGGCGCCTAAGCCCTAGAGCTGAGAGCCCGCGAGCTCAGAGATTGAGCTCGACCCAGATCGGCACGTGGTCGGAGGGTTTCTCCCAGCCGCGCGGCGCTGGATCGATCTCGCATCTGACGAGCTTGTCCGCCGCCTGCGGCGACAGCAGGAGGTGATCGATTCGTAGTCCCCGGTTCTTCTGCCAAGCGCCTGCCTGATAATCCCAGAACGTGTAGCAGTGCGGCTCGTCGTGGCAGGCCCGGAAGGCGTCGGTCAGACCGAGATTGACGAGTGCTCGGAAATGAGCGCGCGTCTCGGGACGGAACAGGGCGTCGTCCATCCAGGCATCGGGGTTATAGACGTCGTCGGGAGTGGGGATGACGTTGAAATCCCCGGCGACGACCAGCGGCTCCTCTAGAGTGAGCAGCGCCTTGACCCGCTCCTTGAGTCTGCTCATCCAAGCGAGCTTGTAGGCGAACTTCTCGGTTCCAGCCGGATTGCCGTTGGGCAGGTAGATATTAACCACTCTGATGATGCCCGAGGGCACCGAGACGACGGCCTCCAAATAGCGCGCCTGTGCGTCCTCGGCGTCGCCGGCGAGCTTCAACGCCACCTCGTCGAAGGGACGCTTGGAGAGGAGCGCCACGCCGTTGAACCCCTTTTGGCCGTGGACGGTGACGTTGTAGCCCAGCGCCTTGAACTCCTCGCGCGGGAAGGCCTCGTCGACGCATTTGATCTCCTGGAGGCAGGCGATATCCGGAGAGACGGCGGCGAGCCACGTCTTGGCCCCGTCGATGCGCGCCTTGATGCCGTTGATGTTCCAGGTGGCGATCTTCATGGCCTGACGAATAGCGGGGGAAAGGTGCGACGGGAAGCACGAGCACGCGCGCGCCCAGGAACGTACCGATCGGCGGAAACTGGGAGCTAGATTGAGAAGCTCGTGCCGCAGCCGCACGCCGCGGTGACGTTTGGATTGTTGATCTTGAACTGAGCCCCGATCAGGGCGTCAACGAAATCGATCTCCGAGCCTTGCACGAAGCCAAGCGACACGGGATCGATGATGACGCGCGCGCCGTCGCGTTCCACGAGCAGATCGTCAGGCGCCGTCTCTTGCACGAGATCGAAGCGATATTGGAAGCCGGAGCAGCCGCCGCCCTCGACGCTTACGCGCAACATCGCGCCCGCCGCCTCGCTCTGGAGCAGCTCCGTAATGCGGCGCACGGCGCGCTCGCTCAATATAATGGACGCTTCGCTCATCTTGGGTTAGGCCAAATCCTTGGCAGGGCCCAAAGCGGGCTCTCTGACCACAAAGTCTTGACTGAAACATAGGATGGCGGCTGGGCTTGTCAATCGACCATAGGGGCAAACGCGAGCGGGCTCACGAGCAAACGTACGAGCACGCGCGCGAGCGGAGCCTCGCGCCCTATGCCGTGGATCTGCGTCAGGCGCGCGGGCGGCTCGTCCCGGAGCCCCCAAGCCCCACCCGCTCGGACTTCAGCCGCGACCGGGACCGCATCCTGCATTCGACCGCCTTCCGCAGGCTCACCCACAAGACCCAAGTCTTCGTCTATCACGAGGGCGATCACTACCGGACGCGACTCACCCACAGCCTTGAAGTGGCGCAGATCGCCCGATCCATGGCGCGGACGCTTCAGGTCGACGAAGATCTCACCGAGACCCTCGCGCTCGCCCACGATCTCGGCCATCCGCCATTTGGCCATGCCGGAGAGCGCGCTCTGGCTGCCGCCATGGGAAACGCCGGCGGGTTCGACCACAACGCCCAATCCTTGCGCGTGGTGACGGAGCTCGAGCGGAAATATGCACGCTTCGACGGTCTCAATCTCACCTGGGAGACGCTCGAGGGCCTGGTTAAGCATAACGGGCCGTTGCTTACGGTTGGCGACTCGGGAAGCGGAGGAACAAGGCACGCCGTTCCGGAGACGATCCTGGCCTATTGTGTCAAGCAGGACCTTAAGCTCGCGACCTTCGCCTCCGTCGAGGCACAGATCGCGGGTCTTGCCGACGACATTGCCTACAACAATCACGACATCGATGACGGCTATCGCGCCGGCTTCTTCACCTTTGATGAGCTGGCGGAAGCGGGAGTCGCGGGACGCGCGCTTGCCGCGGCCAGGGCGGCTTATCCGGGCATCGACGGAGGCCGGCTGCTCTACGAGGCGAACCGGCGCATGATCACCGCCATGATCGACGGTGCCGTGGCCGAGACGCGCGCGCGGCTCAAACGGCTCGAGCCCCAAAATGTCGACGACGTGCGCCATGGCGCCTCCGCCGTCGTCGCCTTTTCGCCAACCATGCAGCAGGAGCTAGCGGCGTTGCGTGCCTTTCTTACCGCGCGGGTCTATGAGCATCCCCGCATCTCCCGCATCATGCGCGACGCGGCGAGCGTCGTCTCCGATCTCTTTGACCTGTACAACCGCCGCCCCGAGGCGCTGCCGCCAGAATGGCGCGAGCCGGAGCGGCGCGAGAGCGCCGGCACTTTCCCGCGCCACGTCTGCGATTTCATCGCCGGCATGACCGACCGCTACGCGCTCGCCGAACACCGGCGTCTGTTTGACGCCACCCCCGATTTACGCTAGTCGCGCCGCGCATCCTTCGGAAGGCAGGCATGGACGTCTTTGCAGGGTTTCACGGACGTGTCCTGGCGGCAGTCCAACAATTGAAGCATGACGGCGTCGTGCCGCCTGAGGCGAGCACCGAGGGCATTATCCTCGAGCCGCCGAAGGATACCTCCCACGGCGATCTGGCCACAAATGCCGCCATGGTCCTGGCGAAGCCCGCCAACATGCCACCTCGCGCGCTTGCCGAACGGCTAGTTCCGCTCATCGCCGCCGACGCGCTGATAGAGCGGGCCGTGACCGCGGGACCCGGCTTCATCAACCTCACGCTTGCGCCCGCCTTCTGGCCGAGCGTGTTGCGCATGGTGCTCGAGAGTCGTGAAGATTATGGCAGAAGCGCCGCCGGAAAGGGCAAGGCGGTGAATATCGAGTATGTGTCGGCCAACCCGACCGGCCCCATGCATGTCGGCCATTGCCGGGGTGCCGTCTTCGGCGACGCGCTCGCCAAACTGCTCGCCTTTGCGGGCTTCGCTGTCACGCGCGAATACTACATCAACGACGCGGGCGCCCAGATAGAGGCGCTGGCGCGGTCGGCATTCTTGCGCTACCGCGAGGCGCTCGGCGAAAACATCGGCGAGATCCCGGAAGGGCTCTACCCCGGCGACTATCTCAAATCCGTGGGACGCTCCCTCGCCGATCAGCACGGCGGCGAGCTGCTGCAACTGCCCGAGCGGGGCTGGCTCCCCATCGTGCGTGCCGCCGCGCTCCAATCCATGCTTGCCATGATCGAGACGGACCTGGCCGAGCTCGGCATCCACCATGACGTGTTCTTCTCCGAGCGGTCGCTCACGGACGGCCCCCGGGACGAGGTGGCCGAGACCATCGCCGAGCTGAAGGCCAAGGGTCTCATTTATAAGGGACGCCTGCCGCCGCCCAAGGGACGCCCCGAGGAGGATTGGGAAGACCGCGAGCAGCTCCTGTTCCGCTCCACCGCCTTTGGCGACGACATCGACCGGCCACTCGTCAAGTCCGACGGCACCTACACCTATTTCGCAGCGGACATGGCCTATCATCGCGACAAGTTCAGACGTGGATTTGATACCATGATCGACGTCTGGGGGGCCGACCATAGTGGCCACGTCAAGCGTATGCAGTCGGCGGTCGCGGCCCTCACCCAAGGGAGGGGCGCCCTTGACATTAAGCTTTGTCAATTGGTGCGCTTGTTTCGGGGTGGCGAGCCGGTCAAGATGTCCAAACGTGCCGGGACGTTCGTCACGCTCCGGGAGGTCGTGGACGAGGTGGGCCAAGGGCCCGTCCGCTTCATGATGCTCTACCGGAAGAACGACGCGCCGCTCGATTTTGACTTCGTCAAGGTGACCGAGCAGTCGCGGGATAACCCAGTTTTCTATGTCCAGTACGCCCACGCCCGGGCGAGTTCCGTGTTGCGTAACGTGCGGGATGTTTTCCCGGATCTCGACCTGGAGGAGAGTGCGTTGGCCAACGCGGATCTTGACCTGTTGAATGACGCCGCAGAGACAGCCCTGATCCGCCGGATGGCGCAGTTTCCGAGTATCGTGCAAGCCGCGGCGGCGGCCCACGAGCCGCACCGCATCGGCTTCTATCTCTATGATCTTGCTGGCGACTTCCACGGTCTTTGGAATAGAGGCAAAGACTCGCCACAATTACGTTTTATTTACCAGAGTGACCGAGAGTTAACTCGCGCACGCGTAGCTCTTGTGGCGGCCACGAGGCGGGTGTTGGCGTCAGGTCTTGGGATACTTGGGGTCCACGCTTTGCACGAGCTGCATTGAGCGGGGCAGGGGGTGGTTCGAGGGGAGTACCATAACCATGCGTGACCAAGGACTGGGCGCTCGCGCCGGTCTGACCTTAAGTTGCAGTCGAATTCTGACCGTAGGCCGAGCGTTTCAAGCGCTTCGGGCGCTAAGCCCTGGGGCATTAATCCTTAAGGCACATACACGAGCGAGGTACCTTGCATGAGTTCGGGACCTAGACCCGGTCGGCCCATCATGGGACAGCGCCCGATGTTTGGCGGCGACAGTCCGGTATTTGCGCGCATGCCGTCCTACACTCCCGTCACCCGAGGTCCCGATCAGGGCCTCCCGCCCCAATCAGAGCCGCTGCAGCCGGGGGCTTACCCACAAGGGGGCCAAGGCTATCCGGGCGCCAATTCGGTCCCTGCCCGATCCCATCCCAGCGGCAATCCTGCACCGGGCCGGCCATTTGCCAGTCCCCAGCAAAGCGCGCCTCAGCCCTACCCAAACGGCAATGGCTATCCTGCTCAGGGCTATTCTGGTCACAGCAATCCTGCTCATAGCTATGCCGGTCAAGGTTATCCTGATCAGGGTTATGCCGATCGGGGCCATGCTGGTCAGGGCCATTCCGCGCAAGGCTATCCGAGCCCCGGCTACCAGCCGGAAAGCACGCGCAATGCGAGCTTCGATGCAGGGTTTGCCGACTCGAACTTTGCAGAAGCGAACTTCCCTAATGCGAGCCTCTCTGCTGCGGGCTACCCCGCGGCCGGCTACCGCGAAGCAAACTTCGCCCCCGCAAGCAGTGCTGACGCAGCCTTCCCCCAAAACGGCTTCACTGAAGACGCGAGTTTTCCCGAAGACGCCGGCTATTCCGGCAACGGTGCTTATCAGCGTAACGAGCCACTCAATCTCGAAATGCCGAACGGCGCCTATGGGCAGCAAGCCTATCAACCCGGCAATGAGCAAGACGCGACCATGGCTTCGCAAGGAGGCCAATATACGCCAGCCGATCCGCACCGCGCCGTGCAGCCCTTCGATGCCATCTACGAACAGCCGCCGCAAATCGCTTTGGGCGGCACGCAAGCGCTTCGCAGCCCCCAGAGCTTTTATGATGGCGAGCAGTCCGATGCGGACTTCCTCGATGACGCGCAGGCTCCGGTCGCCGATGCCGCGGTGGCGCAAGGCACACGCAAGTTGTCTATAAAGGGGCGCAGCATGTTCATGGTCGGCAGCGCGCTCCTCGGCGCCGTGGCCTTGGGAGGCGCGCTTGCCTTCGCCTATAAGCAGAGCGGTGGCGCCATGAATGGCAGCGAGCCGCCTCTGGTGCAGGCCGACAATCGCCCGGTCAAGGAAGCCCCCGATCAGCCGAACGGGCAAGATCTGCCTCACAAGAACAAGCTGATCTACGATCGCCTTGAGAGTGCAGACAAGCCCGAGACCGACCACCTCGTCCCGCGCCAGGAAGATGTCGCCGTGCCGGCGATGCCGGCCTCGGTCGATACGGCCGGGTTGTCCGGGCAAGCTCCAAGCGCGCCGCAGGTCACCGAAGCCGTCGATACGGGTACCGTACCCCCCGGCACGGTGGCCACGGTTGATGACCCCGAAGGCGGCCCCCGCCATGTGAAGACGATGGTGGTCCGACCCGATGGCTCGGTCGTGCCGCCGGCAGTCGCTGGCGTCGCGGCAGCTCCTGCGCAAGCTCCGGCTCCGCAACAGGTCGCCAGCGGCGAAGCGCCAATGGCGGCTCCCGCCGCCCAGCCTCCGGTCCAAGCGCATATGGCTGCGGCGCCCCCCGGTCCGGCCGCCGCTGCCGCCTCCGAGCCGCAGCAGGTTGCGTCCATACCGCCGCAGGCTCCGGCCAAGCCGAAGCCGGTCAAGGCCACCGCCGCCCCCGCCGCTGCGGAAGATCCAGCACCGAAAGCCGCGGCGCCGAAGAGTCCCAGCCAATTCGTGGTCCAGGTTGCGTCGAAGCAGAACCAGACCGAAGCGCTCGCCACCTTCGCCGACATGCAGCAGAAATATCCGACGCTGCTCGCCAGTTATCGCCCCATAGTGCAGAAGGCCGATCTCGGCACCAAGGGTGTCTGGTACCGTTTGCGTATCGGGCCCATCAACGACAAGGCCGTTGCCAGCAAGCTGTGTTCCCAGCTCAAATCGCAAGGCTTGAACGACTGCCTCGTCATGACGGAGTGACGTCTTAAATCCGGCGCCGAGGCCTTGACCGCGCCGCGCTCGGTCGCTAGCCCCGCTTGGTGGAACTCAGGGCCTTCATCTCCGGCTGCACCGGCGCATCCCTAAGTGACGACGAGCGCGCATTCTTTGCCGAGATGCGCCCGTGCGGGCTCATCCTCTTTGCGCGCAACTGCGAGAACTCCGGAGCAGCTTCGAGCGCTCACCGCCTCGTTCAAGGACGTGGTGGAAAGCGAGGCGGTTCTCGTGCTCATCGATCAGGAGGGTGGCCGCGTGCAGCGGCTGCGGCCGCCACATTGGCGGCAGATGCCTCCCGCGCACGCCTATGGCCGGCTCTATGCGGAGGACCCCGACGCGGCGCAAGCGACTGCTTTCGCCGGTGCGCGGCTGACCGCCACCGAGCTTCGCGACGCCGGTATCAACGTCAATTGCGCGCCGGTCCTCGACGTGCCGCAGCAAGGCGCCCATGCCATCATCGGCGACCGCGCCTATTGCGATGACCCCGCGGCGGTGAGCGCGCTCGGCCGCACCATTGTCGAAGGCTATCTCGCAGGCGGCGTGTTGCCGGTGATCAAGCACGCTCCCGGACATGGGCGGGCGAAGGTCGACAGCCATCTGTCGCTGCCGAGAATCGATGCCAGCGAAGCGGAGCTGGCGGCGGTCGACTTCCGCCCATTCGAGGCGCTCCGCGACGCGCCGCTCGCCATGACCGCCCACGTCTTGCTGCCTTGCTTCGATGACCGGCGACCAGCAAGCGTCTCCCCCGTTATAATGCGCGAAGTGATTCGCGATCGGATCGGCCTTGAGGGCTTGGTGATGAGCGACGACATCGGCATGAAAGCGCTTGGCGGTTCCATCGGGAACCGGGCGGCCGAGGTGATCGCGGCGGGTTGCGATGTCGCGCTGCATTGCAGCGGCGACCTTGCGGAGATGCACGATGTCGCGGGCGCGGTACCGTCGCTCACCGGGATCAGCGCGGAACGCTTCGCGAAGGCGTGGGCGCGGCTGCGCGAGCCGGAGCCCTTTGACGCGGGCGCCGCCACGGCGCTGGTGACGGAAATCGGCGCACGCCCATCGCGTCCGCCTGAGCTTTGAGGATGATGATGAGCGCGGTCGGGACAGCCATCGGCGAAGTGGAACGCGATGACGCTAACGACTGGGGCGAGGACGAGGCGCGGACGGAGCCGAGTGCTGGCGAGACCCTCGTGGTCGATGTCGAAGGCTTCGAAGGCCCCCTCGACCTCCTGCTTGGGTTGGCGCGCACGCAGAAGGTAGATCTGGCCAAGATCTCGGTACTCGCGCTCGCGCAGCAATATCTCGACTTCATCGCCGAGGCGCGGCGGCTGCGGCTGGAGATTGCTGCCGACTATCTCGTCATGGCGGCCTGGCTCGCTTATCTCAAGTCGAAGCTCTTGCTGCCGCCGGAGCCGAGCGAGGAGGGGGAGCCGTCGGGTGCCGAGCTCGCCGCGCTGCTCGCCTTTCGCCTCCAGCGCCTCGGCGCCATGCGCGATGCCGCGGCCCAGTTGATGACGCGCAAGCGGCTTGGGCACGACGTTTTTGCCCGTGGCATGCCGGAGCCAATCAAGCTCATGCGCACGAGCACCTATGACGCCAATGTCTACGACCTGCTCAAGACCTATTCGCAGCAGCGGCAGCGGACGGCGACGCGCAACCTCCGCATGCCGCCGCGAAGGGTGTGGTCGATCAAGGAAGCACGCACCGAGCTCGAGCGCCTGCTCGGCATGTCGCTCGCGTGGGCGCCCCTCGATCAGCTCTTGGCCGAGTTTCTGGTCGAGCCGGAGCTTCGGCGCACGGCTCTGGCGAGCAGCTTCAACGCCAGCTTGGAGATGACGCGCGAGGGCTTCCTTCAGCTCCGCCAGATGAAACCGTTCTCACCGCTGTTCATGCGCCGCCGCGAGCGCGCCGCGTGAGCGGATAGGCACGATAGACGCTGAGTTACAACAACAAGGACGAGGTTACCAATGACAGCGCAGCATCGGGATAGGGTTGCTCCCCTGGAGGCGGCCGAGAAAGATCACGGGCCGCGCCCGTTTTCGCTTCCCTTGCCGTTTCCCTCCAACGTGATGGCGCTGCCCTCGGCGGACCGGCGCGAGAAGCTGCGGATCCTGGAGGCGCTCTTGTTCGCGGCGCCCGAGCCGCTCGACCAGGCGGCGCTAGCCCAACATTTCGCCGCGAACGAGGACGTGGTGGCGCTGCTCGAGGAGTTACAAGGCCTGTATGCGGGCCGCGGCGTCAATCTCGTGCGCGTCGCCGGCAAATGGGCGTTCCACACCGCCGAGGACCTGGCTTTTCTGCTTGAGCGCCAGTCAGTCGAGCAGCGCCGCCTGTCGCGCGCGGCGTTGGAGACGCTCGCCATCATCGCCTATCACCAGCCGGTCACCCGCGCCGAGATCGAGGAGATCAGGGGCGTCAGCACGTCCAAGGGCACCCTCGACGTGCTGCTGGAGACTGGCTGGATCAAGCTGCGGGGACGCCGGCGCGCACCCGGTCGCCCGGTGACCTATGGCACGACGGAGAGCTTCCTCACCCATTTCAGCTTCGACTCGATCCAGGACCTTCCGGGCCTCTCCGAGTTGAAAGGTGCAGGGCTGCTCGATTCGACCTTGCCCCCCGACTTCACCATGCCCAATCCCGACGATGCGCCCGATTTGCGCGAGGACGAGGAACCGCTCGAGGACGAGCCCGCCTACAGCGAGGAGGAGGGCGACGTGTCCGAGCCGGAGGACGGCGAGCGGCGCGACTGACCGCACGGTCGCGCGAGGCAGCGCCTCCTTGCGACGTAGGCGACGTTTGCTGCCATAGTGCCACCGGCGGAACGCAACTTGGGGCTGGAGGCGACGGAGAGCATCCATGGGATTGAGTTGGTGGCACATCCTCCTGGTGCTCTTGGTCTTCGTGCTCCTGTTTGGGACCGGCAAGATCTCGGGCCTGATGGGCGACGTTGCCAAGGGCATCAAGAGCTTCAAGCAGGGCATGGCCGAGGACGAGGAGGAGCCGGCCCCGCGGCCTGCGCCCAAGGTCATCGAGCACAAGGCGGCCAAGCCGAAGGCCCAGAGAGCCAAATCCGCCGCTTCCGCCAAGACCCCGCGCGGCCGGAAGTCGAGCTAGATCTCTGTTTTGCGCGGCGCCGGCGCCGCGTATCGTGCGCCGCACCTCCGCCCTGAACCAAGCCCATGTTCGATATCGGTTGGTCTGAGCTTCTGGTCATCGCCGTCGTGGCGATCATCGTGGTCGGACCGAAGGACCTGCCGCGGCTGATGCGGACCTTCGGCCACTATGCGGGCAAGCTCCGCCGCATGGCCGCCGAGTTCCAGCTCCAATTCGAGGAGGCCATGCGCGAGGCCGAGGTCGAGGAAGTGCGCAAGGCCATGGAGAGCGTGCGGGACGCCGCGCCCGGCCCTCGATCTTTCCGCGCCTATCGATCGGCCGGTGATGCTGCCCAAGCCCGATGCCGCTACCTCCGCAACGGAGCCCGCGCCCACCCCCAAGGCGAAGGCAAGCGAAGAAAGCCTCGAGGTGCGAAGTCCCGCAAGACGCCCGCGTCGAAGACACGAGTGTCGAAAACGCTAGCGTCGAAGGCGTCGCCGCGCACGCGCAAGGGAGAGACGACGTGACCCACGAGGACATCGAGGCCACCAAGGCCCCCCTCATGGAGCATCTGATCGAGCTTCGGCGCCGGCTCATCTGGTCGAGCCTCGCGATCCTCGTCGCCTTCGCCGTCTGCTTCTATTTCGCGCGCGACATCTACAATCTGCTGGTCTGGCCCTACCAGCTCGCGGCCGGGCGTCGATACCCCCATCGAGATGATCTATACCGCGCCGCAGGAGTTCTTCTTCACCGAGATGAAGCTCGCTTTGTTCGGCGCCGTCTTCATCGCCTTCCCGGTGATCGCCTCGCAGATCTACATGTTCGTGGCGCCGGGGCTCTATCGCAGCGAGCGCCAGGCGTTCTTGCCGTTCCTCGTTGCCACGCCGATCCTATTTCTGCTCGGCGCGGCGCTCGTCTATTTCGTGGCCATGCCGCTCGCCATGAAGTTCTTCCTGTCGATGCAGCAGACGGGCCAGGGCCAGGTGCATATCCAGCTCACCGCCAAGGTGAGCGAATATCTTTCGCTGATCATGACACTGATCATCGGCTTCGGCATCTGCTTCCAATTGCCGGTGCTGCTCACGCTGCTCGCCCGCGCCGGGCTGATCACCTCAGCGCAGCTCAAGGCCAAGCGCCGCTACGCCATTCTCATCGTGTTCATCGTGGCGGCCGTGTTGACGCCCCCCGACCCCATCAGCCAGATTGCCTTGGCGCTGCCGACGATCCTGCTCTACGAGCTCTCGATCTATGCGGTGAAGCTGGCCGAGAAGCGCCACGCCGCCAGGAGCACGGCGAGCCCAAGCCCAAACCCGCCGGCAAGTCGGCTTGAGCGAAAAGCGATCGACATGCCAGACACGAAGACGCTGCTCTTGATTACTTTCGTCTGGGCCGTGGCGGCCTAAGTGACCGTGCGCAGGCTTTGGGTGCTCTATTTCCGTCACCACGCGCTTCTTGTCGAGTTGGCCCGCGTCACGCTGACAGGGGACGGCCATCCTGGCGATCCGGTCAACGTCGCCCTGGTCGGAACCGAGGAAGAAATCGTGCGGGCCATGACGGCGGCCGGCTGGTATCCCGCCGACGCGATTACGTTGGCGAGCACCGTGCGGATCGCCGCGGACACCGTCTTACATCGCCCCGACGACGATGCGCCGGTCAGTAACCTCTTTCTGTTTGGCCGCAAGCAGGATTTGGCTTTCGAGCAGCCGCTCGCAGGCGGTCCCATTCAGCGGCACCATGTCCGCTTTTGGCGGTGGGACGAGCTCTATGAAGGGCGCCCCGGTTGGTTCGGTGCCGCGACCTTCGACGCGCGCGTCGGCCTCAGCCACACGACCGGCCAGGTGACGCATCACATTGCCCCCGATGTCGATGCGGAGCGCGACCGCCTCGCGAGCGAATTGCAGCAGGCCGGTGTGCGTGCAGTCGACGGAATGGAAGGACGGCTTCCACGCCGAGCTAGAGGGACGTAACGGTGGCGGCGATCCCTGGCACACCGATGGGCGGCTCGCGATCGTGTCGTTGCGCGGTTCCGTTTGACCGGACCACACTTGCACGAAACTAATCCCCGCGTCCCAAACCGCCTCATCCTGCGTGCACTTCGTCCACCGAGGGGCGCTTCGCGAGGCGTCGTTGGGCGGGACGGGGTGCGGTGCCTGCGGGCCGGCATGCAAAGCCGGCACTCGGGCGGCGCCGGGGCTCCGCCCGGGACCATTATGAGTCCCTGCCAGGAGCTGGCTGACGACCTGAGGGCGGCAAACTCGTTGACCTCAGGCGAAAAGCGCGGCCCGGTCAGCCGCGCCTGCGCGGTCCCGTAACGACCGCGAGCCATAGGATCTGCGCTTTTCGGCGCGCCATCCCCCTCGATCGGGATGAGGGGTCGATCGAAGCCCGCACGCCATGCGCTCGCGCGCCCGTAGGGGTGTGCATCGTCAAGCGGGCGATGACATTGGGGTGGGAGCGTCTTATACGGAGCCATCGATTCAACGCCGGGATTCCACCTTGCTCGACATCAAATGGATCAGGGACAACCAGGATGCCTTCGTTGCAGGGGCTTAACCACCGCGGCTTCGAAGCGCCACGCGATCTCTTGACTTAAATCCTGAACCTGGACGAGCAACGCCGCGGGACGATTCAGCACTTGCAGGAGGCGCAAGCCGGCCGCAACGCCGCGTCCAAGGACATCGGCAAGGCCAAGGCGAGCAAGGACGAGGCCGAAGCCAGGCGCCTGATGGACGAGGTCGCCGCGCTCAAAGAGACGATTCGCGAGGGCGAGGAAAAGGAGCGGGCGCTCGATAAAGAGTTCCGTGATCTTCTCGCCGGCATTCCCAACATGCCCGCCGATGACGTGCCGGTTGGACCGACGAGAGAGCCAATGTCGAGCTGCGCAAATTCGGCACCCCGATGAAATTTGCCTTCGAGCCCAAGCAGCATTTCGAGTTGGGCGAAGCGCTCGGGCTGATGGATTTCGAGACGGCGGCGAAACTGTCCGGCGCGCGCTTCGTCGTGCTCAAAGGCGCGCTGGCCAGATTGGAGCGCGCTCTCGCCCAATTCATGCTCGATCTGCATACATCCGAGCACGGCTATACCGAGATCAACCCGCCGTTGATTGTGCAGGATGGCACCATGTTTGGAACTGCACAGCTTCCCAAATTTCGAAAGGATCAATACCCCACTCTGCGGTGGGTAGCGGACATCGACGGCCGGAAGCTCGTGATGACCGAGCACGGATTGAAAAAGACAGACGATCCAAATGCACCTTGGTCATCGCAGGATGAGGAAGCTTTTCAATCAATTCAGAGAGAAAGAGCTTTATTCCGAGAGGTCTATCTTCAAAACCCTGTAGGGAAGTGGATGAGGAAACTCTGGCGTTTCGAAGTCTACCAGTGGCTCATTCCCACCGCCGAGGTGCCGCTCACCAATCTCGTGCGCGAGGACATCACCAACGAGGCGAAGCTCCCCTTACGCTACACCGCCTGGACGCCTTGCTTCCGCGCCGAGGCGGGCGCCGCGGGCAAGGACACGCGCGGCATGATCCGCCAGCACCAATTCTCCAAGGTGGAGCTCGTCTCCATCACCACGCCGGAACAGTCTACCGCCGAGCATGAGCGCATGACAGGCTCCGCCGAGGAAGTCCTGAAGCGCCTCGGCCTACCTTACCGCGTCGTGCTGCTCTCCACCGGCGACATGGGCTTCGCCGCGCAGAAGACTTATGACTTGGAAGTGTGGCTGCCGGGGCAGGGCGCCTATCGCGAAATTTCCTCCTGCTCCCTATGCGGCGACTTCCAGGCGCGCCGCATGAATGCCCGCTATCGCGCCAAGGGCGCCAAGGACACAAGTTACGTGCACACGCTGAACGGCTCGGGCGTGGCCGTGGGCCGCGCCCTCATCGCTGTCTTGGAAAACTATCAGCAGGCGGACGGCTCCGTCGCCGTGCCCGACGTGCTCAAGCCTTATATGGGCGGCCTCGAAAAGATCGAGCCCGCGCACTGAGTCATGCGCATTCTGGTCACCAATGACGACGGCATCGAGGCCCCCGGCCTTGACGTGCTCGAGCACATCGCGAGCGGCATCAGCAAAGACGTTTGGGTGGTGGCGCCGGAGACCGACCAGTCGGGCGCGGCGCATTCACTGACGCTGGCCGAGCCCTTGCGCATGCGCGAGCTTGGCCGTCGTCGCTATGCCGTGAAGGGCACGCCCACCGATTGCGTCATCATGGGGGTGCGCTACCTGCTCGCCGACAAACCGCCCGACCTCGTGCTGTCGGGGGTCAATCGCGGCCAGAACCTCGCCGACGACGTGAATTATTCCGGCACCGTGGCGGGCGCCATCGAGGGGGTGCTGCTTGGGGTGAAATCTATCGCCTTGAGCCTCGCCATCGGCAAGAACGAGACCGGCACCCCTGTATGGGACACGCCCATGCGCCATGGCGCGCCGCTCCTGCGCAAGCTGCTCAAGGCGGGCTGGCCCGAGAGCGTGGTGCTCAACGTCAATTTTCCCGACTGCGCTCCTCGGGAGGTCAAGGGCATGGCGGTGACGAGCCAAGGCCAGCGCAATCCCGATGCGCTCCGCATCGAGGACCGCCTGGACACCCGCGGCAAGCCTTACTACTGGGTCGGCATCGAGCGGCGCAAAGGCCGGCCGCCCAAGGGCACCGACCTTTGGGCGGTCCAATCGGGGCGTATCTCGGTGACGCCGCTCTGCCTCGACTTCACCGATCAGGAGGCGCGCCAGCAGCTTGCCACAAGGCTCGGAAAATAAGGCGCTTATAGACCTAAGACAGCGATGGAGAATTGTCGGATACTGGGATACCGCCTCGTGAAAGGGGACGGTTCGCATTATGGCGAGCGCGCAAGACCAGATCGGCCTGATCATGCAGCTCAGGCGTCGCGGCATCCGCGACACCAATGTGCTGCGCGCAATGGAGCGGGTGCCGCGCGAGCTGTTCGTCGATCCCGCCTTCGCCGACCACGCCTATCAGGACATCGCGCTGCCCATCGATTGCGGCCAGACCATCTCGCAGCCCTTCGTCGTCGCCTGCATGACCGAGCAGCTCGATCTCGACGACCGCCACAAGGTGCTCGAGGTGGGCACGGGCACGGGCTATCAGGCCGCGGTGCTGTCGCATCTCTGCCGCCGGCTCTACACCATCGAGCGCTACCGGGAGCTGCAAAAGTCGGCGGAGCGCCGCTTCGCCCAGCTCGCCATCACCAATGTCACCACCATCATCGGCGACGGCTGGCTCGGCTGGCCGCCGCAAGCGCCCTTCGATCGCATCATCGTCACGGCGGCCGCGCGCGAGCCGCCGGCGAAGCTCCTCGAGCAGCTGAAGACGGGCGGGCGCATGATCATTCCATTGGGCGAAGACCGCGACACCCAGCAGCTGGTGGTGATCGACAAGACCGAGGAAGGGATCACCCAGAAGCCGCTTCTCCCGGTCCGCTTCGTGCCGCTCGTGCATGGCCGGGTGAAGCGGCCCTAAACCCTTGTTTCCTGATTCTTTTTCGAGGGCGCGCCAATATCGTTAACGGCCTGTTTACCTCTTCGGCGGTTTACTCGGTCCTGCTGCGATGGGGTCTGAAAAAGGGGCAGAGGGATGCAAGAGGCGGCGTTTTGGTCGAGGCTTGGCCGCGGCGCTTTAGGGATTATCGCCACGTTCCTGCTGCTTGGAGTTGGCGGTTGCAGCTCCGGCGTCTCGCGCTTCGATTATCCGGCCTATCACCTCACCAGCTCAAGCCCGACGGGATCGCAAGGCGCGCCGAGCGCGAGCTACGCGGCCGATCCCGCCACCACCGCATCGCTGCCGGTTCCGGAGGAGTCGGTCTACGCCCCCGGCACCGCCGATACCTACAGCCCATCCTCCGGTAGCAGCGCGTCCTATGCCCGCAACGATCTACCGCCCCCGCCAGCCCCCGCCTACGCGCCACCGCACACTTACACCCCGCGGGTGACGCCCGCATCCTATTCACCGGCGCCGCACACCTATGTGCAGCCGCGCAAGGTTTCCTATAGCGCTCCTGTGCCCGTGCGCGCCGAGCCGGCCGTGGTCCGTACCGAAGCGCCCGCCTCCTCGCCGAACACCGTCAAGGTGGAGAAGGGCGATAGCCTCGGCTCCATCGCCAAGCGCAACGGCGTTTCCATCGAGGCGCTCAAGGCCGCCAATAATCTTACCGATACCCGCGTCAACGCGGGCCAGGAGCTGATTATTCCCACACCCGGTTCGCCGGTGGAGGTGAAGGCTTCTGCGGCGCCCAAGACCTACACAGTGGAGAAGGGCGACACGCCCCACGGGATTGCCGACAAGCTTGGCGTGAAGGAGAAGGACCTGATCGCCCGCAATAAGCTCCACGCCGAGAAGCTGCGGATCGGACAGGTGCTGATCGTTCCGGGCGCTGGATCCGGCTCGGACACGAGTCCTGCCGAGGCCGCTTCGGCAAGCGACAGCAAGCCTTCGAGCGCCGGCCCCGAAGTGCATGTGGTGCATACGACCACCATTCCGGCGCCGGGTGCCTCGGGTGCGGACCATCCGAGCGCGGCCGTGACGGCCGACCCGCCCAGCGCCGCGCAGTCGCACTCGCCGAGTCCGACGGCTGCCTCGCCTGAAGTCACCGGCGGCGCGACCGCCAAGAGCGACACGACGCCCGACTCCCAAGTCGCAAGCATGGTTCAGTTGCCCACGCCCGACCCCATGTCCGGAAATAGTTTCCGCTGGCCGGTGCAGGGACGCATCATCTCGGTGTTCGGCACCAAGCCCGACGGCGGCCACAATGACGGCATCGACGTCGCCGTGCCGCAAGGGACCTCGGTGAAGGCGGCGGAGAACGGCGTCGTCGCCTATGCCGGCAACGAGCTGAAGGGTTATGGCAACCTCGTGCTCGTCCGGCACGCCAACAACTGGGTGTCGGCCTACGCCCATAACGAAGAGATCCTGGTCAAGCGGGGCGATAAGGTACGGCGCGGCCAGATCATCGCCAAGGCCGGCAATACCGGCTCGGTCAGCCAGCCGCAGGTGCATTTCGAACTGCGCAAGGGCTCCCGGCCCGTGGACCCGACCAAATATATGAGCCAGACCCAGGCCGCCGCCGACTAGGGCTGGTCGCTTACCTCTCGACGTCGAGCGGCTTTCCGAGCCGGCCGGCCTGGTCCTGGATGAACTGCCAGGCCACGCGGCCGGAGCGGCTGCCGCGGGTGAGCGCCCAGGCGAGCGCCTCTTGCACGAGCTCCGCATCAGGAATGCCGAGCCCATAGTGCCGCGCATAACCCCTGACCATTTCCAGATAATCGTCCTGGCTGCAGTGGTGGAAGCCGATCCACAGGCCGAAGCGGTCCGACAGCGAGATTTTCTCCTCCACCGCCTCCGACGGAGTGATGGCGGTCGAGCGTTCATTCTCCACCATTTCGCGGGCAAGCAGATGCCGGCGGTTGGACGTCGCATAGAAGAGGACATTGCCCGGTCGTCCTTCGATGCCGCCTTCAAGCACTGCCTTCAACGACTTGTATGACGTATCCTGCGCCTCGAAGGAGAGATCGTCGCAAAAAAGGATGAAGCGCAGCTGCGGCGCCTCGCGCAAATGCGCAAGCAAACGCGGCAGCGAGCCGATATCCTCGCGATAAATCTCGACGAGCTTCAGCGCGCGCGCGCCAGGCGCGCGGCTTACCTCGCCATGCACGGCTTTGACCAGCGAGCTTTTGCCCATGCCGCGCGCACCCCACAGCAGCGCGTTGTTGGCGGGCAGCCCCGCGGCGAAACGCTCCGTATTGGCGAGCAGGGTGTCGCGCATACGATCTATACCATTGAGCAGCGGTAGCGGCACGCGATTGACGTCTGTAACCGGCTTGAAACGCCCCGCCTCGGGCTGAAAGATGAAGGCTTGAGCCGCCGCGAAATCGGGCTTTGCGGCTCGAGGGGGAACGAGCCGCTCGAGCGCACGGGCGATGCGTTCCATAAGGCCCGTGAGGAGCGGTTCCTGAATGTTCATGCCAGCCTCGCTTCAGGCCTTAGGGGTGCCCGCTTGCCCGTTGCAAAGGCGGTCTGGGCGGCTATAGTCGCGCCACTCTACGCGCCCTCCGCTCAAAACGGACTTGAACCAGGGCCATCAAGGCCAAAGGGCGCCACCCATAAGCCAAGCAAAGGACAGGGGCAATGCTTAGGACCATTTACGCTCAAGCCGCTCCGGGGGCCTTTGACTACCTGAATGGCTTGATCGTCCCGACCATGTTAATCATCGGGATCATGTACTTCCTGATGATCCGGCCGCAGCAGAAACGGTTGAAGGAGCATCAGGCCCTGGTGGAGGGAATCCGCCGCGGTGACACGGTCGTCACATCGGGCGGCATGATCGGCAAGGTGACCAAGGTCGACGACCAGGAGCTGCAGGTGGAAATCGCCGAGGGCGTCCGGGTCCGGGTGCTGCGTGCGACCGTGTCCGAAGTCCGCGGCAAGGGGGAGCCTCAGGTCAATTCCAAGGCCAAGGCGGCTTCTTAGTCTTGCCGAATCTCCATGCCTTAGTCGGCTCGCTTGCTCTGGAGTTTAAGCGGTAATGTTGGTCTTTCCGAGGTGGAAGCTGATCCTGGTGCTTAGCATCGTGGTCCTGGGTTTCCTGTTCGCGATCCCTAACCTGTTTTCGGCCTCGAGCCTTGCCAGGGTGCCCGCCTGGCTCCCCCATAAGCAGGTCAGCCTCGGCCTCGACTTGCAGGGTGGTGCCCATCTTCTCTACCAGCTCGATGAGAACGAGATGGTGGAGGATTGGCTCAACACTCTGCGCGGCGACGTGCGCGAGGGCCTACGCAAGGCGCGTATCGGCTACACCGACCTTTCGCAAAACGTCGCAAGCCGCACCGTCTCGGTGAAGATGCGTGACACCGCCGATCTCGACAAGGCCTATGACGAACTGAGGAAGCTCGCGGTGCCGGTGGGCAGCAACGTGTTTTCCGGGTTCTCCGGTTATAACCTCACCGTCGACCGCAAGGGGACCGACGAGATCACGCTCACGATCACCGATCAGGGGCTCACGCAACGCATGGGCTCCGCCATCGATGCCTCGATCGAGACCATCAGACGCCGCGTCGACGCCTTCGGCACGACCGAGCCCAGCATTCAACGTCAGGGCCGCAACCGCGTCCTCGTCCAGGTGCCGGGCATTAGCGACGTGGAGCGCCTGAAGAAGCTTATCGGCGAGACGGGCAAGCTCGAGTTCAAGCTCGTCGACCCAGCCGCTAACGCCGCGCAGGTGGCCGAGAGCAAGCATGTGCCGCCCGGCGATGAACTCCTCTATTCCGCGGATTCGCCCCCAATTCCTTACGTCATCAAGAGCCAGGCCATGGTGAGCGGCGAGAACCTGGTCGATGCGCAGGCGGCCTTCGACCAGCGCAGCGGCGAGCCGGTGGTCGACTTTCGCTTTGACGCCACGGGCGCCAAACGTTTCGCCAAGGTGACGCAGGAAAATGTCGGTCTGCCCTTCGCCATCATCCTGGACAACAAGGTGATCTCCGCGCCGGTCATTCGCGAGCCGATCCTCGGCGGGTCCGGCCAGATCAGCGGCAATTTCACCGTGGAACGCTCTGTCGATCTCGCGGTGACGCTACGGTCGGGAGCGCTTCCAGCCAAACTCACCGTGATCGAGGAGCGCACCGTGGGGGCGAGCCTAGGCGCCAACTCGATCGCCGCTGGCAAGAAGGCCGCGCTGATGGGCCTTGCCTTAGTGGTGATCTTCATGTTTGCGGCCTACGGGCTGTTCGGACTGTTCGCCAACATCGCACTGCTCATCAACGTTGTATTGATCTTCGGCGTCCTCTCGCTCATGGGCTCGACGCTAACGCTGCCCGGCATCGCCGGCATCGTGCTCACTATGGGCATCGCCGTGGACGCCAACGTGCTGATCAATGAGCGCATCCGCGAGGAGATGCGCTCAGGCAAATCGCCGATCGCCGCCGTCGAGGCCGGCTATACGCGGGCCATGGCCACGATCATTGACTCCAATGTCACCACGCTGATCTCGACGCTGGTGCTGTTTTGGCTCGGCTCAGGGCCGGTGCGGGGATTTGCCGTGACGCTGTCGATCGGCATCGTCACCTCCATGTTCACAGCGGTGACCGTGACGAGACTCATGGTCGCCTATTGGCTGCGCTGGACGCGGCCTGCTTTTGTGCCGATCTAGGGAACAGCACACATGTTCAGAGGCTTCAGTTTTGTCCCGCCGGACACCAGGATCGGCTTTGTCGAGATGCGGACGGTCACCTGGGTCGTTTCCGCCCTGTTGACCGTCGTCCCGCTCATCCTCGTCGCCACCCTGGGGCTCAATTACGGCATCGACTTCCAGGGTGGCACCTTGATGGAGGTGCAGACCAAGGAGGCCGTGGCCGACATGGCGGGGATTCGCAACCAGATCCATGCCCTCAACATCGGTGAGGTGCAGATCCAGGAGTTCGGCGCGCCGAACGACGTGCTCATCCGCATCGCCGCGCAGCCAACGGAGGCCGAGCAGCAGGCTTCGATCGCGAAGGTGAAGGGAGCGCTCGGTGACAGCGTCGACTATCGCCGCATCGAAGTGGTGGGACCGACGGTGTCGGCGGAACTGATCGCGGGAGGGACCCTCGCCGTGGTGGTCGCCTTGGGGGCCATCCTGATCTACATCTGGTTTCGCTTTGAATGGCAGTTGGGCGTCGCCGCAATCGC
This sequence comes from uncultured Alphaproteobacteria bacterium, assembly GCA_963846875.1. Taxonomy (GTDB): domain Bacteria; phylum Pseudomonadota; class Alphaproteobacteria; order Rhizobiales; family Methyloligellaceae; genus Methyloceanibacter. Next base: position 37,954 of record CAWJXT010000012.1, read on the forward strand.
GTCGCTGATCCACGACGTGACCGGCACCATCGGCCTCTATTCGGCGCTTCAACTCGAATTCAATCTTTCCAGCATTGCCGCCATTCTCACCATCATCGGCTACTCGCTCAACGACAAGGTCGTGATCTTCGACCGTATCCGCGAAAATTTGCGCAAATATCGGAAGATGCCGCTCGTCGAGTTGCTCGATCTCTCCATCAACGAGACGCTTTCGCGCACGACGCTCACCCATGTGGTGACCTTCCTCGCCATGCTGCCCTTCGTCATCGTGGGCGGCGAGGCCATCTATGGTTTCAGCCTCGCCATGTGCTTCGGCATCATTATCGGCGCCTATTCGTCGATCTTCGTCGCCGCGCCCTTGCAGCTGATCCTCGGCATGAAGCGTGATTGGAGCTCGGCGCCTGCCAAGGCCAAGGCCGGAGTGCCGGCGCGCGCCTGATCCTGGTTGGCCCACGAGGCGCGACTTTGCAGGACCGCGAGCGATTGGGCGCCATAGACCGGATCGCCAAGCAGGGCGATGCCGACCGCTATGTCGCCGCGCTGTTCGTCCCACCTTCCGCCCGGCCGCATTTCCTTGCGCTGATCGCCTTCAATGTCGAGCTGGCTCGCATCGGCGAGCTGGTAAGCGAGCCCGCCCTCGGCGAAATCCGTCTGCAATGGTGGCGCGATGCGCTCGATCGGGCGGCTCGGGGCAACGCCGCGCGCGGCGAGGCCGCGCGTGGCGAGAAGACCGGCAACCCGGTGGCCGACTCCATCGGCACTCTGCTCCAAACCTATCCACACTTGCGCGCAGCGCTTGAGCGGCTCATCGATGCGCGGCGCTTCGACGTGGCGGTGAAGATCATGCCCGATTGGCCGGCGCTGCAAACTTATGTCGACGATACGGCCGGCGCCATGTTCGTTACCGCAGCCGGTCTTTTGGCAGAAGGCGCCGACGGCGCCGAGACCGCGGCCAGGGCAGGGGGCTTTGCTTATGGCGTTACCGGACTGATGCGCGCATTGCCCGTCCATGCCGCACGGGGGCGCGTCGATCTGCCCGCGGACGCGCTTCTCCGTCACGGGACGACGCCCGAGCAAGTACTTGCGGGCGAGACGACCCCGGGCCTGGCCGATCTTCTCGCCGAGTTCCGTCGTCAGGCCAACGCGAAGCTCGACGAAGCCTCGCGCCTTGTGCAAGGCCTCGACCCAATGCTACGCACGGCTTTCTTGCCCCTATCTTTGGTCGGGCCTTATCTGTCAGCGCTGGCGCGCGAGGGACACGACGCCCTGCACCAAATCGCTGCAATCAACCCGCTTTACCGGCTCTGGCGCATGGCCACCTGGCGGGGACGATGAGCCGAGGAGACACCGAGATGGCTGACGCGGGTACCAAGAGCTGGTCGTGGCGGGCCCTGCTGCCGGACATGAGCGCAGCCCTTACGCGCTTTCCCCTCGGGGTCGCCATTGCCGCTTTGCTCACCCTCTATATGCTCTACGACTCCCGCTCCGGCGACACGGAGCAAAGGATCGTCGAGGGCTTGGGCGCCTCCTTTGCCTGGGTGGTCGCGGCCGACCTCTATGTGGAATCGCAAGGCCGCGCGCGGCTGACACGCCTCCTATTGTGGCTCGCCGGCGTCGCGGTCATCGCGCTCCTCTTCGCCTTCGCCTGGAAGCTGTGGCTCGCGCCCTTTCTGCTCTCCGCCGCATTCGCGCTCCTGATCGGTCTTGCGGGTCACCTGGCGCGAGGCGAGCGCAACGCTTCCTTCTGGCTGTTCAACCAACGGCTCTGGCTTGGCGGCGTCATTGCGCTTGTCGGCGCTGTCCTGCTGGGATCTGGCCTTTCCGCCATCGTCGAGACCTTGAACCTGCTGTTCGGGCTCGCACTGCCCTGGCGCTTACACAACGACATCTGGACCATAGCGCTCGGTTTCGTGGCACCGGTGAGCTGGCTTGCGTTTGCGCCGCGGAGCTTCACCGAGCCGCTTTCGCAAGCGCATGAGACGGAATTCACCACGCGCGCGGTGGCGAGCATCGTCAAATTCGTGCTCGTGCCGCTCCTGCTCGTCTACACCGCCATCCTTTACGCCTATACCGTGAAGATCGCGCTGGAAGGCAGCTTGCCCAAAGGCACCCTCGGCAGCCTGGTAGTGGGGTATCTCTTGACCGGCGCCGCGACGCTGCTGCTCGCCTATCCCATCCGCGAGACCGGTGGGGCGCTGGTTCGCCTGTTCTGGCGCAGCTGGGTCTGGCTCGCCTTGATGCCGGTGCTGCTGCTTTTCCTTGCCGCCTACACACGCATCGAAGCCTACGGCCTCACCGAGCAGCGCTACTTGTTCGTGTTGGTCGGCGTATGGGCTCTCATACTCGCGCTCCTTCGCATCGTCTTTCCTCACAATTTCGATCTGAGGCTTGCGCCCTTGGTGCTGGCACTCCTCCTCTTCGCCGCGTCGTTCGGTCCCTGGGGAGCGATCGGCCTTTCGGTGCGGAGCCAGAAGGCCGAGCTGGCCAACATCCTTGCGGCCAAGGGCCTCCTTGTCGACGGCCGGCTGACCGTGCCGTCCGCCAACGAAGAGGCGACGAGCCTCCTCGGATCCGAGGCGGCACGCGCCCGCAGCATCGAATGGTACCTCAATCAGAACCACGCCCTCGTCCTGCTCAAGCCCTGGTTCGAAGGCTACCCGACCG
>CAWJXT010000013.1:0-24708 GCA_963846875.1 uncultured Alphaproteobacteria bacterium
CCGGGGGGATTCTACCTTCGCGCTCCTGCTCGAGGCGCAAGCCCGCGGAGACGACGTGTTCTATTACACGCCGGACCATCTGAGCCTGCGCGACGGCAGCTGATGGCCACGGGCCACAGCCTGACTGTGGAGGACCGGCCCAGCGACGACTACCGGCTGGCGCATCCGCGCTCCGTCGATCTCGCCAAGTTCGACGTGGTGCATCTTCGCCGGACCACCCTTCGACATGGCCTACATCACCGCCACGCATCTCTTGGAGCGCATCCAGCCCAAGACACTGGTGGTGAACGATCCTGGAGCCGTGCGCAACGCAACCGAGAAGGTGTTCGTGCTCGACTTTCTCGATCTTATGCCGCCGAGCCTCGTCACCCGCTCGCTCGAAGAATCAAGGTCTTCCGCGCCAAGCACAAGGACATCGTCGTGAAGCCGCTCTACGGCAATGGTGGCGCCGCGATCTTCCGCATCGCGCCTGACGACACGAACCTCGACTCGCTGATTGAGCTAATGGGAATCAGCTTCCGCGAGCCGATCATGGTGCAGCGCTACATTCCGCAAGTCCGCCAGGGCGACAAACACATCATCCTCGTTGACGGCGAGATCGCGGGCGCCATCAACCGCGTGCCCGCGCCCGACGAGACGCGCTCCAACCTGCATGTGGGCGGCAAGGCGAAGGCCGCGACACTCACCCAGCGCGACCGCGAAATCTGCGCGCGGCTCGCGCCTGAGCTGAAGAAGCGCGGGCTCATCTTCGTCGGAATGGACGTGATCGGCGACTATCTCACCGAGATCAACGTCACCTCTCCTACGGTATAAGGCAAGTGAGAGAGTTCGGCGGCCCCGACATCGCCGCGATGATCTGGGACGTGGTCGAGGCGAAGGTCGGGGCGAAATCGCGCAAGCCGAACGGAAAGCGATGACCGCGGATCGCAAATCGCTTGGCGCGATGTGGACGCTCCGGGACGCAAGGTGCCGTCGCGTGGTCGTCGTCGGCTTCAAGCAGAAGGCAAATCGCCTACGAGCACATCTATTGGGAACAGGCTCGATTGCTGGCGCACGTAGGTCTGCTCGGTAAGACCAAGCTGCCAGCCACCGGCGCAGAGCCGGCGGCGCGGCTGATCGACCCGAGCTTGCCCTCCAACACGTTGATCCCCAGGGCTTGAGGCCGCCATACCAACCGTATCCACATCGCCGAGGCGCTTAGTTATCCGGCGAGACCTTGCGCCGGGCCGCCGTTGCCGCCGAGAGCACGGCCGATTGACTTGCATCCCGTGCCGTTCAGCGAGCGCAGCGCCGAATACTGCGTCTCGCGCGGTGACTGAGGCCCTCGTCCGCTAAAGCCTTTCTCAAGCATTCTTTGCTTGGCTGCCGGCGGGAAAGAGGCCGGCCTCACCCGGCCGCAAGTGAGTGCGTAAAGAGTGGAGCGTCAGCAGCAAAGCGTCGACGCCGGCAGCCCGGGCGAACCCGCACGCCAGCGTCCGGAGCCGAGGCCGAGAGGGCTCGACCGGGCCGTCGCCACGCTCGCGCGTGCCTGGCAAGGCTGGCGGCGGTCCCGCCTCTTGCCCAACCAGGCGATGCTTGCCGCTCGGCCCGAGGCAAGCCTCGAATCCTTGCGCGACCTGCAATGGGAGCTGCGCGAGCGCGAGGCGCGCTATCGCGATCTCCTCGACCAACAGGGCGACGTCATCTTGCGCCGCGACAAGGAGCAGCGACTCACTTTCGTGAACGACGCCTTCTGCCGCACCTTCGGCCTGAAGCGCGAGACAGCCCTAGGCCGCGTCTTCGATTTGCCGGAGACGAATGCCGAGCAGGAAACGCTGGCGACGCTTGGCACGGATACCGATCGGCGCAGCCGCATCGTCGAGCTCACCACCGCAGCGGGGCCGCGCTGGTTCGTGTGGGAGGACTTCGCCATCACCAGCGCCGAAGGAACCTTGTGCGAGACCCAAAGCGTCGGCCACGACATCACCGAGCAGCGCGCGGCGGAGATCGCCCTTGCCGAGGCGCGCGACCAGGCCGAGAGCGCGAGCAAGGCCAAGTCGCGCTTCCTTGCCTCCATGAGCCACGAGATCAGGACCCCGATGAACGGCATCCTCGGCATGACTGGGCTCTTGCTCGACACGGCGCTGTCGCCGGAGCAGCGCACCTATGCTCGGGCCATCTCGACCTCCGCCAACACTCTGCTCGGCCTGATCGATGAGGTGCTCGATTTCTCAAAGATCGAAGCCGGCAAGCTCGAGCTGCGCGCCGAGCCCTTTGAGATCGCCGATGCCGTGCAGGGCGTGATCGAGCTGTTGGCGCCCCGGGCACGCGACAAAGGGCTCAAAGTCGGCTGGTTCGTCAACCCGAACCTGCCGCGGACGGTGATCGGCGACGAGCTGCGCATCCGGCAGATCCTGATGAACCTGGTCGGCAATGCCATCAAATTCACCGAACGAGGCGGGGTGGCCTTGACCCTTGGGCTCGCGCAAGGCGAAGCCGAAGCGTCGGCAGCGGCACGCCGCGTAGGCTTGCGCTTCGTCGTGCGCGATACCGGACCCGGCGTGCCCCCGCAAGCTATAGAGCGGATCTTTGCCGAATTCGAGCAGGGCGACTCCCGACCTGCGCGACGCCATGGCGGAACGGGGCTCGGCTTGGCGATCTCTAAGCGGCTGGTCGACGCGATGGGCGGGCGCATCGCCCTTGCCAGCATGCCGGGCGAGGGTGCCAGCTTTACGGTTGAACTGCCGGTGACAATCGCGCCAGACTTCCAGTCCATCGGCGCCGACTGGCCGAGGCCAGAAGCCGGCGCCAGGGTGTTGCTCGCGTTGGACGGCGAGATCGAAGGCGAGATGATCGGCGACCTGCTCGTGGCAGTGGGAGCGCGGATCTTACGGGCGGGACTGAAGGATGCTCTGCGCATTGCACCGGAAGTGACGACGACGCGCGCCTCGCTGAGCGCTCTTATCACCGACCGCGCGGGCGTCGAGCAGGGCGCGCAGCGACTGCTCGCGCTGATGCGTCAAGGAGACGCGAGCACCCGGGGCTCGCGCGCGCTGGTGATCGTCGATCCTTCGGAACGCAGCGACATCCCGTGGCTGCGCGAGCAGGGCTTCGACGGATATCTCGTTCGCCCGATCCGTCCCTTGTCACTTCTGACCCAGCTGTTTGGAACGCTCGATGCGGAACGGGAGCCGACGGCACTGCTGGCATTGGCTGCCGCTCAGCGCAAGACCGCGCCTGCAGGCAGGCGACCCTCGGTCCTCCTCGCTGAGGACAACGACATCAACGCGCTGCTCGCGCGTACGGTACTGGAGAAGGCCTGCGCCCGGGTGGTCCGGGCTAAGAACGGCACCGACGCGATCGAGCAGGCGCGCACCGCGTTGACCCAGGCCACCGGTTTCGACCTCGTGCTCATGGACATCCATATGCCGGACATGGACGGGGTGGAGGCCGCGCGCCATATCAGAAGCCTCTATCCGGAAAGCGCCCGCCCGGGCGAGGGGCGTCCGCCCATCGTGGCGCTCACGGCCAACACCTTTGCCGAGGATCGCGCCTCCTATCTTGCCGCCGGCCTCGATGACTATCTTGCCAAGCCGTTCGAGAAAGAGGATTTGGCAGCGCTCTTCGACCGCTGGCGGAGGCGGTCTCCCGGCGCGGCCGAGGAGGCAGATTCTTGCCCATGTGGGGAAGTCTCCCAATATCCCCAGACTGTCACATAGGCTTCGAATTGGTTTGCTAACCGGCTTTCATTGTGGCCGAATTGGTCGTCACAAGTGAGTTTCGTCGGTGTTGCGGAGGCCTCCGCTCCCGTCCCATGATCACTTAGGCTTGACATGCCTCTGAAGCCGACAGGCGCCCGCTTCGCGGACAGATTTCGCGGCGGAGCAATGTTCCCAGGGCTTATATTTTGGCCAAACCAGGCCGGCGCTTTCCCGTTCACTGGGCTGCGGCGCTTTCCAGGCGGCGGATTGGTGCGCCCTAAGACTTCCCCAAAGGTCTATGGCCGCATCGGGTCGTTGGAGGTGCGGCTTGCCCGCAAGAAGGGCGAGATTCGGTGCGCCCAGCGGCTTCGGTACAGGGTCTTCTACGAAGAAATGTCCGCTGTTCCCAGCGCGCTTGCCATGCTCTCGCGTCGCGATGAAGACCCCTATGACGCCATTTTCGACCACCTGCTCGTGGTCGATCGCGGCAATCCTGCCAAGGGTTCCTACTGGAGGCGCCCCCGCGTGGTCGGCACCTATCGCGTACTGCGCCAGGAGGTCGCCGACCTGAACGACGGTTTCTACACCCAGGGTGAATACGACATCCTGCCGTTGATTCGGGCTAAGGGCCCCAACTGCTCCTTCATGGAGCTCGGCCGGTCCTGCGTGCTCAAACCTTACCGCACGCGCCGTACGGTCGAGCTTCTGTGGCAGGGCATTTGGACCTATGTGCGCGAACACGGCATCGACGTCATGATCGGTTGCGCGAGCTTCGAGGGCACCGACCCCGAGGCCCATGCTCAGGCCTTAAGCTTTCTTCACCATACCGCGCTTGCACCCGAGGAATGGCGCGTGCGCGCGCATGAGCATTTGCGGGTAGACATGAACATGCTTCCCGCCGACGCCATCAAGTCGCGCCGGGCGCTGAAGTTGTTGCCGCCCTTGATCAAGGGCTATCTCCGACTCGGGGGTTTCATCGGTGACGGTGCAGTGGTGGACCATCAGTTCGGCACCACAGACGTGCTTATCATCTTGCCGGTCGAGGCAATCAGGAAGCGATACTTCGCCCATTTCGGCAGCCCGGACGAGCTCGGGGCTCCCTTCGTGCCTGAATTCGCAGCGCTGAACTAGGCTGCCAGCATAACGGGGCTCGAAGCGCCTGAGGCCATTTGACGCCTCCCTCCCCCATCCCTACACTCCCTAGTCCATGCGCCATGCCGACGTTCATGAAGTGCTCAAAACCGTCACCGACGGGGCCGCTAGCCTGCGTCAGCTCAACGACCGCTCGCGGGAGGTGTTCAAGCGCATCGTCGAGACATATCTGGCGACCGGTGAGCCGGTCGGCTCGCGCAATCTAAGCCGCGCGCTGCCGATGACGCTCTCGCCTGCATCCGTGCGCAACGTCATGTCGGACTTGGAGGGGCTCGGACTCATCTACGCGCCGCATACGAGCGCTGGGCGCGTGCCGACCCAGACGGGCTTGCGCTTGTTCATCGACGGCCTGCTTGAGGTCGGCGATGTGAGCGAGGAGGAGCGCGGCCAAATCGAGAGCCGCATTGCTGCTGGCGGCAGGCGTCGCGGAGTTGAGGATGTCCTCGCCGAGGCCGGTGAAATGCTGTCCGGGCTTTCCCGCTGCGCCGGGGTCGTGCTGGTCGAGAAGCAGAGCAAGACGCTGAAGCAGGTCGAGTTCGTGCATCTTGCGGCAGGCAAGGCGCTTGCCGTTCTCGTGGGCGACGACGGCGACGTCGAGAACCGTATCATTGCGCTCCCCGAGGGTCTTCCGCTCGCTTCGTTGACTGAGGCTTCGAACTACATCAATGCGCGGTTTGGAGGGCTGACGCTCGCGGACGCTCGCGCGCGCATCGAAACGGAGATCGAGCAGCGGCGCGCCCAGCTCGACGAGCTCACCGCGCGCGTGGTCACCGAAGGTCTCGCCACCTGGTCGGGCGACCGTGACGAGCGCAAGAGCCTCATCGTCTGCGGGCGCTCGCATCTGCTGGAGGACGTGCGCGCCATGGAGGACCTCGAGCGCGTGCGGCTTCTGTTCGAGGACCTCGATACCAAGAAGGACTTGATCCAACTGCTCGGGCTGGCCGAGCGCGCCGAAGGGGTGCGCATCTTCATCGGCTCGGAGAACAAGCTGTTCTCATTGTCGGGCTCGGCGCTGATCGTCTCACCCTTCGAGGATACGGAGCAAAAGATCGTGGGCGTGCTCGGCGTGATCGGCCCGACGCGGCTGAATTATGGGCGCATCATCCCCATGGTCGACTATACGGCCAGGCTGCTTGGGCGCCTTATCCCTTGATTTTTCGGCCTCAGCGGTCGATATCCCACATTAAACGAGGCGCTCAAGCCAAGGCGGCGATGCCCGACGATAAGACCGATCCGCGCGAGACGACCGAGACGGGCGAAGACCTCAAGGGGACTCCGCCCGCCGATGGCGTGACGGATGACCCAGGCCTGCAAGCGAGCGCCGAGCTCGAGGCCTTGGTGGTCGAGAACACCGACATGCGCGATCGGCTCTTGCGCACCATGGCCGACATGGAGAATTTGCGGCGCCGCACCGAGCGGGAAAAGTCGGATACCGCGCGCTATGCGATCTCCAACTTTGCCCGCGACGTGCTCACCATCGGCGACAATCTCAGGCGCACCATGGAACATGTACCAGAGGAGGCCGCGGCGCAGGACCCCGCGCTCAAGAGCTTCCTCGACGGGGTGGAGCTCACCGAGCGGGAGCTTTCGAACGTGCTCGACCGGCACGGCGTGACCCGCATCGATCCGCTCGGGGCGCGTTTCGACCCTAACTGCCACCAAGCCATGTATGAGGTCCCGAACCCCAATGTGCCCGAGGGCACGGTCGTGGACGTGATGCAATCGGGCTATGTCATCGGCGACCGTTGCTTGCGGCCCGCCCTTGTCGCCGTCGCTAAAGGCGGCACCAAGGCAACCCCGCCCGCCAAAGGGGCAAGAGATGCAGCGGCCGAGCCGCGCAAGGCCGCCAATGACGACTTCCCGGCCGGGACCGCGCCGGGCAAGAGCGAGCCGCCGTCCGGCAAAGGCCGGGAACAGGACTGCAGAGCCGACGACTGAGGCCGCGAGCAAGCACGACCTCCTTTTTTGCGGGACCGGAGCCCCCGTATCGCCTCGATTGGCGTTGATGCAGCAAGAGGAGGTCAGCGGGCCGATGGCGCGCGCGTCCAAAGTTAATCCCGACGGTTCTGTGCATGCCCGCGACGCGGGGGAATATCAGCGCCTGCGCGACCAGGCACGCATGTGGCAAGACGCGACCGAGCAGGTGCTCGACGCGGCGGGGCTTATGCTTGGCATGAGCGCCCTGGATGTCGGCGCGGGCCCCGGCGCGGTGATGCGGCTGATGGCGGCGCGGGTCGGGCCACAGGGGACGGTCACCGGCATCGATATCGACGGCAAGCTCGGGGCCGAAGCGCTGGCCGAACTCCGCGCCGAAGGTGGTGCCGAGTTCGCCTTCATCCAAGGCAATGTGCTCGAGCTCGATACGGTGCCCGGCGAACCTTTCGACTTTACATTCTGCCGCCTCCTGCTCATGCATCTGCCCGACCCGTCCGCCGTGCTGGAGACGATGCATGGCTGGACCAAGCCCGGCGGGGTGGTCATGGCGCAAGAGTTCGACTTCGGTGCGATCGCCATTGAGCCCGTCTGCCCGCCTATGGCTGAGTTCAACCGGCTGTTCGAGGGCGTGTTCCGCGGCCATGGCCGCAACATGCGGGCCGGACGGCAATTGCCGGCGCAATTCGAGGCAGCCGGGTTGGGCGCCCCCGATCAAACCACGGCCGCGGCGCATTTCGTGCCGTTGGCGGAGATGTCCAATATGCTGATAGGCGCCTATGATGGCCTGTTCGGTGCGGGAGCCGAGTTTGGCATCGCCGATACGGAACGCGCGACGGCGTTCCGCAGGGAGATGAAAGAGGCGGCGGCCGACGGCCGCTATTATTGCCTTCCACCGATCCTGATCAGCGCCTGGAAGCGGGTTCGCTGACAAAGCTTAAGCTTCGATAGTCATCGCACCCCGCTTCTCCTTGTGAGCCTTAGACTTGCCCCCTATATAACCGCGGGGCCCCGCCCGGCTGGCGGGGTTGCCGATTTGTTTTAGGGGACCGGCGTTACGCCTGGAGCAGGTGGAGGGTGGGCGCGTGTCCTTGGGTGCCGATATCGGGCTCAGGCGGTCTGCCACAAAAAGAGAGGTTTTGAGCGATGGCGAAAGTGATCGGAATCGATCTCGGCACCACCAACTCCTGTGTCGCGGTCATGGAGGGCAAGAACCCGAAGGTGATCGAGAACGCCGAGGGCGTGCGCACTACGCCGTCGATCGTGGCGTTCAACGATGATGGCGAGAGGCTCGTAGGCCTGCCGGCCAAGCGCCAGGCGGTCACTAACCCCGAGAATACGTTCTTCGCCATCAAGCGCCTGATCGGCCGCCGCTATGACGACCCCATGGTGGAGAAGGACAAAAAGCTCGTCCCCTACAAGATCGTCCGCGCCGACAATGGCGACGCCTGGGTGGAGTCCCGCGGCACGAAATATTCGCCCTCGCAAATCTCGGCCTTCATCCTGCAGAAAATGAAAGAGACTGCCGAGGCCTATCTCGGCGAGAAGGTCGACCAGGCTGTCATCACCGTTCCCGCTTATTTCAACGACGCTCAGCGCCAGGCCACCAAGGATGCGGGCAAGATCGCGGGGCTTGAGGTCTTGCGCATTATCAATGAGCCGACCGCGGCAGCGCTCGCTTACGGCCTCGACAAGAAGAAAGAGAGCAAGACCATCGCCGTCTACGATCTCGGCGGCGGCACCTTCGACATCTCCATCTTGGAGATCGGCGACGGCGTGTTTGAGGTGAAGTCGACCAACGGGGACACCTTCCTCGGCGGCGAGGACTTCGACATGCGCCTCGTCGACTATCTCGCCAACGAGTTCAAGAAGGAGAGCGGCATCGACCTGCGCGGCGACAAGCTCGCCCTGCAGCGGCTGAAGGAGGCCGCCGAGAAGGCCAAGATCGAGCTCTCCTCGACTACGCAGACTGAGATCAACCTGCCCTTCATCACCGCTGACAAGAGCGGCCCCAAGCATCTCACCATGAAGCTCACGCGCGCCAAGCTCGAGAGCCTGGTGGACGACCTCATTCAGAAGACCATCGGCCCTTGCCAGAATGCCCTGAAGGACGCGGGGCTGAAGGCCGCCGAAATCGGCGAGGTGGTGCTCGTGGGCGGCATGACGCGCATGCCGAAAGTGGCCGATACGGTGAAGACGTTCTTCGGCCGCGAGCCACATAAGGGCGTGAACCCCGACGAGGTGGTGGCCATCGGCGCCGCCATCCAGGCGGGCGTGCTGCAAGGCGACGTCAAGGACGTGCTCCTGCTCGACGTCACGCCTCTGTCGCTCGGCATCGAGACGTTGGGTGGCGTGTTTACGCGGCTGATCGACCGCAACACCACCATCCCCACCAAGAAGAGCCAGGTGTTCTCCACCGCCGAGGACAATCAGAACGCGGTCACCATCCGCGTCTTCCAGGGCGAGCGGGAGATGGCCGCCGATAACAAGATGCTCGGGCAGTTCGATCTCGTCGGCATTCCGCCGGCCCCGCGAGGCGTTCCGCAGGTCGAGGTGACCTTCGACATCGACGCCAACGGTATCGTCAATGTCGCGGCCTCCGACAAGGCGACTGGCAAGGAGCAATCGATCCGCATCCAGGCCTCCGGAGGCTTGAGCGATGCCGACATCGACCGCATGGTCAAGGAGGCCGAGAGCCACGCCGAGGAGGACAAAAAGCGCCGTGCCCTAGTGGAAACGCGCAACCAAGGCGAAGCGCTTGTGCATTCGACCGAGAAGATGCTCAAGGACTTCGGAGACAAGGTTTCAGCCGGCGACAAGACCACCGTGGAGGCGGCCACGGCCGAGCTCAAATCGGCGATCCAAGGCGAGAATGCGGACCTCATCAAGCAAAAGATCGATGCGCTCGCACAAGCCTCGATGAAGCTCGGCGAGGCCATGTATCAGCCGAGTCAGTCTGCTGCGGGTAGTGCAGGCGGTGGTGGCCCGTCGGAAGGTGGCGGCCCGCAAGACAATGTGGTTGACGTCGATTTTGAGGAAGTAAAGGACGACGACAGCAAGAAATCGGCTTGAGTAGATTGATGGCATCGGCGCGGGGTTCATTCGCTGCAAATGCAGTGCTTGGAAACTTTGGCGGTGCTGCCCAACAGACGAGGCTAAGCGCCGCCCGCCTGCGGGAAGCGGTTTCGGGGTGAAGGCCAAAGGGGCGATGGCAAAACGCTGCTATTACGAGACTCTGGGTATCCAACGAGGGGCGCCTGATCAGGAAATCAAGGCCGCCTTCCGGCGCCTCGCCAAGGAGTGTCATCCCGACAGCTGCAATGGCGACCACACGGCCGAGCAGCGCTTCAAGGAACTCAACGAGGCGTACGAGGCGCTGAAGGACCCGCAGCGGCGGGCGGCCTACGACCGCTTCGGCCACGCCGCCTTCGAGAGCGGGATGGCCGGTCCCGGCGCCCATGGATTCGGCGCCGATTTCTCGGCCTCCATGTCGGCCATGTTCGACGATTTGTTCGGCGAGTTCATGGGCCAGCGGCGGCCGCGACAGCGTTCGGCGCGGGAGCGTGGGGCCGACCTTCGCTACAATATGGAAATCACCCTCGCCGAGGCCTATGAGGGCAAGACGGCGCAGATCCGCGTGCCGACCAGCATTAGCTGCGAAGTCTGCATGGGCTCGGGCGCGCGGGCGGGCACGCAACCCGTGCCCTGCCGGACCTGCGGCGGCATTGGCAAAGTGCGCGCGACGCAGGGCTTCTTCACCATCGAGCGCACCTGCGCAAGCTGCCAGGGACGCGGTGAGGTGATCGAGAACCCCTGCCCCCCCTGCAATGGCACAGGCCGCGTCACGCGCGAGCGCACGCTCTCCGTCACCATCCCCGCGGGCGTCGAGGACGGCACTCGCATCCGGCTTGCGGGCGAGGGCGAGGCGGGCTTGCGGGGTGGACCGCCCGGCGACCTCTACATCTTTCTCTCCATCAAATCGCACGAGTTCTTTCAGCGCGACGGCGCGGATCTCTTCTGCCGCGTGCCCATCGCGATGACGACAGCGACACTCGGCGGCCAGATCGAAGTGCCTACCATCGACGGCGGCAGGACGCGCGTGAAGATCCCGGAAGGCACGGAGAGCGGGAAGCAGTTCCGCCTCAAGGCCAAAGGCATGCCGGTGCTGCGTACCAAGCAGCAAGGCGACCTCTATATCCAGGTCGAGGTCGAGACGCCAAAGAATCTCTCGCGCAAGCAGCGGGAGCTGCTCAAAGCCTTCGAGGAAGGCTCCAACGCGAACACCAGCCCTGAGTCGACGGGCTTCTTCGATCGCGTTAAGGAACTGTTCGAACGGACCGGTGAGTAGTCCCTATCCCGGTTGCTCCGGGCTAATCGCGTTGTGGAAGAGTGTTGACGAGAAGCGCAAGGAGCTCTCCTGGCTACTTTCCACTTGAAAAAAGGGTGTCGACCGAAGCCGACACCGACCTAGCCGCCCCCTTCTGGGCAATCCAAATCCGAATGGTCGCCCACTCCGAGTAGCATTGGCAGCTTGGTGATGTTCCATGCGATGCACGTGCCTCGTCTTCGGTGAGTACTCCGGCAGTGCGCGCGTCTGGCGGGGTCTCGGGCGAGTAAACATAAGCGAGCGAGCGAGCGTTTGCGTCGACCACCTTGAGCCCGCCTGGGATCTTCTCAACAGTCCATGGTGGCGGGAAGCGGCGCTCGGTCATCGGATGGCTAGCGTCACGGTCTGCTGCCCGGGGGGAATCTTTGATAGAGCCAAATCACCAGCATCAAGATACCGTAGCTGGCGGTCAGCACGAGTACTGCAAGCGGAAGTCCATTAGGCACTCCCAACGCCAGGGCAGACCCGAATAAAAGCGTACCCACGTATAGGGCAGTAACAAAGCCGCGCAGAAGCATTGTGGTCAAACCCCTAAGCTCAAGTCCGACAATGGTGCCGGCCATTGTGCCACCAGCAGTGATGATAATGATGATGATGGTAGTCGTCTGCGAGCGCAGGTGTCGGCGCACACGCACCGAAGAGCAGGCATAGGCCTAAGGCACAACAGATCACACAATGTTTCATGAGACACTCCTTTGAGCTGTCGGTAGTCGAGGAGGCCGCAGCACTCGCTGCGATCTCCTCAGAAGATTACCAACGACAGTGGCGGTGACCACGATGCCACCAGCAGTGGCGATAATGTCGATGATGCCAACCCCAACCACCGTACCAGCCCCAGCCAGGACCCCAGCCCCAGCCCCTTCTATGCCAACCACGATGCCAGTCCTCCTCGATGAGTTTGGCACGCTCTTGAAGATCGCTATGAATATCCCGCATGGTCTCTCCCTGCATTGCGCTGGTGACTTTGGCAATCGAAGCAACCTGCTGTGTCGATCTCAGGGCATGTTGCAGCCTCGGCCGATCCCAACGGGAATCTTCTCGAACGGTCCATGGCGGCGGGAGGCGGTGGCGGTCAAAGCCATTACTCCCACGGATTGAAGCCGCGGGTTATCCAGCGCTGATTATCGCCACGCGAGCAAGAGCAGCTCCACGGCAATCACCAAGCCAAGTATTATCGTGACGATCAGAATAAGGTTGGCGAATTTCATGGGCCTGCTGGGCGGCATCTGGCTCACTCGCAGTGTCTATGTCAGTTGGCAAACTGACAGGTAGCAGCTACCCCTGAAACAGCTGTTATGGGGCGTGCTGATCATCATCCTCGGGAGGCCGAGTGTGCCGGTACAGCAGCACCACAAAGCCTATGAAGACGGCTACTCCCATCAAACCCCATGCGGTGTCGCTGACGTGCATCACTTACACCGCTGACTAAGGCTTGCGACGATGCCACATCCACCAGAGCGCCAAGCCTGTAATGGACAGCACTACGACATCAAGCCACTGCATCGAGCATCACCTAACGCCTGGAATAAGTCGGTGGCCACTATAACCAGCCAATCCACGGGCAGCATCTCACCGAGTAGCATCTAAGGCTCACCGTCAGATCATATCGAGGACGCTAATCGACCAAGCTGAGGCGTGGCGTCCAGTAGTCACCCTCCGTGTAGGCTCATTATTCGTCATCACGGTCTATGCTATAGCGCCACCACAGCCACACCATGATCAGCACTATGACTGAGAGCCCGATGTAACCCCAAGCTTGGTCACTAAGCCACATCGGGTCACTGCTACAGCTCACGAGGGCCGAAAAACTCAACCACCTGATAGTGGACGGATGATAGTTGGTACGGCTTGTCGAGGAAAGAAGTACAGCCTCATTGCTGATCATGCCACGGACGGCGCCGTTTTCGCGGGTAACCGTCGTCGTGATCCTGCTTATCTCGCTTCTGCCCAATACGCCGTGCCAAGTAGTGCACCGCAGCGACCACCATCACAGCGACGGCAACTGAGATTAGCCAGTGGCTACCATCATTAAGCTGCATCGGGCTCACCGGGGGTTACTGTGTCTGAGGTGTCGATGGTCTCAGCTCGGCTGAACTGCCGCAGACCAATCACCCGATAAGCGTGGGTGACGGGCGGGTGAATGGCTGCAATCTTCTCTGCTGCAATCTTCTCTGCCGGAATCTTCTCTGCCGCAATCTTCTCTGCCGCCTCGGCATCATCGCGGGCGGTGATGACGATCTGGCGTGGCTCGCGGAACTTGATCGCCTGCTCAAGCAGCTCAAGTCGCTTTAAGAAGCTGCCTTTGCCGCTCTTGCTGCCGTTGATGCTCATGCTGAACGCTTGAATGGCCCGGCTGTTTGGATGCGGCTACAGCTGATTCTAGCTCAGAAAGCCTTTGCTCATAGCTTGTCGTTTGCTCTAACCGGCCGCGGGGCTGGGGCAAGTTCCCGCAGCAGACGAATGCGGTCGTCGATGTGCTGTAACTCGAGACCTTCGGTGTTTGCTGCCCGGGCTCTATCGGTTGTGGTTCATTCTGGATACGCCGCTGCTCGGACTCAGTGAGCACGCTCAGTGCGGCAAATTCGGCTTTGAGTCTGCCTATCCGGGCAGCATGCTCACGCTTTAGCTCCTCGAGCTTTTTGTCGAAATAGGCGAGGACGTCAGCGGCTTCACGCTCAACGAGTTTGGCACGCTCTTCCAAATCGCTACGAATGTCGCGCATGGAACCCTTCCCAATTGCTGCGTGGTGACTGTGGTGCAAACAAGAAAGCCCCGGCGCTTTAGGGACACCGGGGACTCTCGGACACTTAACACTTACTGAAACCGGCTGAACGGGGGTAGAGAAGCACCGGCTCTGTGACGATAACATTCACTGGCGCTCTAAGTTCCGACCAGGGTAAGAGTTTGTGATGGGCGGGGGAAAACGAGAGTGTGTCGTGGTCGCAGGCAACGGAAGAGGACGTAAAAATATCAGGCAGCGTGGAGCTCAAAAAGTGACGATGTTTTTTGCCATCTTGTTGCCACCTAAGACCCATCACCGAGGATGTGTTGGCTAGAATCCGCCACTATGCCAGGGAGCGCCAATCATCTGAGAGCGCCATGACCTACGGCGAAAGCACCTCGCGACGCCCCGTTGCAGACGGGGCGTCTTTGCTCGCCGGGACGGCAATTGCGACCGCGACGGTGATCGCGGTGCTCGCTGTCGCCGTTGGCTTATGGTACGCGCGCACCGCGATTTTGCTCGCTTTTGCGGGCTTGCTGCTCGCCATTGTGCTGTATGGTGGGAGCCGTGGGCTTGCCGAGCTCACGCGGCTGCCAAGGCTCGCCGCGCTCGCCATCGTGGTGCTGGGGGCGGTGACGTTTTTCGTCCTGGTGCTGTGGGGCGCAGGACCCACGCTTGGCCAGCAGGTGGCCCAGCTTGCCCACAGCCTCGCCGCTGGCGCGACCAGCCTGACCAAACAGCTAGCGAGCTTCGCCGATCAGAACAACCTGTTCGAGAACATCGATCTCGTGCAGTTACTCGGCAAATTCCTCAGTCCGTGGGGCATCGCCACGAGCGCGACGTCGGTCGCGCTCTCGATCGTCGGCGTCTTCAGCGCGGGGCTCATCGTACTCTTCTTCGGCATCTATTTTGCCGCCGATCCTCATACCTATGTCACGCTTGCGACGCGGCTGGCCCCGGCGGATCGGCGGCTGTCTGCCATGCAGATGCTGCGTCAGACCGGCGATCTGCTTCGGCGCTGGCTAGTCGGCCAGGGAATCGCCATGGCGCTGATCGGCGGCTTCACCTATGTGGGTCTGCTTATTCTCGGCGTACCCATCCCGTTCGTGCTCGCGCTGTTCGCAGGTCTCGCGGGCTTCCTGCCTTATCTTGGGCCGATCATCGGCGCCATTCCCATAGTGCTCGTCGCCGGGGGCGAGAGCCTCGACCTGGCACTCTGGGTGGTTGGGCTTTATGCGGTCAACCAGTTCCTGGAGAGCTATCTGCTCACCCCCTTGATCCAGGCGCGCGCGGTATCCTTGCCGCCCGCAGTGGTGATCCTGGCCCAGCTCGTGCTCGGCGCCGTATTCGGCATCCTGGGGCTCGCGCTCGCAACCCCGCTCGCGGCAGCCGCGGTGGTGCCGCTCCGGTACCTGTTCGGCGCACGGGAGGACGCGCTGGCTGCTGTTGAGCCCGCGGGAGCCAAACCTCGCGCGAGGGCGCGGATGGCCCCCGGGTAGGAAAGGAACGATGCGGTTACTATTTTTTGCCGGCAGCACGAGGGAAGGGTCTTACAACAAAAGGCTCGCCCGCCTCGCCCAGCACATTGCCCAAGCCAACGGCATCGAGGGCGTCTTCGTCGACCTCAAGGACTACACGATGCCGCTCTATAACGGCGACCTCGAGGCGGAGCAGGGGGCGCCTGTCGGGGCGCGCGAGTTCAAGGCGCTGCTCGGCGAATATCAGGGTGTGTTCATCGCCAGCCCCGAATACAATTCTTCGGTCACGCCGCTGCTCAAGAACACGCTTGACTGGGTAACGCGCGTGCGGGGCAAAGGCGAAACCGGCCTCAAAGTGTACAAGTCGCGCGTCTTCGCCATCAGCGGCGCCTCGCCGGGCTATTACGGCACCATGCGCAGCCTGTTGCATCTTCGCCAGATTCTTGAGGTCGGTGTCGGCGCGACCGTGATCCCGCAGCAGATGGCGCTGCCGCGGGCAGGCGACGCCTTCGCCGATGATGGCAACCTCAAGGACAAGGCCCAGCAGGATCTGCTCAAAGGCGTGGTCGAAGCGCTCGCTATTGCGGCGCGGAAGTTCGTCTCCGCATGACCGACGGACGTCAGCGAT
Source organism: uncultured Alphaproteobacteria bacterium (assembly GCA_963846875.1). Classification (GTDB taxonomy): domain Bacteria; phylum Pseudomonadota; class Alphaproteobacteria; order Rhizobiales; family Methyloligellaceae; genus Methyloceanibacter. The sequence continues at coordinate 15,980 of CAWJXT010000013.1, forward strand.
TGATCGTGGCCCTCGATGTAGGAAGTGTCGAGGAGGCGCGCGCGCTCATCGCCAGGCTTGGGGACAGCGTCGGCGTCTACAAGATCGGGCTCGAGCTGCTCTTTGCCGGAGGTTTCGCGCTCGCGAGCGAACTCGCGGTCAAGGGTCATGCAGTCTTCTTCGACGCCAAACTTCTCGACATCGAGACAACGGTCGAGCGGGCGACCGCTGCCGTCGCCAAGACCGGCGCGCATTTTCTCACCGTGCATGCGCTGGATCGCAAAACGCTTGACGCGGCGGTGCGCGGGCGTGGGAAAAGCGGCCCGAAGTTGCTCGGCGTCACCCTGCTTACCAATCTCGGGTCCGCCGATCTCGTGCAACAGGGGACCGACCAGGCGGCGGCCGAGCTCGTGCTGCGGCGGGCGACGCTCGCCCAAGAGGCGGGTTTTGACGGCGTCATAGCCTCTGCCCAGGAGGCGGCCGCGATCCGCAAGAAAGCGGGCGCGGGCTTTCTGATCGTGACGCCCGGCATCCGACCCAGGGCCCTCGAGGTAAACGATCAAGCGCGGACCATGACCCCCGCCGAGGCCATCGCCGCTGGCGCCGACTACCTCGTGATTGGCCGTCCGATCACCCGCGCGGCCGACCCGCGCGCCGCGGCGCAAGCAATCGCCGAGGACATCGCTCGCGCGCTGCCAGGACGAGGCCAGCGGAGCTGATCGCCGCTTGGCCCGGGCGGAAAGCGTATAGTGGGCGAGGGCCGTCCTGGAGCGCCGCCTTGCCGACCGATCAACCGAGAACGGTCTTGCCGGTGGCGGCAGCTTCGGTGCCGTGCAGGTGGGGCAGCTGCGCGCACTCGTGGCCCATGGGGCTGGCAAAGCGTGGAATCCCCATGGCCGCCCGCACGCTCATGGTGCGGCCGCGTCAGGATGACGACGCAGGCCCTGCAAGCCGCGTGGCGATGAGGCGAGCCAGCCGATCAGGGTCGCCCTCCACCCTCACCTGCTTCAGACGCGACTTAGAGGCTTGGGCGATGTTGACCGATGACGCCGGCACCCCGAGCCAGTGAGCGATCAGCTGCTCGAGCGCGGCATTGGCGCGCCCCTGCTCGGGGATCGCGCGCACGCGTGCCCTCAGGACGGGCGTGCCGTCGAACAGGCCGATCCCCGTGACCGCGTCCTCTCTTGCCTTTGGGGTCAGCCGCACGGTCAGGATCAGGCCTTGATCTGCGCGGCGCAGCGGCAAACCCGCCGGGGTGCCGAAGCTCAAGGATTGACGATGAGCGGCTCAGGCGCGGGCATCAGCCAGCCGAGAAGCACGACATTTTGGATGAACAGCAGAATTAGAATTAGGATTACGGGCGAGACGTCGATGCCGCCGAGATTGGGCAGGATCGAGCGGATGGGCCGAAGCGCGGGCTCGGTCAGCCGCCAGAGCATGTCGGTGATGGCGAGCACGAAGCGGTTGTTCGTGTTGACCACGTTGAAGGCGATCAACCAGCTCAAGATGGCGCTCGCGATGATCACCCAGATATAGAGTTGGATGAGATAGACGACGAATTCGATCAAAGGAACCATCAGCCCCTCCTGGCACGATGCATCATGTAGCTTGCAGCCGAGGATAAGGGCAAGGGATGCCCTCGCTTGACAGGCCTGGAGGGCGCTCCCTAAATGGCTTGAACCTCAGGGGCCGTAGCTCAGTTGGGAGAGCGCAGCAATCGCACTGCTGAGGTCAGGGGTTCGATCCCCCTCGGCTCCACCACATGCATAAGATAGCTCCTTTCCTTCAGTGGGTTATCGGTGCGATTGCCAAAACTTAAGCATCGGGGTTGCCTTTCCCGTTCGCCTTTCGGCCCTTGTGATCGTTCGCATGGCATCACGAGCGAGACGGGTATGGCTTACGGCCTCGCTGTTGCGCTTGACCTCAGCGAGGTTCTTGTGGCCGCTGAGCGCCATGATCTCATGAGGAGTGCAGCCGGCTTCCGCCAGGCGCCTGAATATTGCCTTCCTGAGCCCGTGCGGTGACAGCCCCAGTGGGCAATCCACCGAGGTAAAACCTGCCGACGTGACGGGCTGGGCGGTCCGATTGCTCCATGAGCAATATGACTGGCGTGCAGTGGCTCGAGTGCCTCGCTAGGTAAGGCCGCCGATGCTTATCCGCCGAGAAGAGCATTTGCCGAGTCTACCATTCGTTTAGCGCTTGAATGAACCGCAGAACGTTGCGCCTTTCACTTGACCGGACGTCGGAGGGACGCAGTCATCTGCGTAAAAAGCATTGCAACACTCCCCCTGCTCGTTTTTGGTTCCAGGTTCCTTGATCCCATCTGGACGAGTAATGGAGCACCCCCGGCAGCCTTTCCCTTTATCGGACCGCCCAGGCAACACTCGGCGCAAGCCAAACCGAGGCTGTCACCGGCAACATCAGGGACAAGCGGAATGCTGCCATCGCGGGCCCTCAAAAGGGTCAGATACGCAGCGCAGGGCTAGCATATAGTGGTCCCCCTACCCCCATTTTGAAATTCTGAAAGGCAGCATGGAGGTTGTGAGTACACATCTTCCGTCGCCAGGGGGCATGCCGCCTACGGGCATGGCCTCGAGTAGGAGGGTCGTGTTAGCCACTGCTATCGTGGCCCAGGGATCTCCTACCGCAGAAACTTACGCCCGTCCTGAGTGGTCCTTGTGGCTGCCAGCTTGGTAGCGGATTCCAACCGGCCCCCCCCCGGTACGCTCCTCGATGTGCCAGAAAAAGCAGAATGGTGGTACCCTATGAAACACCTTATAGCGCCCTTAGCGTTGTTCCTCTTCCTTGCGAGCTACGGCGACAGCATCGCTAGGTCGCCGCAGATTTCATGCGTCACCAACACCAACAAGGCGTCTTGCGAGGAAAACACGGCTTGCCAATGGGCGGCCTCGAAGTCCAAGTGCAAGAAGGTCAAGGCTAGTCAAGCTTCTGGGAAGGGCAAGGCTGCTCAGCCCACGAAGGCCAAGACTGCTCACCCCGCGAAGGCCAAAGCGGATGGCGGCCCCCCTCCCGAGTCAGGGTGTAACGTGCACCGAAGCGAGAGCTACTGCGAGAACGATACCGCCAACAAGTGTCATTGGGATTATAAGACAATCCACTGCAGGACGGGAGGAGACTGAGGGTTTCCATGCCTTGGCGATTGCCAAGCCGACGCCCTTGCAGATGATCAATCTCTCCACCTTCCCTGGAAAGATCGGTATGAGGGAAAATCCAGATGAACCGCTCGGCTCTGGCGGTGAGTGAGTGCCGGAGCGCAACGATGCGTCGAAAAGCAGATGTCAATTTGTCGCCGCGGCAAATACCCCGTCGCCGGCTTGTAACGGTTTGTTTCGGAGAGGCCGAGGGCAACAAATTGAAACGAAAAGCCCTAGAGATTTTCTCGAGCGGCTTCTGTGTGCACTACACTCAGTGCGTTGGAACGATGACGTTCGATGATGTTGTCGATTCCGACCGCTGGTGGTCAGCAGCGTTCTTTCCTGGGTGAAGTGAGAGCGCCGGTCTCTTCGGGTCGGCGCTCTTTCGTACGCAATAAGCCTGCCAGACGCCGCCGCTTTGCCTGTAAGGGTCAAGTTGCCTAGCATCATTTGCACGTTCCACCAGTATGAGAAATTCCTAATGAGGAACTTTGTTTCGTCCCGGTTTTCCCTCAGCTCGGGCGGTAGGAGCCCGAGCTCACTCGGCGGCGAGGAGCTGTGATGCGCGCTCGTTTGAAGGGGGCAGGTCCCCCTTCGCGGGGGTTTGCTGCTCCCGCAAAAGTCCTTGGAATGTCAAAGGGGGCGTTCGGACGGGTTATCCGTCGCACGCCTTTGATTTTTCTATAGGCATTTAGTCCCCTCGGCTCCACCATCGCCCATTGACTGGGCTCGGTAGCAATGCACCGACAAGGCTCGCCTGGCGCTCCGCAGGCAACCCGCGTCCGCCGCCCTTGGTGCCTAGACCAGGGCCTTGGGGATTGCCCTCCTCGTCGCGTACGCGGAAGAACAGCCCCATGGTCGGCACGAGCAGGAAGTCCGGCACGAAGCGCATCGCCGAAACGGCGAGCTGATTAAAGATGCCTGGCACGATCAGGCCGCGGCCACGCCGGAATCCGCGATAGGCCGTGCGCGCCACCTGCTCGGGGGTCTTCATGGGAAAGAAGCGGGTGTAGTAGGAATTCTGTGAGCCCGCCTTAGAATGCAGTCGCGTGGCGACGACGCCGGGCGCCACCGCCGACACGGTGACACCGGTGCCCATGGTCTCGTAAGCAAGCGCCTTGGTGAATGACAGCACGAAGGCCTTGGCCGCTGCATAAGCTGCCTGATAGGGCACTGGCATAAAGCCCATCATTGACGCAATGTTGATCACGCCGCCGCGGCCTCGCGCCACCATGCCGGGCAAGAACCGCCGGGTCAGGTCCACCACGGTGCGGATGTCGAGGTTGATCAATCGCACGACCGTATCGGGATCTTCGTCCTGAAAGAAGCCGGACGACATGATGCCGGCATTGTTGACAAGGACGTCGGCGTAGAGATGGTAGCGGCGCAGAGCCTCCTCGACGCCGGCGCACCCCTCCTGGGTTGAAAGATCCTGGGCGGTGACTCTCACCTCGACGCCATGGGTATCCCTGAGGTCCGCCGCGGTGCGCCCCAAGGTCGCTCGATCGCGGGCAACGAGGAGCAGCGTTTGACCTGCCCGGGCAAACTCCTCGGCCAGCGCGCGGCCAATTCCTTCGGTGGCACCCGTGATCACCACTGCGGGCGCAATCGAACGCGATCCTGCTCGCTCCTCCAGCCCCGGGCTTTCGTCGTCCATCCTCTGGCCCTAACTCCGGCTACTGCTCTTTGCGCACCCTGGCCCCGATACCTGTACCTGCACGGCAAGTTCCGCTTGTGAGGGGCGGTTGCGATGCTCAGCAAGAGCCGTAGGGAAACTGGGAACTCTGGCCGCAGACAGGTTACAATAGACGATCTGCGCCCGGCGTTGCGAGCATCATTTCATTCCTCCTTTAGGGCCTTCGACGATGCCAACCCTTTGCTTTTTTTGGCTCTGAGCCTCGCGCTGGCGCCGGCAACGGCAAACGGCGCAGAGACGCTCGCACAGAGGGTGCTGAAGGCGGATGCGAAATATCTGGCGGTCAAGGAGCTGAAGCCCATCGACACCGCGCCGAAGATCGAAACCTGAGAGGAGGAGGGGGAGCGAACGCCAAAAACGCGCGAGATCGCGCAGGGTCCGATCAGGGCGATTCTCAGCTACTTGGAAGGCAAAAACGAGCAGGGCGGGGTAACCCGCGCCCCGGTGGTCACGGTGCTGGCCGATGGCCAGGAAGTGGCCAAGCTAGAACGAGACGATTTGGGCATGAGTAACCCACCGGTCGGCGTGCAGATCGCCGAGCTCGACCCCGCGAACGCCACACCCGAGGTCGTGCCCATTGCTGCTCCGACACCAAGGTCCTGACCCAAGCCAAAGGCGGGTCGAGCTGGCAGACGGTGAAGCTCGGCGAGCTCGATGGCGGTCCTTTGACCGCGGCGGATCTCGGCGGCGATGGGCGCTATGAGTTCGAGAGACGCGACTACGCCTTCCTCTACGCCTTCGGCTGCTATGCGTGCTCGGTGGCGCAGCTCGAGGTGCTCGGAATCGAGGATGGGGCAGTGAAAGATGAGGCGGCGTTTCCGAGCGGCGCATGAGGCCTATCTCAAAGGCATTCTCAGCGACGTGCCCGACGACGCCTGGCCGGCTATGTGGCGGAGAAGATCCTGCTCGGGGAGGGTAAGCAGGCCTGGGCCATGATGCTTGCCCATTACGACCATGCGTCAACCTGGGGACACGACGTTTGCGACCAGAAGCTTAACGACAACGGGGATGCCCCGGCGCGATGCTGCATCTCAGCTTTCCCGGCGCCCTTGAACGCATGCTTAAGGAGAACGGGTATAGTATAGAGAGGTGATCTTGAGCCCGCGGTGCCGCAGGCGCGGAACCGGGGGTTAACCTTGTGGTTTTTGTTGAGTTGGCGCGGCTCGCCGCAAGGAGGAGCATCGGCGCCCTGTTTCGCGAGGAGTTTGGAGTATGGCACCCCGCGCCTATTGGACCGGCCAGCTCAGGCTGTCTTTGGTCACCATCCCAATCAGGCTCTATCCGGCGACGAGCACGGAGAAGCGCGTCGAGCTGCATCAAATTCACGAGCCTTCCGGCAAGCGCATCCGTTACCAGAAGATGGCGCCGGGGGTGGGCGTGGTGGAGAACGAGGCGATCATCAAGGGCTTCGAATATGAGAAGGGCAAATATGTCCTGCTCGACCAGAAGGAGATCGACGAGCTGAAGCTCGAGGCCAAGCAGACCATCGAGCTCGTACGCTTCGTCGACCAAAGCGACATCGACGCGCGCTATTTCGAGAAGCCTTACTACCTGCTGCCCGACGGCGACGCGAGCGAGGAAGGCTATGTGGTCGTGCAGAAAGCGCTCGCCGAGACGAAAATGGTCGGGGTCGGCCAACTCATCCTGCGCGGTCAAGGCAACATCGTGGCCATTCAGGCGCAAGGGCGCGGGCTTCTGCTCGAAGTGCTGCGCCACGCCAATGAGATCCGCTCGGCCGACACATTCTTCAAGGAGGTGCCCGAGCTCAAGGTTGACAAGGAAGCGCTCGACCTGGCCAAGGAGCTCATCGGGCGAAAGACAGGAAAGTTTGAGCCTGAGCAGTTCAAGGACGAATATAACGAGGCGATGTGGGAGCTCATCCACGCCAAGCTCGAGCACCGCGAACCGGAATTCGTGATCGAGGAGCCGGCCACCGCCAAGGTGATCAGCATCATGGACGCGCTGAAGAGGAGCGTGCAGCAGGGCAAAGCAACGAGGGCTCGGGCCCCGAAGCGAGGCGTTGCAGCGGCGCGCAGCGGGAACGGCAAGAAGACCGGGCGTGCGGCGGCCAAGAGGAAGTCGGCGTAAGTTATGGCGCGGGGGCGGACCCAGGACCTGCTCGCCGAATATAAAGCTAAGCGCGACTTCAAGATGACACCCGAGCCGGGGCCTAAACGCAAGCGGTCAACCGGCAATAGCTTCGTCATCCAGAAGCATGCCGCTCGGCGCACGCATTTCGATTTCAGGCTCGAGCATGACGGGGTATTGAAGAGCTGGGCTGTGACCAGGGGCCCGAGCCTCGACCCCAACCAGAAGCGCCTCGCCGTCCGCACTGAAGACCATCCGCTCGAATATGGCAGCTTCGAGGGTGTGATCCCCAAGGGGGAATATGGTGCCGGCCCGGTGATGATCTGGGACCGCGGCACGTGGGAGCCGATCGGTGACCCCGATGCGGGTCTGGCCAAGGGCGATCTCAAATTCAGGCTGCACGGCGAAAGGCTGAAGGGCGAGTGGGTGCTGGTGCGCATGAAGGGCCGCACGAATGACGGCAAGCGCGAGAACTGGCTCCTAATCAAGAAGCGCGACGACTATGCCCACGACGGCGATGAGCCCACGCAGACCTACGACACGAGCGTGGTGAGCGGACGGGACATGCCGGGCATCGAGACCGGCGATGTCGCCGTGTGGAACTCCAACCGCTCAAAGAAAAAGCCCGCAAGTAGCCTCCCCGGTAGGGGCGGCAGCACGCCGAAAACCCAACGCACGCTAACGCCCGAATTCGTGGCGCCTGAGCTCGCTACGCTGGAAAGCGAGGTGCCGGACGACGACGGTTGGCTGCATGAGGTGAAGTATGATGGCTACCGCATCATCGGGCGGAAGGCGGGGGACGCTGTCACCCTGTTCAGCCGCAGCGGCCTAGACTGGACCGTGCGCTTCCCTGCCATCGCCAGCGCGCTGGCAAAGCTGCCGTGCAAGGATGCCCTAGTCGACGGCGAAGTGGCCTTCGTGCTGCCTTCGGGCGTCACCGACTTCAAGTCGCTGCAAGAGCATATCGACACGCCCCATCAAGCCGTCCGCTATTTCCTCTTCGACCTGATCGAGCTCAACGGAGAAGATTGGCTAAAGAAGACGCTGGAGACGCGCAAGGCGCAACTTGCCCGGCTGCTCAGCGCGAAGGGCTTACCCGAGCGGCTCATATATTCCGACCATGTGCAAGGCTCCGGTCGCGCCTTCTTGGCGGAAGCGTGCGCCTCTGGCCTGGAAGGCATCGTGTCGAAGCGAGCCAGCGCACCCTATCGTTCGGGCCGCAGCAAGGACTGGATCAAAATCAAATGCGGGAAACGCGCTGAGTTCGTGATTGGGGGCTACAGCCGATCCACCGCCAAGGACCGGCCCTTCGCCTCGCTTTTGTTCGGCACCTTCAAGGATGGCGCGCTGAACTATGCCGGCAAGGTGGGTACGGGTTTCGACGGCGCCGATCTTGCCGCGCTCGCCAAACGGTTCGAGCCACTCGAGCGCAAGACGTCGCCTTTCGCGGAAGTGCCCACCGCGGGACGACGCGGCACGGTGTGGCTCGAGCCTGAGCTCGTCGCCGAGATCACCTATTCGGAATGGACGCGGGACGGACACTTGCGTCATCCGAGCTTCCAGGGGCTCCGCGAGGATAAGCCTGCGCGCGAGGTCCATCGTGATGAACCGGAGGCAAAAGACCGCGCGGTGGTTGCAGAAAGCGGCGGCCACGCATCGAAACGGAAAGGCGATCCCAAGTTCGCTGGCATCACACTCTCCAATCCGAACAAGGTGCTCTTTCCCGACCCCGGGCTGACCAAGCTCGACCTCGCCCACTATTACGAGGCGGTCGCCCCCGCCATGCTCCCCTATATCGTCAACCGGCCGAT
>CAWJXT010000014.1:0-36304 GCA_963846875.1 uncultured Alphaproteobacteria bacterium
GCGTGGCAAAGTGAGGAGCCTCGGCTCCGACTGCATCGAGAAGTCGATGTCCGACGAGCACAAATGTAAGCTCGGCAAGCTGCTCGCCGAGGCAGGCATGAACGGTGAGGTCGATCCGGGGGAGTTCAAGCGCTACGGCTCTGGACGCACCCTCTACCACTTCCACATGGACAATCTGGAGGCCTATTGATGAGTGTGGAAAACCGCTGGGTACATACACCCCCGCGGGGTTCGGCCACCTTCGACGAGCACGCGATCGCCGAGATTTACCGCGCCGCCGCGACCGGCCTTTACGACATTCGCGGCTTCGGCGCCAAGCGCAAGGTACCGCATTTTGACGATCTCCTTTTTCTCGGCGCCTCCATGAGCCGCTATCCGCTGGAGGGCTATCGCGAGCGCTGCGGCACCGACGTCGTGCTCGGCGATCGTTTCGCCAAGAAGCCGCTGCATCTTAAGATTCCCATCACCATTGCCGGCATGAGCTTCGGCTCCCTGTCAGGCCGGGCGAAAGAAGCGCTCGGCCGTGGCGCCTCGGCGGTTGGCACATCCACCACCACCGGCGATGGTGGCATGACCGAGGAGGAGCGCGAGTCTTTCCAGGACGCTCGTCTATCAGATCCTGCCCTCCCGCTACGGCATGAACCCCGATCATTTGCGCCAAGCGGACGCCATCGAGATCGTCATCGGCCAGGGCGCCAAGCCCGGCGGCGGCGGCATGCTGCTCGGGCAGAAGATCTCGCCCCGCGTCGCCCAGATGCGCACCCTGCCCGAGGGCATCGATCAGCGCTCAGCCTGTCGCCACCCCGATTGGACCGGCCCCGATGATCTGGAGATCAAGATCGAGGAGCTGCGCGAGATCACCGACTGGCAGAAGCCGGTCTACATCAAGATAGGCGCGGCGCGTCCCTACTTCGACACCGCGCTTGCCGTGAAGGCAGGTGCCGACGTGGTGGTGCTGGACGGCATGCAAGGTGGCACGGCCGCCACACAGGAGGTCTTCATCGAGCATGTGGGCATCCCCATCATTGCCGCCATCCCCCCGGCGGTACAGGCGCTGCAGGAGCTCGACATGCACCGCAAAGTGCAGCTCATCGTCTCCGGTGGAATCCGCAACGGCGCCGACGTGGCCAAGGCCTTGGCGCTCGGGGCCGATGCCGTCTCCATCGGCACGGCGGCGCTGGTCGCGCTAGGCGACAACGCGCCCCACCTGGACGAGGAATATCGCAAGCTCGGCACCCGCGCGGGCTCGTATGACGACTGGCATGAAGGCCGCGACCCCGCGGGCATCACCACGCAAGACCCCAAGCTGATGCGGCGCTTCGATCCCGTCGCGGGTGGCCGCCGGCTCGCCAATTATCTCTCCGTGCTGACGCTCGAGACCCAGACCATCGCGCGCGCTTGCGGCAAAAGCCACGTGCACAATCTGGAGCCGGAGGACCTCGTGGCGCTCACTGTCGAGGCAGCGGCGATGGCGAGGGTGCCGCTCGCCGGCACGAATTGGATACCAGGTAAAGAGGGCAGTTCGTTCTAATTTCAGGAGGGTAAGGGCATGGCGATGGACTTGGCGAAGGTCGCCAAAGAGCGCGGGATCAAATATTTCCTCATCAGCTATGTCGATCTCTTCGGCACCATGCGGGCGAAGCTCGTGCCCGCCGCCGCCATCGGAGACATGTCCAAGTCGGGGGCTGGATTTGCGGGCTTTGCCAGTTGGCTCGACATGACGCCGGCCGATCCCGACATGCTGGCCGTCCCGGATCCCGACAGCCTGATGCAGCTTCCCTGGCGGAAAGAGGTGGGCTGGCTCGCCGCAGATCCTTACATGAGTGGCAAGCTCGTGGAGCAGGCGCCGCGCAACGTGCTGAAGCGCGTTATCGCGAAGGCGGAAGCGAAGGGTTATGAGCTCAAGACCGGCGTCGAGTGCGAGTTCTTCCTCATCGGGACCGACGGCCAGACCATCTCCGACTTGGGCGACCATCAGTCGAAGCCCTGCTACGACCAACAGGCGCTGATGCGCCGCTACGACGTGATTACCGAGATCTGCGATTCCATGCTCGAGCTCGGCTGGTCCCCGTATCAGAACGATCATGAGGATGCGAACGGCCAGTTCGAGATGAATTGGCAATACGACAACGCGCTCAAGACCGCCGATCGCCACGCCTTCTTCAAATATATGGTCAAGTCGATCGCCGAGAAGCATGGACTCCGCGCGACCTTCATGCCGAAGCCCTTCTCGAACCTGACTGGCAACGGCTGCCACGTGCACGTCTCGCTCTGGTCGAAGGGTAAGAACCTGTTTGAGGACGCCAACGATCCGCTGGGGCTCTCGGCCCTCGGCTATCAGTTTATCGGCGGGCTCATGCATTCGGCGGAGGCGCTCGCCGCCATCACCAACCCGACGGTCAACTCCTATAAGCGCATCAACGCGCCGCGTACGCTCTCTGGCGCGAGCTGGTCGCCCAACACCGTGACCTACACCGGCAACAATCGCACGCACATGGTCCGCATTCCGGACCCGGGCCGCTTCGAGCTGAGGCTCGCCGACGGATCGGTCAATCCTTACGCGCTGCAAGCCGCGGTGCTTGTCGCCGGTCTCGATGGTATGGAGCACAAGCGGGAGCCGGGCCCCCGCCTCGACATCGACATGTATGCGGAAGGACACACGGTGAAGGACGCCAAGCGTCTGCCGCTCAACCTGCTCGATGCGCTGCGCGCGCTTGACACCTCGAGCATCTTGCGGGCCGGCCTCGGCGAACCCTTCGTCAATGCTTATCTGAAGCTGAAGCACGCCGACTGGAACGAATATGCCGGCCAGTTGACCGAGTGGGAGCGGCGCACGACGCTTGATTGCTGAGTGAGCCGGCGGGCGCTTGCGCTACTCGCTCTTCAACATTGTCACTCAGACCTTCGCCGGCAATCGCGGCTGGACGTCCGCGTGGCGCAAGGCAGAGCCTAAGGCGGCCTATGACGTGGTCATCGTGGGCGGCGGCGGCCACGGACTGGCCACGGCCTACTACCTCGCCAAGGAGTATGGCATCAGGAAAGTCGCCGTGCTGGAGAAGGGCTATCTCGGCGGGGGAAACGTCGGACGCAACACCACTATCGTCCGCTCCAACTATCTGCTCCCGCAAAACATCGCCTTCTATGAGCGCTCACTGAAACTTTGGGAGGGTCTCGCGCAGGAGCTCAACTTCAACATCATGGTGAGCCAGCGCGGTGTCATCAACGTGTTTCATTCCGACCCTCAGCGGAACGCTTATGTACGCCGCGGCAACGCCATGCGCCTCTCTGGTGTCGACGCCGAGCTGCTCAGTCGCGACCAGCTGCGCAAACTCCTGCCCTTCGCCGATTTCGACAATGCCCGCTTCCCAATCCGCGGCGCGTTGATGCAGCGGCGCGGCGGCACCGTGCGCCACGACGCCGTCGCCTGGGGCTATGCACGCGGCGCCGACGCGCGCGGCGTGGACATCATCGAGAATTGCGAGGTGACGGGCATCCGCATTGAGAGGGGGCAGGTAAGGGGGGTCGAGACCACACGCGGCTTTATCGGTACTGCGAAGATTGGGCTTGCCACCGCCGGCAACAGCTCGCGCGTCGCAGCACTGGCGGGCCTCAGGCTTCCTATCGAGAGCCATGTGATTCAGGCCTTTGTCAGCGAAGGCTTGAAGCCGCTCATAGACAATGTCGTCACCTTCGGCGCCGGGCATTTCTATGTGAGCCAATCTGACAAGGGCGGCCTCGTCTTCGGCGGCGACCTCGACGGCTATAACTCCTATGCCCAGCGCGGCAATCTGCCGGTGGTGGAGGACGTGGCGGAGGGCGCCTGCGCGCTGTTCCCCAATCTCGCACGGCTCCGCATCTTGCGGAATTGGGGCGGCATCATCGATATGTCCATGGACGGTTCGCCCATTATCGATAAGACGAGCATCGCCGGCCTCTATTTCAATGGCGGCTGGTGCTATGGGGGCTTCAAGGCGACCCCTGCCTCAGGCGCGAGCTTTGCTCGTTTGATCGCCAAGGACGAGCCGGATGAGCTGATCCGCCCGTTTCGCCTCGATCGTTTCGCGCGCGGCGCGATCCTCGATGAGAAGGGCATGGGCGCCCAACCCAACCTTCACTGAAAGCCATTGATGCGCATCAATTGTCCCTATTGCGGCGAGCGCGACGCGGCCGAGTTCGCATATCTCGGTGCCGCCGATCTTAAGCGCCCAGATCCAGGAGCGCCTGATGCCGCGAATGATTTCTATGACTATGTCTATCTGCGCGACAACCGGGCCGGCCCCCATGCGGAGCTTTGGTATCACGGGGGCGGCTGTCGTTCCTGGCTGCGCGTCGTGCGCGACACACGCACCCACGTGATCTCGAACGTGCAGCTCGCCAAAGGGCAGGGGAGCGGCTGATGTCGCCTCGGGAGCAAGCACTGAGCGAGCCGTTCCGCTTGCAACAGGGCGGCTTCATCGAGCGGGCGCGCGCGCTTCGCTTCACCTTCGACGGGAGACGTTATGTAGGGCGCCCGGGCGACACGCTCGCCTCGGCGCTGCTCGCCAACGGCGTGCATCTCGTCGGGCGTTCGTTCAAATACCATCGCCCGCGCGGCATCTTCAGCGCGGGACCCGAGGAACCGAATGCGCTGGTGGAAGTGAGGCGCGGCGCGCGGCGCGAGCCTAACAGCAAGGCGACCACGGTCGAGCTCTATGACGGGCTGGAGGCGGTGAGCCAGAACCGCTTCCCCTCGCTAGCGTTCGATGCCCTCTCCGTCAATTCGCTGGTGAGTCCGTTGCTGGCGGCAGGCTTCTACTACAAGACCTTTATGTGGCCGGCGGGCTTCTGGACCCGGTTATACGAGCCGTTGATCAGGCGCAGTGCGGGGCTTGGCCGCGCGTCACTCGAACTCCGACCCCGACCGCTACGAGAAAGCCTACGCCCATTGCGACGTGCTCGTCATTGGCTCCGGCCCGACGGGCCTCATGGCGGCACTCACCGCCGCACGCGCCGGTGCTCGCGTGGTCTTGGCGGAAGAAGATTTTCGCTATGGCGGGCGTTTCTTATCGGAGCGCTTCAGCCTGGATGGCGCGCCTGCGCCCACGTGGGTCGAGGGCGTTCTCACCGAGCTTGGCAGCTTGGACACCGTGCGGCTGATGCCTCGCACCACGATCTACGGCGTCTACGACCAGGGCACCTATGGCGCGGTCGAGCGCGTCAACGACCATGTCGCGGTGCCGCCCGCATATGAGGCGCGCCAGCGCGGCTGGCGCATCGTGGCCAAGCGCGCGGTGCTCGCCGCCGGTGCCATCGAGCGCGGTCTCGCCTTTGCCAATAACGACCGACCAGGCGTGATGCTGGCCTCAGCCGTACGGACCTATGTCAATCGCTTTGGTGTGGCTCCTGGAAAACGTGCTGTGATTCTCGCAAGTTGCGACGACGGATGGAGAACGGCTGAGATTCTCGCCGCGGCCGGCGTCGCCATCGAGGCCGTTGTCGATACGCGTCAAGCGCCGCTTGCGCGCAAGCACCCCTGGCGAGTCTTCCAGGGGGGTGTGGTCGAGCGCGCGCGAGGCGGCCAGCGCATCCGCGGCGTTACTGTCAGGGTCGCGAGCGGCGCCGTTTTCGAGCTCGACTGCGACCTGCTCACCGTCGCCAATGGCTGGAACCCGTCGCTGCACCTTACCTGTCATTTGGGCGGCCGACCCCTCTGGAATGATTCAATAAGTGCGTTTGTCCCGGGCACGCCGCCCCCCGGCATGAGCGTCGGCGGCGCTGCGGCGGGACACTTTACGTTGGGTGAGTTTCTCGCCGAGGGCGCGCGCCTCGGTGCCGACGCGGCGCGTGATGCTGGGTTCGCCGCGCTGGTGCCAACGCCGCCCGCGGTCGAAGCCGACGAAGAAACGTCGCACACCCCGCTCTGGCGGGTTCGGGGTGGGAGGGGTCCCGCCTTTGTCGACCTGCAGAACGATGTGACCACCAAGGACATCGAGCTTGCCCACCGCGAAGGCTATGGCGCGGTGGAGCATCTGAAGCGGTACACAACCCTCGGCATGGCAACGGACCAGGGCAAGACCGCCAACGTCAACGGCCTCGCCATCATGGCAGAACTGACAGGCCGCTCCATCCCCGAAACCGGCACGACTGGCTTCCGGCCGCCTTACGGTCCCGTCAGTCTCGGCGCGCTCGCCGGTCAGCATCGAGCCGAGCACTTCCGCCCCAAACGCTTGCCCCCGTCCCACGCTTGGGCGGAGGAACAAGGCGCCGTGTTCGCTGAGAACGGACTCTGGCTCCGGGCGCAGTGGTACCCACACCCAGGGGAGCAAGGCTGGCAGCAAAGCGTTGCCCGCGAGGCGGCGGCGGTGCGCGCATCGGTGGGCGTCTGCGACGTCTCGACCCTCGGTAAGATCGACATCCAGGGACCTCACGCGGCAGTGTTTCT
Source organism: uncultured Alphaproteobacteria bacterium (assembly GCA_963846875.1). GTDB lineage: Bacteria > Pseudomonadota > Alphaproteobacteria > Rhizobiales > Methyloligellaceae > Methyloceanibacter. Next base: position 6,422 of record CAWJXT010000014.1, read on the forward strand.
GGATCGCGTCTACATCAACAAGATGACGACGCTGGCCGTGGGCAAGACGCGCTATGGCGTGATGCTGCGTGAGGACGGCTTTGCGCTGGATGACGGCACGGTGGCGCGCCTCGCCGACCAGCACTTCGTGACCAGCACCACGACAGCCAACGCCGCCAAGGTCATGCAACATTTGGAATTCTGCCGCCAGGTGCTGTGGCCCGAGCTTGATCTCAAGCTCGTCTCCGTGACCGACCAGTGGGCGCAATATTCCATCGCCGGCCCCCGCGCGCGCGACGTGCTTCGCAAGCTCGTCGATCCCGCCTTCGACATTTCCAACGCAGCCCTGCCGCGCATGGGCGCTGCCGCACTCGAGGTCTGCGGGGGTGTCCCGGCGCGCCTCTTCCGCGTCTCCTATTCCGGCGAGCTCGCCTACGAGATCGCGGTGCCCGCCCGCTTCGGCGATGCGTTAATGCGGATGCTCATAGAGGCGGGCGCCGAATTCGGCATCGTCCCCTACGGCACTGAAGCCCTCAACGTATTGCGCATCGAGAAGGGACATGTGGCCGGCCCGGAGTTCAATGGCCAGACGACGGCACGCGACCTTGGCCTAGGTGGCATGATGGCGCGCGACAAGGACTATATCGGCCGGGTCATGGCGGAGCGTCCCGCTCTGATCGCTGCCGAGCGCCCCATCCTGGTGGGGGTGAAGCCGCTCGACGCATCGCGCCCGCTCTTGGCGGGCTCCCATTTCCTCGCCCTGGGCGCCGGCTATGTCTCCGCCAACGACGAAGGACATCTTACCTCGGTCGCGTGGTCGCCCGAGCTGGGCCACCATATCGGCCTTGGCTTCCTCCAGCGCGGGGCGACGCGGATCGGTGAGCGCATCCGCGCTGTCGATCTCTTGCGTTGGAAAGACGTGGAATGCGTGGTGTGCGCGCCCGTCTTCGTTGACCCTGAGGGAGAGCGGACTCGTGTCTAAACTCGCGCCTCGCACGCCCCTTGCCGCCGTCGCGGTGCCGGGGCGCTATGGTCACTGTATCGGCGGCCCGAGGCCGGTGGTGCTGACCGAGCGGCCGGACGTCCGGCTATGCGTCATCGGGGTCCAAGATGGCAAAGGAGCCGAGGTTGCCGATGTGGCGCGTTCACTCACCGGCCTCGTCTTGCCGCCGGGCCCCAAGCGCGTGGCGGCAAATGGCCTGGGGCTTGTCGGCACCGCGCCCGGCCAATGGCTCGCGACTGCGGAAGGATCCACTGCAAGCGATCTGCTGGACGAGCTGATGACGGCTGTTGCCGGCCTTGCGACCGCTGTGGAGCAGTCCGACGGCAAGGCCGTGATTCGTGTCGCAGGTTCGCGCGCGCGGTCGGCGCTCGCCAAGGGTTGCTCGCTCGACCTCGATCCGCGTGCTTTCACTCCCGGAGATGCCGCCACCACGCCGATCGCGCTCATCGACTGTACGCTATGGCAGGTCGATGATGCGCCCACCTACGAGCTCGCCGTCCCTTCAAGCTTCGCGGGAAGTTTCTGGTCTTGGCTCACCGGCGCCGCCGCGGAATATGGTTACGAGGTGGGCTCGCCCCGCTAGCTCGCGCCGGGGGAGCGGGCGGGCGCCACATGCCGTTCCTCTTGACCCGCATCAAAGACGGTATAGCAATTTGGCCGTTTGGCTTCGCGGGGCGACCGGCGCGGATCGAAGGGGTTTGCCCATGCAGCGCATGCTCGTAATCGCTAGTCTTCTCTCGACCGTCGGAGGCGCGCCCCTGGCCCAACAAGTGGACGATCCTCAAGCCGGCTTCACCTACGCCAAGTAGGTCTGCTCCAAATGCCGTGGGATCTCTGAGGAGAAGTCACCTCTGCCGAAGGAGACGCGATTTCGGGAGGTCGCCGACCGGCCAGGCATCACCGGAACGGCGCTCAGGGTGTGGATGGAGACGTCTCCTCCGACCATGCCGAACATCGTCGTCGAGCCACGAGACATGTTCAACGTCATTGCCTACGTCCTCGAACTCAAGGGGCGAGAGAAACACAAGTAAAGTGGCCTCGCTCCAACGCGCTGCTTGACTAGCGCCGCGTCAGCACGCCGTAAAAGAAACCGACCCCGGCCGCGATAGCGAGCGCCGAGAGCGGGTGGCGACGGACCCTCGCCTCGAGTTCGGAGGCGGCTCCGCTCGCCACGCTCTTGGCCTGATCGATTCGATCCCCACCCATGCGCGCCACGACGCCGGTAAGGCGCTCGATGTCATGTCGGATGGATTGGATATGCTTGGCGATCTCTTGCGCATCTTCACCCAGCCGCGAACCGGCCGGCATCTCCGCATCTTTCGGTGCCATCGATAGCCTCCTTACCCTTGGCTTGAGATTATACCTAACTCTGAATGGGTTGCATCGTAAGCAAAATGCAAAATCGCCATCGCGTGTTCATGTTCCGCCCACCCGCCAATTGACACTCCTCTTGGCCGGGCGTTTTTATCTGCGTCAACCAAGCCCCTGACCAAGCCGCCCAAGGACTGCGTCGAGGAGGGGTCAATAGCAGGATGGTTGTCGTGGCACTTGAGACCGAAGCCGGCCCATTGGAGAGACTAAGCACCTTCGTCCTCAAACCTCCCCAACAAGTTGCGCCCTATTGGCTGGCACTCGGCGCCATGGCGGTGCTGTTCGTTTTGCGGGCCGCGCTAGCGCCCTGGCTGCACGATCGCGCGCCCTTCCTTATGTTCTTGCCGGCAATCCTGTTGGCAGCCGGTCTGGGTGGGTTGAAGCCAGGAACTCATTGCGACTGTCGTCAGCCTCGGCCTCGGCCTCGTCTTCGCCGATGATGCCGATGGCCTCACCAACCCGGAGCTGATCGAGGCTGCCCTCTTCGTCGCGGTCGGCGTGGGCGTCTCATGTTTCGGTGAGCAGCTCCGCCGGGCCCGCATCCGGGATGAGGGGAACGCCCGCGCGCTGCTGGCTCGCGAGGCGCATTTGCGCTCGATTCTCGATACCGTTCCTGACGCCACCATCGTGATCGATGCAAGCGGCGACATCCAGTCTTTCAACGCGGCGGCCGAACGCCTGTTCGGCTATCCCGAATCCGCGGTGGTTCGACAAAATGTAAGCCTCTTGATGCCGACGCCCTTTCGCGAGGAACATGATGGCTATATCTCACACTATCTGAAGACGGGTGAGCGGCGGATCATCGGCACCGATCGCGTCGTGACCGGCCAGCGCAAGGATGGTTCGACCTTTCCCATGAAGCTCGTGGTGGGCGAGATGCGGACCGGCGAACGGCTTTACTTCACCGGCTTCATCCGCGACCTGACCGAACGGCAGGCGACCGAGCATAAGCTGGAAGAGCTGCAATCGGAGCTCGCCCGCCTGTCGCGCTTGACCGCCATGGGCGAGATGGCGTCGACCCTCGCCCACGAGATGAATCAGCCCCTTTCGGCCATCGCCAATTACCTGCAAGGCTGCGGGCGCCTGATCGAGGGTGTCGACCATCCAAGCGCGCCCAAGAATTCGCGACGCGCTCGCCGAGACAACGAAGCAGACGCTGCGCGCCGGCCATATCATCCGTCAGCTGCGCGAGTTCGTGGCGAGGGGTGAGAGCGAGAAGCGGCCCGAGGACATCAACAAGCTTGTGGAGGAAGCGAGTGCTCTGGCACTGGTCGGCGCCAGGGACGAAGGCGTGCGGCCGATCTTCCGCTTCGATACACGGCTCGGGCCCGTGCACGTGGAGAAGGTCCAGATCCAGCAGGTTCTCGTTAATCTCATCCGCAACGCCATCGAGGCCATGCATGGCTGCGAGCGCAGGGAGTTGCTGGTCAAGACCGAGTCGGCGGATGACGGTATGGTCGAGGTGAGCGTGGCCGACACCGGGACAGGCCTGTCTGAGGAGATTGTGGCCCGCCTGTTTCAGCCCTTCGTCACTACCAAGCCCACCGGCATGGGCGTCGGGTTGTCCATCTCCAAGCGCATCGTCGAAGCCCATGGAGGGGAGATGTGGGCGGAGCCCAACCCCCAAGGCGGCGCCCGGTTCCGCTTCACCTTGGAGACTTCAAGCGCAACAGGCGGACCCGATGGGCGATAATTTCGTGGTCCACATCGTGGACGACGACGAAGCCGTCCGCCAGTCGCTTGCTTTTCTATTGAGCGGCGCCGGCATTCCGGTGCGCCTCTACGAATCGGCGACGAAATTCCTCGCTGCGCTCCCCGGCGTGCAGGGAGGCTGCCTGATCACCGATGTGCGCATGCCCGGCAAGACGGGACTCCAGCTGTTGCGCGAGCTCAGAGCCAAGTCGGTGCCGCTCCCCGCCATCGTGATCACCGGCCACGGTGATATTCCCATGGCTGTGGAGGCGATGAAGGCAGGCGCTGTCGATTTCATCGAGAAGCCGTTCGAGGAGGAGGCGATCCTGCGCGCTGTGCGCTTGGCGGAGCGGCGCGGTGAGACGGAAGGTCGTCAGTCCGAAGACGATAGCGCCCGTGCCGCCAGGCTCGCCTTGCTCTCTGAGCGCGAGCGCCAAGTGCTCGAAGGCTTGGTGGCGGGACATCCGAACAAGATCATCGCTTACAATCTTGGCATCAGTCCCCGCACCGTCGAGGTATATCGCGCCAATCTGATGAGCAAGATGCAGGCCAAGAGCCTGTCCGGGCTGATCCGCATGGCCTTGCTCACCCGTCCCTCGGATTGAGCCCTGGGGATGCCTTTCGCGCCCCCCTTTGACACAGCTCAAGGTAGTACCCCCCCCGCAGTCTATCTTCCCGCCGTTACAAACTTGGTCCGCCGTCAGGGCCGCGCCCAGAGAGGTGTGTAGTGCCAGAGGCTCGGACGATCTTCATCGCTGTTGGCGATGGTGTGTTGGCCGAACTCCTTGCGGTTCTCGCTGGAGCTTGAAGGCTACACGGCACAGCTTTGCGATGAGCCTTCCCTGTTTCCTGCCATGGCGAAGGAGGCGCCAGGGCTGCTCGTCCTCGATCAGGACGTATTCCTGCGGCTGGACAGCCGCGACGGAGGCGAGAGCCTGCGGCAGATCGGGATTCCCGTGGTCCTCATGGTCGGCCAAAGGACCCAGCGTTTGATGCAGAAAGCCAGGGCGGCCGGCGTAAATCGAGTGGTCGAGAAGCCACTCCTCGGTGGTGTACTATTCGACGCGATCCGCAACGCGCTGGACGGTGTCAGCCCGGATGGCGGCGAGCGCGGAAACTGAGGAGGAAGGCGGCGCGCCATCATGCTGTCCTATAAGGAAATGGATAATCTCGCGGCCACGGAGATCGTGATCACCGACCGCGTCTCGACGGAAGAGTTCGATGCCACGGCAAAGAAGCTCGAGGCCTTCATCCTGCGCCACGGCCGGGTGCGCGTCCTGGAGATCATCAATAATTTCGAAGGCATGGACGCAGCGGCCTTTTGGCACGACCTAAAGTTCAGCCTCCGCCATCTTAACGATTTCAGCCGTTGCGCCATCGTGACCGACGCCAAATGGCTCGCGCTGTGGTCGGCCATCGTCGCGCCCTTCATCGAATGCGAGGTCTCATATTTCCGCCCTGACGAGGTGGAGAAAGCCCGCGATTGGCTGCTCTGGCCCGAAGGTGCCGTCGACCAGATCTGACGCCGCATTCGCGCTCAGAGCGGCCGTAAACCCCGGGCATCCCGTTAAGCCTACGTAGAATCCCTTAAGGCGAGAGCCCGAATATCGGTCCCCTCCGGCGCGCCGTAGTTTGCCCTGAAGCCAACAAGGAGGAACGGATAATGCTGACGCAGGCCACGCTTTCCCAAAGCCCTCAATTTCGGCCGAGCTTTCCCTTTCGACACGTGCTCGACCTCGCCGTGCCGGGGCGCCGGGCAGAGGCTGGTCCGATCGGCATTCCCATGACCTTTGCCCGCAATGCCGAGATCTGCGGCGAGTCTGAGCCCTCTGGCCACATCTACATGGTGGTGTCGGGCGTGGTGCGCATATGCAAGCTTCTGCCCGACGGGCGGCGTCAGATCAGCGCCTTCCACATGCCCGGTGACCTGTTCGGCTTCGAGCCAGACGAGATACGGCATTTTTCCGCCGAGGCGGTTGTCCAAACCAAGGTCGTCGCCTTCAAGTGGCAGAGTTTGATCGCGGCGGGCGTGCGGTCCGGCGCCTTCATTCGCGAGTTGTTGCATGTGACCATGAAAGGTCTCAGGCACACGCAGGAACAGTTGCTCTTGATCGGGCGGAAGAACGCTCTGGAGCGTGTGGCTGCCTTCTTGCTGGAGATGGCCGATCGATCGGGGAGGACGGGGATCATCGAACTGGCAATGCCGCGCCATGACATTGCCGACTATCTCGGGCTGACACTCGAGACGGTCTCGCGTATGTTCGCAGAGCTCCGGGAGCTCGGGGTGATTAATCTCGAAGGGGCCAGACGCGTCCATTTGCTCGACGTTGCGCGACTGGCGGCGCTCGGCAAGTAGGGAATAACGCTTGTGCCTTGCGCACGCGTCGACTTCCATCGAGAGTGGGGCACGGGCGAGTCTTCGTCGAGATGAGGATCCAGGAATGCGCGCCAAGACCGCCGCCTTAGCCTCCGCCTTGACCGCGACGCTGCTGCTAATTGGCCATACGGTCGGAGCGCCCCTGCCAGGCCAGCCCGACCCGCAAGCAGGCAAGGCGTTGGCAGAGAAACTTTGCTCCAATTGCCACCTCGTTGGCAGCGCGCAGCAAGAGCATGCCGTGGCCGACGTTCCGAGCTTCCATGAGATCGCCAATCAGCAAGACCAGTCGACGGGCGCGATCGTCGCCCACATCGTGATGCCCAAGCATCCGATGCCGCAAATCTCGCTTACCAAAAGCGAGCTCGCCGATCTTGCCGCCTATATTACGAGCTTACGTGATCGTCCGTAGCATACGAGCGGCAGAGTAGGCGCGGCCTGGCGGAGAAGGGAGTCGCCCCGATGACGCGCAATGACCCGACCATGCGAGCCAATATCGGCTTCAGATGGTGCGCGGCGAGACCAATCTCCCAGCCGGCCTGCACCCAGATTGGTCTCTACGCCGCCTCTCGGCCGGGGCGTGCTGCTTGCCCGCCATGGTCGTGTCGTGTTCCATCGCCACACGCTAAGCACCGGCCCACAGGCCGAGCTAAAACCGGAGCGAGCAAATGAAGCACAAGAAGCTGTGGTACATCATCGCCGATGGTGGGCGCGCGCGTTTCGTCGAACGCGACGCAAATGGCGCGTTCCGGACGATTGCGAGCTTCGTCTCAACGGAGCTGCACGCTCGCACTCATGACCTCGGCCTCGACCGGCCCGCCCGGGTCAAGGAGAGCGCCAATTCGGCGCGCCACGCTGTCGAGCCTCGCCGCGACCTGCACACAGCGGCCAAGGAGGATTTTATCCGCATCGTGGCAGACGCGCTTGCCGCCGAGCACGGGCAGGGCCAGTTCGACCAGCTCGTGCTCGTGGCTCCGGCGCGCGTCCTGACCGAGCTGAAGGGTCAGCTCGGCAAGCCGATTGTAGAGAGCGTCGTCAGCGACCTGCAAAAGGATCTCACCAAAATCCCCGACCACGATCTCGCCACACACCTGACCCCGCCGCGCTAGCGCAACCCCCTAGCAGGCGCGCGCCGTCAATGCGCAAGCGCCGCTTCAATACTCGCGTCTTCCGGCAAGCCCGCGGGCAGCTTGAGCCGGACCTTGCATATCGATAGATCTTCTGGATCCGCGGCAATCTCGAACCCGAGCGCGCGGCACATGTTGAGCATGCGCGTATTGTTTTCCAGCACCTCGCCCACCAGCTCGCGCAAGCCTTCCTTCTCAGCGTAGTGGATGAGGTGGCGCATCAACGCCCAGCCGATGCCGGTCCCCTTGAGGTCGCTCCGCACGATGATGGCGTATTCCCCTTCCGTATAATCTGGGTCCGCTGCGAGCCTGGCGATACCGAGCAGCTCTTTTTGCTCCTTGTCGAGGGCCACGAAGGCCATCGCGCGCGCGTAGTCGATCTGCGTGAAGCGCGCTATGAATTTGTGGGAGAATTCCTTACGCGGCGAGAGAAAGCGGAAACGGATGTCCTCCCTTGAGAGCTTGTCGACGAATGCACCGTAAAGATGTTCGTCGGCCGGGCGGATCGGCCGAATGAACATTCGATCGCCGTCAGTGCCGGCCCATGCCTCCCATTGGTTGGGGTAGGGCCGGATCGCCAGCCGCGGATTTGGGCCTTGCCATTCGACCTCGGTCGGCTCGATGCGAATGCGGGCGTCGAGCGCAATGACGCCCGTCGCATCGGCGAGCAGGGGATTGATGTCGAGCTCTTTGACCGCGGGGCAGTTGACGACGAGCTGCGACAGTCGCACCAATGCTTCGGCTATGGCAACGAGATCAGTCGCCGCTCGGTCGCGGTGGACCTCGAGGAGCTTGAAGATGCGCGTCTGCTCCATGAGGTCACGCGCAAGCTCGACGTCGAGCGGTGGCAGCGCCACCGCCGTGTCGTGGATCGTCTCGGTCCCCGTGCCCCCCGCTCCGAACAAAATCATCGGGCCAAACAGGCGATCCTCGTAGAGACCCATCAAGAGCTCATGCGCTCCAGGACGCATGACCATCGGCTGCACCGTGAAGCCTTGCAACCGCGCTTCGGGGCGAAGCTCTGCCGCGCGCCGTTGCATCCGCTCGGCGGCGCGGCGAGCGTCTTGCGCGGAGTGCAGCCCCAACGAGACGCCTCCCACATCTGACTTGTGAGAAATGTCGTCGGAGAGAATCTTGACCACGACCGATGATGTCTGTTCTAGCAGGCCTTCGGCGATGGCTTCGACCTCCTGCGGCGAGGCCGCTACCCTGGTAGTCACGGTGGGAATGCCGTAGGCGGACAGGACAGCTTTTGCTTCCGGTTCCGTCAAGAGGTTGCGCCCCGCTTTGGCGGCGGCGCGCATGATCCAACGCGCCGCTTCGTCAGCGACCCGAGTTTGACTGGTCTCCCGCGGCGGCGCTCGCATTAGGGCCTCTTGCGCCTGCGTATACTGCCAAAGATAGAGGAAGCCGTTGATCGCATCAGTGGGCGATTCATAGGTCGGGATGCGAGCGTCCCGGAACTTGCTTCGCGCGGCGGAGACGGCTTCTTCGCCCAGCCAGTTGGTCAGCACCGGCGGCAGGCGCTTCGGCTGCGGGGCCCGCGCGATCGCATCGATGACCGCTTGAGCGGCGTCGGTCGATGAGGAGAGCGCGGTCGGGCAATTCATGACCAGAATGGCGTCTGATTTGCAGTCGGCAAGGATGGGATCGAGCGCCGCGGCATAGCGGCCGGGCGTGGCATCGCCGATGATGTCAATCGGGTTGGACCGCGACCAATTGGCGGGGAGCACCTTGTCGAGTTGCGCGACTAGGTCCTCGCTGAGTGGAGCGAGCCGACCGCCCGAGCGGATCAGATCGTCCACGGCGAGCACGCCGGCGCCGCCGCCGTTGGTCACGATCAAAAGCTCGTTGCCGGCGACCGGCTTCAAGCGGGTGAGGGTCTCGGCGGCCGCGAACAGCTCCTCGAGCTCATCCACGCGCACAAGTCCCGCACGACGGAAAGCGGCACCGACGGCCGCGTCCCCGCCTGCTAGTGCACCAGTGTGCGTGGCTGCGGCGCGCGCCGACTCCGTGTAGCGCCCGGATTTGATCACAATCACGGGCTTGGCGCGCGCGGCGGACCTTGCGGCCGACATGAATTTTCGGGCGGCGGGGATCGTCTCGAGATAGAGCAGGATGGCGGCGGTCGAGATATCGGCGGCGAGCATGTCGAGCAGGTCGCCAACATCGACGTCGGCCATGTCACCCATGGACACCATGACGGAGAAGCCGATCCCGCGCGACGCAGCCCAGTCGAGCACGCCGGTCACGAGCGCCCCCGACTGGGAGAGAAAGGCGAGCTTGCCGGGCTTGGGCTGGCCCAATCCGAAATTGGCGTTGAGCCCGAGCCCCGGCACGGCGACGCCGAGGCAATTCGGGCCGATGATGCGCAGGCAGAAGGGGCGGCTGGCATCGAGCATCGCCTGTTTGAGTTCTGGAGAGAGCCCCGCAGTGATGACCACGGCGGCGCGCGTTCCCTTCTCCCCCAACGCCCCGATCAACTCCGGCAGAGACTTAGGGGGTGCGGCGATCACCGCGAGCTCAGGCGTCTCGGGCAGCGCCTCGATGCTTGGAAAGCATTCACGGCCGCCGATCGTTCGGTGATGCGGATTAACGAGATAGATGGCCCCCGAGAAGCCGCCCTTGAGCACATTTTCCGTGAGCGTGCCGCCCACCGAGCTGGGCTCCGCGCTTGCCCCAATTACCGCCACCGAGCGGGGACGGAGCGCATGGTCGAGATTGCGAATAGTCATCGATGCTCGCGCTGGCTACCCGGTACCGATCGGCCTCAATCCAGGGGGCGGACGACGACCACCCGGAACGTCCTCAGCACATCATCCTGTTCCTTGATCGAGACGTACTCCCCCGGCACGAAGTGGTGGTCCCCGAAGCGATACCCGGTCTCGTCGTCGTCCGCGTCGCCAAATACGTCATAGTGAAAGGCCCAAGAGCCCCCGGGCTTGCGGACGAGGTGGCCGATCTCGTCCTCCTGGTCGCCCCAGAAGCGTCGCACCCGGCAGCGATCCCGCGCGGCGTTCCATTCCGGCCGGAGAATCTTGCCGTCGTCTGAAAGCGGTGCGGTGAACTCGTAGCCATGCTCACGGCTGCCGTCTGGAAAGTCGCGGTCGCGGGCAAGCTCGAGGCGAATTTTGCTTAGGCTCATAGGGGCCTCCGGGGCACGGGTTAGCGAAGAAATCTTTCGAACCGATGACACTATGAATGACAGGCGCCGCCTTGATCAAAATCAAGCACTGAAGTGTGAAGTTAGTGGCGCCGGCCAGGTCAATCTCAATGTCGCCCACAGCCTCACCAACGGCATGACCGTGGTCTACGTGGTATTGTTGAAGGCGGAGAAATCCGCAAATTCTAACAAGATGGCGCGCCAACGCGCCGTAAAATTGGGCATGTCCCAGAAAGACGGTTGCACCGCACAACCAAAGTCGGTCCTGTCGAGTACTGTGAGGTCGGCTAACTAACGCACTGCGGCCAAACGCAACAAAGTTCGACCCATTTTACCGTAACGAGCACTTTTCACTTGCAAACCCGAGACATTTGGCAATTATGAGCGGGCAGCTTGGCAACGAGTGCGCGGTCCGTTTCCATCGAGATTCGATAACGCCCCGGACACACTCTGAGATAAGCTGTGATTCCTCGTGAGGTGTCACTGCGTGATGTGGTCATCAGGAAACCCGCTGCCTGAAGCGGGCGCGAGGCGCGTTAATTGCCTTGCCGCTTTAGGGCAGTCCTCCAATCATATCCACTGTGACAAGTTGCAAACTCGCAAGGGCTCGGTGCTCGTCTGGAGCATGTAGCGCCAGGGGAAAAGTGCAAGCAGACTAGAATAACTCAGCTTCGGTGAACTGAGTAGCTAGGGAGAGGAGAAACAAATGAACTATGTAAAACTTAGCGTTGTCGCCGGCGGGCTCATCGCGTTGATGATGGGTCTTTCGGGGGCAGCTCTTGCCGGTTCCGATGAGGAGCAGCTGGCAAGAATGAAAGACCCCGACCAGTGGCCTGCCCCTGGTCGTGATTTCCAGCTCACGCGCCATAGCTCGCTGGCTGAAATCAACACCAAGAACATCGGCAAGCTGCAGCTTGTTTGGCTGCAGTCGCAGAATAACCTCCGTGGTCAAGAGGGTCAGCCCCTCGTGATCAAGGATGTCGGCGGCAAGACCGTGCTTTTTATGGTCAGCGGCTGCGCGGCGATGGTAACCTGCAACGAGGTGCAAGCTCTCGATCTTACCGATCCTGACAATCCGAAGGTGATTTGGAACTACGTGAAGTTGACTGATCGTGACGAGACCGCCATTCCGCGCGCTTGCTGCGACACGGTCAACCGCGGCGGTTCCTATGCCGACGGCAAGTTCGTGTATGGCACGCTCGACGGCTACGTGATTGCCCTCGACGGCCAGACCGGCAAGGAAGTCTGGGTAGTCAAGCATGCTTGGCCAGAGCATGGGGAGACCATCACCCCGGCTCCGCTGATCGCCCAAGATAAGGTGATCATCGGCTTCGGTGGCGATGAGTTCGCTGCCCGCGGTCGCGTCGTGGCTTACAACCTCAAGGACGGTTCTGTGGCTTGGACCTGCCAGTCGACCGGTTCCGACAAGGACGTGTGCCTGACGGCCGACACCAACAAGGCCCATCCTGAATACGGTGTGGCTGGTTCCGATCTCGGTATCAAGACGTTCCCGGGAGAGGACTACAAGATCGGTGGCGGTGCTGCTTGGGGCTGGTACAGCTACGATCCCGAGCTGAAGCTGGTCTACTACTCGACCGGTAATCCCGGTCTGTGGAGCCCGGCCTATCGTTGCCCGGACAAGACCCATGAGGAGTGCAACGCCGGCGGTTTCGACAACAAGTGGTCGATGACCATCTTCGCCCGCAAGGTCGACACCGGCGAGGCCGTATTTGCCTATCAGATGACCCCCTTCGATCAGTGGGACTATGATGGCATCAACGAAAACATCCTCACGGACATGGATGTTGACGGCAAAAAGCATAAGGCGCTGACCCACTTCGATCGTAACGGCTTCGCATATGTGCTCGATCGTACCGACGGCACGCTTCTTCGCGCCAACAAGTACGTGACGGTGGACTGGGCCGAGAAGATCGACATGAAGACCGGCCGTCCGGTCAAAGTGCGCGAGCATTCTCCGCTTGAGCGTGGTCGCAACGTCGAAGCTTGCCCATCTGCTATGGGTGGCAAGGACCAGCAGCCGGCTTCGGTCGATCCTGCTGAACCGACCAAGTTCTATGTTCCTACCAACAACTGGTGCATGGAGCTTGAGCCGCAGGAGCGCACGCACACGAACCAGGGCACGGTTTACGTGTTCGCGAACGTGTACATGTATCCTGAGAAGCCCGGTACGACTGGCAAGATCAAGAAGTTCGACGTCGTTGCTGGTAAGGCTGACTGGGAAGTCCCGGATCCGTTCCCGAACTGGGGCGGCACCATGAACACGGACGGTGGTCTGATGTTCTACGGCAGCCTGGGTGGTGACTTCCGCGCTCTTGACCGTGCTTCCGGCAAGATCGTGTGGAGCCGCAAGCTCGGTTCTGGCATCATCGCCAACCCGATCACCTGGAAAACCGGTGGCCATCAGTATGTCGGTGTTTATTCCGGCATCGGCGGCTGGATTGGTGTTCCGGTCGCGGCGCACCTTGACCTGACCGACAAGTTCGGTGCCATTGGCGCTACCGCCATGACCAAGGCCGCTGGCCTGGCCACGGTTCCCGCCGGCGGCGAGCTGAACGTCTTCCGCGTTTTTGAATAAGCGGAATCGTCTAGACTAAATAGGCGCCCGATGCCCTTGCGGCATCGGGCGTCGTTTCCTTATATAGGGGGGTGCTCGTACCGCCACCGAAGCGCGGGTGATTGCCAGAGTAGGGAGCCTTAGAGCTTCGCCCAACCCAAGCGAATGCCACGCGAAAAAGAGCCCCTGTCCCATGTTCGTGCGTCTGCTGACCTTCGTGCTGTGTCTTGCCGTCTCTGGCTGGACTTTAGGGCCGGCCCTTGCGGTCAAGGAGCCGCAGCGGGATCTCAGCAAGGAGTTCGAGGATCTCACTCCGAGCGAGAGGATTGCCATTCGGGCCGCGGCCAAGGTCGCCTACAAAAACAAAAAGCTGCAAAACCTCAAGGTGTGTGCCGACCCCGGCAACATGCCCTTCTCCAATGACAAGTTTGAGGGCCTCGAGAACAAGATCGCGAACGTGCTCGGCGAGGCCACCGGCGCGCGCGTCAGCTTTTACTGGCGTCCCTTTCTTGAAAGGGCGATGACCAGGCAAACCTTCGACGCCGGTATGTGCGATGTGATGATCGACATTCCAGCCAACTACAAATCCCTTCTCACCACCACCCCGATCTATCGAAGCACCTACGTTCTTGCCTTTCGCAACGACAAAGGCATCGACATCAAGAGTCTTGACGATCCGAAGCTCAAAGAGCTGAAGATCGGCGTCTTTCAGACCTCGGGCATTCGCGATGTGCTAGCGAAGCATGGCATCGTCGACAACGTATCGCTGCATGTCCTCACCCACGACGCTGACCTGAAACCTGAGCATCAGCCCTGGTATCAGGTCCAGCAGGTGGTGGATGGCGATCTCGACATCGCCGCTGTCTGGGGCCCATTTGCCGGCTGGGTTAAGTCGAAGGGTGCCCCCATCACCATCCTGCCGGTCAACCTCATGGAAGATAAGATTCCGCTCGAGTTTGACCTCGCCATCGGCGTGCGTAAGACCGACACCTTCCTGAAATACATTCTGGAATTTGCTCTCGAGGATAAGAAGGACGAGATCGAGAAGATCCTGACGGACTACGGCGTGCCACTCGTGCAGTGCAGCCGGTGCCTGGTGCAGGGCGACATTCCGTCCCACGGCGCCTATGTCGAGGTGACAGAGCAAGACTTCAAGCCGCGCCCGGACTTGGCCTCGCCGGACCAGGTTGTCACCCACGAGAAGCTTGAGAACTGGCTCGCCGAGGGCGCGGATCTGACCGAGGAGCTCAGCAACGCGGTGAATGCCAACGACCCGGACCGGATCAAATTCCTGATCGGCAAGGGTGCCGACGTCAACAAGCTCAACGCGCAAGGCTCCGCGCCGCTTCACACGGCATCGCGGCAGAAGCACCCCGAACTGGTCGAACAGCTCCTCTCCCTCAAGGCCGACCCCAATGCGGCCGATGACAACGGGATGACGCCGCTGCTCCACGCCGTCATGCGCGACGACGTGGCTTCCATCAAGGTCTTGCTCGCCCACGGCGCTGCCATCGAGCAAGCGAGCCCGGAAGGCTACAGGCCGCTAGCCCTGGCAATCGTCGAGGACAGATACGAGGCGGCTAAGGCGCTCCTGGACGCCGGTGCCGAGGTAAATATCGCGGCCGGTCCTGAGGCGGTCACGCCTTTGATGATTGCCGCGGGCCAGACCGCGCCGGCGCCAGGCGCTAGGTTCCTTCCCGACAGCACGCGACCGATCGACATTGCTCGGAGCCTGCTTGATCACGGCGCCGACGTTAATGCGAAATCGAAGGGCGCGTTTACGGCGCTGATGGTCGCCGCCACGCACAACAATCCACCCATGATCGGGCTCTTGCTGCAAGCGGGTGCCAACGCGTCAGTGAAGAATTCGCAGGGCCAGACGGCATTGGACGTCGCCGAGATCAACGGCAATCACGAGGCGGCGCAGGCGATTTCTGTCTTAAGCACCGCGATCGCGGCGAGCGCCAAGCCGGAGCAGCCGCAAAATGGCCAAGGGACCACAAGTCAATGATTGAAATGTACGCCGACCGAAGGCTGGTTTTCATCGCGAGAGCCACGGCGATTGCCGTGGCTTTTTGCTGTGCGGCGGGTTTGGCACAAGCCGAGGATGCGGCGGCGCCGGCCATGAGCCCGATCCCGGCGGCGACGCCCGCGCCGGCGGCGAAGGGCGAGTTCGGCGACAGTTGCGCCATGGGTCTGGCTGAAGGCCAGACGGTGAAAACCGACTGCTCGGTCAATTGGACCGCGCCTGACGGCAAGGTCTATTGCTTCTCGACAGAGGGCTCCAGGACGGCCTTTCTCAAGAATGCGGATGAGAACATCCAGAAGGCGAAGGAGTTCTTCCTCGCCAAGGACCTCGCTCAGGACAATCCCAACGCTCCCGCCGCGTCCGGTGAGTCGGCCGCTCCGGCCGTCGCTGCTCCGACCGGCGGCGCCGCCAAGATGAGCAAGGCGTTCACCGAGGACGATGTGAATGCGGCGGTGAAGAAGGTGGTAGACGAGAAGACGAAGGACGGCACCTTCGTGTTCCACGACCCCAAGCTCGACGCCGACCTCAATCTCCTGTTCGACCAAATCAAGATCGTGCGCGGCATGGAAGGCTATGGCTGGTTCGCCAATGTCATCTTCCACGACAAGGACGAGCCGAAGAAGCAATACGCCATCGACTTCTGGTTCAAGCCCGACGGTGATCAGCTGAAGTTGATGGACATTCGCGTACAGAAGGGGCCGAAGCAAGAAGGTGACGGCTACGTCATGATCACGCGTCTGCCGGTGGCCTGGTGGTGGCTCCCCATCCAGGAGCACCCGGGCGACATGGAGGTGACGCGCGCCTGGCAGGTGATGGGCGCCATCCACACCTATATCGCCACCCACAAGGACGCGAACGGCGCCCTCGGGGTCAAAGACCCTGAGGGCAAGACCGTGCCGCTCGACTTCGTTGAGATCCATCAGCCAGTGCGGCACCTGAAGAAGGAGGGCGAATATTTCGTGTGCACCGACTTCCGCAAGCCCGGCAGCAAGGATGAGTATTACGACATCGACTTCTGGGTGAACCAGAAAACCGGCAAGCTTGAAGTCGACAATGTCAAGATGCACAAGATCCCGGTGCAGGAGGACGGCATCTGGACGCAGAAGCCCCTATATACCTTCGACGGTTTGAATTTCGACGAAACCAACTGAGCCGGACGCGAGAAGCCCTTACGGAACCCCCCAAATGAAGAACTTCGGTCGGCCGGTTAACCGTGATCGTCCGAAGACGCAAGCGAGCGCCACTCACTATGCGACGTTGAGGACCGAGAACTCGTCTCCCCAAGGATTTATATTTCGACCTCTCGACTGAAAAACTCAAATAAAGCAACCAGGGTAAGGAAACCAAACTGTGCGCAAAATCATCATCGGACTGTTCACGTTAGGAGTTGTCTTGCTTGGCGCGGGCCTAGGGCGGTGCCAGGCCGCCGACGAGGTTGCGCCTCCGCCAGCATCGGGTGAAACTCCTCCGGCTGCCGCTGGGGCGACACCGGCAACGCCGGCGGCTCCCCCCGGTGGACAGGCAGCCGCTCCGGCCGCCACGGGCGACGTGTCCCCGATCGATCTCGTCAAGAGCACACCCAAGGGCCAGCTCAAGAACCCTTACACCGACTTCGCCAGTGTGGCTGAAGAGGGTCATAAGAGATTTATGGGCGTTGGCTGCAATGGTTGCCACGGCGGCACGGGCGGTGGTGGAATGTGCCCCCCGATTTCCAACGATGTGTGGAACTACGAACCCACGGACGACATATTGTTCCGCTTGATAACGCTTGGTAGCAATTGCAAGGACTACCCGGATTGCATGGAGAAGGAGGGCTTCCCCCGGACGGCGCGCGAAACTGTCAGCTTCCCGATGCCGGCCCAGGGTCAACGGTCGAACGCTCAGCCCGACAACCCTGCACCGATCACCAAGGCCGATGACGTTTGGAAGATTATCTCCTGGATCCGCGTCATAAACCCGAATTCGTTGAAGCCCAAGGCTGCTCCGCCCCCGCAGTAGCCTTCGGGGGTGTTGCATTAACGCTTGAGCCGCCAAGGTGCGTGTCGGCTTGGCGGCTTTCGTTTGCCGATGCCCGTCCTCGCCAGGTGAGCGGTGGCGTCCCGCCGCCTTGTTGTGCCAGGCCTTCCCAACCAGTCGACGCGATATTGCGAGACTTTAACTTGGCAAAACGATTGTGCGGTGCGCTGCTGAATTACGTCTCTCTCTGAGATTAAAGGGAGATTAAAGACCGACATGGCGCATGGTACGCATGCTAATAGTCCGCATCGCTGAGCGTTTAGGAGTAAAGCCTAGGCATATGTGGAGTCTGTCAGTCCTCAGCACGCGTGGTGGCGTCAAGCTGCTTGTCGGCATTGCTGTTTATCTTATTACCATTCTGCCGACCGGAAGGCTGGTGGCCGAAGCGCCGCAAGCCGCAACGCCGCCACCTGCGGCCGCCACTCCAGCCCAGCCACCCGCCGGCGCCTCGGCCGCACCACCCGCAGTGCCCGCCGCCGCCGCGCCACCGGCGACCCCTGCTGCCGCAGCTACGGCTCCAACCGAGGCGCCCAAGGCCAAGCTGCCGATCGTCTATCTCGGCAAGGCATACCCTGAGCCGCTGCCGCTCTCTTATGCAGAAAGACCCATCAAGGACAAAGGTATTCAGGGAGCGCGTCTCTATATCAAAGAGGCCAATCAATCGGGCGGCTTTGTCGGCATGGGCTTCGACCTCGTCGAGGCGATCGTACCGGCAAAGGGCGATGTGGTGGCCAAGGCCAAAGAGATTCTCAAGAATGGAGACGCGCTTATCGTTGCCGATCTCGAGCCGGAGGATTTGCTGGCCATTGCCGATCTCCCCGAGGCGAAAAACTCCGTCATTATGAATATCCGGTCGAGTTGAAGTGGCGCTGCGGCAGGAGCAATGCCGACAGAATGTCTTTCACATTATTCCCGACTGGGCCATGCGCGCCGACGCCATCGCACAATATCTGATCGTGAAGAAATGGCCCCACTGGTTTGTGATCCGCGGCAACTCTCCGTCCGATAAGGACTACCTCGCGCAAATCCAACGCGCGGCCCAGCGCTACGGCGGGAAGATCGTCGAAGAGCGCGTCAACACTTTGCCGCCCGGCGCCCGCAACCTCGACTCCGGTTACCAGCAGGTGCAAGGCCAGATCCCGATGCTGACGCAAGGCGCCCCGGCCCACGACGTAATCTGGGTGATCGACAACGAGGACAACTTCGGCGACTACCTGCTTTATCGCACCAGCGAGCCCAATCTCGTTGTTGGGACGCAAGGGCTCCAGGCGACGGCGTGGGATAAGTCCTATACGGAATACGGCGCCATGACCTTCCAGGACGACATTCTCAAGCTGGCCAAGCGCGATTCGACCGAGCGCGACTATACGGCCTGGATCGGCGTGCGCGCCTTGACCGACGCCGCAATGCGCTCCGGCAAGACCACCGCTCCGGAGATAAAGGAATTCCTCCTATCCGATGACTTTAACCTTGAGGGCCACAAGGGGCAGGCGCTGAATTTCCGGCCTTGGGACCATCAGATGCGGCAGCCGATCATCCTTGGGGGTGGTACTCGGACCGTTGTCTCCAAGTCGCCGCAGGAAGGCTTCCTCCACGAGACCAATCTCACTGACACCCTCGGCTTCGATAAGCCCGAGACCAAGTGCAAGTTCCACTAACTCTAGACCGAAGGTAAGACCCCGATGATCCGCCTCACCGCCACCGCAGCGTCCGCGGCCGTGCTGCTGCTCTTTGCCCATCCCTCTTTCGCCGCGACGATTTTCGTCAGCAATGAGAAAGACAACACGATCACCGTGATCGACAGCAAGACTCTGAAGGTGATCAAGACCATCCCGGTGGGTCGCCGTCCCCGCGGCGTCATCCTGAGTCCGGACTTCAAGGAGCTTTTCGTCGCTGCCGGCGACGGGGACATCATGGATGTGATCGACACCAAGACGCTTGAGAAGAAGCGCGAGCTGGAATCTGGACCTGATCCGGAGCTGATGGCAATCGATTCCAAGGGTGAGAAGATCTACATCGCCAATGAGGACGATTCCCTCGTGACCATCATGGACGTCAAGGGTGGCGACGTGGTTGGCGAGGTGCCGGTGGGCGTCGAGCCCGAAGGCATGACGGTGAGCCCCGATGACAAATACACCGTCGCCACCTCTGAGAGCACGAGCATGGCCCACGTCATCGACAATGCCTCGATGAAGCTGATCGCCAACGTGCTGGTGGATTCGCGGCCCCGCGAAGCAAAGTTCACCGCCGACGGCAGCCAGGTCTGGGTATCCTCCGAGGTGGGCGGTTCAATTTCGGTGATCGACCCCAAGACGTGGAAAGTCATCAAGAAGATCCGCTTCCAGGTGCCAGGCGTGCGCCCGGAGCTGCTCCAGCCCGTGGGCATGGAGTTCACCAAGGACGGCAAATACGTCTTCGTGGCGCTCGGCCCTGCCAACCGGGTGGCGGTCATCGACGCCAAGACCTTTGAGGTGGTGAACTACATCCTCGTCGGCCAGCGACCCTGGCATTTAGAATTCGATCCCGACGGCACCAAGCTTTATGTCGCCAACGGTCTCACTAACGACATGACCGTGATCGACGTGGCGAGCCAAAAGGCGGAGAAGTCAGTACCCGTGGGGCGGCTCCCCTGGGGCGTCGCGGTGATGCCGTAGGCAAGGGCGGAGCCGTGCGGGGCCACGGTTCTGCCTTAGGCTGCCCGCAATCGCTGTTGCAGCCGGCGCGCTAACGCCTCCGATGCGAGCAACGCCATCAGCGAGGTGGCGACGGAAATCAGCGTCAGGCGTAATGCGCCGGCGTCTCCGCCAGGAACCTGGGTCAGCGTGTAGATGAGGGTGGGCAAGGTCTGCGTCTCTCCCGGAATGTTCGCGACGAAGGTGATTGTGGCGCCAAACTCGCCCATGGCCCGCGCGAAGCACAAGATCGCGCCGGCGATAACTCCAGGCAGAATCAGCGGTAAGGTGACGGAGAGGAACACGTAGGCGCTATTGGCGCCGAGCGTGCTCGCGGCCTGCTCGAGCTTCCGGTCGACCGCCTCGACCGAAAGCTGGATTGCCCGCACCATGAGCGGAAAGCCCATAATGGCGCAGGCAAGCGCCGCTCCGGTCCAGCGAAACGCGAAGACGAGGCCGAGGTGATTCTCCAGCCAACGGCCGAGCGGTCCCTGTCGACCAAATAAGAGCAGCAAGACATAGCCCGTGACGACGGGAGGCAGGATGAGCGGCAACAGCACGAGCGCATTGAGCAAGGAGCGGCCGAAGAATCGCACCCGCGCCAGCACGAGCCCCGCGAGGATACCAAAGGGTAGGCTCGCAGCCGTCGCGACCGTGGCGACGCGCAGACTGAGCTTGATTGCGTTGATCTCTTCCGGTGTGAGCGTCAGCACTGTGCTCGGTTAGTACCTTGAAGCCTTGCGCTTCAAGGTCAGGTTCCCTGGAAGCTCCGGCGGTTCAGCCCGTGATTTCCCGCTTGAACATAGGCTCGAGCGATATCAATCACAAGCCGCAAGAGAGGATTTCCTCTTCAATTTCAAATACCTATGAGACGATTGGTATTTGGATCGCTGGATGAAATGGCGCGGGCGCTTCGACTACGACGACCGCTGCGGCGTCCGCGGCTTCGGGCTGTGTTCGCCAATGTCCCGCAGAGTCACGCCCTCGGTGTTGAGCAGGGGAGCGAGTTGCTTGGCCTCGCTGACCAGCGCGCTAATCAAGGGCGTCATGGGATCGCGATGTGGGACGACGAGCCCGATCGAATGCGTCACCTCGGGTTCCGCAATGGGGATGGAGCGCACTGTCTCGGTGAGTCCCAACACCTCGGCGAGCTTGGCGGGCATGACCGTGGCCCAACGCCCGGTGCGCACATGAGCGAATAGGACGACGATGGAATTGGATTCCATCGTAGGTGCCACCTTTGCGCCCGCCGCAAGCAACAGCTGCTCGATGATGCGGCGGTTCTGCATGTCGGGCGTGAGCAGGCAAAGCGGCACCTTCCCCACTTCCGCCCAGGTCACCAAGTCGCGCTTCCCGAGCGGGCTGTCGGGCGAGGTGAGCAGTCGGTATTCCTCGCTGTAAAGCGGCACCGTCTTCACCCGCCCGAGCGGCTCGTTGTCGAGATAAGTGAGGCCGGCATCGACCTCCAGATTCTCGAGCAGGCCCAGCACCTCGATCGAATTCCGCGAAAGGATGGTGAAGCTGACATCCGGGTGCCGCGCCCGATATGGCGTGGTGATCATCGCCACCATGGCGAGCGCGGTCGGGATTGCGGCGATGCGGATATGGCCTGCGAGACCATACTTTAACGCATCGATCTCCTGCCGCATCGCCCGCGTATCGCCCACGATCCGGCGCGCCCAGTCGAGCACCCGCTCGCCCTCCGGCGTGAAGCCCTGGAAGCGCGAGCCGCGCTGCACCAGGAGCACGCCGAGGGTATCTTCGAGTTGCTTGATGCCGGCCGAGAGCGTGGGTTGGCTGACGCCACACGCCTCAGCGGCGTGGCCGAAATGCCGCTCGCGGGCCAGCGCTAGGAGGAATTCGAGCTTATCGTGCATGGTGCGTGTCTTGCTCGCGGCGTTCCCGGCATACTTGAGAAAAGATGATAGCGCCTTAGCCCGCCCGGCGCAGCGGCATCAAAGCCTGCTGGGCAAAGAGGAGGAGGGAAGGGCGGGGTCGCGCCCCGTCACTTTGCATGGGAGTTGAGCCATGCCTGCATTATCTCGATCTCCTTCTCCTCGGAGCAGACAACGTCCTCCGCCCGTGGCCGCATCTCGGGATCTTTGCCATGGGCAAGCTCGACTTTCGCCATTTCGACCGCTCCTTGATGGTGCGAAATCATGCCGCGTGCGAAGTCGATATCGGCAGCCGCTATAGCTCATTTGCATGCCCTGATGCATTTTGCCCATCGCGGCCAGACGGACTCTTGCTGGCATTTTCGGCCGCTGCCGCCGCGGCAACCCCGACGAAGGTTGCGCATAGAGCGAAAAATCCTACTCGGTACATTGCTGGCTCTTAAGGAGCACGGACGCCGGGAGCGTGTCATGGCCTTGTCCCTCGGGGGGTACTCGACGGGTCACCGGGAATGATGCAAAAATTGCAACTATAAGCGTGAGAAGCATTCATTTACCGCAACTTCGCGACACCCGTAGTGTTGTGGGCGAACGGAACTACCCGGAGATTAGCATGCGCACCCTGTTAACCGCCCCGACCCTGGCGGTCGCCTTGGCCATTAGTGTCGCGGCGCTCGCGGCCGACGATCCCTCCTTCGAGCTCAGCCTCAAGGAGCACAAATTCACACCAGCGGAAGTGGCCATCCCTGCCGACAAACGTGTGAAGCTCACCATCAAGAATCTCAACTCAACACCAGCCGAGTTCGAAAGCCACGCCTTCAAAGCCGAGAAGGTCGTTCCGGGCGGCAGCGAGGTCAGTCTCTATATCGGTCCGTTGAAGGCCGGCACCTATAGCTTCTTTGACGATTTCCATGCGGGCCAGACCAAGGGCACCCTTGTCGTAAAATAGCCCGGAGGTTTTCGATGCTCGCCACGCTCCTGATCGTCTTCCGCGAGGTCATCGAGGCCGGGCTCATCGTCGGCATCGTGCTCGCTGCCACTAAGGGGGTGCCCCGCCGCGGCCTCTTTGTGGGCTATGGCGTGGCCGGCGGCGTCGGCGGCGCCTGCCTCGTCGCCGCCTTCGCGGGCGAGATTGCGGGCTTGTTCCAAGGATCGGGCCAGGAGCTCCTCAACGCCGGCATCCTGATGCTGGCCGTAGGCATGCTCGCCTGGCACAACGTCTGGATGGCTGGCCATGGCCGCACCATCGCCCGGGAGATGCGGCAGGTGGGCGCGGCAGTCGCCTCAGGTCAAAGGCCTCTTGCCGCTCTTGCGATCGTCTGCGGCGTGGCCGTGCTCCGGGAAGGCTCCGAGATCGTCCTTTTTCTCTATGGCATCGCGGCGTCCGGCGGAACCTCGGTGCTTGGCATGATCGCTGGCGGGACCCTCGGCGTGCTTGCAGGCGCTTGCATATCGGCGCTCATGTATCTCGGCCTGCTGACTATGCCCGCACGGTATCTTTTCTCGTTCACGTCGGGCCTCATCACGCTCGTTGCCGCGGGGCTCGCCGCTCAGGCCGTCGCTTTCCTTCAGCAAGCCGGCTATGTCGACGTGCTCACCTCGACCGTTTGGGACACCTCCTGGCTCCTCGCCGACGACAGCGTGCTCGGACGGCTGATGCATACGCTGATCGGCTACACGGATCGACCAAGCGGCGCCCAGCTCGTCGTCTATATGCTGGTGATCGCCGTTATTGTCGGGCTGATGCGTTTCATGCGCGCGGCGACCTCTGCCTCCGGCGCACGCGCTTTCACCGGGGCAGCGGCCCCTGCTCCGGCTGAGAGCTGATCCTTCTTCCGGTCTGGCGGCGACGCGCTCGCCCGGCCATGATGGGATGGACCTCTCGTGGGGCGGCCTATTTGTGCGAGCTACTCCCCCATAGTTGGCACGCGATCAACCAGTCTATTTGAACTCGACCTTGAGCACCTTATAGGATTTACCGCCGCCGGGCGTCGACACCTCGACGATGTTGTTCTTGCGCTTGCCGAGCAGCGCACGGGCGATGGGCGATGTAATCGAGATCTTGCCCTTTTTCACGTCGGCTTCGATCTCGCCGACGATCCGGTACTTGGCCTTCTCGTCGGTGTCCTCGTCCAGAAGTGTGACGGTGGCTCCAAACATGACCTGGTCGCCTTTGAGCCTGCTGACGTCGATGATATCGGCGCGCGACAGCTTGTCCTCGAGGTCAGCCATGCGCGCCTCGGTGATACCTTGCTGCTCCTTGGCGGCGTGGTATTCGGCGTTCTCGGAGAGGTCGCCATGCGTGCGCGCGTCGGCAATGGCCTTGATGATACGCGGACGCTCCACGGTCTTGAGATGCTTGATCTCGGCCTCGAGCGCAGCGAAGCCCTCCGCGGTCATCGGCACCTTGTCCATCTTCAGTCGAAGCTCCTTTGGACCCTGACCAATGTTCAGGAATTGCCCGATCTAAGTCAAGAATCCGTTGAAAAGGGTGATTTGTCGGTTGGGGCGGCGAATCAAAAGCGCTTGCCCACGTAACTCTGCAACGGGGCGACCTTGAGGACGCCGGCCCGCAACGCCTTGATGGCCTCGGTCACCGCCAACGCGCCGGCTAGAGTTGTATAATAGGGAATGTGGTAGATCAAGGCCGACCGGCGAATCGAGAATGAGTCGGCGAGCGCCTTCGCGCCCTCGGTGGTGTTGAACACGATATCGACCTCGCCATTGGTGATGGCGTCGACGATATGCGGCCGGCCCTCCAGCACCTTGTTGACCCGTTCCGACGCAATGCCATGGGTGTCGAGATGGCGCTTGGTGCCCCGGGTGGCGATGATGCGGAAGCCCATCTCGGCGAGCTGGCGGATCGGCTCTACGACCTTCTCCTTGTCGAAGTCCTTCACCGAGACGAACACGGTGCCCACTAGCGGCAGCTTGCTGCCGCCGCCGAGCTGGCTCTTGGCAAAGGCGATGGCGTAGTCGCGGTCGATACCCATCACCTCGCCGGTCGAGCGCATCTCGGGCCCAAGCACCGGATCGACCCCGGGGAAGCGCGCGAACGGAAACACCGCTTCCTTCACTGCGATATGATCGAAGCTCGGCCGCGCGAGCTCGAAGGACGCTAAAGGCTTTCCTGCCATTACCTGCGAGGCGATGCCGGCCACTGGCAGTCCAATCACCTTGGCCACGAAGGGCACCGTGCGGCTGGCCCTGGGGTTGACCTCAAGCACGTGGATCTCGTCGCTCTGGATGGCGAACTGGACGTTCATGAGACCCACGACATTGAGCGCGCGGGCGAGCTCAATCGTCTGGCGTTCTAGGTCGGCGACGATGTTGTCTTTGAGTGAATGGGGCGGCAGCGAGCAGGCCGAGTCGCCCGAATGCACGCCCGCCTCCTCGATGTGCTCCATGACGCCGCAGACGAACACATCCCTGCCGTCGGCGATGGCGTCCACATCGACCTCAATCGCGTCGCGGAGATACAAGTCGAGCAGCACCGGGCTCCTTCCTGAGACGACCACGGCCTCCGCGATGTAGCGGGCAAGCTGGCTGTCATCATGCACGATCTCCATGGCTCTACCGCCCAGCACGTAGGACGGGCGGATGATGAGTGGGAAGCCGAGCCGCGCGGCGATCGCGCGCGCTTCCTCCGCCGAACGCGCGATGCCGCTCGTGGGCTGGCGTAGCCCCAAGCGCTCGATCAGGGCTTTGAACCGGTCGCGGTCCTCGGCGAGGTCGATGGCATCGGGCGTGGTGCCGAGGATGGGAACCCGAGCGCGCTCGAGTGCTGCCGCGAGCTTGAGCGGCGTCTGCCCGCCGAATTGGACGATGACGCCTTTGAGCGTGCCGTTCGTCTCTTCCTTGCGCACGATCTCGAGCACGTCCTCTTCCGTCAGCGGCTCGAAATAGAGGCGATCGGAGGTATCGTAGTCCGTCGAGACGGTCTCCGGGTTGCAATTGACCATGATGGTCTCAAAACCCGTTGCCGAAAGCGCGAAGGCCGCATGGCAGCAGCAATAGTCGAACTCGATGCCTTGGCCGATGCGGTTCGGGCCGCCGCCTAGGATGACGATCTTCTCCGCCGCTGACGGTCTCGCCTCGCAGTCGGGAGAGGCCGTCAAGCCTGTCTCATAGGTCGAGTACATATAGGCGGTGGGCGAGGCGAACTCGGCCGCGCAGGTGTCGATGCGTTTGTAGACCGGATGCACATCGAGCGCGCGGCGCCGCTCCCCCACCTCGCTCGCCTCGAGGCCGGCGAGCGCGGCCAATCGCTCGTCGGAGAAGCCACGGGCTTTTAGGGCACGGAACTGGGAGGCACTCGCCGGCAGGCCATGCTGGCGGATGCGCTCCTCAAGGTCCACGATCTCCTGCAACTGGCGGATGAACCAGGGATCGATATGGCATGCCTCGTAGATCTGCGTCTCGTCAAAGCCGAGCCTAAGCGCCTGCGCGACTTTCAGGAGGCGATCGGGAGAGGGGGTGCCGAGCGCACCCCGGATCACGTTCTTGTCGTCGCCCCGGTTGAGGCCCTCGAATGCTATGTCATCGAGACCGGTCAAGCCCGTCTCCATGGAGCGCAGCGCCTTCTGCAGCAATTCCTGGAAGGTGCGGCCGATGGCCATCGCCTCACCCACCGATTTCATCGAGGTGGTGAGCACGGGCTTGGAGCCCGGGAACTTCTCGAATGCGAAGCGTGGGATCTTGGTCACCACGTAATCGATGGTGGGCTCGAAGGACGCCGGCGTCGCACCCCCGGTGATATCATTGGCAAGTTCGTCCAGCGTGTAGCCCACCGCTAGCTTGGCCGCGATCTTGGCGATCGGGAAACCCGTGGCCTTGGACGCGAGCGCCGAAGAGCGCGATACGCGCGGATTCATCTCGATGATGATGAGGCGCCCGTCCGCCGGGTTGACGGCAAACTGCACGTTGGACCCCCCGGTCTCAACTCCGATTTCGCGCAGCACCTTGATCGAGGCGTTGCGCATGATCTGATATTCCTTGTCGGTGAGCGTCAGGGCCGGCGCTACGGTGATGGAGTCGCCGGTATGCACGCCCATCGGGTCCACGTTCTCGATGGAGCAGACGATGATGCAGTTGTCGTCCTTATCGCGGACGACCTCCATCTCATACTCCTTCCAACCGAGCACCGATTCCTCGATCAGCACCTCGCAGGTGGGCGAGGCGTCGAGCCCGCGCTCGACGATCTCGAGGAACTCCTCGCGGTTATAGGCAACGCCGCCGCCGGTGCCGCCAAGGGTGAAAGAGGGGCGAATGATGGCGGGTAAACCGATGTCCGGCAGCGCTTCGAGCGCTTCGATTAGGCCTTTCTCGACATAGCGCCGGCGCCGCGCGGCCTCCCCTTGTGCCCAACCATGCTCGAATTGGGCGAGTACCTGCCGCGCGTTGGGGTCGGCAGACGCGGTGATGCACTCGACCTCCAGCCGGTACTTTTCTCTGTCCGCCCGTTTCAGCGCCGCCGCGTCCGCAAGCCGCGAGCGCGGCGTCTCGAGCCCGATGGCGTGCATCGCCTCGCGGAACAGCTCGCGGTCCTCGGCCTTGTCGATGGCCTCGGCGCGGGCGCCGATCATCTCCACGCCGTACTTGGCGAGCACGCCGGAGCGGTGCAGGCTGAGCGCGGTGTTCAACGCCGTCTGCCCGCCCATGGTGGGGAGTAGCGCGTCGGGGCGCTCCAGCTCGATGATCTTGGTGACGAAGTCAGGTGTGATCGGCTCGATATAGGTGGCATCGGCCAATTCGGGATCGGTCATGATCGTGGCCGGGTTCGAATTCACCAGCACGATGCGGTAGCCCTCTTCTTTCAGGGCCTTGCAGGCCTGCGTTCCGGAATAGTCGAACTCGCAGGCCTGGCCGATAACGATCGGTCCGGCTCCAATGATCAGGATAGACTTTATGTCTGTGCGTTTGGGCATCAGCCCTTCCGCTCCTGCATCAGCGTGATGAAGCGGGTGAAGAGATAGTGGCTGTCTTGCGGACCCGGTGAGGCCTCCGGATGGTACTGCACTGAAAAGACCGGTTTGTCCTTGACCTTCAGTCCGCAATTGGAGCCGTCGAACAGTGAGACGTGGGTCTCCTCGACATTTCCTGGCAGGCTGTCACGGTCCACGGCGAAGCCGTGGTTCATGGAGGTGATCTCCACTTTCCGCGTGGTGAAGTCCTTGACGGGATGATTGGCGCCGTGATGGCCCTGATGCATCTTGCTCGTCTTGCCGCCGAGCGCGATTCCGAGCATCTGGTGACCGAGACAGATGCCGAACACCGGCACCCCCGAGTCCACGAGCTTCTTGATCTCTGGCACCGCATACGTGCCCGTGGCCGCCGGATCGCCGGGACCGTTTGAGAGGAACACGCCATCGGGCTTCCGCTCCAGCACCTCCTCGGCGGTGGTGGTGGCGGGCACGATGGTGAGGCGGCACCCGACGCCTGCCAGCGCGCGCAGAATGTTGCGCTTCAGCCCGTAGTCGATGGCCACGACATGGAAGGGCGCCTCACTCTGGCGCCCGTAGCCGTGTCCCCAGCGCCACTCAGTCTCGTCCCAAGTGTAGCTCTGGCCGCAGGTCACCTCTTTGGCGAGGTCGAGTCCCACCATGCCGGCCCAGGCGGCAGCCTTGCGTTTCAGTGGGCCTACATCGAACCTTCCGTCCGCCGCATGCGCGATCACCGCGTTGGGCATGCCCTTCTCGCGGATCAGCGCGGTAAGCGCGCGCGTATCGACGCCGGTAATGGCGATGATGCCCCGGGTTTTCAGCCACGCGTCGAAGCCTTGAGTTCGCGCGATAGTTGGACGATGGCGTGATGGCGGCGCGCAGCACACAGCCGCGCACGCCGGAAGACGCCGCGAGGTTCGACGTTTCGATGTCCTCAACGTTGGCGCCGACATTGCCGATATGGGGAAAGGTGAAGGTGATGATCTGTCCGGCATAAGAAGGATCGGTGAGGATCTCCTGGTAGCCGGTCATGGCGGTGTTAAAGCAAACCTCGCCCACGGCGGTCCCCATAGCGCCCGCGCCCTTGCCCGCGATGACGCTGCCATCGGCGAGCACGAGCAGCGCGGTCGGCACCTCCTCCGCCCAGGGCCGCACCGTCCGCGCGCCAGCATTCGAGGCCTCACTGGCCAGGGTTTCGAGATCGTCGTTCATCGGCTTTCGTTGCAGCCGCCAGGATCGGGCGGCCAGGGCTCAAGTCGGGTGCGCGGCTTGGAGCATCAAGACCGGCGACCCTTGGCACCAACGAACGGCACTTCTAGAGCATGGCTTTCGCACGGTCAATGCCGCACGCCAAAGTTTTTCTTGTTAAAACAATAGCTTAGCTGCGCAAAATTGCTTGCTCTGATTTGCCGCCTCGATTAGGTTGGGAGCTTCTTCCTCAATTCCTCTGCTCAAGGCCATGCGCGAGACCATCAACGCTGCCTTGAAGGCTGCGACCAAGGCGCAAGACAAGCGCCGCATGTCGACGCTGCGGTTGATCAGTGCCGCCATCAAGGACCGCGACATCGCCGCGCGCACGAGCGGCAAGGGCGAGGCAACGGACGCCGAACTCCTCGAGGTGCTCGCCAAGATGATCAAGCAGGGGGAGGAGTCAGAAAAGATCTATGCCGACGCCGGCCGCGCTGAGCTCGCAAGCCAAGAGGGCGAGGAGATCGCCATCATCCGCGAGTTCCTGCCGAAGCAGCTTTCCGAAGCGGACACGCAAAAGGCAATTGCCACCGCGATCGCCGCGGCTGGCGCCGCTAGTATCAAGGACATGGGCAAGGTGATGGCCGAGCTCAAAGCCCGCTATGTCGGCCAGATGGATTTCGCCAAAGCGAGCCAGCTCGTGAAGGCGAAGCTGACATAGTGCGAGCAAAGACGTGGGGGCCCGCGACAGACGCGGACATAAGTTCCGCTGGACAGTCGCCCCGTAGTTCCCTATTTGTTCTATAGGTGAATAGTGGTGATGACGACAAGAGCCGCATGGCCTTGGGGCGCATAGCAGC
>CAWJXT010000015.1:0-48598 GCA_963846875.1 uncultured Alphaproteobacteria bacterium
GGCATTTCAAAACAATATACTTTTCTACCCTAGAAAATCAGCCGGAGGATCATAAATAAACCACCACGGCTATATTGCATTCTTAATAATGTTATTGTTGATGGCCAACAAAAATTGCACCAGATAGATGACCT
Organism: uncultured Alphaproteobacteria bacterium; assembly: GCA_963846875.1. GTDB lineage: Bacteria > Pseudomonadota > Alphaproteobacteria > Rhizobiales > Methyloligellaceae > Methyloceanibacter. The sequence continues at coordinate 135 of CAWJXT010000015.1, forward strand.
TGTTCATCAGTAAGGGGGGCATAGTAGGTTTCGTAATCCCTACCAAATAAAATAGCTACGCCTGCATAAGATTTTTTATGAACCAATGCCTGATAAATCGGATTGTCGCGATCGAGTTTTGTATTGATTGCGGACTTGCCATCAGTTGTTAATAAATTCGTCTCCGTTCTAATAAAATCCTGACCATCAAATTTAAATAGGGTCACCCCCGTCATCCAATTCCGGGCATTTATCGTATATATAGTCATCAAAATGCTTACAGCGAGGGCCACTGCAAAGAGGCCAGAAAATACGTGCAATACGGTTTCATAAGAGCCAGTAGCTTCATAGAGACGGGCAACAATCTGTGGCCCAAAGATCCCGGCCATGGCCCAGGCACTCAGCACATAACCGTGAATTGCGCCTAATTGTTTCGTCCCAAAAAGATCGCCAATGTATGCCGGCAGAGTCGCAAAACCACCACCATAGCAAGTTAGAATCAGATAGAGCACAACCTGGAACAGGATGATGCTTTTAATATCTGGCAGGAAATAGTAGGCAAAAATTTCAATCACAAAGAATAAGGTATATGTATTGGCGCGACCCAAAAAATCAGAAAAAGACGCCCAGCCAATGCGACCTAATCCATTAAAAATAGCCATCATACCCACCACGGCAGCGGCTTCACTAGGAGTTAACCCGATGCTTTCCTGGGCCAAGGGTGAGGCGGCGTATATAACACCAAGACCGCAGGAGATATTGATGAACATCATGATCCACAAACCATAGAAGGGAGCTCTTTTGATGGCTGCATTTGCAGTCATCTGCGTCAAATCTGGTATCAATTTTCTTTTGCCGAACTCCACATCAACCTTCATACGAGCTGGCATCCAGCCTTGAGGAGGACGTGCGATATATCTGGCGGCGGCAGCCATAATAATCAGATACGCCACACCCGCGAACAGAAAGGTGGTAGAGACCCCGGATGCGATGGCAATCTTGAATTCCTCTAAATCTTTCATCCTCCAGAATGATGCCAGTGATGGATTGTTCAGTGCTGTATTGAGCGTATCTAATTCGGGTTTGGCATCTATTGCGAGTTTTTCCGGTAACATTGAAAGTATTTCTTCGGCATTATCTGATCTAACTGCGCCAAACAACTGTTCCATATCATAGTTGGTAGCAGATTTATTGTTTACGTGAATGTCTTTGAGAATTGTTTTTGCTGAGTTATAGCTGGAAATACCAGCACGATATTCTGCCAAAGGTATATCGAGCTTACTGGCAGTAACACTGGACATAATGTAGTTGAAAACAGGGGCACCGATGGCTGCTCCAAAACCAAAACCCATAATAGCCAATCCGGTTGCCAACCCGCGGCGGTCCGGGAACCATTTCACCAGAGTTGAAACTGGCGTTATGTAACCAACGCCTAGACCGATGCCACCCAGCACACCGTAGCCGAGCCAGATAATCCAGAGGATGCCCAGCTTAACACCAAGACTGGCGACTATAAGGCCAGTACCCCAAAAGGCTGCAGCGACCATACCAGAAGTACTTGGGCCATAACGCTCTACAAAATGACCCAAAACTGCAGCAGACATACCAAGGAAAAAAATTGCCAGACTAAAAGTGATGGCTATATCACTTTTTGCCCAGCCAAAGGCATTTTCAAGAGGAAGATTAAATACGCTCCAGGCATAGACGGAGCCGATACAGAGATGAATGCCTACGGCAGATGCAGCTATAAGCCAACGGTTTTTCATAACCGCCTCCCTATAACAATAATCGGTGCGAGTTTTGCTCGTCCCTTTTTTGCTTGTGCTCTTAGCCCGGTTGTGGGTCGCGCATCGTGCGACAGTCGGGGTCTCCCACGATTATTCCTTTCCAGCATTGAGCTGCATCAATTGTCGAACGCCAATTTTGCTACTGGCTTGATCTCCGGGGGCAGCTCCTGCATGTCTGATTAGGGTCCGTAGCTGACGTCACTGCGCCCATCGAGTCGATAAAGGCAGACTCACCTTGGTCAGCTTTTTTTCAGGTGCACGAGGCTTCGGGCGAAGCCCTCTCGGCGCGGAGCGGTCGTGGTACACCGCTAGGTCTCGCCCTTAGACAAGAACTTCCGAAGGCTCGAGGCGTCCTTAAGGAGCAACTTCACCAAGAGGCGCTCGGCCTTTGCCGCCACGCTGTAGTAGCCGTGTTTCCAGGCACCGTTGGCGTTGGAATTGCGTTGGAGGCATGCAATGGCATTTAAGTTGGGTGGGAAGCGGCCGGCTGCGCCACCTTCCCAAACGGCTAGCGAGCGAATACGAACTGATCGAGCGGGCCAACCACGTAGTAAAAGTCGTTGGGGTCGTACCAGTACAAGGCAAAAAGGGTTATTGCGACCATGATGGCTGCGCCTAGCAGGACTTGCCGCATGGCATGGCCCTCCGCATAGGGCAGCCTACTCCCGGGGCATGTCAAATCACTGGGGCTTTTTGCCTCTCTACTTGGCCCTGTGAGCCCGTAGGAAAGCCCACAAAAGAACAGGCTTCAGCCGTGCGTGGGCTTGTGGGAGTCCTCCCGGCGTGGCCTCATCCCGACTTTCTCTTGCTGCCCAGTTGCCCCACTAGCCTGCACCGATCGGCCTTCAAAGTAGGCACCTTTCTCAATAGCAAGAGATTGGTGTTGAATATCGCCAATGACATGCGCCTGCGACTTCAGAATGACTTCTACGCCTTGAATCGGGCCCTCGACTCGCCCATCCACAACGACTCGTTCCGCTGCGATAGTTCCGGTGACATGAGCCTTGCGAGAGATAATGAGCGAAGTGCAGTGCAATTCGCCATCGATCTGGCCATTGACTTCGACCAGCCCCTCAGCAGCGACACTTCCGACAATCTTGAGTCCTTCAGCAATAACTGTGCCTCGGCGCTTTGACGCAAACATGGGTTCCCTCCTACACAGCACAATGAGGCTCTAGATACCCTCTGCACTAGCGACGGCCCGCTCATCGAGACTGACTGCTGCTGCGCCCCGCTGTGCGGCCAATTTGGCTAGCAGCCGAGCAAGCCTTGCCTTGTAGAGATAGCCTGCCCTGATCTCCGCCGGCAGGACCGGATGGGTAGCCGCCTCCTCGAAGGCTTCCGCAATCCGCCTGTGCTGGTCCTCGCTCAAGCGCATTGGTAACAATAACGCAAGCGAGATGGCGTTTGGTGGGCTTCAGTTCGTTCTACACAGGTGAGTTGAGACGCGGGGTCATCGCAGCAAGAGCCTACGCAGCCCAATCAGCACCCGCGGGAATGGGTGACACTTGATAGAGGTGATGACTGGAAACTGTGGGGCCGGCTTCGGGTGCAGCCAAGATGGGCGCGAATACGAAGGAGCTGACGACCCAGGCGACCAGGATGCTCATAAGGGTTGTCCCCAGTGTGCTGCTCACAAATGCGAGTGACGGGGAGCTATGGATGAGCGTCTTCATGGGAGCCTGTCCGAGTTTTGCTTGGTCCTTAGGCCACCATCGGCGCAAAGGAATGAACGGACACAATCAAGGTTGCGGCCAAGCTGAGGATCGTGCCGAACGTGCTGTACAGGAGTACGTAGGGGAAGCTGCCGTCTTGCTGGGTTGAAAACTGTGTAGCGGGTCCTCCAGATCACTGCTCAAGACGACCTTGAGCATGGGAGGATGATGCCGTTCCGGTTGGTTTCGCGCTGTGGGATTTCGCACCCCGCAGATATCGCGCACTAGCCGGCCAGTTCGCATCAGGCAGCAAAAAGCCCCAGCCAAATGGTCGGGGCTTACTTGCTCACTATGTCCCAGCGGTTCTGGGGAGAACCACCGGTGTCAGTTCAGGCAGCCTTGGGCCTCGAAGCCCTATGACGGGCCTCCTGACAGAGTTGCTCCAGCTCCTCCCGCGTTTCTGGCCTGAGAAGCCATTCGCGCGCCAATTCAAAGCCATCCTGAAACTGCATCTCGAATGCGAGTGGCCGCCAACCATAGAATTTGCCTGATCCGGCCAGCTCACGAGCTTTGGTCTGGATCGGGTGGACCTCATTTGGGGATCCTCCCCATATAGGAACTGAGAGCACGAGAGCGAAGACCAGCGTCGTAACGTTAAGTTCAGCGGCCTCGAGAGGATGGTCCGCCTAGCGTTTCCTGGAATTGCAGAGCAAGCTCGAGCTTATTCGGAGCGTAGGTTCCCTTCTGCAGTTCTTCAACGTATCGTCGTGCCCCCGACGTTGGTGTATCCCAGTTTTAGGAGAAATCGCATGAGTGATAGAGCTCAGTTAGAAGCCCGGCTCCTTAAGGCCGCTGAGCTGGAGCTCGTGAGCGCAACGCGACCTCCGGCTGTCGAGCAGCTTTCTGTTGAACAATTGAAAGTCCTTGCCCAACGCCTGAGGCGAGCTCGCGACAGAGCCAAGGATATTAGCTCCCAACAGAAACGCGAAATGCGCGGAAAAGCCGAGCCACGAGGAGCTAAGCCCACTCGAGACAACGCGGGTACGTTGGCAAAGGCTCAGGTCCTTGGGGAGGCCATTGGGCGTGTTGAGGAGGAGTTGAGCCGAAGGGAAGATTTGACAGCCGCCACAACAACGCAGGCCGACCTATCACGACATGCCCTTGAGCTTAAACTGAGCCATCCGGCTCCCCCGCATCCAGGTTCGGGTCGGTCGGCATCTGAAGGGATGAAACCCAAACAGAGGCAAAAACCGCTCAAGATTGGGGCATCCGAGGGAGAGGTTGGCCGCGTTTCACAGGAGGGGAAGGTTGCTCAGGCACGCAAGGACAGTGGTAAGGGCTGATCAAAGCGTGCATAGGGCTCGGAGATGTGTGGTAGGTTCGACAATCTGATCGCCCGGGATGCATATCGCGGCCTCTTCAGGGTAGGTCGACTGGCAAACTCCAATTTTCCTCTCCGCTATAACATTGCCCCCACTGATCAAATTCCCATCGTCCGTATCGACCCCAGAGATGGCGAGCGTGAAGTCGTCATGGCTCGTTGGGGACTGATCCCCTTCTGGATGAAGGAAAGGCCGAAGGTCCCGCACGTCAATGCGCGGGCTGAGACAGTGCATAAGTTGCCGCTGTTTCGAGAGGCGTTCACCAAACGGCGCTGCCTCATTCCCGCGACTGGTTTCTACGAGTGGCAGAAGCGTGACGACGGCAAACAGCCTTACCGCTTCAGGCGCAAGGACCTAGAGCCATTCGCCTTCGCGGGCATATGGGAGTTCACGCGGCTCGGCGGCGAGGAGATTCTGTCCACGGCAATGATCGTCGGGGAAGCGAACCCGCTTGTTGGTGGCATTCATGACCGGATGCCCGTCATGCTCTTGTCGGAGCACTACGACCGTTGGCTCGGTACCACCACGAGCATAGATGATCTCAAGGCCATTCTGAGGCCTTATGACCCGGCTCTGATGGAAGCCTACGCTGTCAATCGCGCGGTCAATAGCGTGAAGAACGATACCGAACAGTGCATTGAGCCGGTGGCAGATAGGTGACGCTCATGGAAATCATTCGAGACTTGCTCATATTCATCGCCGTGATGTTCGCACTCTGCATCGTGCTCATCGTGGTCGTCTCTAGACTGCCCGACGACAACCCACTGAAGCGGTTGCTGACAGCCTTTACCTGTCGCATGGGAGCGACGCTCGTGGCGGGGGCAATCGCCGTGCCCGTCGAGCCTATTCCCGGCCTCGACGTTGTCTATGACTTAGCAGTTCCGGTCGCGCTCATTTGGTATTGGTTCACATTCTTCCGGGACGCCGTGCGGTCCTCGGGCGGTAAGGAAACGACCCGTCCTCCATCGTCAAGTAAGGCGAAACTCGGGGACGGCCAACAACCGCGCCATATTCTGGACGTATGAATCGCGGCTTCATCGACGATCCTGTAGTCGATAGAAGGATCAGATTGATGACAGATGCGCCTTTGCTCACAGCCGAAGATGGTGCTGACTTCACCGCCGACCTCGAAGCCACTTCGGAGGGTCCGGAGGCATCGTTCACGGTCGCATGGGAGGCCGAGGATGAGGACCGCACTTCCACCGAGAGCGACCAACAGCATTTCCGAACCGAAGCCGAAGCCATTGCATGGCTCGAATCCGAGGCGACCCGGCGTGGCTTTGCGCACTATCCGATGACGCGAACGAAGCCCAGCAATCCCAGCCTGTTGTAGGATGGTGCGCCATTGATAGACGACGCCAAGGGAGCTCGCGTCCGCTTTCAAACGGAACTACACGGTTGGATGGTAGGCGACTCATGCTAAGCCGTGAGCGCTAACTTAACTAAGGGGGGAAACATGACCGCTCTACTCATCGCCTTGATCATTGGAGCCATAGCCGGCTGGCTCGCCGGTCAGGTGGTCCAAGGGACAGGGTTCGGCCTAATTGGCGACATCATCATTGGCATTGCGGGCGCGCTCATCGCCGCGTTGCTTTTTCCGCTTTTGGGTGCCGGTCTCGCGCTTGGCGGTGGGATTATCGGCTCAATCATCGTCGCCACGATAGGCGCGGTCATTCTGCTCCTGGTCGTGCGCGTTATCCGACGGGCAATGGCTTAGACTCGGCGGGGGCATCGAGTGGACCGAGTTTCGCGATCAAAATGTGGGTGACCGAGCTGCGCGAATATTTGATTGAGGCGAACGACGTCGAGGAGGCGACTCTAAGGGCGGAGAGCGGCCAAGTCTGCAAGGACGACTACGCGCATTGCCATACTCTAGATTGGGAGGTGTGCGAGCTCACTTCCGTAGCCGGCCAAGACTAGGCCGTGTACTCATAAATCGAGATTGGTAAGCAGCGGTCGCCACTGTCCGCTGCCTCCAAAAGCGGACATTCGTCAGCGCATTGAACATGTCTGCTTTGTGCCATAAGCAGACATACGAATCCTGTCTTCTAGGTCGCATGCACGGTATGACTGGAAACCGCGCCTGCCGTCAACACTCGGCCGTCGACCATCAACACGTGTACGCGACCCTCGTCCATCTAATCGAGGAGAAGGGCAACCCCCAGGAAATCCCCATTAGGATTCATGCGGAGCACATGGGCTGGTTGGTGGCTCAGTCGTTTTTTGCGGCGAAGGGGGTTCAGCGAAGGTGATGAACGTCGTGTCATTGTGGTCTGGCCGGACCTCTACTTGATAATCGCAGCCCCAATCATACTCCGTCGATGGTTTTTCTCCTTTGAGAAGCCTGTAGAGCTTGATGCGTCGGCGCAGGAGTTTGCGACGAGCGGTGCCCGCTGCCTCCCTAGCAGTCCTGATCAGCTTCTTGCCGGCGTTGCTCATGGCGTTGCCTCTGGCGAGGATGGCTTAGGCCAGGTTGAACCACAAGGTTTAGGCTGCCGCATGGTTTACAGGACAGAGATGCAGCGCCTATTACGCTAGGGCAGAAAACGAGAGGGTTGACGGATAGCTGAAAGGTAAGAGGGGGATGGATGATCGACTCAGCCTGATGTCTCCCTACAGGACCCACTACGGGACTCTGAGGAGGGATACATGCCGTTTGGACTCACACCGCCCACAAAGGTGACGTTCTTTATCTCTGTGCTAGTGGCCACTGAAGCCATCATAATACACTATGCCCAGCTCTCGATTCCACACGGCTTGATCCTGCTCGTAGCCTTTTTTGTGCTGCTTGCTGGCAACCTATTTCGTGGAGTGTAAGACGACCCGAAGGACACAAAGAGTCGCGACGAATTTGCGCCGGACGGATTCCCGATGAAGAAGCCCCGGCGCGTCACGACACCGGGGCTTCTCTGCCGCAACTGAACCAGCTCAATGGGCGGGGATGGGTGCCGGTTTGGACTAAACAACTCCAATCCTGGTATTGTGTTCCCAACAGCGCTGGAAATGGCAGGGGGAGTGAAGCTTGTTACCCCAAACGTTACCCAGACGCCCATGAAATCCTTTAGTTTCTGCGGTTTTGTGGCTGATGCCTGATCAGGGCAACGCAAGCCCACAGGCCGAGCCCTTGCGGCTGTTCCTGATCGCCGGTGAGCATTCGGGGGATGCGTTGGGCGGTAAGCTGATTGAGGCCTTGCGGACGCTATCGCCGCGGCCGCTTGAGCTGGCGGGGGTCGGTGGTGAACTCATGGCGGACCAAGGCTGCGCCTCGCTGTTCCCGCTCACGGAGCTCGCGGTTATGAGCCCCCTGGACATTCTCCCCCGCCTGCCGAGCTTCTGGCGCCGCATCCGGCAGACCGAGCAGAGAGCGATCGCGTTTGCCCCCGATGCGCTCGTCATTCTCGACAGTCCCGAATTTACCCATCAGGTAGCAAGGCGCGTGCGGCGGCGCGCGCCCGCGATTCCGATCATCGACTATGTCTCACCAAGTGTCTGGGCGTGGCGCCCTTGGCGCGCCCGCAGCATGCGCCGCTACATCGACCACGTGCTCGCTATCCTGCCCTTCGAGCCCGAGGCGCATCGCCGCCTAGGCGGCCCTCCCTGCAGCTTTGTCGGTCATCCGCTGGTCGAGAAGCTCGACTGGATCACAGACCTCCACCCGGTGGCCCTGCGTGAACGCCTCGGCATCGCCGGCGACCGCCCGGTGCTGGTGGTGCTGCCGGGAAGCCGGGAAAGCGAGGTTAAGCGCCTCATGGCGCCCTTTGGCGACGCGCTGCACCAGTTGCAGCGCGAGGCGGGAATCTTCGAGGTGATCCTCCCGGTGGTCGGCAGCGTCCGTCATCTCATCGAGGCGCGCCAGGCCACCTGGCCCCTGCGGCCGCACCTGGTTAGCGGCAACGCCGACAAGTTCAGTGCCTTCAGGCTCGCCCGCGCGGCGCTCGCGGCCTCCGGGACGGTGACGCTCGAGCTTGCCGTTTCCGGCACGCCGATGGTCGTCGCCTACAGAGCGGATGCGCTCGCGAGAAGCCTCAAATTCCTGCTGGTCGCCCCGTCGGTGGTGTTGCCGAACCTCGTGCTCGGCGAAAACGTGTTCCCGGAGTTGCTTAACGCCGACTGCAGCAGTGAGAAGCTTGCCGGCGCCCTGCTGCCGCTCCTGCGCGGAGGGCCTGAGCGCGACCGACAGATGGAAGGCCTGGCACAAGTACAGCGGCTTGTGCGAGAGGAGGGCGAACCCCCGAGCAGACGGGCGGCCAAGATCGTGCTCGCTTACGCTGAAGCAGGGCGGCAGCCAGCCGGCGGCCTGATCCCTCAGCGCGCCTCGATTGGGACGTAACTGCGCTCGATCGCGCCAGTATAGAGCTGGCGTGGCCTGCCGATGCGCTGGGAGGGATCCTCAATCATCTCCTTCCACTGCGCGATCCAGCCTACGGTGCGGGCGATCGCGAAGAGCACGGTGAACATGTCGGTTGGGAAGCCCATGGCCTTTAGCGTGATCCCCGAATAGAAGTCGATATTGGGGTAGAGTTTCTTCTCGATGAAGTAGTCGTCATTGAGCGCAATGCGCTCGAGCTCAAGCGCGACCTGAAAGATCGGATCGTCCTTGTGGCCAACCGCCTCGAGCACCTCGTGGCAGGTCTTCTGCATGATCCGCGCCCGCGGGTCATAGTTCTTGTAGACCCGATGGCCGAAGCCCATCAGCCTGAACGAGTTGTTCCGATCCTTGGCGCGCTTGATGTACTCGGGAATGCGTTCGACCGTGCCGATCTCCTGCAACATTGTCAGCGCCGCCTCGTTCGCGCCGCCATGGGCGGGGCCCCAGAGACATGCGATACCGGCCGAGATGCAGGCGAAGGGATTGGCTCCCGAGGAGCCGGCCAGCCTCACGGTGGAGGTTGAGGCGTTCTGCTCGTGGTCGGCATGCAGAATGAAGATGCGACGCATGGCACGCGCGAGCACGGGGTTGACCTTGTATTCCTCGCACGGGACCGCGAAGCACATGTGCAGAAAATTGGCCGCATAGTCGAGCTCGTTGCGCGGATAGATGAACGGCTGACCAATGGAATATTTGTAAGCCATGGCAGCAATGGTCGGCATTTTCGCGATCATGCGCACGCTCGCCATCTCGCGCTGCTCGGGGTCCTGGATATCGATGGAATCGTGATAGAATGCCGATAGCGCGCCCACGACCCCCACCATGACAGCCATCGGATGCGCATCACGGCGGAAGCCCGTGTAGAAACGAGTTCATCTGCTCGTGCACCATGGTATGCTGCGTGATCTTGTGGCGGAACCACGCGAACTGCTCCTGGGTCGGCAACTCGCCGTAGAGCAGCAGGTAACACGTCTCAAGGAAGGTGCCGTGCTCGGCAAGCTGGTCGATGGGATAGCCGCGATAAAGCAGGATGCCCTTGTCACCGTCGATGAACGTGATCTTCGACTCGCAGCTCGCCGTCGACGTGAACCCGGGGTCATAGGTGAAGTGGCCCGTGTCCTGGTAGAACGTGCTGATGTCGATCACGTCGGGACCAAGGGTGCCTTGGCGAATCGGCAGGTCGTGCTGCGCGCCGCCGAGACGGATCGACGCCTCCTCGGCTGTCGGCCTGCGGGTATAGCTCTCTGCGACGCTCATCTGAAACCTCCTGTGACCCGCGAGTGGGTAGCCCATGCTGGGGTAGCCCCCGCGATGGGAAGCGAGACGGAACGCGCCAACAATTGTATTTTGGCAGGAAGTCTGGCCTTCGCGTAGTGTTTTTTTTGCACTGCCGCATAGTCTGCGACAATTGTGACGCAGTGCAGCAAGCGAATGCGCAAAAGTTAAGCAGAGTCCATTGCCAAAGCCTGATCGCGGATGCGTGCAAGCGACTCTTCGCGGCCGAGCACGTCGAGCACTTCGAAGATGCCAGGCGACGTGGTTCGGCCCGTCAGCGCGGCGCGAAGCGGCTGGGCGACCTTGCCGAGCTTGCCGCCGGTCGCCTCGGAAAAGGTGCGAACACAAGCCTCGAGCGCTTCCGGTATCCAGGGTTCAACGACCTCGAGGCGCGGCAGCAAAGCCGCGAGCGTTTCCCGCCCAGCAGCGTCGAGCAGCTTCGCCGCCTGCGCATCGATAAGGAGCGGACGCTTGGCAAAGACGAAAGCGGCATTGTCGAGGAGCTCGACCAGAAGTCTTGGCGCGCTCCTTCAGCCCCGGCATTGCGCGCTCCAATTGGCGCCACCCTTGCGCATCGATCCGGGCGGAAAGCTCCGCGCCATCTGGCAGCTCCGGCAAAAGCGCCTTGAGCCGGCTCACGATCTCGGCGTCAGCCGTGGCGCGCAGATAGTGCCCATTCAGATTTTCCAGCTTGGCAAAGTCGAACCGGCCGGGCGAGCGGCCGATGGCATCGAGATCGAACCACCTCACCATCTCTTCCGTCGCCATGATCTCGTCATCGCCATGACTCCAGCCGAGACGCACCAAATAATTGCGCAACGCCACGGGCAGGTAGCCCATGGCGCGATAGGCCTCCACGCCGAGCGCACCGTGGCGCTTGGAGAGCTTGGCGCCGTCCGGCCCGTGGATCAGCGGCACATGCGCGAAGATCGGCGTGTTCCATTGAAGGGCGTTGTAGATTTGCGTCTGCCGTCCGGCATTGGTCAGGTGATCGTCGCCGCGGATGACATGAGTGATACCCATGTCATGGTCATCGACGACCACCGACAGCATGTAGGTCGGCGTGCCGTCGCTGCGCAGTAGAACCAGATCGTCGAGGTCCTTGTTGGCGAAGACGACTCGGCCTTGCACCCGATCGTCGATTACCGTCTCGCCCTCGCGGGGCGCTTTGAAGCGGATCGCCGGATGGATGCCGGCCGGCGCGTCTAAGGGGTCACGGTCTCGCCAGGTGCCGTCGTAGCCAGGAGCGCGGCCTTCGGCCCGCGCCCTTTCGCGCATGGCGGCAAGCTCTCCAGGGGTCGCGTAGCAGCGATACGCCTTGTCCTGCTCCAGCAGTTGCTCGGCCACCGCGCGATGGCGTTCCGCCCGCGCCAATTGATAGACGGGTTCGCCGTCCCACTCGAGCCCGAGCCACCGAAGCCCGTCGAGAATGGCGAGGATGGCGCCTTCGGTCGAGCGCGCCTGGTCCGTGTCCTCGATGCGGAGCAGCATCCTGCCGCCCATGGCGCGGGCGTACAGCCAGTTGAAGAGCGCGGTGCGGGCGCCGCCGATATGCAGGTATCCCGTGGGCGACGGCGCGAAGCGCGTGATGACGGTCTCGCTCATGGGAGCTGACGATTGGCTCTTGCGGTGGTTGATAGGTGCCACGCGCGGTGTGATGTAGCATAGGCGCCGGATGCCGGTAAGGGCAGCGGAACTCGCGCCCTCCGGCGCCAAGAACGACCGAGCATTGGGTTCGGACCCAAGCTTCGACGGAAACCCGGAGAAATGACGTGGGCCTCAATACCGCCGGATCAGCCCCACGAGCCGCCCCTGCACCCGCACCCGGTCGGGCCCGAAGATGCGCGTCTCATAAGCGGGGTTGGCGGCCTCGAGCGCAATCGAATCGCCTCGACGCCTGAGGCGCTTCAAGGTCGCTTCCTCCTCGTCGACGAGCGCCACAACGATATCGCCATTGCTCGCGTCGTCGCATTTGCGGAGGATGATGGTGTCGCCTTCGAGGATGCCCGCCTCGATCATCGAATCGCCTTTCACCTCGAGCGCGAAATGCTCGCCTTTGGTGAGCAGCTCCGGCGGCACTTCGATGGTGTTCATGCGGTTCTGAATCGCCTCGGCGGGCACACCCGCCGCGATGCGGCCCATCACCGGCACGCTGACCGTCTGAGGCAGGCTTTCGCCTTCCGCCACCTGTGGCACGCGGCCCAAGCTTCCCTCGATCACGCTAGGGGAGAACCCGCGGGCCCGCCCATGCCCGAACGATTGGGGCACGGACTCAGGCAGCCGCACGATCTCCATGGCGCGCGCCCGGTGCGGCAGGCGCCGCACGAAGCCGCGCTCCTCGAGCGCCGTGATCAGGCGGTGGATGCCAGATTTCGATTTGAGGTCTAGAGCCTCCTTCATCTCGTCGAAGGAGGGCGGCACGCCCGTCTCCTTCAAACGCTCATGGATGAACATGAGGAGCTCTTTCTGCTTGGTTGTCAGCATCTGGTCCCTTTAGCGCATGCAGGCCGCACGCTGCCCTTGTACAAATCATGAACAGTTTATCTGTTCTAGTTGTGTTCCGCAAGCGCGAATGCCGCTACATGCAGGGGATCGCGCGGGCTGGGGGATGGTTTGCCGCGATTCGCGTTGCTGGGGTCTTAACTGGCGCGGGCGCGCTCAAGTATCGAGCGGGATAATCCGCACGCGGCTCCCGAAAGAAAGCGCAGGCGCATTTGCTGCGCGCACGATAACGCAGTCGGCCAGGGCGAAGGCCGCCATAAGTGACAAGTCCTGGGAGGGCAGGGGCCTTACCCGGCGTTCCCCGTCTGCCGTCCAGTCCGACACCGCCCGCATGTAATGTTCGCGCGGGCCGTTGGCCTCCAACGCCTCGGCCAGCACCGCGTCGGGCGAGGTCCGTGCTGGTTCCTCCAGACCCAGCAGCCGGCGCAGCATCGGCACCAGGAACACATGGGCGCAGATCAACGCAGAGACCGGATTGCCGGGAAGGCCGAGCACCCGCTGAGCCCCGAGCCGGCCATAGAGCAGCGGGTTGCCCGGCCGCATGGCGATCTTCCAGAAATCAAGCTCAAGCCCTTCGCCGCGAAGCGCGGAGCTGACGAGATCGCGCGCGCCGACCGAGGCGCCCCCGATGGTGACGAGGATCTCGGCGGCGCTGCCCGAGCGGGCGAGCGTCACCAGGCTCTCCACATCGTCCTTGGCGATGCCGAGGCTCATGGCCTCGCCGCCTTCCGCCGCGATCAGAGCGGCAAGGCCATAGGCGACGGAGGCAACGATCTGGTCGGGCGCAAGCTTCGACCCCGGCGGCAACACCTCATCGCCGGTGGAGAGCAGCGCCACCTTGGGGCGCCGTCGCACCGGCACCTCGGCGTGGTTCATGGCGGCGGCAAGCATCAAGTCCCGGGACCTGAGCCGGCGGCCGGCCAGCAGCAACACGTCGCCCTGCTTGAAGTCTTGCCCGCGCCGGCGGATGTGCTTCCCCGCTGCGGCCTCCCGCACCACGACGACACCGTCGGCCTCCTGAGCGTCCTCCTGAATGACGATGGTGTCGGCGCCCTTGGGCACCGGCGCGCCGGTGAAGATGCGCACCGCCTCGCCACTACCGATCTTGCCTCCGAAGCCGTGGCCCGCGGCGGATTCCCCAATCAGCCGCAGTTTGGCCGCCAGGGAAGCCACGTCGCCGGCACGCACCGCGTAACCATCCATGGCGGAGGCATCGAAGGGTGGCTGGGTCAGGCGGGCCGCCAGGTCTTCGGCAAGCACGCGGCCCGCCGCATCCGCAAGCGGAATGCTTTCGGCCTCGAGCGGCTCGAGCCCTTGTGTCACGCGGGTCAGCGCTTCGGCGACAGAGAGGAGTGTCATGGCCCTAGCGTGCGCCGGGCAGTGGCTCGGCTCTGAAATCGCCGGAGCGGCCGCCGGTCTTCTCAATGAGGCGAATGCCGGAGAACGACATGCCCCGGTCCACCGCCTTGCACATGTCGTAGATCGTGAGGCAGGCGATGGCGACGGCGGTCAACGCCTCCATCTCCACGCCGGTCGGGGCCGCCACCTTGGTGCGCGCCTCGACCCGCAGGCCGACGGGATCGCGTGACGGCTCGAAGTCCACGGTCACTTGCGTCAGGGGCAGGAAATGGCAGAGCGGGATCAGATCGTGGGTGCGCTTGGCCGCCATGATGCCGGCAATGCAGGCCGTGCCGAGCACGTCGCCTTTCTTGGCTTCGCCCTCAAGGATGAGGTCCAGCGTCGCGGGCGCCATGGCGACGAAGCCTTCGGCCACCGCGCTCCGCTCCGTCACCGCTTTGGCGGAGACATCCACCATGCGGGCGCGGCCCTTCGGATCGAGATGACTGAGCCGACGCGCCTTCATTTGGCCGCGACTTTAGCGCCGGTGAGCAGGGCCCGCGTCGCCGACGCCACGTCAGGCTGTCGCATAAGGCTCTCACCCACGAGGAAAGCGGAGACCCCGTAGGGGGCAAGCGCCGCAAGGTCCGCATGGGTCGAGATGCCGCTCTCGGCGATGATCAGGCGATCCTTGGGCACGCGAGGGGCGAGCCGCATGGTCGTGGCGAGGCTCGTCTCGAAAGTTTTGAGGTCGCGATTGTTGATGCCGATGAGGGGCGTATCGAGCTCGAGCGCGCGGGCAAGCTCTAGCTCATCATGGACTTCGGCTAGCACGTCCATGCCCAGGTCGCGCGCGGCGCGCGTCAAGGCTTGCGCCGCGGCGTCGTCGACCGCAGCCATGATGACGAGGATGCAGTCCGCACCCCAAGCCCGCGCTTCGAGCACTTGGTAAGGGTCCAACATAAAATCCTTGCGCAACACAGGCAGGCGTGTGGCGTGACGGGCTTGCATCAGAAATTCGGGGCGCCCCTGGAAGGAGCGCGTGTCGGTAAGCACCGAAAGACAGGTGGCGCCGCCGGCCTCGTAAGCCCGTGCCAAGGCGGGGGGATCGAAATCGGTCCGGATCAGCCCCTTGGACGGGCTTGCCTTCTTCACCTCGGCGATGAGGGCCAAGTCGCCACTGGCCGAGCGCGCACGGAGAGCCGCCACGAACGGCCTCAGGGGAGGTGCGGCTTGAACCCGGGCACGAAAGGCGGAAGCCGGCTCGGCCGCCTTGGCGGCTTCCACCTCTTGCCGCTTATAGGCCATGATGGTGTCGAGGACCTGCGCCATGGCTCACGTCCTAGCATGGCTGAGGCGTTGGAGCGCCTCCAGAACCGCCCGCGCCTTGCCACTGTCGATCGCCTCGCCTGCGAGCGCAACGCCTTCGCGAAGCGTTGCAGCCTTTCCCGCTACGAGGAGCGCCGCCGCTGCATTCAAGAGCACGATATCCCGGAACGGTCCCGGCATTCCCTGCAACACGGCGCGAATATGGGCGGCATTCTCGACAGCATCGCCGCCAGTGAGGTCCTGAAGCCTCGCCTCCGGCAGTCCTGCATTCCTCGGCGAGATCTTGAAGGTCGAGATGTTGCCAGCATCGAGCACCGTGACATGGCTGATGCCTGTTGTGGTCAGCTCGTCCAATCCGTCGGCGCCATGCACGACCCAGGCTCGCTCCACGCCCAAGCGGCCGAGCACACGCGCAATCGGTTCCACCCATTGCTCGCCGAACACTCCGACGACCTGATATTTGGTGCCCGCCGGGTTGGCCAGCGGACCGAGCAGATTGAAGATCGTACGCGCGCCGAGCTCTGCGCGCACGGACGCCACATGGCGCATAGCGGCGTGGTGAGCCGCCGCAAACATGAAGCCAAGACCGCATTGCTCGATGCAACGCTCGATTGTTTCCGGCATGCACTCGATGTTCACGCCGAGTGCAGTGAGCACATCGGCGGAACCCGAGCGGGACGAGATCGAGCGGTTGCCATGCTTGGCGACCGGGACACCGGCGCCCGCCACCACGAAGGCGGCGCAGGTGGAAATGTTGAAGGTGCCCTTGCCGTCGCCGCCGGTGCCGCAGGTGTCGACGGCACCCTCCGGCGCGCGCACCTTGAGCACTCGCGCGCGCATGACGCGCGCCGCGCCCGTAATCTCCTCGACAAACTCGCCGCGCACGCGTAAGCCCATGATGAGCGCGGCCGTTTGCGCAGGCGTGGCCGCCCCCGACATCATGAGCTCGAAGGCCTCACCCGCTTCTGCTTCGGTGAGGGAGGCGCCGGACGCCACCTTGGCGATTGCCCCGCGGAGATCGGCGAGCCTCGCCGTTCCTTGCGAGCTGGGACTAGGCGTGGGGCTAGAGGGCACCGACCGCTTCTCGGGGGGAGGCTTCCTGGGCGCGCCGCTCGACCCGGGCTAGATCGAGGAAGTTGGCGAGCAGTTGATGGCCGTGCTCCGAGGCGATGCTCTCGGGGTGGAATTGCACGCCATGCACGGGATAGCGCTTGTGCTGCACGCCCATGATCACACCGTCGCTCGTCTCCGCCGTGAGTTCGAGTACGGAGGGCAAGGTGGCTCGCTCAATCACGAGCGAATGATAGCGCGTAGCCGCGAAGTCTTGCGGGATGCCGGCAAACATGCCCTTGCCGGTGTGATGCACCTTCGACAGCTTGCCGTGCATCAGCGCGGGCGCCCGCACCACGCGGCCGCCATAGACTTGGCCGATGGCCTGATGACCGAGGCAGACGCCAAGGATCGGCACCTCGGCCCCGGCCCGGGCAATGAGCTCGAGACAGATGCCGGCACGGTCGGGATCGCATGGGCCGGGTGAGAGCACGATCGCCGCCGGCCGCTCGGCCATCACCTGGTCCACCGTGACCTTGTCATTGCGGTAGACGCGGCAGCCCGCACCCAATTCCCCAAGAAAATGAACGAGGTTGTAGGTAAAGCTGTCGTAGTTATCGATCAGCGTCAGCATGGGTGTGGTGTTACGCTTGAGGCCAGCGCCCCGTCAAGGTCGAGGACGCTCATCGCCTGGGCGCATGGCAAGGACGTCGAAGGTTCAAGCCCTCTCCGCGTCCCTCGGCGTCAGGAATACGGTGAGCTCCCCAGTGTTCACCGCGATGTCCTTCCACTGGCCAACCGGAAAAATGATCACCACCAGCGCGCCCGTTGGCAGCTTGGCCTCGAGCCGATCCCGCAGAATCTTCGGACCGGAGCCGATGAGATCGAGGGCGAGGGCATGCAGCGCCGGGTTATGGCCGACGAGCAGGACCTGACTCACGTTGGCGCCGATCCCTCCCAGCATTTGGATGATCCCTGCGGGGCCTGCGTGATAGAGGCTCTCCTCATAGACCACCCTGGGCTCGGACTTCAGCTCCGGCAGCACGAGCGCGAGCGTCTCGCGCGTGCGGCGCGCCGACGAGCAGAGCACGAGTTCAGGATCGATGCCGCGCCTCGCCAAGGCCTTGCCCATCAGCGGAGCATCCGTTTCCCCGCGCGCAGCGAGCGGCCGGTCACGATCTTCTAGCGTCGGGCTTTTCCAGCTCGACTTGGCGTGGCGAAGGAGGCTCAGCGTCAACATGCATGAGCCTCCAGCCAATCACTGTCCGCGCTTGGCGCGAGCTGAGAAGCGCACGGCCTCCTCGGCGGCCTTGAAAAGGGCCTTGGCCTTCTCCAGGCACTCCGCCTGCTCCCGCTCGGGCACGGAATCGGCCACAACGCCGGCTCCAGCCTGCACATACATGGTGCCGTCCTTAATCACCGAGGTCCTGAGCACGATGCATGAATCCATCTCGCCAGTGGCCGAGAAATAACCGACGCAGCCGGCATAGAGTCCGCGTTTTCCGTCCTCGAGTTCGTCGATGATCTGCATGGCCCGCACCTTGGGTGCACCCGAGACAGTACCCGCGGGAAAGCCCGCCATCAGCGCATCGATGGCGTCGAAGCGCGGGTCAAGCTTGCCTTCGATGTTCGACACGATGTGCATCACCTGGCTGTAATATTCGAGAAAGAAGGAGTCGGTGACGCGCACGCTCCCCACCTCGGCCACCCGGCCCACGTCGTTGCGGCCGAGGTCGAGCAGCATCAGATGCTCGGCGCGCTCCTTGGCGTCGGCGAGCAACTCGGCTGCGAGGGCTGTGTCCTCTTCCGGCGTGGCGCCACGCCGGCGCGTGCCGGCGATGGGGCGGATGGTGACCATGCCGTCGCGCACCCGCACCAGGATCTCCGGGCTCGAGCCCACCACGGCGAAGCCCCCAAAGTTCAGATAATAGAGGAAGGGCGAGGGATTGACGCGCCGCAGTGCCCGATAGAGCGCGAAGGAGGAGAGCCCGAAGGGCGCCTCGAAGCGCTGGCTGAGCACCACCTGGAAGATGTCACCCGCGGCGATGTACTCCTTGGCGCGGACGACCTTGGCCATGTACGCCTCCGGCGTAACGCTCGCCGTCAGCTCCGGATGCACGGCGGTCGCATCGAGATCAGTCACATGAGGCAAAGGCTGGTCGAGCCGCTCAACCACGATATTCAATCGGTCGGCAGCGCGGGCGTAAGCGGCCTTGGGCGTCACGCCGGGGGCGGGGCGTACCGGCGTGACCACGGTCATCTCGTCCTTCACCGCGTCGAAGATCACGATCAGCGTCGGCCGCACCAGCATGCTGTCGGGCAACCCAAGGGCATCGCCCTTTTCGCTCGGCAGATCTTCGATGAGTCGCACCGTGCCGTAGCCCATATAGCCGAAGATGCCCGCCGCCATGGGAGGCAGCTCCGCCGGAAGCTCGATGGCCGATTCCGCAAGCAGCGCGCGGAGCGAGGCAAGCGTGGGTAGCGGGGAGGGGGCGAAGGCGTTGGGATTGGACTGCGGCGCGCGATTCACCTTGGCTTGCGCGCCGTCCGCGCGCCAGATCAGATCGGGCTCGCACCCTATGATGGAATAGCGGCCGCGCGTGGCGCCCCCTTCCACCGACTCCAGGAGAAAGCTGTTCGGACGCCCATAGGCGAGCTTGAGCATCGCCGATACCGGCGTCTCCAGATCGGCGACGAGCCGCGTCCATACAGCCTGGGGCCTGCCCTCGTCGTAGCGGCGCGCGAAGGCGGGAAAATCAGGCTCAATGAGGACGGCGCCGCCTTGCCCATGCAGGAGCGTGACGGAAGCCGCGGGGGCCGGGCTCATTGCTCCTCGCCACCCGCGAGCTTGGCGAGCGCCGCCTGATTGATGGTGACCCCGTAGCGATCTTCCAACGCGGTGAAATATTCCGCGAGCATGTCGTCGCTCATGAATGTGTTCAACCGACCCTTCAACTGAGCGATGGTCGCCGCCTCGAGCGGGGCAGGCGACGTAATCTTGTCCACCTGGAACACGATGCGGGCCTGATCGGCGCCGCTGGGCGCCGAGCCGTAGCCCCCTTGCGGCAACGCAAAGGCCTGCTCGACGGCGGCCGGCAAAACGTTCACCGTCATGCCGCTTCGTTTCAAGGGCTCGGTGGGCAGCACCTCGGTGTTAAGCTCCTTGGCAAGATCCTCGAGGCTCTTGCCGTCCTGCAGGCTTTGCACGAGACCGTCAGTGTATTTGGCCAATCTGTTCCGCTCGGCGTCTTCGCGCCAATCCTTGAGGACCTCATCCTTGACCTCGTCGAACGGCATCAATTTTTGCGGGTTGATGGCCTCTACATCGTACCAGACGAAACCACCATCCTTGCTGTCGAGCGGATCGTTGTCGACGCCCACGTCGGTGCCGAAGACAGCCGCAAGCAGCTCGGGCTTGTCCAGCAGCGTCACGTCGGAGCCGTCCGTCCCCTTGCCCAGCTGGTTGACCTGATCGACACCCTGATAGGGGAGCTTGAGCTTGTCGGCGACCTCCGAGAGCTGGGCCCCTGAGGCCCGCTGATCCTCAATGCGGTCGTGAATATCGAGGATCAGGCCTTCGGCCCGATCCTTGAGGATGCGCTTCTCGATGTCGCCCTTGGCCTCTTCATAGGTCTGGACCTTACCCGGCTCGATCGCGGTGACGCGCAAGAGCACCGCCCCGCCGAGCTTGCCGGTGACGGGCTCGCTGACCTTGTTCGCCTCGAGCTTGAAAGCCGCTTGGGCGACGGCCGGGTCCGCCAGCTCGTCGCGCTTCACCGTGCCAAGATCGATGTCACCCTCGCTCAAGCCCTGGTCCTTGGCGATCGCGGCAAAGTCGGTCCCCGACTGGATTTTCTGATACGCGGTATCCGCGGCATCCTCATTGGGGAAGGAGATTTGCTGCACGTGCCGGCGTTCGGGTTGGCCAAGCTTGTCCTTGGTGGCTTCGTAGGCCGCCTTGATGTCGTCTTCGCTGATCTGCACTTGGTCCTTGACGGTCTCAGGCGTCACCGCAAGAACGCCAAACTTGCGGGTTTCGGCCTTCGTGTATTTGGCCGCATGATTGTCGTAGAAGCGCTTCAGCTCCTCCTCCGTCGGATCGGGCAAAGCGCCGCCGGCGGTCTTCGGCACGATCACATAGCGGAGGCTGCGCGTCTCGCCATTGTACTGGTCGAGAGCCGCCAAAAGAATCTGCGGCGTGTCCGCGGTCTTGCCGATGGTGGCGACAAGCTGGCGGCGGAGGCTTCGCTCGCGCAGATCGGTGAGGAAGCCCTGCTCGCTGAGCCCAGCGCTGCGGAGCAACTGTTGGAAGGCGATGGGGCTGAAATTTCCTGATGGGTCCTTGAGGTTCGGATCTTTCATGATCTCTTGCAGCAGGGCGGCATTGCTGACGTCGAGCTTCAGAGCGTGAACGTGGTTGTCGACCGCGGCACCGCCGATCAAACGGCTGAGCACGCGGGACTCGAGCCCAGCGTCACGGGCCTCCTGCAAGGAGAGACTGCGTCCGGCATCGTTGCTCATGGCTTGCACGGCTTCGCGTTGCGCGCGCAGATAGTCCTGCGCACTAATCTCGATATCGCCCACGCGAATCAGCGACTGCTGGCCATAGCCCCGGAAAATGTCCGCGATGCCCCAGACGCCGAAGCTGATAACCAGCATGCCCATCAAGATCATGCCCAACAGGCGTCCTGCTCCTTTTCGCAAAGTGTCGAGTGCCACGCGCCAGCCTTCCTTTGGGTGTTTGCATTCGCCACGCGGGAGGCCCAAGCTTTTGGACATTGTTCACGCGGGCCGCGCATCATAGGGAGCACGCCGCCTAGCGGCAAGGCGGGGGTTTCGGGCCAAGGGTTTGGGCGAAGCGGGTGAAACTGGCCCTTTGGATGGCTCTTATGGCGGCTTTTGGCAAGGGAGGGGTAACGGCCATCAAACCGCTTGTGGCCGGCAACTGGAAGATGCACGGCTTGGCCGCGTCGCTGGCCGAGCTGAGCTCCCTGCTCGACCGCCTGACGAAACACCCCGTGCCGGGGACGGACATCATGGTGTGCCCACCCGCGACCCTGCTCTCCCGCGCGCGAGACACCTTACTCGGAAGCGCCGTCGCCCTCGGGGCCCAGGACTGCGCGACCCAAACCTCCGGCCCTCATACCGGCGAAATCTCCGCCGAAATGCTTGCCGATGCGGGGGCGCGCGCCGTCATTGTCGGCCATTCGGAGCGGCGGATCGAGCATGGCGAATCCAACGCTCTCGTACGTGCGAAGGCGACCGCGGCCCATCGGGCAGGCCTCGCGGCCATCATCTGCATTGGCGAGACGGAGGCCGAACGGCGCGATGGCAGAACCTTGGAGATCGTGGGCGGTCAACTCGAGGGATCGCTGCCGCCATCGGCGTCGGCGGCCAATACGGTGATCGCCTATGAGCCGGTCTGGGCGATCGGCTCCGGCCTCACGCCGAGCACCCGCGACGTGACGGAGGCGCACGGCTTCATCCGCAATGAGCTCGCCAAGCGGCACGCGCAAGACGGAGCGTTGCGCATCCTTTATGGCGGCTCGGTCAAGCCCGCCAATGCAGCCGAACTCCTGTCGGTGGACAACGTGAATGGCGCGCTGGTGGGCGGCGCAAGCCTAAACGCCGAGGATTTCTATGGTATTTTGAGCACTTATGCCAATAAACCCAGCTGATGCCGAGCGAAACCATGCTGCGGGAGGTTGGCAAGAGCGGCGAACTTCGCCATGCTGCGCAGGTTGTCGGGGATCTGCCGCCGCGGGATCATGAACTCACTTGCGATGTCGTTCGGACGTCTGAGCGCGACCTTACTGGTCGTCGCGGCCGTGAGCCTGCTTGACGCCGGACGGGGGAGCGCCGAGCCTCTCGACAAACAGAGCTGCTCCAGCCTGCAGACCGAGCGCAAACAGCTGCTCACCAGGGACATGCAGGCGGCCCTCGACCAAGGTCCGGACTGGGTCAAGACCCATCTCAATGAAGCGGAAATCGACCAGGTGAGGCGGTTCTTGAATATCGAAGAGCAAATCGAGTTCCGCTGCCGGGGCGGAGGCGTCGACAAGGCCAAGGTCGTAGCCCCGGACACCGGAACCGTCCCTTTGCCGGACCGCAAACCCTCGCCGCCATCCTCGACCAGCCCAGCCACAAGCCCTAGCCAAGCCCTTGCGGATCAGGATAAGACGACGCCAGCAAGAACCAAGGCTACACGATGACCTCAGTCCTCCTCGTTATTCACGTGATGGTCGCAGCGGCGCTGGTCGGCGTCGTGCTCCTGCAGCGCTCCGAAGGTGGCGCGCTTGGGATTGGCGGCGGCAGCGGCTTCATGACCGGCCGCAGCGCCGGCAATGCTCTGACCAAAACCACCTCTGTGCTCGCGGCTTGCTTTTTCGCCACGAGCCTGGCGCTTTCTCTCTTGGCCAGCCACCAAGGCACCCCAACCTCGGTGTTGGGCCCGGGCGGACCCGCGCCCGTGGATGGTGGCGGCTTGCCCAATCTGCAATTGCCAAGCGCACCCGCGCCGCAGGCCCCGGTGGCACCACCAAGCCCGCAAGCGCCGCAATCACAGTAAACGCGGCCCCAACCATCGGCACTTGCGCCGTTGAGGCGTGCCAGTGGAAGCGCCCACCTTTGGACTACCGACTCACAGGTGTTTCGGTATAGGGTCGAGGCCCATGGCGCGGTACGTCTTCATCACCGGCGGCGTGGTTTCCTCCTTGGGCAAGGGCCTGGCTTCGGCGGCGCTGGGCGCGCTCTTACAGGCGCGTGGCTATAGCGTGCGCCTGCGCAAGCTCGATCCGTATCTCAACGTCGATCCGGGGACCATGAGCCCTTATCAGCATGGGGAGGTCTTCGTTACCGACGACGGTGCCGAGACCGACCTCGACCTTGGCCATTACGAGCGCTTCATCGGGCGCCCCGCCAGCCAGGCCGACAACGTCACCACCGGTCGCATCTATCAGGAGATCATCGGCAAGGAGCGGCGCGGTGATTATCTCGGCGCCACGGTCCAGGTCATCCCTCACGTCACCGACGCGATCAAAAGCTTTATCACCACTGGCAATGAGGGCATCGATTTTGTGCTGTGCGAGATCGGCGGCACCGTTGGCGATATCGAGGGCCTGCCCTTCTTCGAAGCGATCCGCCAGCTCGGCAATGAGCTACCGCATGGATCGACCGCATTCATCCACCTGACGCTCGTGCCCTTCATTCCGAGCGCGGGGGAGCTGAAGACGAAGCCCACCCAGCACTCAGTGAAGGAGCTGCGCTCCATCGGTATCCAGCCCGACGTGCTGCTCTGCCGCACAGACCGGCCATTGCCACGCGACGAGCGGCGCAAGATTGCGCTCTTCTGCAATGTGCGCCCCGAGGCGGTGATCCAAGCGCTTGACGTGGCGAGCATCTATGAGGTGCCGAGCGCTTACCACGCCGAGGGACTCGACCGTGAAGTGCTGGCAGCTTTCGGCATTACCAATGCACCACCGCCCGACCTCGAGCGGTGGCGGCAGATCGCAGAAACCATCGCCAATCCCGACGGCGAGGTGACCGTCGCCGTGGTGGGCAAGTACACAGGCCTCAAGGACGCCTACAAGTCCCTGAACGAGGCGCTCGTCCATGGCGGCATCGCCAACAAGGTGAAGGTCAATCTCGAATGGATCGAATCCCAGACCTTCGAGAGCCAAGACGCCGCCGCCTATCTAGAGGACGTGCATGGCATCCTCGTGCCGGGCGGCTTCGGCGAGCGCGGCTCCGAAGGTAAGATCAGGGCGGCCGGATATGCCCGTACCAAGGGGCTGCCCTATTTTGGCATCTGCTTCGGGATGCAGATGGCGGTGATCGAGGTTGCTCGCGACGTCGCAGGCATCGAAGGGGCGAGCTCGACCGAGTTCGGCCCAACCGAGGAGCCGGTGATCGGGCTTATGACCGAATGGATGCGCGGCGAGGAACTCGAGAGGCGCCAGAACAACGGCAATCTCGGCGGCACCATGCGCCTTGGCGCCTATGACGCCGTGCTCGCCAAGGGCAGCAAGGCGGCGGAGATCTACGGCAAAACGCGCATCTCCGAGCGCCACCGCCACCGCTATGAGGTGAATATGCGCTATCGCAACCAGCTCGAAGCGGTGGGCTTGCGCTTCTCAGGCATCTCTCCGGACGGACTTCTGCCCGAGATCGTCGAGATCCCGGACCATCCCTGGTTCATCGGTGTGCAGTTCCATCCCGAGCTGAAGTCGCGACCCTTCGAACCGCACCCGCTCTTCGCCTCCTTCATCGAGGCGGCGGTGGAGCAATCGAGGCTGGTCTAGCCGCGTTAGCGGGTGCTACTTCTCAAGACCAGCAAGATTACAAAGCCTTAGCTCGCAAGTGCCAAGCGCTTTCCCACCGTAGTAAACCAGCGCTCTTGGGCATGTCACGGCAGACGTTGAGATTATAGCGAGCACCGAACATGGAGAACTCAAGAGGCTTTGGAGCGAGTGGAAGGTGCAGTGGGCACACCCTAAAAACGTCTCCACTAGGCTGATATTCCTGCGCGGCTGGCGATGAAGAGTGGTGGCGGTACGTCGGCGGCACGAGGTGTATGGCTTCGGTTGGCGCCCTTCGCCGAAAAAGGAAAAGCTTGGCCGCTGGCCAAGCCTTCCCCCGTCTAATCCCCCGTTTTCCCTCTACCCCGTCTATACCCCGTTTTCCCTCTCGTCTCCGCGCGATTTCGATGATCAGCAAATAGGGCGAGCATGGCAATCAAGGGGCAATTGGCCACTCCCAAGAAATAAATCTGTAATGTTGCGGGAAGATCACACTTTGGGCGGCATAAAAAAGTGCCCAACCGTTGAGGCGGTTAGGCACCAGAAGCGCTTTATGCGGCGCCGGGAGGGAAAGCCGGGCGCGATTACGGGCGACGTCTCGGCCAGACGCGGCTAGGCGTCGGCATCGGCCAGCGCCCTTTGCTCTTCCCTCTCGCGGGTCGGCTTAACGGTCCTCACACTGCGAGATCGGCCCTGGGAGCAGTCCCCCGGGGCCATGATAACCAGCGTGGCGCGTTAGCGGTCGTCGCCACCCTGATCCTTCCCGCCGCTCGGGTCATCGGCAGTCGTTGGACCTTCATCACTTGCGCCAGGGTCCTCAGTGGTCGGGTTGTCGGAGGGCTGATCGCCCGCGGCCGTAATATAGCCTTGCGCGCCCGCAACATCTTTTGCGCTCGCAACCGGGACACCGAAGGCAACTATCAAAAGCGCGGTGGTGAGCACTGTCAGTTTCGACCGCATGAAAATCTCCTCTTCTCCAATTGTGGACGCGGGAAAGTATAGCTCCTGAAATACGGTCGTGACGCAGCTGAATTGAGGCGCAACAAACCGTTACCAGTCACGCTACAGTGGCAATCGCCACATTCAATGGCGTCGGCTTCGGTCGGCGGCTTTTGTTTAGGGAAACTCTAACTGGCGGTAGTCGATACCGCACGGTTCTTAGGCTACGGCCATTGCACTTGAAGCGCACGCAAGCAACTCCGGCTCTCCGGGGCACTAACGTCGAACGGCGAGGGCATAATCGCGAAGCACATTAGCTTCCAATTGCACCTCGCCGAGCCGATGCTTGAGAACATCGCCGATGCTGACAATTCCCACGAGCCGATTGCCATCCTTAACGGGCAGGTGGCGAATGCGTCGCTGCGTCATTAACTTCATCACATCGGTGATGCTGTCCTCCGGTGAGCAGACAACGACTGCCTTGGTCACGAGCTGGAAACGGCAATGCTTGGTAACCGGCGTCCATGCGCCACCAAGCCATAGGCAACATCGCGCTCAGAAATAATGCCGTCTGATTTGCGTCCTCGGCATCATCATTTGGGCGGCATAGTCGCTGGGATTTCTGAGCTTATTGATTGCCGAGGTTTACAATTTTGGGCTTAAGCGTGGTGAGGAAACGGCTCGCCAAAAACGGCGCGAGACACTCACCAAGTCATACCGTGTTAGCCGCCGTAGTTGCGGCGATCGCCCTGCGGCGGCAATCGTAAGGTCGTACGTGACCGCCTCGATGCATCCATTCGGTCGACCGACTTCAGTCACTCAACCCCTCACAAGAAACGAGCGGCTCCGGCGCCACCTGGCAAGAGGCTAGGTCACCGGAGCCGCCGAGTGGGGTCGAAAATTCCCCCGTATCGACCCCAACTCAAGTCGACAAGTTACCGAGCCTTAAACGCGGAACACCGCGCGGCGCATGTTGTGCAACGGCTCGGGAAACCACCATTAGAGCCACCCTAATGTTTTCGCTTTGGCGTGGGCGGCTCTCCACGCCTCCGCCAGAAACGCCAAAGTGTCTGCATCGGGATCGCTCCGCATTGAGCAAAGTGCTACCAGCGTCGGCTCATTACGCTCTCGACGATGCGTTACGGAAAGCCCAGTTCCTGGCTTGGTGACAAAAATGTCTTGGCAACGGACTTCGACAGACAAATCGGTCATCTTCTTGCTCAACATCGTGCTGTTAATCCACCAACCCCGACGATTGATCGGCAAGCCCCGCATATAGACAACGCTCTGCGCAAAACTTGCTATTATGTGCCAAAGATTTGTTCCCGCCAGTCAGTCCGAGGTTGGATGGTATGTCGATATAGGATTGCTGACGTGCGTGCTTCCGACGCTCATCATCTCGACTCATTCCCTATGGCCACGGGCGGCATCGCGCGGCTCGCCTGGGCGCACGCGAAGAGGGAAGGAATTGACGTAGAATCGCTGTTGCCGAAGGCCGGTCTCACTCTTCAGCAAATCGATGACCCCAGCACTCGCCTCCACGTCAAAACTCAGATTAAGTTTTTGGAACTCGTAGCAAAAGAGCTCCACGACGCATTTCTCGGGTTTCACCTCGCTCAGAAATTCGATCTTCGAGTGATAGGGTTGCTCTATTACGTGTTAGCTTCCTCTGACACTCTAGGCGAGGCTTTGCGGCGGGGCGCACGATACAGCAAGGTCGTAAATGAAGGCATCGCACTGACCTTTCGTGACGGAAAGGACATCGGGATTAGCTTCGACTATGTCGGCGTTGCGCGACATTCAGATCGCCATCAGATTGAGTTTTGGACGGTGGCGCTCGTCCGCATATGCCGGCAGTTGACGAACCGTCGCTTGCCGGCAACCCGCGTCGGCTTTACCCATCGTCGTAGCGACGACGTCTCAGAGCTCAATGCCTTCTTCGGTAGCAAGGTAAAATTCGGGGCAGCGGTGGATGAATTAGCGTTCCAGACGTCGATCAGACAGATGGCGGTGATCGGCGCGGACTCATACCTCAATGAGATCTTGGTCAAATATTGCGAGGAAGCGCTTGCCAGCCGGCCAACGAACCGCAATCCATTCGGATTGAGCGTCGAAAACGCGATTGCTCTACTCTTGCCACACGGTAAACCGCAAGCGGGCGAAATCGGCCGCAAACTAGGCGTAAGCCAGCGGACACTTGCACGGCGTCTTTCATCTGAGGGGTTAACGTTCGCCGGTGTCTTGCAGAGTGTCAGGTCCGATCTTGCCAACCGTCATCTCACGGACGAGACCTTGTCAATTTCGAAGATCGCTTGGTTGCTTGGTTACCAGGACGTCAGCTCGTTCACGCATGCTGTCAGGCGTTGGACCGGTAGAGCACCTAAAGAAATACGACGAGAATTGCGGTGACCGCGTATTCGGATGCTGCTCTCAACAATTATTGGCAATAAAGCTGCCCACACCCAACGGGCGGCCGATCGGTTTGTCCGCGCCTTCAGATTTTGGGGGAACAACCGGCTTTTGCGATCCTTGCCGCAAGAGTGGAAAGAGAATGGTCTCGTTCATCCTGGGTCTTTTGGTTGGTGCGTTGATCTCGGTCGTACCGCACCTTGGCCGTAGGGATCGTGCCGACCCTCACGGATGCCACTCCGTTATCAAGAGGAGTGCAACGACCTCACCGCAGTAATCGCGGATGCAGCGAAATTAGACCTGCTTCCTACAGTAGAAGCGGTTCTCCCATCGCTTGCGGCTTCGACCGCAGGGAATGCCCTTTTGCGCTGGGCATCCGTTCAGGCTGACGCCATTTCATTTTTCCGAGGTCGAAGACCACTCACGATAGAAAAATCGACCTCCCTTGATGCAGCAGGTCGCTCGCAGCTGGAAAGGTTCTCGGGGCCGCTAGGTCGGGGTGCGAGGCACGCCTTTATTTTTCTCGGTATCCTCTTTGTGGTGGGTCGCCAAGTGGTCGCCGTCGATCTCGTCTTGTCGGTACCGCTGGCATTGCTTCTTGCGGTGCTCAGCATGTACCTGTTGTTTAGCTATGCGATGGAAGGGTATCCCGGCAGTATATCGGCCAACAGCTCACCCCGGCCCCCTCCGGACCCGATGCAGCCAGGCAAACCAGTCGGGAATGGTGTGGGGGCTTACGAAGTGCACAGCCCAAAGGGCCACCACCAAGGCTGCCAGGCCAAACAGGAGCAATCGGATAATCACGAGGCAACCTTACCACTGCGAACCTTAGTTTGAAATTTCTGGGAGAGAGCAGAGAGGTCGGATGACGAAACTCGCCGGCGGCCGGGCATGGCGTCAGCAGCAGGACGCCAGGACAGCTCCGGCGTGTCCGGACAATTCTTTCCGATGAGGCGTCGCCTTCGGTGGACGTTCTTTCTCTGTGGAGCATGCTGATTCAGACACACCCGCGCAATTTGCTAGCTCGCACTTGTTCCACCGGGGGGTTCCCATGCAAAAGATCGATTACGCCGAGCTCCTTGGCTTCGCCGCTGTGAGCGACCAACTCTCAGACGGCGTGGATTTCCAAGACGAGACCGTCGGCGCGAAGGTCGCGGGTACTGAGCCCGATGATCCCGCCAAGCCTATCAAGGACGCGAGCAAAGTAGCGTCTCCCCACCAATTTCAAGGGCATCGGCTTTGGTCGGCGCCCTTTTGCGTCAACTAGAACTCCATCGAGAGCGTTTCCGGCTACGAGCACCAGGTAGCCTATTAGCAGGATCACGAAACCGCTGTGCACAGCGGAATATCGACGTGGGTGAAATGAATGATCACGGCGATCACGGCCAGCGCGACAGAGATGTAGAAGGTTATGCGTGTGGGTGGTGTAAGTCGAAGCATTTGTGTTGTCCCCCCTGTGAAGCCCTAAGTAGGCGCGCACGACTTTAGCCCAGGTGGCTTCAGCCGGCGCCCTTTTGTCACCTAACCGTCATTTGCCCTTCATCGGCTGTGACTAGGACAGTCTACTCCAAACCTGCAACGCCCCTGCTCCCCGGTGGGGGCGTTATTTTGTCTAGCTAGAGATTGACTTTAATCTCTTGCGAAGACCGAACGCCGCTTCCCGCCACCGTGGACTGTCGAGCGGATTTCCGGCGGGCTGAAGGTGGTCGATGCGAACGGTCAGTCACTCGCTTATGTCTGTTCCCGCGACACCTCGGCGGACGCACGCACTGCCGGGGTGCTCACCGAGGATGAGGCCCCACGCATAGCAAGTAACATCGCCAAGCTAGCTCGCTGCTCGGCGTGACTGACCATTCGGATTTGGATTTTCCAGAGGGCGGCGTACCACAGCCACACCTGACTGCAAGCCCGATCAAACCCCAAGCTGTGTGGCTCATGTACATCACCTATACCGCTGACCAAGGCTTGCGACTATGCCTCATCCACCAGAGCGCCAAGCCTGTGATGGACAGCACTACGACATCAAGCCAGGCATCGAGCATAACCTAACGCCTGTACTGATGCCATGGGCATATGATCATCGGGGACTTTGCCCGTTCTCCTTGCGACATCAGGGGCCGACATTGAGGCGCTTGAGCGCGTCCTCGATGTCGCGCGCGTCTTCCGGCTTCGGATTCCTGGCGAGAGCCGCGCGGTAATCGGCGATGGCCCGCTCCCGATCACCTTTGTGGTCATAGAGGACGGCGCGATTGGCGTAGGCGTCTCCAGAGTTGGGATCGATCTTGATCGCTGCAGTGTAGTCGGCGAGGGCGCCGTCGACGTCCCCCTTCTTGTCGTAGGCGACGCCCCGATCGTTGTAGGCAACAGCCTCCTCCGGACTGAGCATGATGGCCCTGGCGCAATCGGCAATGGCCAGATCGTATTGGCCTTTATCCTCGTAGACGACGCAGCGGTTGATAAAAAACTCCGCAAAGTGTCCGTTGATCTCGATGGACTTGTTGAAATCTGCAAGCGCGAGATCGAGCTCGCCCTTCTCTCGATAGGCGATCCCCCAATTCACATAGATGTTGAACGCTTGTGGATCGACGGTGATTGCGCTGCTGAAGTCGGTGATGGCGTGGTCGAGCTCGCCCTTGTTCTTGTAGGCCTCGCCGCGGAGCCCATAGGCGAGCGCGGCATTGGGGCCGAAGGGGTCTAGCCGGAGCAACCTTGTGCAGGCCTGGATCTGTAGGTCGCGATC
Organism: uncultured Alphaproteobacteria bacterium; assembly: GCA_963846875.1. Taxonomy (GTDB): domain Bacteria; phylum Pseudomonadota; class Alphaproteobacteria; order Rhizobiales; family Methyloligellaceae; genus Methyloceanibacter. Next base: position 31,186 of record CAWJXT010000015.1, read on the forward strand.
CGCACTTTGGTTGCAATCGTCAATTGGGGTCGCTTGGGCGTTCCCCATAACGAGCAGAAGGCTCGAGCCGAACAGCAATCTTCTGCATATCATCATGAGCATTCGGGGCTACTCCGCGCCGCGCTAGGCTAAGCTAGCACCTCTCGATGCTTGACGCGCGGGCAGTGACGCTCCCGTTGCAAATCAAGCTTCCGAAAGGCGCGAAATGCCCTGCAAATCACCCCCATGGCGCTGCGCGGGACCCTCGTCTCCTTCACCGACGACATTTTCCCGGCCGATCTGGCGCGCGCCTTCATGAGCCCGACGGACTTGTGGTCTGCCGCAATGGGCTTCGAGGCCGTCGGGTCGTATGACACTCTGCGAAGCAAATTGTCCGCCGACATTCCGATCACGGACTATCCCGGCTGCATCCGGACGCGAGGCGGACCTCGTCGTGCTCGATCCGAAAGGCAACGCCGCTGCTCGCCCCCCGGGGGTACCGCTCGCGCGGGATCGAGGAGACGCTGTTGGTGCTGATGATCCTCGGCGACGATCCCACCGTGCGCGCCACCTATATCGGGGCGAGCTTGCCCATGCCCGTGAGCCGGTTGACGCTTGAGGCTTCGGGTTCCATGGTCCGCCCATGAATAAAGCGCTCAAGCCGTCGCCCCACCCGGTGGTGACCATCGGCAAGTCCCGTTTCGGCAATGATCTGCCGCTCGCGCTGATCGCCGGACCTTGCGTGCTGGAAAGCCGGGCGCACACGCTGGAGATGGCAGCCGCGCTGAAGGAGATGTCGGGGCGACTCGGGGTCGGGTTCGTCTACAAGTCCTCCTTCGACAAGGCGAACCGCACGAGCGCCGCAAGCGCGCGCGGCATGGGATTCAAACAGGCGCTCCCCATCTTCGCCGAGATCAGGGAGAGCGTGGGGCTTCCCGTCATCACCGACGTGCATGAGCCTGAGCAATGCGCGCTCGTCGCCGAAGCCGTCGACGTGCTGCAGATCCCGGCCTTCCTGTGCCGCCAGACCGACCTGCTTCTCGCGGCGGCGCGCACAGGCAAGCCCGTCAACGTCAAGAAGGGGCAGTTTCTTGCGCCTTGGGACATGCGGAACGTGGTGGCGAAGCTCGTGAGCGCCGGCAATCCCAACGTGCTTGTTACCGAGCGCGGCGTGTCCTTCGGCTACAACACACTCGTGTCGGACATGCGCGCGCTGCCTATCCTGGCCGAGACCGGAGCACCCGTGATCTTCGACGCCACTCACTCGGTCCAGCAGCCAGGCGGGCAGGGGACCGCGAGCGGCGGAGAGCGGCGCTTCGTGCCGGTGCTCGCGCGCGCGGCCGTCGCGGTCGGCGTGGCGGGCGTGTTCATCGAGACCCATCAGGATCCCGACCGCGCGCCCTCCGACGGACCCAATATGCTGCCGCTGCGCGAACTCGAACCACTGCTCGCCGAGCTAATAGCCATCGACCGGCTGGTGAAGCACAATTAGCCGCGGCCCCGATAAGGCGCGACCCCCTGGTCCGGCAGCCAAAGTCCGTCCGGCAGGAGGCCGTGCTGCCAGAACACGTCGATGGGCATGCCGCCGCGCGGATACCAATAGCCACCGATGCGCAGCCAACGTGGCTCGATCGTCTCAACGATGCGTTTACCGACGGCAATCGTGCAGTCCTCGTGAAAGCCACCGTGATTGCGGAAGCTCGCCAGATAGAGCTTGAGCGATTTCAATTCGAGCAGCCACGCTTTCGGGCAATAGTCGATGACGAGATGGGCGAAGTCCGGCTGGCTGGTGACGGGGCAGAGGCAGGTGAATTCTGTGCAGGTGAAGCGGGCGATATAGAGCACGTCGGGATGCGGGTTGGCGACGCGCTCCAAAACCGCTTCGTCGGGCGAGGGGGGTAACGCCGTGTTGACCCCAAGCTGTTTCAATCCAACGATCTTCCGAGCCATGCCTCTACTCCGCCGCCCGCGCCACGCGCGCGTGGACCGACATAGACGCAGCCTTCATAGCAGCTGTCGCGCGAGACGGCGATCTCAGCGAGACCGGGCAGACGATTGTGCAGCCGGTCCCACAGCCAGACGGCGATCCGCTCCAGCGTCGGCTGGGCAAGACCCTCCACATCGTTGAGGAAGCGGTGGTCGAGCGCGTCACGCGCGCCGCTTACCACGGCTTCGAGATCGTCTAACGGCATGACCACGCCCGTGTCGGGATGAGGCTCGCCATCGATCGCCACGCGCACGCGGAAGGAGTGGCCATGCACCCGCGCATTGGGGTGGCCCGGCGGCGCCGAAGGAAGAAGGTGAGCGGCCTCGAAGAAGAATTCTTTGTAGATACGCATGGTCTTGGCTGTTTAGGGGATTTTGCCGCGCGGAACCAGGGCTCGGCCATTAACGAAGCCCGAGCAGCTTGTGGGTCTGCAGGCTTAAGCGCCATTGCGGGTGCTCGCGGCAATAGGCGATCGAAGCGGCGAGGTTCTCGGTGATCGCCGGCCCATCCATGGGCTGCAAAGAGAAATGCCAGAAGTCGAGCGACGCCACTTGGTCCGGCTGAAGTTCTTTTTGCGGGTAGACGAGCTTCAGCTCATCGCCTGAGCGCTGGACGAGCGGCGCGCCGGCCTTGGGGCTCACACAGATCCAATCGATCGCGGGAGGCACGGGCAGAGTACCATTGGTTTCGATGGCGATCTCGAAGCTGAGGGCATGGAGTGCGGCGATAAGCGCCTCGTCCACTTGTAGCATAGGCTCGCCGCCAGTGAGCACGACGAAAGGTCGTGCCTCGCCATTGCCGCGCCACGCCGCGCGGCACGCACTGGCCAACGCCTCCGCTTCGGCAAACCTGCCGCCGCCTGGACCGTCGGTACCGACGAAGTCGGTGTCGCAGAAATTGCAGGTTGCAGTCTCGCGGTCGGCCTTGCGGCCCGACCAGAGATTGCACCCGGCGAGGCGGCAGAACACTGCCGGCCGTCCCGTTTGCGCGCCTTCGCCTTGCAGCGTGTAATAGATTTCCTTGACGGCATACATGGCGGGAAACTGGTCCTTTCGGCGATCTCCGACAAGCCCCTTCCCCCACTTCGTCATCGCCTGGCTTGACCGGGCGACCCAGTATCATTGACCCAGCAGGTTCTTACTGGATGTCCGCCTGCGCAGGCATGATCACTGAGAACGGGGCGCACGCTGTTGCCCACCTTATGTCAGCCTATCGCGCAACTATTCGCCACCAGCGCGCGACGCCTGCCACTCCGCAAAGCCGCGCGCGCGGAGCTCGCACGCGGGGCAGGCGCCGCAGCCATAACCCCAGGCTTGGCGGGCGCCCCGCTCGCCGCGATAACAGGTGTGGGTCTCCTCGACGATCAGATCGACGAAGGCTTGCCCGCCGAGCGTGCCCGCGAGCGCCCAGGTTTCGGCCTTGGTGAGCGTCATGAGCGGCGTCTCGATGAAGAAATCTACCTCGGTCCCAAGCCGTATCGCTTCCTCGAGTGCTCGCAGCGTGCGGTCGCGGCAATCGGGATAACCGGAATAGTCAGTCTCGCACATGCCACCTATGAGCACGCACAGGTTCCGTCGATAGCCAAGCGCGGCGGCATAGGCGAAGAACACGAGGTTGCGCCCCGGCACGAAAGTGCTGGGGAGGCCCGAGGCGAGCATGGTGATCTCGGCCTCCGAGGTGAGTGCCGTGTCGCCGATGGCGCCGAAGCTCGCGACGTCGATCACATGATCGAGGCCGAGGCGCGCGCCCCAGCGGGGAAAGGCCCGAGCCATCTCGCTCCGGACCGTCTGCCGGCACGCCAGCTCGACACCGTGACGCTGGCCATAGTCGAAGCCCAACGTCTCGACGTGGGCGTAGCGGTCGAGCGCCCAGCCCAGACAGACTGTGGAATCCTGTCCGCCGGAGAGCAGCACCAGCGCGCCCGCATCCTTATCACTCGTCAAAGACGACATCTGATCCACAGCCAGGAGGCACGATCGCCGGCAAGGCACACATAACCGCTTTCGCTTCCGCGGCGCTTCCGCTAAGAGGGCTCCAAATTCGCATGGGCCCGTTTAGACCCAGCCATCGCGCAAATCACGCCAAAATCGAATTCATGACCGCAATCAACACGATCATCGGCCGGGAAATCCTCGACAGCCGCGGCAACCCAACCGTCGAGGTGGACGTGGTGCTGAAGGACGGTCATTTCGGCCGCGCCGCCGTGCCGTCCGGTGCTTCCACCGGCGCCCATGAGGCCCACGAGCTGCGCGATGGCGGCAAACGCTATGGCGGCAAGGGGGTGCGCAGGGCCGTCGAGGCGGTGAATGGCGAGATCCGCGAAGCCCTTCAAGGCTTCGACGCCGAGGACCAGTGCGGCCTCGACCAGCGGCTGCGTGCCCTCGACGGCACCGAGAACAAGAAGCGGCTCGGCGCCAATGCCATTCTCGGCGTGTCGCTCGCGGCCGCCAAGGCCGAGGCCGCGGCCCACAAGATGCCGCTCTACCGCTATCTCGGCGGGCCCGAGGCAAATCTGCTGCCCGTGCCCATGATGAACATCCTCAATGGCGGCGTGCATGCCGACAATCCGATCGATTTCCAGGAGTTCATGATCGCGCCCGTCGGCGCGCCGAATTTCACCGAGGCGCTGCGCATGGGAACCGAAGTGTTCCATGCACTGAAGCACGCGCTCAAAGGCGCGGGCCACAACACCAATGTGGGCGACGAGGGCGGCTTTGCCCCCCGTCTCGCCTCTACCCGCGCCGCGCTCGATTTCGTCATGACAGCCATTGCCGCTGCCGGCTTCGCGCCGGGCGAGGACGTCTATCTCGCCCTCGATGTGGCGGCGACCGAGCTTTATGGGGAGGACCGCTATTTCCTCAAAGGCGAAGGACGCAGCCTCGATAGCAAGAGCCTGACCGCTTATTACGCCGAGCTTGCGGGCAACTATCCAATCTACTCGATCGAGGACGGCATGGCCGAGGACGACTGGGAGGGGTGGCACACGCTCACGCAGACCCTCGGCGACCTCGTCCAGCTCGTGGGAGACGATCTCTTCGTCACCAACGTTACGCGGCTTCGGCAGGGCATCGAGCAAGGCATCGCCAACGCCATCCTCGTCAAGGTCAACCAGATTGGCACTCTAAGCGAGACGCTCGACTCCGTGCGCCTGGCGAAAGCGGCTGGCTATCATGCCATCATGTCGCATCGTTCCGGCGAGACCGAGGACGCGACCATCGCCGACTTGGCAGTCGCCACCAATTGCGGGCAGATAAAAACCGGCTCGCTGGCACGCTCCGACCGCGTGGCAAAATATAACCAGCTGCTGCGCATCGAGGAGGCGCTGGGAGCGGCGGCGCGCTATGCCGGGCGCTCCGTGCTGAAGCGCGGTCCGCTAGCGGCCCGCTAACCGTCGGTTAACCGAGGCGACCCGATGCTGCAGTCTCTCCGGCACAAGGGTGATGCTGGAGAGCGGTACGGGGGTTCTTCCAATGCGGCTGCGCTCTTTCATCTTTCCGCTGCTCGCCTGCGGCGTCGGCGGCTATTTCGGCTACAACCTTGAGATCGGCGATCACGGGCTCACGGCGCGCGCCGATCTGGAGCGCCGGAAAGAGGTGCTCGAGGGCGAGCTGGCCGGGCTCGCGGACGTAAAGACGCGGCTCGAGCGCGACGTGGCGCTGCTGCGGCCCGAAAGCCTCGACCCCGACATGCTGGATGAGCGCGCCCGGGCCATCCTGAACCTCGCCTATCCCGACGACCTTGTGATCCTGAAGCGCCGACCACCAAATCCCGATGGCAAACAGATCACCACGTCCTCTGTGCGCTAAGACCTCTAATCCCTTGTGTTTGGCGCTCTAAGAGGCCGGTGAAGCGTGGATCAAGGCCACGCAGTCTGCCTTCACCAAGATCATCGAGACCATCGACGGGGCGTGTCTCTACCACGCCTATAAGCACGCCGAGGGACCCGATGTCCCCGCTGCCGCTCCTCGCGCAGCCCGAGCGTCGTCCAGCGGCTGATCGGAACCTGGTGAGGTTATGGGGCGTCCCCGGGCAATCGCCCGTTAACGGTAGATGACGCGTAATTTATCGCCTTCGGGCGCGCTGCTAGTGCTGCCGAACCTTCTGGGGGTGCCCGAAAAGTTTGATCTGCACATTGATAGCGATAGGACCCGCCATGTGGCCCGCACGATCTGGCGGCCCGACGGTAAGCTGGCGTGAAGTTCGGATGAGATCGCGCTAATCGGCACCCGATGCGCTTAACGGACGGTCAACAAGTTAGCCCGACAATGGGTGTAGTCTCGCGTATATGCGGCCTCAGGGACTTGCCCCGGGGCCGCTTTCCATTTGAGAGGGGATGGTGGCGCAATTCCTCGACGTGCAGATCATCCTCGACGGCGAGCCGTGGGACCCGACCGTACCGCCGCAAGAGCACCTCGACTTCTAACCATAGATAGCATGAGCAGCCCGTCGCGCCGGAAGCTGGGCGGGCTTTTCGTTTCGTCCCTGCACTCTCCTTTTGGGCTAAGATGTCCCTAGGGGATAACCCCGGTAGTTAGTGCGCGCCGGGGACGCCAATGAGCGCTGGTGATTTTCTCGAAGTGACGGCTGCAAAGCCGCCGTTTTCGGATAGAGCCGCCATCGGCGGCATTGTCACTACCGTCGCGATCTGGATTTTTGGTGCTCCATGGCCAGCTGTAACAGCCGTCGCCGTAATAACGATCTTGCTGGTCGAGCTGAGGATACCCTTCGGTGGAGGACCGCACGATACTTGATCGTTCCTGGTTCGCGCGCGGAAGCTCGCTAACGACACGGCGCGCGGGCTGGGGTGGATTGGTTAGGGAACGGTGGTCGCGATGTTTCGATCCTGGTTCAAGAAACCAAAGATCGTCAGCGAAGTAGCTGGCAATGAGATCGTCGTCACCCTGCCCGGCACGAGCTTCAGGGTCATCTATACGCACATGGGTAAAGGACAGCTCGTGGTCAAATCCTTTTGCTCAACTAAGAACGCGACCGATAACACTAAACTTGCCTTCCCAAAGTTTCTCGCCCTCGCCTGGTCGGCTGCGAACGACAAGGCGCGCGAGCTGGGTTGGATCGTGTAGCGGCATTTACTCCAGCTCAAGCCTATCGGCGCGGCTTCAACCGGTATCCTATGGTACGCGAATGATGGGGGACGAAGGGAGCTCGCGTCCGCTTTCAAACGGAACTACACGGTGGATGGTAGGCGACTCATGCTAAGGCGTGAGCGCTAACTTAACTAAGGGGGGAAACATGACCGCTCTGCTCATCGCCTTGATCATTGGAGCCGCAGCTGGCTGGCTCGCTGGTCAAGTGGTTGAAGGGACAGGGTTCGGCCTAATTGGTGACATCCTCATCGGCATTGCGGGCGCAGTCATTGCTTCATTGCTCTCCCCGCTTCTGGGAGTTGGTCTGGCGCTGGGTGGTGGAGTTCTCGGCGCAATCATCGTCGCGACTATAGGCGCGGTCATTCTGCTCCTGGTCGTGCGCGTTATCCGACGGGCAATGGCTTAGGCTCGGCGGAGGCATCGAGTGGACCAACCCAAAAGGCCGAGTTTCGCGATCAAAATGTTGGTGACCGAGCTGCGCGAATATTTGATTGAGGCGAACGACGTCGAGGAGGCGACTCTAAGGGCGGAGAGCGGCCAAGTCTGCAAGGACGACTACGCGCATTGCCATACTCTAGATTGGGAGGTGTGCGAGCTCACCGTCGTAGCCGACCAAGACTAGCTAATGCGTCGTGCGGCTCGGTCGTGGCCTGGCTTGTGATTTGGCGCGAGCGGCCTTCGGTTGCGGAGCATCATTGCCCATACGACGATTTCTTCCTCAGGCACTTCCTTGAAGCCCCGGTCGGTCTCAATGCCCTTTTGGTATTTGATCGCTTCGCCGCTCTTGCTGTCGATCATGCGGAAGGAGACGGAGCCTTCTCTGCCCACTGCAGGGAAAAGTTTCACCGGCACCAGGACGAGCGACAGACGCAGATTGCCAGACCAGAGGGGGATGGGGGCCATGGGATACTCGCACGCTACATTGAGGCACTTGATCGAATCTGGCCCCAAGGCGGACGTGGGCAAGTGAACAAAGCCGGACTGAAAACATCACAAAACCGTCAGTAGGGGTTGTTTCCTATATTTTGAGCGCCTACCTCCCGGCTGTGATGGGCTCCCTCCCATCATTGTCCCCCCAAAGGACCCGAAGCCCCGCTGTCCCCCCGTGCGGGGCTTCTTCTTTTTTAGCAGTCGGCTGCATGTTTGCCGACTTCGCAGCGCACGGTGTTTGGGCCGCGCCTCAACAGCAGCGGCGCATAAAGAGAGGTCGCTTTCCTAATTTTCTAGGGGGGTAGAAGGGGGCGGCCTCTCGCCCTACCGCCAGCCTGGCCAGCTGAGTTCATAAGGAGCGCCAGCGGGCGCTCTCCGTTGAGCGACGGCTAAGCAGTCCAGTCAGCACCGGCGGGAATGGGTGACAATTGATAGAGGTGATGGCTGGAAGCCGTGGGGCCGGATTCGGGCCCAGCCGGCACGGGAGCGAATACGAACGAGCTGACGACCCAGGCGACCACGATATTAGCGAAAGTCGTTGCCAATGTGCTGCTCACAAAGACGAATGGCGGGGAGCTATGGATGAGCGTCTTCATGGGAGCGTCTCCGAGTTTTGTTTGGTCCTTACGCCACCATCGGTGCAAAGGAATGAGCCGTCACAATCAAGGTCGCGGCTAAGCTGAGGATCGTGCCGAACGTGCTGTACAGGAGCACGTAGGGGAAGCTGCTGTCTTGCTGGGTTGAAAACTGTGTCATAGCGGGTCCCTCCCAATTCGGTGCTCAAGACCACCTTGAACATGGGAGGATCATGCCGCGCCGCCCGGATTTGGGCTGTGGGATTTCGCACACCGCAGAAGCCAGTTGCAAAGAGCGGGCAGCGGCAGGAGAGGTGTCGGAGAGACGATGTCCCGAACTACAAGCTGATCGGCGAGGTTAGGAAACGCGCTCCCTGGCAAGCCAGCCCAAGGTGCATTGGGCTGGCCGTTTCCATCCTCCCAATCGCACCAAGTGTAAAGTTCTGTGCTGAAATATGGGGTCGAGTATGCTGATAGAGGTGCTGCTCAGGCTGCCTCGGGATTGGAGCGATGGAAGTGAAGGCGCGTTCTAGCTTTACCGCAAAGGATATCTAGCTCTTCTTGGGTGGACGGGCTGTAGATCCAGTCAAACGCTTCCGCGAAGCCGTCTTCGAACTGCAGTGTAAACGCTATCGGGCGCCATCCTTTGAACGTGCCCGACAAGGCTAAAGAAGAAGCCGGCACCGCCCGATGCCGACGCCTTTTGTGAGCGTGCCGGACAAATTCGCCAAGTACTTCAGCCCTAATCCTGGGGGTCAAGCTTTTTGTCGAAGTGAGCATTGGTCCGCCTGGTCTCATCCTCGATGAGTTTGGCACGCTCTTCCAAATCGCTACGAATATCGCGTATGGCCGCCTCCTACCGCTGACTTAGCCCTTGCTCATGTGTGTCCTGACAGCTGCGCCGTTCTGGGTAACCGCTTCTTTACTCAAGACAGGGCGACTTTCGAGGTCTGACACAACTTTTTACTAAGCTCACCATGTTAGCGATTACGTCTCGTTAGCGAGACAGGAGACGCAAAATGAGAACCTTGTGGGCGCAATTTGTCCGCGACGAGTTGGGTGCCACGGCTATTGAGTATGCCCTCATCGCCATCGGCATTAGCGTCGCCATCCTGGCGGCTGTAACCGCCATTGGTGGTCAGCTGAACACGAGTTTCGGTAACGTAGCCACTGTGCTGGGCGGCTAAATACCGAGTAGAAGACCGGTCATGGCGGGCGGTCGGTTATCGCCCGCGCCTCACCTCGCCCTACTGCGAAGAAGAGCAGATCGCATCGGTGGCCCGGAGCTCCGGATGGCACGTGTCTGCTTCTGAGGTTCACAATAATCCACTGAAGAAGATCGAAGTCTGCACCAGCCTTGCCGGTGATCCACGGTTGAAGGGCTCTTGTCCGCTCCGAGCCACGCGAAACGACTGAACGTGAGAAAAATTCCTGCTACTTGCCCCGCCCTGCTATCGGCGTCTGGTTAGCGCCACCACCCGGGCAGGATCATTTTTTGACCACCGTCTCAAGCGTGGGAGTGCCGCGTTTTCATTTATGAGGTTCCTATATCGCTGCTTGCCACTCCCCTCGTTTTCTTATGGCTTTCAGCCCATGTCAGCAGTCCCGACAAAACGACATTGGAGAAATCGCCATGGCTAACAGACCGACCCTATTCGGCGTTGTGGCTGCAACCCTGATTCTTGGTTGGGGACTCATTCTCGGATTATGTTTCACCTTTGTTGCTGGAAGTTTCGGCGTCTATCGAGACTTAAGGAGTCCAAGAGTAGAGACGAACCATCAAGTTGCGAATGGGGTTGTCGCGGATGTCAGCTGGCGCCCTTTGGATAGGCAACCCGGGGCAGCACCGCGCCACCCCCGGCTTGAGTGACGCGGCTTGGATCATGCCTGGCGACCCTGCGCAGTCCTTGAGAACGTCGCCATATTGATCGAGCCACATCTCTAGCCGCTCGGGGCCTTGGCCTGCATAAACCCGATCCCCCATCTGGTTGAACTCCTCGGCGGTCATGGGCTGGCCCGTCTTCTCCGATATGGGCCAGTCTTCTGTATGCTTCTCCGTCATGCTACCTCTCCTCACCATCAAACCTAACCATCTTGTCCTTGTAATAATCCGCGATATCGCTCGGCCACGGGCACGCAACATTGTACCCAGGCCCCTTGTAGTAGCCAGTCACGCCCTTAACGTCCTGCCACCTGACGTTCTTGGGCTTACCGGGCGACTTCTCTGCGGCAATGGACGCGGGAATTAATGTCCGATTTCTTGTCGGCCATCGAGGCGAAGATGCTGCCAAAATTGTTGCCGCCTATCTCGCCGAGCATCCGTTATTCGGTGGCCAATAAAACGAGACGGCCTTGATTGTCGCGTGGGCCGAGAACCTAAAACCAAGGCCAGAGTTGATGGCAGACCGACCCCTACCTGCCATGCCGGCTCTGTTACCAGATGGGCCACAACGCGAAGGGTTGCCGCCAAGGCCAAAGATCAAGAAGCGAAAATATGTGCGTCAGGTGAAATTCGCGGCCATCGAGCCGTCAACAGGAGGAAGTCAGTTATGAGCGGCAAATGCAAAGGCAAGGGATTTCATGCACCGGGCAGACGCGAGCATGGTGACCACCCGAAGATGACAACTAGCAAGGCCGTGAAGAATGATCCGTCTGGGCCATCTAAGCCAGTCAAGGCCGATGTGACGGCAAAGGGCAAGAGCGGCGTCTGACACACTGCCTGCTTTGATTATCGTGTCCTGCTTGGGAAGTCCCGTGCTCAACGGGCAACACTGCGCGAAGCATTTCATTGGAATCATGGAATAGGCCAGGACGTGAGTGGTACCGTCGCTGGGGCGTGTGCCACGCCAAATGGGGAGGATCCGATGTCCGTGATTATCTTACTCTTAGCCATGGGCCCAATGGCTGCCTTGGGAATTTACAATCCGCCGGTGGTGCAGAATGGTCACTGTATCGCCGAGCCAGGCACTATCGACGCGCTTTACTGTCCGGCACCCGTGGCACCTCCTCATCCGCACGGTTAGAAGTAGGTCGGGCAGTGTGTATAGGGCGTTGGCTCCGCTGATTGCGGAGGTCGGCTATAATTTAGTTGCGAGCCCGATAAGAAAAGACCAATGGATCATGCGAAGGTCTTAATGTTCAGATGCCCTAAGACGGGTCGCGAACTTTCAACAGGCATCGAAATGGATGCTGCAACGTTTGAACAGCTCCCTGACATTCGCTCGCGAATAAAGTGCCCCATTTGCAACGTCGACCATATTTGGTCGACGAGCGAAGCGTGGCTGGACAACCCGGCTCCTTCTGCTCCAGCGCTCCCCTGGTTGTTCATCAACAATCGAAGTGCGGAGAACGACTAGCGCATTCGCTCGAACTAGTTTTGCGGGATGGCGGCGGTGAGCCTGTCGAAATTTTTCGTCACAAGCTCGATATTGGCGGGGATTTCTACCGGCTCGGGGGGTGATTTCAGTTCAGCCCGCAATTGTTCTATCTGGACCTGCTTGTCGTCCGGCCGTAAGGACTTGTCGCCCTCTACCGAGGCGATCTCCTTTTTGATAACGGCTTCTGCACCAACATATTTTTTAGTGTCTGGATCAATTCCGCTCATTACCAGACTGATGTTCGCGGCTACATCATCGTATTCGGCATAATTCGCGAAACCGTATTTCTTGGCCACAGCATCGAGCTGCTCCATAACCTTGGGATCCGGTTGGTCCTCCTCGGGCGCCTTGGCGACGATCGCCTCGAGATCCTTCTGCGCGGCGAGGAAGGCGTCGATCTGTTTATCGGTGAGCGCGCCCTGTTTAAACCCCTCCTCGGGCGAGGCGGCTTGCTGCGCAAGAACCTTTTGGCTCAATACGGTGAAGCCAAGTGCCGCCATGAGCGCAATGCTCAAAGCCATTACGAAGGGGCGAATCGCGACGCGCATGGGCTCTCCTGGAGCTGGGAATTGCAAGGTTCCGAGTCGGCACGTAAACACAATAACGGGCGGTCATGTTACACCGAGCCACAGCCGGTTTAGCGAGGTTGGAGATAGGAAAGGCTGAGTCACAGACGAGTCAACGACGCAAGCATACACAATCGATTCCAACCCTACCCCCCCAACTCGACGACGCAGTCCGCTTGCGCTTCCGCGTAGACCGCGTTTGGCGTGGCCCCGAGGTCAAAGGCGGGGGAAATCGCGGTAGGCCACAGGGCCAGGACGGCTCGGACGCTGTTCATCGTCAGCGTTCTCCGTCGTCGGTTGTTCATTTCTGCGCCATACAAGCCATCCGCCGAGGGCGATCCCGGCGATGAGATAGGCGTAGAAAAAGGGGTCGAGCAGGGACCGATTTGTCAGCAACGCGACGAGTAGGAATAGACCGATCAGATAAAGCAGCCAGATCGTGAGGTGGTTCATGGATTAAAGTCCTGCGGTGACAGCTAGCCAACGTGATGCGCCTGATTTGATTCGCCATCAAGGGACTGCGGAGTCCGAGTGGCACGCGTCGGCTTCGGCCGACCGCGGAGCGAGATCGGCCGACAGACTGCGCAGTCGGACGAGCTGACACCCCGCACTCACAGGGCGATTGAGGCCGAACTAGACGGGGCGGGGCTTGAGCCGAGCCAACTCACTACTGGAGGCGTATGATCAGATATGGGTTTCTGGGCTTTTAGAAAGACAGCGTGGCTGGCGCTGCTGCTTACCGGTTGCGTTACCCAGCAAGAGCCCGTGCATCAGGCGATCGTGCCGCAGAGCGTCGACGCCCAAGATGACGGGCTTTGCCGCAGTTACGGCGATCTGCCGGGCAGCGATGCCTACGTCAAATGTCGGCTTCAGTTGACCCAGAGTCGCCAAGCCGCTGCTGCCCAAGCCGCCGCTGAGCATGCCGCTTTCAGCCGGGGGCGAGTTGCGGGGCGCGCAGCCACCGAAACCGGTGCCGCAACCAGTACTGTGCCAACCTCCTGCATTTCTAAGCCGGTCGGGGCAACTGTCGTGACTGAGTGTAAGTGACCTGACCGCGCACACTCTCGATGCCGAGAGTCAGTTCGCGATCCAAAAAAGAGCGCCGACCCGCAAGTCAGCGCTCCTTGGCAACTACCGCTCGGAGATACGGCTAAAAGAACAAGGCATCGGTCGCAGCCCAGGCCCGTCACCGTCATAAGGGCAATGTCACCGAGCCTCGTTTGCAAGCTGCCACGCGCAGCAGAGCAGGGCCACGGAACCCAATCCGGGCGTTCGGGTTTGTAGCCGTAAGTTAAGGAGTGCTGTTATGCCCTACCGGACCAATCAAGATTTACCCGAGAGCGTGAAGAGCCATCTTCCGAACCATGCGCAGGACATCTATCGCGAGGCCTTCGACAGCGCGTGGCAGGAATATCAGGACCCGAGCAAACGGCACGGAAACGAATCCCTAGAGGAAGTTGCCCACAAGGTGGCCTGGGCCGCGGTGAAGCAGACCTACGAGAAGGTAGGCGACGAATGGCGGCTTAAGGGCTAATCAACCCGCGCATGCAATGGGCCTCAATTTGGGTAATGGACATGTGCGTAGTCATGACTCGCTCCCGCAACAGTCGGCTCGTGCATTTTTTCACTGTTACCTAAGCCGTTACTTAGGGAGGGCTAAGGCACTGATCGCCAATGCGTAAATTCGTGATCCTGAGGCGGCGTCCGCAAGCCGAGCCGACCGGCGCACTGCCCAAGCGCTAACGGACACCTCGTCACTCAGGCGAGTCGCCCCCCGTCTTTCAGCTTCCGTCGAACTCATGCTAGCGTTCGATTTCGCGCGCACTCTGACGGAGGCCGAGCTTGACCACACAAGACAACGGTTTGAGCGCCGCGCCCAGCCTCACCCCCGGAGCCGCCAATTTCTGGCTGGCCGACCAGAAGTCACCCAAGGCGCCAGGCGGAAACGTCCCCAGCTCTGCCCCCGAGCAGGAGCTCCAGGCCTATCGCGATATGCTCTTGATCCGCCGCTTCGAGGAGAAGGCGGGGCAGCTCTACGGTATGGGGCTGATCGGCGGCTTCTGCCACCTCTATATCGGCCAGGAAGCCGTCGTAGTCGGCATGGAGATGGCGCGCGGACAGGACGATCAGGTCATCACCGCCTATCGCGACCACGGACACATGCTCGCCTGCGGGATGGACCCCAAACGCGTGATGGCGGAGCTCACCGGGCGGCGTCATGGCTATGCCAAGGGCAAAGGCGGCTCCATGCACATGTTCTCCGTGGCAAAGAATTTTTTTGGCGGTCACGGCATCGTCGGTGCACCGGCCCCGCTCGGCACTGGCCTTGCCTTTGCCAACAAATATCGGGGCAACGATCGCGTCTGCCTTACTTATTTCGGCGAGGGCGCGGCGAACCAGGGCCAAGTCTATGAGAGCTTTAACATGGCGTCCCTGTGGAAGCTCCCGGTGGTCTATGTGATCGAGAACAATCACTACGCCATGGGCACGGCGGTGGAGCGCGCGAGCGCGCGCGCTGAGGAGCTTTACAATCGCGGCTTCGTCTATGGCATTCCCGGCATGCGCGTGGACGGCATGGACGTGCGCGCGGTGCAGGCGGCAGGCGCGAACGCAGTTGCGCGTGTGCGCGGGGGCGCGGGACCGATGATCCTCGAAATGCTCACCTATCGTTATCGCGGCCATTCCATGTCCGACCCTGCCAAATACCGCAGCCGCGAGGAGGTGCAAGACGTCCGCGAGCATCGTGACCCGATCGAGCTGGTGCGCAGGCGCCTCCTGGAGCGCGGGGGGGTGAACGAGGAGCAGCTCAAGGAGATCGACCGGGACATTCGCGCCCGCGTGAATGAGGCGGCCGAGTACGCCACTCACGACCCCGAGCCTGACCCGTCCGAACTCACTACCGACGTCGTGGCCTGAAGCATGCCTTTCGAGGTCCTGATGCCGACGCTCTCGCCCACCATGGAGGAGGGCAAGCTCGTCAAGTGGCTTGTAGGCGAGGGCGATGCGGTACGCGCCGGTGACGTGATCGCCGAGATCGAGACCGACAAGGCGACCATGGAGGTCGAAGCGGCCGACGACGGCAGGGTCAGTAAGATCCTGGTGCCGGAGGGTACTGAGCACGTCCCGGTCAACCAGCCCATCGCGGTTCTGGTTACCGAGGACGACGGCTCTGCCCCCTCAACCTCCCCCCTTGGGGGCGAGGTTGGCGTGCAAAGCGCGCCGGGGGCTCGCGCAATGGCAACCTCCCCCTCACCCAAATCCTCTCCCCGCTGGGGAGAGGGAGTCTTAGCTCCAGCCGAGTTCCACGGGACAGAAAGATCCACAATGGCTCAAAGGGCCAAAATGCCTCCTACGCGCCATGATGGCAGTACTGTGGCGCCTTCGGCCCTCCCGCTGGGCCAGGAGCCCCCGTCGGTCGGCGGGGCGCCTGCCGGACCCCGGGAGGCGCCCGGTGCGCCCCGTGCGGAGTCCGAAATTCCCCCGGGCACCGCGATGTTCTCCATGACCGTGCGCGAGGCGCTGCGCGACGCCATGGCCGAGGAGATGCGGGCCGACGAAAGCGTCTTCGTCCTGGGCGAGGAGGTGGCCCACTATCATGGCGCTTACAAGGTGACCCAGGGCTTGCTCGAGGAATTCGGGCCCGCGCGTGTCGTCGACACCCCCATCACCGAATATGGCTTTACCGGTATCGGCGTCGGCGCCGCCTTTGCGGGGCTCAGGCCCATCGTCGAATTCATGACCTGGAATTTCGCCATGCAGGCTATCGACCACATCGTCAACTCCGCCGCCAAGACGCTGTATATGTCGGGCGGCCAGATGCATTGCCCCATGGTGTTCCGGGGACCGAACGGTGCCGCCGCCCGAGTTGCCGCCCAGCACAGCCAGGACTTTTCGGCCTGGTATGCGAGCGTGCCGGGGCTCAAGGTGATCGCGCCCTATACCGCCGCCGACGCCAAGGGGCTGTTGAAGGCCGCGATCCGCGATCCGGGTCCGGTGGTGTTCCTCGAGAACGAGATCCTATATGGCCAGAGCTTCGAGGTGCCGAAGCTTCCCTACTTCGTGCTGCCCATTGGCAAGGCGCGCATGGCTAGGGCAGGACGGGACGTGACCATCGTCTCCTATGCGCGCGGGCTCGCTTATGTGCTGGAGGCCGCCAAGCACTTGGCGCAAGATGGCATCGAGGCCGAGGTGATCGATCTCCGCACGCTCCGGCCGATGGACATCGGCACGGTGCTGGCTTCGGTCAGAAAGACCAACCGCATCGTCACCGTAGAGGAGAGCTGGTCCGTCTGCTCAGTGGGCTCGGAGATCTGCGCTCGCGTGGCGATGGACGCCTTCGACCATCTCGACGCACCGCCCATCAAGATCACCGGCGCCGACGTGCCGATGCCTTTCGCCGCCAATCTGGAAAAGCTCGCGCTGCCCTCGGTGGAGCAGGTCGTGGCCGCAGTCAAATCCATCTGCTACCGGGAGTGAGAGGGTGACCGAAGCCCCCATGAGCTGGAAGCAGGGCGGCTGTCACTGCGGCGCGGTGCGCTTCGAGGTGCTGGCGTCCGACGCGATCGAGGCCAAGGACTGCAACTGCTCCATCTGCCGCATGACCGGCTATCTGCATCTGATCGTCCTGAGGACCGCTTCCGCCTGCTCACCGGGGCGGACGCCCTCACCACCTACACCTTCAACACCGGCGCGGGGAAACATCACTTCTGCTCCGTCTGCGGAATAAAAAGCTTCTATGTGCCGCGCTCGCGCCCCGACGGCTTCAGCGTGAATGTACGCTGCCTGGAGGAGGGTGCCTTCCGCGAAGTGACGGTGAAGCCCTTCGACGGAAGGCACTGGGAGGAGGCCATGGCGGCCGAGGCTTCAGGGCATTGCAAGCCAGTGCAATAGGCCC
>CAWJXT010000016.1:0-98059 GCA_963846875.1 uncultured Alphaproteobacteria bacterium
GACCAGATGCAGCTTGGCGGGGAACCCCTCTATCTCAGCCGCGTGAAGATCCCGATTTATGAGCTCGCCACCAAGGAGGATCACATCGCCCCGGCGACCTCGGTGTTTAAGGGCTCCAAGCTGTTCGGCGGGCCGATCCGCTTTGTGCTTGCCGGCTCGGGCCACATCGCAGGCGTCGTCAACCCGCCGGCGAGGAAGAAATATCAGTTCTGGACCGGGAGCCACATGGCGTCGTTTTCCGATTTCATTGCCCATGCCACCGAGACGGCCGGCTCGTGGTGGCCCGACTGGGCGGCTTGGCTTGCCGCTCATTCGGGCGCCAAGATCCCGGCGCGTGATCCGCGTCAGGTCCGCTGCCGCCCATCGAGGACGCACCCGGGTCATACGTGAGGAGCCGGACGTAACGCGGGCGTCTCAGGGAAACAGCGGCAGCTGCTGGAGGCCGAGCGTCTCCTCGAAGCCATACACCAGGTTGAGTTTCTGCAGCGCCTGGCCGGCGGAGCCTTTCACCAGATTGTCGATGGCCGAGACGACGATGGCGCGGCCTGGCAAGCGGTCGGCGAAGACGCCGAGATGGCAGTAGTTCGAGCCCCGCACATGCTGGGTCGCCGGGATCACGCCTTCCTCCACCACGTGCACGAAGGGGCTTGCGCGTATGCATCGGCGAGAGCCTGGCGGAGATCATCCGCGGTCGCCCTCCCAGCGAGCGCGAACATAGCAGGTGCAGAGCTCGCCCCGGCTCATGGGAGCCAGATGCGGGTGAAGTTGACCTTCACCGGCGCGCCCATGGCGAGAGCAAGCTCCTGCTCGATCTCTGGCACATGGCGGTGGCTGCCGATGCCATAGGGCGAGAGCCCCTCGCCAGCTTCCGAAAACAGAAATTCTGCTTCAAGCTGCGCCCGGCGCCCGAGACGCCCGACTTCGCGTCGATGATCAGGTCGTCGGCCTGGATGAGCTTGGCCTTCGCGAGCGGCAGAAGCGCCAGCAGCACGGCAGTGGGATAGCAGCCGGGACAGGCGACGAGGCGCGCGTCCTTGATTGCGTCGCGATAATGTTCAGTTAGTCCGTACACGGCGTTCTTCATCAGCGCGGGCGCGCTATGCGCAGCGCCGTACCACTCGGCATAGACGCGCAGATCGCGCAGGCGGAAGTCCGCCGACATGTCGATGACCTTCACGCGCTGCGGCAACTTGGCAATCTCTCCATGAGCGGTGCCGTGCGGTAGGCCACAGAAGGCGACGTCGATCTTGCTCCAGTCCACTTGATCGGAGGTGACGAGGACCGGAAGACCGAGGCTGGCAAGATGCGGAAACACCTGCGCCAGTGACTGCCCGGTATGGGCCTTGGCGATCAGCGCGGTGAGCGTGATCTTGGGATGGCGCGCGGTCAGCCGGAGCAGGTCGGCGCCGGTATAGCCGCTCGCGCCAAGCACAGCGGCTCTGATGCTGGTAGTCTTGGTCATGGTGGTAGTCACTCCGCGCCCTCGAGCGGGCTTAGCGGAATTCAAGGGTTTGCGAAAGATGGCCCGCCACCTCGGTGCCAAGCGCGAGAGGCGAGCTTGGCGGGGAAAGCGCTGAAGCCTAGGGAGGCGCGTTAGCGCTTGGAGAACTGGAAGCTTTTTCGAGCCTTGGCCCTGCCGTATTTCTTGCGCTCGACGACGCGGGCGTCGCGGGTCAAGAACCCGCCCTTCTTCAACACGCCGCGCAACTCCGGCTCAAAGCGGGTAAGCGCCTTGGAGATACCATGGCGAACGGCGCCGGCTTGGCCGGACAGGCCGCCACCGCTCACGGTGCAGATGACGTCGAACTGGCCTTCGCGCTTGGCTGCGACGAGCGGCTGCTTCAGGATCATCTGCAGCACCGGCCGCGCAAAATAAGTGACGTGATCCCGGCCATTCACGGTGATCTTGCCCGGACCCTGCTTGACCCACACACGGGCAACGGCGTCCTTCCGCTTGCCGGTGGCATAGGCGCGGCCCTGGGCGTCGACCTTCCGCTCATACACGCGCGCGGGCGGCGCCACCGCGGCCTCGCTCTGCAAGCCGCCAAGATCCTCGAGACTCCTCACCTCAGCATTGGGCATTTGGTCAGGCGCTCCTTGCATTCTTGGTATTGAGGGCAGCAATGTCGAGCTGCTTCGGGCTCTTGCGCGGCATGGGGATGCTCAGTGCCGGAATAGACGCGCAAGTTCTTCAACTGCTTGCGGCCGAGCGGCCCGCGCGGAAGCATCCGCTCCACGGCCTTATGCAGCACCCGCTCCGGATGCTTGCCGTCCAGGATCTTCTCCGCGGTCCGGCTCTTGATGCCGCCGGGATAGCCGGTATGCCAATGATAGACCTTGTCGGCGCGCTTGTTGCCGGTGAGCACAACCTTGTCGGCGTTGATCACGATGATATTGTCCCCGTCGTCCATATGCGGAGTGAAAGTGGGTTTGTGCTTGCCCCGCAGCCTCTGCGCAATGAGGACCGCGAGCCGACCGACGACGAGGCCGGCGGCGTCGATCAGAATCCAGGACTTCTCGATGTCCTTGGGCGTGGCCGAATAGGTCTTCATCGTTTGCGCTCTGGTGAAATGGTTGCCGGCTTCTACCGGCTTGGGCTTGCGGGGTCAAGTGAAAGCAAAATCTGTTGTCAATTCCGCACTGTAGCAATGTGGTATCCAGTTACCGCCCAACCTGCGGCTTTGGTCGCCCCGTTCGATTGCCTGGTGTAGCTTGGGCGAATCGTCACCGGTGAGTTAGGAAAGGGAGACGACATGGTCCAGCCGATGCGCCAACCAGACGCGGATGTGCTGCTGCGCGAGGAATACGGCCCTGTCGCGTTCATCACGCTTAATCGGCCGCAGGCGCGCAACAGCCTGTCGGTGGAGCTGATCGCCGCGCTCAACGCGGCTATCGCCGCTCTCGGCGTGCAGAATGCAATCCGCGCCATCGTCATCACCGGCTCAGGCTCGGCGTTCTCATCCGGCCACGATCTCAAGGAGCTGCAGGCGCACCGTAACGATCCAGATCGGGGCCGGAATTTTTTCGCCGAGACCATGGCGGCCTGCTCAAGCCTTATGCTGTCGATCGTGCGCTGCCCGAAGCCCGTCATTGCGGCGGTGAATGGCATTGCCACGGCCGCCGGATGCCAGCTCGTCGCGAGTTGCGACCTGGCGGTGGCGAGCAGCGAGGCGAGTTTCGCCACGCCCGGCGTCAATATCGGGCTCTTCTGCTCGACGCCCATGGTGGCGCTCAGCCGCAACTCTGCGCGTAAAAATGCCATGGAGATGCTGCTCCTCGGCGAGCCGGTGACCGCAGCCGAGGCCAAGACCTTGGGGCTCGTGAACCGCGTCGTTCCCCCTGACAGCTGCACGGCGAGGCCATCGAGCTCGGCCGGCGCATCGCCACCAAGCCTGCGGCAACCTTGAAGGTCGGCAAGGAGGCCTTCTACCGCCAGCTCGAAATGTCGCTGGACGAGGCTTACCGCTATGCCGCCCAGGTGATGGTGGACAACATGCTGCATGCGGAGGCCGAGGAAGGCATCGGGGCGTTCCTGGAAAAGCGGAACGCAAGCTGGCCCGAGTGATGTGCGAGCCGGATTCGGATTTGGATGACCAACACGAGTCCCTATAGCGACGCCTATCTCGGTGAACATCCTCTTGCACGCCACCGCACCATTGCCATGGTGGGTGCGAGCGCGAAATCGAGAACAGGCCGAGCTCCTTCGCCATGAAATACCTCATGGCCAAGGGCTTCCGCGTGATCCCCGTCAATCCGGGCCAGGCGGGGCAAAGCCATCCTCGGCGAGACGGTTTATGCGTCTTTGGCGGAGGTCCTAGAGCCGGTCGAGATCGTCGACATCTTCCGCAATTCCGAAGCCGCCTTGCAAGTCACGCGCGAAGCCATTGCCATCGGTGCTAAGGTGGTGTGGATGCAGCTCGGGGTGCGCAACGACGAGGCGGCCCGAGAAGCAGAAGCGGCCGGGCTCAAGGTGGTGATGAATTGCTGCCCCAAGATCGAATATGGACGCCTCTCCGGCGAGATCGGCTGGATGGGCGTCAATCGCCGTCTGATCGACAACCGCAAGCCTCTGCTGTTCGGCAGAGGCGGCGCGCTCAAGCGCAGGAGCTGACCATGGGAGCGTGCGTGCGCAGGTGGCTTTGTGTGCTTGCCGCCACCCTGCTCTATCTATTTATGATGCACACCGCGTGCGGCGGAGGATGACGTCCCACCGAAGCAGGCATTCGTCGCCGGGTTGCAGAAGGCCATCGGCGCCGACGACAAGGAATGGCTTGCGGCGCATCTCCATTTTCCCGTCCACTATTATGGCGGCAAGACGACGCAAGTCATTCCCGAACCAGGCGTGGTTCCTCAGGCGCTATGCAACGGTCATTGGGCCGAAACTGAAGGCGGCCGTGCTCGCGCAAGACCCAGAGCAGGTGTTCGAGAATTGGCAAGGGCTGATGGTGGGTGAAGGCAGCCGCAATATCTGGGTCAGAATTGTTGGCCCGGATCTCGAGCCTAAATACGAGATCATCACCATCGACGGCGGGCCTAGGAATTCGCGGACGCGGCCGCATTACTACGAATGTCGAATAGCTGGAGCGGCGCGCCAGCGGGTGGCTTTGCTATAGTGCCGCCCGATCGTCACAAGGGGATTTGCAATGTCTGCCGACAGGAAGCCCGGCTTCGACACGCTCGCCATCCATGCGGGCGCCCAGCCCGACCCCGCCACGGGCGCGCGCACCACGCCGATCTATCAGACCACGTCCTATGTCTTCGAGGACGCCGAGCACGCCGCGGCGCTGTTCAATCTCGAGATCTTCGGCAACATCTATACCCGCATCATGAACCCGACCCAGGCGGTGCTTGAGGAACGCGTGGCGGCGCTCGAAGGCGGCACGGCGGCACTCGCCGTGGCGTCGGGCCACGCGGCGCAGGCGCTCGTTTTCCACGCCCTGCTCGAGCCGGGCGACGAGTTCGTCGCCGCGCGCCAGCTCTATGGCGGCTCGATCAACCAGTTCACCCAGTCCTTCAAGAAGTTCGGCTGGAATGTGCGCTGGGCCGACACCGACACATCCGGAAAGCTTCCGCGCGGCGTCCGCCCAAAGACGAAAGCGATTTTCGTCGAGTTGATCGCCAATCCCGGCGGCATCATCACCGACATTGCCGCCATCTCGGCCGTGGCCAAGGAGGCCGGCGTGCCGCTGGTCGTCGACAATACGCTGGCCACGCCCTATCTGATCCGGCCCATCGAGCATGGTGCCGACATCATCGTGCATTCGCTGACCAAGTTCTTAGGGCGGTCACGGCAACTCGATCGGGGGCGCGATCGTCGATTGCGGCACCTTCGATTGGCTGAAGAGCGGCCGCTATCCCAACACTGTCGGAGCCGACCGCCATCCTATCACGGCATCACCTTCGCCGAGACCTTCGGCGATTTCGGTTTCGCCATCGCGTGTCGCGCCTTCTCCTTGCGCGATCTCGGGCCCGCCATCTCGCCCTTCAACGCCTTTCTGATCTTGACCGGCATCGAGACCCTGCCGCTCCGCATGCAGCGCCACTGCGACAACGCGCTGGCCGTGGCGGAGTGGCTGTCGCGCATCCCAAGGTGGGGTGGGTGAACTATGCGGGGCTGCCAGGCAACGCCTATCACGCCCTCGCCAAGCGCTATTGCCCGCATGGTGCCGGCGCCGTGTTCACCTTCGGGCTCAAGGGCGGCTATGAGGATGGCGTGAGGCTCGTGGGCAACGTCAAGCTTTTCAGCCATCTCGCCAATATCGGCGACACGCGGAGCCTCATCATCCATCCCGCCTCGACCACGCACCGGCAGCTTTCGGACGAGCAGCGGGTGCGCGCTGGCGCGGGACCCGACGTGGTGCGGCTGTCGGTCGGGATCGAAGATGTGGGCGACATCATCGCCGATCTCGATCAGGCCCTGGCGGCGGCCTGATCCTTCGCAGGCGCTCGCGCGCCGGTGGCGAGCCACAAATGATGCACCGCAGCGGCAAAGACCGCGATGGCGCCTGCCTGATGAGCGAGCCCGAGCGGAATTGGCACGGCGAGCAGCAGCGTCCAGACGCCGAGAGTGGCCTGCAGCAGGACGAGGCAGGCCAGCATCAGTCCGCTTCCGAGCATGGCTGATGGCTTATGGGTCGCGGCGAGCCAGGCGGCTTGAGCGAGGCTTGCGAGCACCACCGTGTAGGCAAGCATGCGGTGGTCGAACTGCACCGTCAGCGGGTTCTCGAACAGGTTGAGGGTCCAGGGCGAAAGCGCGCCGAGCCCGTCCGGCACAAAGGCGCCGGCAATCAACGGCCAGGTATTGAAGCCCTGGCCGGCGTCGAGGCCCGCCACCAGCGCGCCCGCCAGTATCTGAAGATAGATGAGGCCCAGCAGCAGGGCGGCAACCGAGGCGGCAGTCCGCGTGCGTGTGGCCGAGCGCGCTGCTTGCGGGTCCGGGGCGAGGCCGAAGATCAGCCAGAGCGTATAGCCCAGGATCAGCACGGCGACGCCGAGATGGGCCGCGAGCCTGTATTGGCTGACATCGATGCGGTCGACGAGGCCGCTCTTCACCATGTACCAGCCGACGGCGCCCTGCAGGCCGCCAAGCAGGAACAGGCCGCCCAGGCGTGGCAGCAGCGTCCGTGGGATCCTGCCCGCCGCCCAGAAGGCGAGGAAGGGAATGAGGAAGGCCGCACTGATCAGGCGTCCGAGGAAGCGATGCGCCCATTCCCACCAATAGATGGTCTTGAAGGCCTCAAGGGACATGCCCGAGTTGAGCTCGGCATATTGGGGGATCTTCCGATAGGCCGCGAAGGCCTCCTGCCAATCAGCGTCGGACTGCGGCGGTATGGCGCCGATGATGGGCTGCCACTCGGTGATGGAGAGGCCGGAATTGGTGAGGCGCGTAGCGCCGCCGACGAGGATCATGGCCACGATGAGGAACGCAATGCTGGCGAGCCAGAGGCGCAAGGCTCTGGCTTGGCCCGGCGCCATCGTCGTGATGATGCGACCTTTGGCGGCGATGCTCGGGGCTGTGGCGCTGGGCATTGGGGTCTGATAGCGGGTGGCTGGGTTGAACTCAATGCGCTCGGGTTGGCCGATTGCCGCAGACGGGCAAAACTGCCCCGTTGCTCGTGCTCGCGATGAATGCCAGAACCCGCAAGCTGGTCGGCACGGTCGTGCTGCTTCTCTTCCTCGCCGCCTATGTGGGGCTCGTCGCGGCGGTCGGCATGGGCCGCGTCGCCGATAGCGGCCCGCTCGTTACGCTAGGCTATGCGCTCGCCGCCGGCCTCGCCTGGGTCCTTCCAGCCGGTTTCCTCATCCGCTGGATGCAGCGGCCCGACGTGGCGCCCACCCTCACGCCGCGTCGAACTGCTGAAAGCGGTCCACCAGGGCGAATGGAGCGCCGGAAAGATAAAGCTCCGTATAAGTGAGCGACTGATATTCGCCATTGAGCGAGACCCGCGGCAAAGCGGTGGCGTACCACCGGTGGGCAGGGAACAGCACGCCCTTGCGCGTCGTCACTGCCGTCTTAAAGCCGAGCTCGCGGGCGATGGCGAAGTCTCGCGCGCGTGCGCTGCTGACATCGCCATAGGGAAAGCTGAAATGGGCGGGGCGCACGCCGAGCTCGTCCTCCAGCCTGTCGGCGCTTTCCTCCAACTCCTCCCTCGCCTTCTCGGGTGAGAGCTTGGCGATGGCATAATGGCCTTTGGTATGGGCGCCGATGGTGACGAGCGGATCGGTGGCCAAGCCCCGGATCTCGTCCCAGCTCATGATCAGGTCGCGGGTCATGGCCCCAATGTCGATCTCGTAGCGATCGGCGAGCACGCGGACCACGCTGCGTTGGGTCGCCTCGTCAAGGCCGCGCAGCCACCAATAGATCTCCTCGAACGCACGCTCCTTCTCCGCAAGGGTCGCGGTGGGCAGCGGCCAGAGCTCACCATTGCGGCAAAGCTCGATCTCGTTCGCGCGCCTTACGATCTCCTCCAGCACGAGCCACCACAGCTCGCCGCGCCCGTCCGGATAGTCCGTCGGCACAAAGAGCGTGAGCGGCAGCGAGCGGCGCTTGAACAAGGGATAAGCGTGTTCGAGATTGTCCCGATAACCGTCATCGAAGGTGAAACTGACGAAGCGTCTACCCTCTCCCGCCTTCAGGCGCCGCATGGCCTCGTCGAGCGAGACCACGTCGAGGTCCGCCGCCTGCACCTGGTCGAGCACTGCTTCCAGGAATTCGGGCGTGACCTCGAGGATGCGGTTCGGCGCAAACGCCTTTTCCGTCCAGGGACGCACGTGATGCAGCGTGAAGATCACGCCCATGCCCTGGGTATAGGGCGCGAGTAGACGGTAAGCGCCCGAGTGGTAGAGCCCGGACATCGCGGCTTTCATCACCTTTGTTTTCACACCGGACACGGGACGAGCCAACTATCAGCCATCAAGCATTAACCCGCCTCTGCCATGATTTTCGGCAGAGACAAGCATTGTGGCTGGGGTTCCTTGCGAAACGATTGCCGACGACGCGCATTTCGAGCGCCGGCTGACGCGGGGACAAGGTGAAGGGAACGTCTTGTCATAAGTTCGACTGCCCTCTTCCGCACTGAAGCCGAATTGGCCAAAGCCAAGATCGAGCCAAGCGGCCCTCTCGTGGTGGAGACGAGCCTTGGCCCCGTCTCGCTTCACGTGACGGACGCTTTCAAGGGTTTGGAGCCGCTGTGGAAGGAACTGCAGCAGACGGCCCGCTGCACGGCGCCCCAGACCTACGCTTGGGCGCGGGCCTGGGCACGTCATGGGCTCTCGGGCCCGAGGGCCGTGAGGCAGCTATCGCCGTCGGTTACGGCGCCGATGGCAAGCTTCTGCTCCTGTGGCCGTTCGAAACCGCGAGGATCTGCGGCCTGACGGTGTTGAGCTGGCTCGGCCAGGATGTCGCGCGGCTGCTCGCCTCACCCGCAAGTTCGGAGGGGTGATGAGCACGGTGATGGTGCCGATCGACTATCCGGTGCAGCCGGGCGACACTATTTACGTGCTTGAGCGGTTCTTCTAAACAGCACGGAACCTGCCCTCCAAGGTTCCCGTTGCTCGCTCGTGGGTTCAAACATCCGCATCCTCCATTGCCTCCGAGCGCCGATCGGCGGGCTTTTTCGCCACGTCCATGATTTGGCAAAAGGCCAGGCCGAGCTTGGACTCGAAGTCAGCGTCGTCTGCGACGCAGAAAGCCCCGGCGAGGATGCGAGGCGGGCGATCAGCCGTCTCGCCGATGCCTGCTCGCTCGGCGTCATGCGAATTCCCATGCGCCGCGGTCTGGGCCTCCCGGACTGGCGCGCCTACCGCCGGCTGACGGGCATCGCGTTCGACCTTGGCGTCGACGTGCTGCACGGCCACGGAGCCAAAGGGGGCGCCTTTGCGAGGCTCGCCGGCCGCGCGTTGAAACGCAAAGGTGCCCGGGTAATCACCTTCTACACGCCGCACGGCGGCAGCCTGCATTATTCCCGGTCGACGTTCATGGGG
The DNA here is from genome assembly GCA_963846875.1 of uncultured Alphaproteobacteria bacterium. Lineage (GTDB taxonomy): Bacteria > Pseudomonadota > Alphaproteobacteria > Rhizobiales > Methyloligellaceae > Methyloceanibacter. Next base: position 9,484 of record CAWJXT010000016.1, read on the forward strand.
AGGCTCTATATCGAGGCGGAGCGGAGGCTCGCCCCGCTCACCGACGGATTGATCTTCGAGAGCCGTTTCGCTGCAAACCGCTACCGGGAGCTCGTCGGTGAGCCGGCTTGCGATATGCGCATCATTCCCAACGGCCTCTATCCGTTCGAGTTCTACGAGCCGATGCTCGCCGACGACACCGCCGATTTTGTCTTTGTGGGAGAGCTCAGAGGGCTCAAGGGGGTCGACATTCTGCTTGAGGCGCTTGCCTCCGACCAGACCGTATATCCGGCCCGGGCGGTAATTGTCGGCACCGGTCCTGACGAGGAGAAGCTGAAGGGGCTCGCGCGCAAACTCGGCCTTGCCGGCAAGGTCATGTTCGCGGGTCCGCAGCCGGCGCGCACGGCATTTGCTCGCGGCCGCTGCGTGGTGGTCCCCTCGCGGGCGGAGTCCTTCCCCTACATCGTGCTCGAAGCAGCCGCGGCACAAATGCCGCTCATCGCCACCAATGTGGGCGGCATTCCCGAAATCGTCGCTGGTACGCTCACGCCGCTGGTCCCGCCCGGAGATGTCACGGCGCTGGCGGCCCAGCTGCGCGCCTTCCTCGCCAACCCCCAGCCGTTCATCAAGCGGGCGCAAACGCTGCAGGCGCATGTGGCCAAGCGCTTCAGTGTCGATGCCATGACGCGCGAGGTCGTCGACTTCTATCGCTCCACGCTCGCAACGCAAGCTTAAGTCGGAACCCGCACCTACACCGGCCTTTCCGGGCCGGGAAAAATTTTTGAACTGCCGCCTTGACTTCACGGAACCTTCGCAGACCAACGGCGTTCTGATTCGCGGTGGCTTTGTAGTATTGCGTTGCCGCCAAGTCCCGAACGGGGGTGAAGGGGCCGTCGCAGACGGCCCTTTTGCTTTATTGTCAAGGCAAAACGCCAGTCATTCCGACAAAAATGGTGATTTTACTGGGTTGTTGGAAACAGCCAGATAACAATATTGCGTGACATAGTGTTGGGATCGTTAGATTAAAGAGCGCAGTCGCATGGTCCAGTTCATCGGATGCCGCGTGGGCACGAGGAGTTTCGTTCCTTCCCGGTCCTCGTCGCGCCTGGGCGTCTTATGCAGTGCGGGGAATTTAGGGGCGTCGGCTTCGGCCGGCGCCCTTTTGCTGTTAATCTCTCGCAATGACCGAACGCCGCTTCGTCTGCCCCCGACGCCCGTTTGCTATGCTGAACGGACAGGGGTTGATGTTACAGCGAAGCATCATGATAGCCGTGCTGATGCTGCTGTCGACGCCGGCGGCTGCGGAGTGGCGAATTCCCTGCTTCTTGGACTGGCTTTCAGGTTGTTCTGAAACATTTGTGTCTCCGGAATACGCCGCGCGTCCCGTTCAGCCGCTCAATGCGCAAGCAGCATTGGCGGAGGTCAACGCGTTCCGTACCAAATATGGGCGTAGTCCTCTCGTCCTCGATGCGCGTCTTTCCCGTGCTGCCGCCATGCAATCCAAGGATCAGGCGAGACGAAGCTGGATCGGTCATTATGGGTCGGACGGATCAACGCCCAGGGAACGTGCCGCACGTGCTGGCTATCATCCGAAGATTACCGCCGAGAATGTCGCCTCCGGACAAAAATCTTTCAGCGACGCGCTGAGCGGCTGGGAGGGAAGTTCGGGCCATCGGAGCAATCTGCTGCTCCCGAACGTGAGCGCAGCCGGTGTCGCGATGGCCCAAAATAAAAGCGGTCGCACTTATTGGACCCTTGACCTCGGCGCGGAATAACAGATCGCCGCGTCGGCTTCGGCCGGCCGTTCATATAGCTGGCATTGGATTGCGGCGATTAGCAGAGAAAAACGATGAAGCCAGCGGACGCTGCTAGGCGGCGCGCTAGTCGGCTTGGGCCCGCGCCCGTTCAACTTTCCCGACAATCGAGGCTTTCCCTGATTCCATTCCGGAGCCGGTAGTAAAGGTACGCCTGCCCCCTTGCTGCGCGCGCCTCAAGCTTCGCACGCTCCCAAGCTTCATCCATCGTGCTCTGTGCCACGACGCGCTCGTCGCACCACACTTCCCATATCGCTACGTCCCGAGGGGAAGGGCGAACGTGCCATTCGTTGTGGCTCATCCAAAGTCCCGCCAGCGACTGCAACTCCAATTTATCACGACGCTGCGCCTACCCTCGCCCGCTTACCTCCTTATCCACCGCAGTTCTACTAGTGTCGGCATCCCCCCTGCCGACATACCCGCGAAGCCCGGTACCCATCCATGGAACGGGCTTCTCTCACACTGGTCCTTGGGTCATCCTGCGCCTTTAGGTGGGGCGGCGGCTACGGCTCGGATAGCTGGCATGGAGGACACTCGCACGATTGGTATGAGCACCACGGGCACTACGAACACCACGACCACAACGATTCACCACATGATCATCACGCCCACAACGAGCACCATGATCATCACAACGGCAATGGCCATAACAACGGTGGTGGGCATCACGGTGGTAAGCATCACGGCGGCAAGAAAAAATAGCGCGAGGCTCGCTCACGTTCTGGTACCAGGAACAAGAGGGCGTCGGCTTCGGCCGGCGCCCTTTTTGTTGGTTCGTCCGCTCTCGTACAAAATTTCTCGCCAGCTTAAGAATTCTTCCGTATAGCTCATAAGTTGATTTGGCTTTTCACTGCGTTGGGCGGCGGCCTGACCAGTCCTGAGGGGGGCTCAGCTCAATGATTAGATTTCTCGTCGCGATGTCGCTTGTTTTGTCGACCACGACGGCATTTGCAGCGGACTTATTGAATTACGGACCCGCACCGGTTTCTCCGATTTCCCCAGCATTCAATTGGACGGGACTTCACATCGGCGTAAGCGGGGGCTGGGGCTTCAACGCTGGCGACCCGGCCTATTCATATATCAACGTGCCGTCGCAGATCGTCCCGTTGTTGCCAAAGTCTGCCAACCTCGACGCTGATGGCGGCATCGTGGGCGGCACGCTGGGATACGACAAGCAGTTCGGTCAGTTCCTGTTAGGCGTCGAAGGTGACATGTCGTGGACAGACTTTGGTGGTGACGCAACCCACATTCGTCCGAGCATTCCGAACATCGGACTCCCATCGCTCAAGTTCGCGTCCGACTACCAAATGGATTGGCTTTCGACAGTGCGCGGCCGCGCCGGTATCACGTTTGATCAGTGGATGCTCTACGGAACAGGTGGGTTGGCTATTGCGGACGTATCAATGAAGTCCTCGGTGACGGTGGCGCCACCGGCCAACGGACACCTAATCGGGTCTGACGATAAAACTAAGACCGGTTGGACAGCCGGTGGTGGAGCTGCTTTCGCACTCACCGATCACGTCACCCTCAAAGCCGAGGGGCTCTACTACGATCTGGGGCACATTTCTACGCACTCGACGGACCCCAAGGACCCCCAAAGCTCTGTGCTCGTCACGGATCAGGATATCAACGGCGCAATCGTGCGGGGTGGGCTCGACTACAAGTTCTAGGGGGTGCCCTCATGACCGGGCGCCGCTTCCCGCCACCCTGGGGTCGTCTGGATGAGTAACAAGGACGGATCGGAGCCGCCACTGCATCCCGACCTACTCCGCGGCGCTTGGTTGACCGTCATCATGATTGGAGGGTTTTTGGCTGTGGCGCTATGGATGATCATCAGGCGCGTAGTCGGGTAGGTGATTTCAATAAGCGACGTGCAGAACGCGCAGCAGCTCAAAACTTGTAGCCGATGCCACCGCGAGCAACGACGCCGGTAATCTTCTTTTCTGCGTCTACTGAGATTGTGGTTTGAGGGTTCGTAGCGCTAACCGAGACATCACCCAGATCAAAATAAAGGGCCTCAGCCTTTAGGGTGAGGTGATCTGCGATAGCGAGTTCAGCGCCTCCGCCTGCTGTCCAACCCACTTTGGTGTCGTCGGTTGCACCGGCAAGAGCGACTACAGCTATCCACACGGCTAGCGGCGCAATCCCATGCCTCGATACTCCCCGCGAGGACGACTAAAGGAACCTGAAATAGTGCCTAGGGGTTAATTGGTTGCAACTATCTCCTCACCAGACTTGAAAGCCCTCTTCCAGGGCTCCTTTTTTTGCTTCCAACCACTTATCGAGCTAGGTGTCAGGCAGAAATATCACGCTTTGTAGCTCGTGCGTCACAGCCTTGAAGGCGCCGATCTGCTATCCCTCGGACCAACGCACAAGGAACGCAAGGGATGACCGACAAACTCCAGCATCTTCAAAGCCTGGCGTCCAAGTTCGCACAATCCGGCAAATTCATTGGATGGCGGCAGATTGAGTTTGAACTTAAATTTGAAAAAGGCTTCGAACTTGCGCGCGAATGGCTTCACAGGCCAGAAACGCGGGAGGAGCTGAACCAGCTCTGTCAGGAAGCTCGGATCTCCAGATACGAAGCTGCCTGACTGCACGCCCTCCCCATGCATTGGCCAACTTAGCCGCATAATAAAAAAGAGCCCAAAGGCTTTGTAGGGCATTGTGTTGCTTGGATACTGGGCCGGGGCTCCACTCGTATGTGAGAGGCCGCCCCTTCTACCCCCGTAGAGAAAAGGACGACCTCTCCGTATACGACCCCGACCTCGCGAGGCTTATCCAGCCTGATTTGCGAGTTGGGCAAACATACAGCTAAGTTAGGGCAACCAACGAAATCTGAGGGGAAAGTGAAGAGGCCCCGTACGGGGGGAACGGGACCTCTTCGGTTCCTTTGGGGGAACGGTGGTGGGGAGGGACTCCCACCACGGAATGTCACTTAACTACTTTCGAGGTTCCTTGGATCCGTCATTTTGTCTCATAGTGAATCGCCCAGGACCTTACACGTATCCCCGGCTCGGACGTGGCCTCCCCGCGCCAGTACCAGTTCCACCAACACTCTCACTCTTCGCAACCGGCCTTGCGCTTATGGGCTGGCTCGCCCGGCGGAAAAAGGGATCGACCCCTCTCCCTAGTTCTTCTCTCGAAGCTTAATCGTGCTTGGAAGTCCGCGTAAACCTTTGCCTGTGGGTAGCGTTATGGTTGTCACGAAAGCTCCAATAAGGTTTGCGACCATTGCTAGTGAGTTGGAAGATGGTCCCATTCATTCTAGGTCTGGCCGCAGGTGGGTTGATCTTGGTGGTAGGGGAAGGCCACGCTCGGGCCTCCTCACCGAAACTATTGATTAGAAGATGGGTTGGATAATCAGCCTCGCCTGGCGATTACCCTGATCAATCGTCGGCTATGTCAGAAGCCTCGGCGCCCTAAACGTCGGGGCTTCGTTGGTGATGAATGCCGGTCGATAAGGATGGCCTGAATTCCGTTCAGCTCGGCGATGGGATTCCGCACCACCCAGTCACCTGCTTTGCCTCCGGCCATCCTGAGCGCATTTGCCTTCGCTTGAGCGATGCTATGGTCCGCAGCATTGGTCTCGATATCTGGCTAGCCATTGACCGGGCGCGACATTCATCACCCACGCCACCGCCCCAGAAGCCGAGGCGGGCGGGCACGTTCGAAAAAAATGGCGCCGCTTTCGCGGATTTGCTCTTACCTTTAGCAGGTTAGCCCGTTCTGTGGGACGCGCCGCGGAACCTCCTTCGCGACCGGTGGCTAGGCGCGAGAAGCGTGATAAAACCAACGTCCAAACCAAGAGGGATCGTGGATGACGCGCAATCGTGCCGGACTGCCTACCGCAATTGCTGTGATCCTGTGTGTCTCCTCGGCGCAGTCACAGGCCTGGGCGCAGGCGGGAACCATAACCAAGGATATGCAGAACAATTGCGTCAACGATTATAAAAAGTTCTGCGGAGACTACGGGCTGCAAACCTCGGCCCTGAACCTTTGCATGCGCAAGGCGGGCCCAAGCTTGTCGCCTGCCTGCGTCAGTGCGCTGGTGGCAGCGGGAAAGGTCTCGCAAGCCGAAGTGGATCGCGTGAAGGCGCAAGCGAAAGGACGGGCAGAGCCCGCTAAGATTGAGTAGCTGATATCCGATCCGACAATCAATTGAGCCCCGGCGGGAGCCGTTGTCACATCTCGCTCCCGCTAATCCAGCGCTGCTCGACCTTGAACAAGGAGCAACTCCGATCATGAAAAAGATTCTTTGCTTGGGCGCATTTGTTGCCCTGACACTGACGTGCAACGCCGGCTATTCCGCCGATGCTTGCACGACGCTGACCGCGACGGGCCACCCCCAATATCCGGCGGTCGCTTTCAAAGACGGCGATCACATCGCGGGCGCGGCGCCAATGCTCGTCGAGGCAATCGGCAAGGAACTCAAGATTCCCGTTGCATCAAAATTCATGGGGTCTTGGGCCGATGCGCAGGCCGCAGCGCGCGAGGGCAAGGCCGACGTGATCTTCGGCATCTACTACAACGACGAGCGCGCCACTTATCTCGATTATGTCCAGCCGGCCTTCATGTTCGATCCGGTGGTCGTGTTCGTGGCCAAAGGCAAGGGCTTTACCTTTAAAGGGCAGGACGACCTGATCGGCAAGAAGGGCGTCACCAACCAAGGTGAAAGCTACGGCACCGAGTTCGACACCTTCATTAAGGACAAACTGACCGTCGCCCGTGCTGACGGCATCGACGACGCATTCAAGGACCTTTTGGCCGGGAAGGCCGAGTATGTGATCGCTGGCTACTATCCAGGCATCGCCGAAGCGGCCAAACAGGGCATCAGCGACCAAGTCGAGCCGCTCGACCCGGCGCTGCTCTCCGCCGAAATGTTCGTCGCCTTCTCGAAGAAGTCACCCTGCCGCTTGTTGTCCGCTGATTTCGGCAAAGCGATAACGGCAATGACGACCGACGGCCGCTTCAGCAAAATGCTGACTGATGCTGAAATAGCTTGGGACAACGCTCAACAGCCAAAGAAGTAACGCTCCAGTCGTGCGGGGCTGGACGGGGCACCGCACCGCCGCGCCGACCCAATCGCGGGAGAGACGGCGCTCGAGTGGCTCTTGAAGAGCCTTGAATATCTTGGAGGTAAATGGTCGGAGCGGGGAGATTTGAACTCCCGACCCCCGGTCCCCCAGACCGGTGCGCTAACCGGGCTGCGCTACGCTCCGAAGCCGTTTTGCCCGTGCGCTTGCATATACACGGTGCCGCCTCCGAGACAAGGCATCAAGTCGACGAACTCTGGCTATTGCTTGGCGGCGGTAAGGATCCGGCGACAGGTCTCGATCTCTTCGAGAATGCCGCTCAGAGCTTCGATTTCAAAGCGCTGAGACCGCGCATCTCCTGGCCGATGGGAGCCGGGCCTCTCGGAGCCAAGGCTCTGCGCTTCCGCCGCCACGTCCGGGATCTCCCGTTCTTTACCCATAACCGCCTCGTCCTCCTCTTCGGCGGCAGGATGGCGAAAATCCATGACGAAACGGGGGCCCTGCTCGCGCAGGATCTTTTGAACGCCTCTTATGGTGTATCCATCGTTATAAAGAAGGAAGCGGATGCCGCGTAGGAGCGCCACGTCCTCGGGCCGGTAATAACGACGCCCGCCGCCGCGCTTCATCGGCTTGAGCTGGGCGAATTTTGCCTCCCAGAAACGGAGCACGTGTTTCGGCACGTCGAGCTCGTCGGCAACCTCGCTGATCGTGCGAAAGGCCTCGGGCGCCTTGTCCACCGCTACAAACTCCCAGCCTCGACTCGGTTCCGGCCCTAATGTCAGACCGCGCTTATTCGGCGGCCCTTCTCCGCGACAGCGCATCGTTGATGCGCTGCTTCATGATGTTGCTCGCCCGGAATACGAGAACACGCCGCGGCGTGATGGGAACTTCCTGGCCCGTCTTAGGGTTGCGTCCAACGCGCTCACCCTTGTCGCAAATCCCGAAGGAGCCGAACGAGGATAGCTTCACGGTCTTGCCGCGCTCAAGGCTTGCCACGATCTCGCGGAGCACAAGCTCGACGATCTCGGCGGATTCGTTCCGAGGCAAACCAACTTTCTGGAACACGGCCTCCGCTAGGTCGGCGCGTGTTAGCGTCTTCCCGCTCATCTCGTAAGGCTCTCCCCCCTCGCGGGACGAATGGCAATGCTATTCGAGGCGCTTGGAGGCGGTCAATTCCTCCCGCAATCAAATTCCTGAAATTGCATCATTTTCTATCTGGGTGTGACATTCGCGCGGCACTACTGTGCCAAAATTCACCACCGGAGCAAAAGAGCGCCCCAGGTAAAGCCGCCGCCCATGGCCTCTATCAGCACAAGATCGCCCGGCTTGATCCGACCGTCGGCGCAACCGGTGCTGAGCGCGAGGGGTATCGACGCGGCGGACGTATTGGCGTGCTTGTCCACGGTAACGATGATGCGCTCAGGGTCAAGCCCAAGCTTTCCGCGCCGCCCCGTCGAGGATGCGCTTGTTCGCTTGATGGGGAACGAACCAGTCGATATCCGAGGCTTTATGGCCGGCTTGCGCCAGCGTGGCGCCGATCACCTCGCTGATTTTCGTGACCGCATGGCGGAAAACCTCCGGGCCGTCCATGCGTACGTGGCCGACGGTGCCCGTGGATGACGGTCCGCCGTCCACATAGAGCTTGTCGCGATAGCGACCGTCAGAGCGGAGGCAGGTAGCTAAGATTCCCCGATCCATGGCCGCGCCGTTCAGCCTTTGGGCTTCTACCACCACGGCGCCGGCCCCGTCGCCGAACAGCACGCAGGTCGAGCGGTCTTGCCAGTCGAGAATACGGGAAAAGGACTCCGCGCCGATGACGAGCGCGCGCTTGAACTGGCCGCTTTTCAGGAAATTGTCGGCGGTGGAAAGGGCGAAGACGAAGCCGGAGCAGACCGCCTGCACGTCGAAGGCTGCCCCTTGGGTGATGCCAAGCTCGGCCTGAATGGTGACGGCCGTGGCGGGAAAGGTTTGATCGGGGGTCGAGGTGGCGAGAACGATGAGGTCGACGTCCGCAGGCTCGATGCCGGCCTGCTTCAGGGCCTCCCTTGCCGCGGCCGTTCCCATGGACGAGGTGAGCTCGCCATCCGCCGCGATATGGCGCTCCTTGATGCCGGTCCGCTCGGTGATCCACTGATCCGAAGTCTCGACCAACTTGGCGAGCTCATCGTTGGTCATGACCCGCCGAGGCAGATATCCGCCGCAACCTGTGACCACGCTCCGCAGCACGCTCAATTTCGTTTCAACTCCTAAACTGGGCAGCACCGTCGAGCTGCAGCTCGGCATGAAAGCGGGCGACGTCGCTGGCCAACCGCTTCACCACCCCGCTCGACGCCATGTCATAGGCGGTGTCGATGGCGCTGGCAAAGCCGGTGGCGTCGGTCCCGCCATGGCTTTTCACGACAATTCCGTTGAGCCCAAGGAATATGCCGCCATTCAGTTGGCGCGGATCCATCTTCTCCTTGAGGGCGTGGAAGGCGCCCTGCGCCAGGACGGCACCGATGCGAGCAAGCAACGACCGCCCCATGGCGGCGCGCAAATACTCGCCGATCTGCTTAGCGGTTCCTTCGGCGGTCTTCAAGGCGATGTTGCCGGTAAAACCGTCGGTAACCACCACATCGACCGCGCCGCGTCCCACGCCGTCGCCCTCGACGAATCCGCGATACTCTATGGGAAGAGGGTGCGTCCTTGAGCGTTGCTGCCGCTTTCTTGATCTCGTCCAGACCCTTTACCTCCTCCACGCCAATATTCAAGAGGCCGATCGAGGGCCGCTCGATGCCGAACAGCGCCCGTGCCATGGAGGCGCCCATCAGGGCAAACTCCACGAGCTGGCGGGAATCGGCGCCCACATTGGCGCCGACGTCGAGCACGATGCACTCAGCCTCGATGGTCGGCCAAATAGCGGCAATCGCCGGGCGGTCGACGCCGGCAATCGTCTTCAGACAGAATTTGGCCATGGCCATGAGCGCGCCAGTATTGCCTGCGGACACGGCCGCGTCGGCTCGGCCATCCCGCACCGCCTCGAGCGCAAGCCACATGCTCGACCGCCAGCGGCCCTTGCGCAGGGCCTGGCTGGGCTTGGTATCCATGGCCACCGCCACGTCGGTGTGAATGATCTTGGCCCGACTGGCGAGTGCAGGATGCAGGGCGAAGCTCCGCCTCAATGCGGGCGGCGTCTCCCACCAGGATAAACCGCATCTCGGGATGGCGAACGAGCGCAATCGCGGCTCCAGCGACCACGACGCTCGGTCCGTGGTCCCCGCCCATGGCGTCGAGCGCTATGGTGACTGGCGCACCCATTTTCCTCAGCCGAATAGGAAAGATTGCATCTGTCGCGGCCGGACGACCGCAACGCCCCAGGAGCGGAACCCGAATAGACGCAAATGCACTCCAGGGGCAACCGGATTTTGGTAACGGCTAGGAAGCGCGGTTTTCAGCGCTGTTTTAGTTGCGCCAGTGCGGCGAAGGGACCTTCGGGCTTCTCCTTGTCTTCAGATTGGGTATTGCCTTCCTGCCATGGCAAGCTTGCGCCTTCCCGTTTCGGGTAAAGGATCAAGCGCGGTGGCGAACGTCTCATAGATCACCGACCCGATGTCGATCTTGCCGTCAAGGATCGGCTCTGGCCAGTCGCGCAAGGGATGGCCTTTGTCCTTGGCCTGACGGTTGAGCTCCTCGATCTGGGGAAGCGGCCAAAATTCGATCTCGACCGGCACATCGAGGACGCTTTCGACCGGCTCAAGCGAGAGGATGCAAGTCTGGGTCGCGACCGCCCGCAGCGTGCCCTTGAGGGCAATGCTGGCGCCGGCTTGGCGGCGGAGGTGGTAGGTGAAGACAAGCCGCTCAACTGCTACCAGGTCGAGCATCTGGGCAATGGCGTGGCATTCGGCCGGGCTCGCCTGGATCGCGCCTTCCTCGCCGTCGCCCATGTCGTCAATTCTGAGCTGGCGCTTGAACGGCGCGGCCTCGCTCGCTCTTGCGGCTTTCGGCGCCTTAGTCATGGTGCTCCGTAACCTCTTGAAAGTTTACCTCGCGCGCAAGCAGCCTCTCGGTCGGCTGCCGCTCGAGCTCGCTCACAATCCCCCAAAACATAGAATGCCAGCGGCTCGCTTGCAGCCCTGGCGGCTGGCGGTCCGAGGGGCAGGACTCGCGGCAATGGCGGCGGCAAGGGCCGACTTGGCCCGCCTCACGGGTGGCGGCATAGGTGTGAAGCAAACCGTGGGTCGAAGCCGCGAGCGTCCTACCTTTTTCGGGATCGCCAAGTCGCCGATGCCGCGCTCGCGCAGACCGCCGCCATGTCGCTGCTAAAGCGATCCACGAGAGCGTGGACGGTGCTCCGCGCTGCGGCCCTCTCGGAACGAAGGCGGTGGAGAAGGGCAAAGAGGTGGAGCTTCTGCAGGACAACGAACCTCCCGTCGACCGTGTGGGGAACGGCGTGGCCCCTGTAGAAGATGGGGAGCCGTGCCTGCGCCACAATCGCGCCATAGAGTTTGTCAGTGTTACTAGCGGGTTAAGGCCACCGCAGCAGGCGGGCGATATTAGAAGTGTGGGACATTTCGTCTAACCTCTCCGGGCGCCTCCGTTAGCTACCATTAGGTCTGTTTGCATAGGGCGACGCCGGGCCGCATCGAGGCGGAGGTCTGGTTTTCAATCGTTCACCGGGGGCACCCGCGTTGACCAAGGTCAAGTCAACGGCCGCAGGGTCGAATATGTCGGCGCTCGTTGGCCTTGCCATGCTTCTTGTGCCGCGCCGCTAGCCGGCTGTGGTGCCCAGATCGATCGCCACGGACACGTTTTCACCGATGTCGACTTGGGGCAGGTGCAGCCCGGCATGTCCAAGGATCAAGTCAAGCTGGCCCTCGGCTCGCCCGACACGACCGGCACGATCAACGGCGATGCCTACTACTATATCGCGACGACGCAGAAGTCATACGCCTTCTTCAAGCCTTGGGAGATCGACCGGCAGGTCATGGCGGTCTATTTCAACAAGGGGGGGACCGTAGATCAGGTCGGTCATTATGGCCTGAAGGACGGCATCGTCGTCAACTATGCCAAGGATGAGACCCCGGCTCGCGGCAAGGACCTCAACATGCTTGAGCAGATCTTCGGCAATCTCAGCCAGCGCAAGCTGTTCAAGGATCAGCGACAGAACAGCGGCGGTATCCCCACCGTGCCTTAAAGCCCGCGCGCGCCCTAACGGGCGAGCACGGCGAGCAGGAGCAAGGCCACGATATTGGTGATCTTGATCATCGGGTTCACGGCCGGGCCCGCGGTATCCTTGTAAGGGTCTCCAACGGTATCGCCGGTCACCGCGGCCTTGTGGGCCTCGGAGCCCTTGCCACCATAGTGGCCGTCCTCGATGTATTTCTTGGCATTGTCCCACGCCCCTCCTCCCGCCGTCATGGAAATGGCAACGAACAGGCCGGTGACGATCACGCCAAGCAGCATGGCGCCGAGCGCCGAAAAGGCTGCGCTCTTGCCCGCGATGGCATTGACGATGAAATAGAACACGACGGGTGTGAGCACCGGCAAGAGCGACGGCACGATCATCTCCTTGATGGCGGCGCGGGTGAGCAGGTCGACCGCGCGTCCATAGTCGGGGCGGGCCGTGCCCTTCATGATGCCGGGCTTCTCCTTGAACTGGCGTCGCACCTCCTCGACAATCGCGCTGGCTGCGCGGCCGACGGCCGTCATGGCAATGCCGCCGAACAGGTAAGGCAGAAGTCCGCCCAGGAAGAGGCCAACCACCACATAAGGATTTGACAGGCTGAAGGTTGGATCGACGCCTTTGAAATAGGGGAACTTGTCAACATTGGCGGCGAAATATTTGAGGTCCTCGGTGTAGGCCGCGAATAGTACGAGGGCGCCTAGTCCCGCCGAGCCAATGGCATAGCCCTTGGTCACCGCCTTGGTGGTGTTGCCCACGGCATCGAGTGCATCGGTCGTCTTGCGGATCGATTTCGGCATGCCCGACATCTCGGCGATGCCGCCGGCATTGTCGGTGACGGGACCGAAGGCATCGAGTGCCACGATCATGCCGGCGAGCGCCAGCATAGTTGTGACAGCAATGGCAATACCGAACAGGCCGGCGAGATTATAGGCGACGATAATTCCTGCCATGATGACAAGCGCGGGCAGCGCAGTCGACTCCAGGGACACGGCAAGCCCCTGGATGACGTTGGTCCCATGGCCAGAAATAGAGGCCTTGGCGATCGACTGCACCGGGCGGTAGTTGGTGCCGGTGTAGTATTCGGTGATCACCACGATCAGGGCGGTGACCAGAAGTCCCACCAAGCCGCAGAAAAACAGAGACTTCCCGGTGAAGCTGACATCGCCCACCGTCATCACCGTGTCCATGCCGACGAGCCAAGAGGTGAGCGGCCACAGGCCAATGAGCGATAGCACGCCGGTTGCGAGCACGCCCTTGTAGAGTGCGCCCATGATCGACTGGCTCTTGCCGAGCCGCACGAAGAAGGTACCCACGATCGAGGTGATCACGCACATGGCGCCAATGGCCATCGGATACAGCATCATCTCCATGACGCGGTTGCCCCCGGCGAAATAGATCGAGGCGAGCACCATGGTGGCGACGATAGTGACCGCGTAGGTCTCGAACAGGTCGGCGGCCATGCCGGCGCAGTCGCCGACATTGTCGCCGACATTGTCGGCGATGGTGGCCGGGTTGCGCGGGTCGTCCTCGGGGATACCGGCCTCCACCTTGCCCACGAGGTCGCCGCCGACATCGGCGCCCTTGGTGAAGATGCCGCCGCCGAGACGGGCGAAGATGGAGATGAGCGAGGCGCCGAAGCCGAGCGAGACGAGCGCGTCGATGACTTCGCGTGACGCGGGGTTCAACTGCAGCATCTTGGTGAGCACGAGGAAATAGACCGAGACGCCGAGGAGCGCGAGGCCGGCCACGAGCATGCCGGTGATGGCGCCAGCGCGGAAGGCAAGGCTCAATCCATCGGCAAGGCTCTTGGTCGCGGCCTGGGCGGTCCTGACATTGGCGCGCACCGAGACGTTCATGCCGATATAGCCGGCCGCGCCGGATAAGAGCGCGCCGATGGCGAAGCCGATGGCCTGGGTGAGTCCGAGCAGGAGGGCCAGAGCTATGAAGATCACCACGCCGACCGCAGCGACGGTGGTGTATTGGCGGGCGAGATACGCCTGGGCGCCTTCCTGAATGGCGGCCGCGATTTCCTGCATGCGGGCGGACCCGGGATCGGCCGCGAGAACCGCCCTCCCAGTGGCGATGCCGTAAACGATGGAGAGCGCTCCGCAGGCGATGATCAAGTAGAGAACAAAAGTCATGACGGACTGTCCCCGTTCGTTTGGTCGAAATTGCAGGAAGCCGGACGTTAGAGCGCGAGGCACGCTTGAGGTGCCGCGTAGCCCGCCGCCGGCGAAGGTTGGCGTCTAGGCCTGGCGGAAAATGCCAAAGTTAAACCAAGGAAGCAACACACTGCCTAGGAAAGCGGTGATTTGGTCATTCCTCAGGGGGGAGCCCTAAAATGAGCGTAGCCCTTGTGCGGGAGCTTGAGTGGTCTCCCTTTGCCGTCAATCACGGCAACCTCCGGGTTTTCCACGACAATCTTGCCGATGGCGGTTACCCTCACTTCCTGTTTCAGCGCTTCCGCCTCGAAGGCCGCGGCACTTGCCTCCGGCACCGTGGCCACGATCTCGTAGTCATCCCCCGCCGTGATCAGCTCGTGGAGCAAACGGGGCTCGCGGGCAAGCGCTTTGTCCACTGCTGCGGCGAGCGGCACGTGGCTGGCCTCAATGACGCCAGCGACCTTGGAGGCGGTGCAGAGTTTTTCGATGTCGCCCACGAGACCGTCGGAGACGTCGATGGCCGCATGGGCGTATCGACGCAGCAGCGGGGCCAATGTGGATCGGGGCTCGGGCCGCTGGTAGCGCTCGATCAGCGCTGCCGCCTCTTCGGGAGTGAGCGCCCAGGCTTTGGCGAGCCTGGGCTTATAACGGAGGCGAAGCCCGAGATGGGCCGCGCCAATGCTGCCGCTGACATATACCCGATCGCCTCCTCGGGCTCCGCTCCTGAGCACGGCCTTGCCCTGGGGGACGCGCCCAAGGGCGGTGGCTGAGAGGGTGGTTGGTCCGGGTGTCCCGCTCGTATCGCCACCAATCAGCGCAACGCCAGACGTTCGCTGCAACGCGCCAAGACCAAGGGCGAAACCTTTGAGCCATTCAGGCGAGGCCTCGCGCAAACTCAAGGCGAGAAGATAAGCGTAAGGCTCCGCCCCCTTGGCGGCGAGATCCGACAAGTTCACCGCAAGCACCTTGTGGCCGATGGAGGCCGGCGGATCATCCGACAGGAAATGCACGCCCTCGACGATCGTATCGCACGTGACCACAAGCTCCTCGCCCGGAGGGACCGGGAGGACCGCGGCATCGTCGCTCAGAGCAAGGGCCGCCTGTACAGTGGCAAGCGGGGCAAAATAGCGGGCGATGATGTCGAACTCGCCGACTGGCGAGCCACCGAGCTCTGCGCACTTGACGTGCCCGACCCTGTTAGCCATCGCCCGGTCCTTCGCGGTTGAATTCCTTGGTTCGCGTCTCGCGGGCGAGCTTGTCGAGGATGCTGTTCACGACCTTGGGCTCATCGCCCTCGAAAAAGGCGTGCGCCAGGTCGACATATTCGGTGATCGCCACGCGCGGTGGCACGTCGTCGCGCATCAGGATCTCATAGGCCCCGGCGCGGAGGATTGCGCGCAGGATCGAGTCGAGGCGATTGAGCCGCCAGCCTTCGGCAAGATGGCGGTCGATCAGCGGATCGATACGAAGCTGCTCGCGCACCACGCCTTCGACGAGGTCGCGAAAGAACGTGGTCTCTGCGTTATGATATTGGCAGCCTTCGACCTCCTGGCCCAACCGATGCGCCTCGAACTCGTCGATCACTTGGGTCAGGTCGATGGCGGTCATGTCCATCTGATAGAGCGCCTGCACGGCGGCAAGACGCGCGGCGCTGCGGGCCGTCGGACCGCGTGTCTTGATACTTCGCGGTGCGCCGCTCATTGAGGCGGCACGCGCTCCTTTCCGGGCTTTCTCGGTCATGGCCGTCAGCGTCGGCTTGCCGAGGAGAAGTGCCGCTCGAGTTGCATCAGCGCGAGATAAGCGCGCGCCGCGTCGCGCCCCTTATTGCGCCCCTCGACGCTCGCCCGCACCCAGGCCTGCTCACGACTCTCACAGGTGAGGACGCCATTACCGATAGGCACCGCGTGCTCGACGGCGAGCTGATGCAAGCCCGCCGCGGATTCGCGCGCGACGATATCGTAATGTGCCGTCTCGCCGCGGATGACGCAGCCGAGCGCGATGCAGCCGCGGTGCCGCCCGGCACGCCCGACGAAGCCATTGGCCAGCGCGAGGCTCAGCGCCAAAGGGATCTCGAGCGCGCCCGGGACGGAAAGGCGCTCGAAGTCCGTCCTTTGCGCATTCAGCTCCTCGATAGCGCCGCGCGCGAGCTCATCGGCGATGTCCTCGTAGAAGCGCGCCTCGATGATTAACACTGAACGCGGGCCCTTGCGGCTCATGGCCTGCTACTCCAGCGCCCGGTGGCCCGCGACCTTGAGGCCATAACCGTCAAGGCCCACGATCTTGCGGGCCGGAGCGTTGCTCATCAGCACCATCTCTCGCACGCCGAGATCGAGCAAGATCTGTGCGCCGATGCCATATTCGATCAGGCGCTGCTGACCAGTGCGGTCGGAACCCGGCTCACGCTTGAGGCGAGAGGAAATGGCGTCTGACCTGCTCTCGCGAATCAGCACGATAACGCCGCGGCCTTCCATGCCGATGATGTCCATGGCCTTGTGCACCAAGGTCTCGCGATGACCTCCGGCGGCGAGCACGTCGTCCAGCGAGTTCATCGCATGCACGCGCACGAGCACTGGGCCGCCGCTCCCCACATCGCCCTTGACGAGCGCCACATGTTCCGCCGGATCAACGGTCGTGGTCGCATAGACTTTGAGATTGAAGGTCCCGCCATGAGCGCTTTCGATCTTGGTCTCGGCGACGACCTTGACCAGATGATCATAACGGAGGCGGTAGGCGATGAGGTCCGCGATGGTGCCGATCCTGATACCGTGGCGCTGGGCGAATGCGATGAGATCGGGTAGCCGCGCCATGGTGCCGTCGTCATTCATGATCTCGCAGATCACGCCGGCAGGATAGAGGCCCGCGAGCCGCGCCATGTCCACGGCCGCCTCGGTATGGCCCGCACGCACGAGCACGCCGCCCTCTTTGGCAACCAGGGGAAAGACGTGGCCTGGCGTGGTGATGTCACGATAGTCCTTGGTAGGATCGATGGCGACGGACACGGTGTGAGCGCGGTCATGCGCCGAGATGCCGGTGCTGATGCCCTCGCGCGCCTCGATGGACACGGTGAAGGCGCTGGCGTGGCGCGCGCGGTTGGAGCGCGGCATAAGCTCCAGATGCAGCTGTTTGGCTCGCTCGGGGTTCAGCGCGAGGCAAATGAGCCCACGGCCATGCTTGGCCATGAAATTGATGGCATCGGGCGTGGCCATTTGCGCCTGGATGACGAGGTCACCCTCGTTCTCACGCTCCTCGGCGTCGACCAAAATGAACATGCGCCCATTGCGGGCGTCCTCAACCACCTCCTCGATGGAGGAGAGGGCCGGGTGATGGCGGGCCTGGCTCAGGGCGGTCACTGGCGATCTGCCTCTCGCAATGCGATGCGCTTCACGTAGCGCGCCAGGAGATCGATCTCAAGGTTTACCAGGTCACCGGTCTTGCGGTCTTGCCATGTCGTATTGGCAAGGGTGTAAGGGATGATGTTCACGCCGAAGCGTAGTCCCTCGACCGCATTGACGGTGAGCGACACACCGTCAAGCGCGACGGAGCCCTTGGCGGCGATGAAGGGCGCAAATTCGTGCGGGCTCTCCAGCACGATGCGGGCGCTGTCGCCATCCAGCTCGCTTGAGACGATGCGCGCAAGCCCATCGATATGGCCCGTCACCAAATGGCCGCCGAGCTCGGCGCCGAAGCACAGGGCCCGCTCAAGATTGATGCGGCGACCCGGCCCCCACGTGCCAAGGGTGGTGCGGGCGAGCGTCTCGTTGGAAGCCTCCACCTCGAAGGCGGCCGCAATCGTTGCGCCGTTGGTGAGATGCACCACCGTGAGGCAGCAGCCATCGCAGGCGATGGACGTGCCCTCCGTGAGTCCCGGGAGTACGTGGGCCGCGGCGATGCGCAAGCGGGAGCCCTCGCGGGAAGCAAGCGTGCCTATGTCGCTGACAATTCCGGTGAACATGTGAGCTCGCGACGCCACCACGTCATGCGGTCGGGACCGAAGAACCGAGAAAGGGTGAGGTTGAAATGGCCGCATTCGGCCAGCCGATCAAGCCTTTCGCTCACAAAGGGTAACATACCGTCAGCGCCGGCGGGCGCGGCCCCATGGTAAATGACCGCCGCATCAAGAAGATGGGCGTCGAGCAGCGCGCGCGCGACCGAGGGTCCGCCCTCGACCAGGACGCTCGTAATGCCGCGAAGAGCAAGAGCGTCCAGCGTCTCCCTGATGGAGGGCAGACCTTCGGCATCGACAGGGATTCGAAGGATCTCGGCACCGCGCTCCAGCAAAGCCGCTGCGTTGGGCTGACACTCGTCCTCCGCGCAGACGAGCCAGACCGGCACAATCAGGTCCTCGAACAGGCGTGCGGTGGGCGGCGTCCGCAAGCGGCTGTCCAACACCACCCGCACGGGAGAGCGGCACTCCATGCCCGGCAGCCTACAGGTGAGGCTCGGATTGTCGGCCACGATGGTGCCGCGGCCAACGAGGATGGCATCGGAGCGAGCACGCAGCAGGTGCGCGTGGGCGCGGGCATCGGCCCCAGTGACGAAGGTGGGCGAACCGTGGCCCCGAGGGACGAGGCCGTCTGACCCCAAGGCAAGCTTCAAGGTGACCGCGGGACGCCCCTTGGTGACCCGCAGTACATGGCCGAGGACAATCTCTAAAGCATCGTCCGCGAGCACGCCCTCCCTCACCTCGATGCCGGCGGCACGCAAGCGATTAATGCCGTTGCCACCCGTGCGCGAATCGGGGTCCCGCATGGCGAGGACGACCCGCGCTGGGCCTGCCGTCACGATGGCATCGGCGCAAGGAGCGCCGCGGCCAGTATGGTCGCAAGGCTCGAGCGTCACATAAAGGGTCGCTCCCCGGGCTTGGCCACGCGCCCGCTCAAGGGCGATGGCCTCCGCATGAGGCCTTCCGCCGGGCGCCGTCCAACCGCGCCCTACGATCTCGCCAGAAGGACTCACAATGATGCAGCCGACGGATGGATTGGGCCAGGTCAGCCCCAGCCCGCGCCTCGCGAGCGCGAGGGCGTGCGCCATGTGGTCCTCGTCGCTCGCAGCCATATCAAATTGAGGTCTGAACGTTAATCGTCGATGGAGGTTGTCTCGTCGCGTGCCGCTGCTTCGTCGGTATGCTCGGAGCCTGCCAGCTCGCCAAGCAGAGCCTCGAAATCCTTAGCCTCGCGGAAATTCTTGTACACGGAGGCGAAGCGCACATAGGCCACGTCGTCGAGCGACTTCAGAGCCTCCATCACCAGCCTGCCGATGGTCTCCGACCGGATATCGTTCTCGCCCATGTTTTCCAGGCGGCGCACAATGCCGCTCACCATGCGCTCGATGCGCTCGGGATCCACGGGTCGTTTTCGGAGCGCGATCTGCACCGACCGCATCAGCTTGTCGCGATCGAAGGGCGTGCGTCTGCCGCTGCGCTTGACCACTGTCAGCTCGCGCAGCTGCACCCGCTCGAAGGTGGTGTAGCGGCCACCGCAATCGGCACAGACGCGCCGGCGCCGGATCGTGGTGTGGTCCTCGCTAGGCCGCGAGTCCTTCACCTGCGTGTTGGTGCTGCCGCAATACGGGCACCGCATTAGCGACCGCCCTTTACTGATAGATTGGGTAGCGCTCGCAAAGCTCGATTGCGCGCTGCTTCACTTTGGCTTCCACGGCGCTGTTGCCCGCATCGCCATTGGCAGCGAGGCCATCCAGAATCTCGATGATCAGGTTGCCGATCGATTGGAACTCGGCGATGCCGAAGCCGCGCGTCGTCCCCGCGGGAGAGCCCAAGCGAATGCCGGAGGTGACCATGGGCTTCTCCGGGTCGAATGGCACGCCATTCTTGTTGCAGGTGATGTGTGCGCGTCCAAGCGCCACTTCGGCGGCCTTGCCGGTGAGCTTCTTGGGGCGCAGGTCCACCAGCATAACATGCGTGTCGGTGCCGTCGGAGACGAGTGCCACGCCGCCCTTGACCAGGGTCTCGCCCAGCGCCTTGGCGTTGTCGATCACCGATTGCGCATATAGCTTGAACGCCGGCGACAGTGCTTCCTTGAAGGCCACGGCCTTGGCCGCGATGATGTGCATCAACGGTCCGCCTTGCAGGCCCGGGAAGACAGCAGAGTTGATCTTCTTGCCGATCTCCTCGTCGTTAGAGAGCACCATGCCGGCGCGCGGTCCGCGCAAGGTCTTGTGGGTGGTGGTCGTCACAACATGGGCATGGGGCAGCGGACTCGGATGCAGACCGGCGGCGACGAGGCCGGCAAAATGCGCCATGTCGACCATGAAATAAGCGCCGACGGCGTCGGCAATGGCGCGGAAGCGGCCGAAATCGATGACGCGCGGATAGGCAGAGCCGCCCGCGATGATCAGCCTCGGCTTATTGGCGTGCGCCAGGCGCTCGACCTCATCATAGTCGATGCGGTGATCGTCCGGCCGCACACCGTATTGCACCGCATTGAACCACTTGCCCGAGAGGTTCGGCGGCGCGCCGTGGGTGAGATGGCCGCCCGCGGCCAGCGACATGCCGAGGATCGTGTCGCCAGGCTTGATCAGCGCGAGCAGGACGGATTGGTTCGCCTGCGAGCCCGAATGGGGCTGGACGTTGGCAAAGGCGCAATTGAACAGGCGCTTGGCACGATCGATGGCCAGTTGCTCAACGACGTCTACATATTGGCAGCCGCCGTAATAGCGCTTGCCCGGGTAACCTTCTGCGTATTTGTTGGTGAGGAGCGTGCCGGCCGCCTCGAGCACGGCACGGGAGACGATGTTCTCCGACGCGATCAGCTCGATCTCGTTCTGTTGGCGCTCGCGCTCGTTCTCGATCGCCGCGAAGATTTCTGGATCGGCGTCCTCCAAAGACTTGGTGAAGAAGCCGGACTCGCGTGCTTCGGCACGCCTCATATCACTTGCCGTCATCGTCTTAACTGCTCCTCGCGCTTGCCCACTCGTGCAAGGTGTTGGCTGCCGCGCTAAGAACGCGTTTGGCACACGCAGACAGGGCCAGCGCTGCCCTTACCACATGTCGCGCATCGGCGCTAGCAACACCCAAGGAATGGTCGTATTGGGGGCCGATACCCCCCCCTTGTGGGCCCAAACAAGGGGACGGCCGGAGCGATCAGTAGGCGGACGCCGTCTCCGAGACGCCGTCATGATTGTAGATATCCGGGCGGAAATTCACCACGCCGTCAGGCGTCGCCCAGGCGCTCACATAGGCGAAATACACCGGCACGGGCTTGGCGAGCTTAACGTCGACCTGCTCGCCGGTCTGCTTCATGGCGAGGATGTGCTGCATGTCCCAGCCGGGCTCGCTGCGCAATAGCCAGGCGACGAGCGCCTCGATATTATGTACACGCACGCAGCCCGAGCTTTCGAAGCGGACGTTCCGCCCGAACAGGCTCTTGAGCGGGGTGTCGTGCATATACACCGAGTCCTTGTTCGGGAAGTTGATCTTCACGAAGCCGAGGGAGTTCTCCTCCCAGGGCAGCTGGCGGAAGTTGTAATTGTAGACCTCATTGCCGAACCAGTTGATCTCGCTCGGGTTGAGCGGACGGCCGCTCGGGTCGAAGGCCTCCATATGGTAGGCCGCGAGCATGTCCTGGTTCCGGCGGGCAAACTCTTGCGCCTTCGGCACTAGATCCTTGAAGATAATGCTGCGTGGCACGTACCAGTAAGGATTGAAGTTGATCTCTTGGATCTTGCTTGAGAGCTCAGGCGAGGGCCGCTCGGGCTTGCCCACCACAGCGGCGTAGCGGGAAGCCACCTGCCCCGTCTCGACCGCCTCGACCTGCGCCGCCGGAATGTTGACGACGACATAGCGAGGTCCCGCGGCGGGTGCCAGCGTCTGCAACCGCGTGAGGTTCGCCTGCAGCTGTCGCAGGCGGATGTTCGCGGGCACGTTCATCGCATCCACCGTGGCGCGGTCGATGGCGCCCGTGGGTGGCAATGCGTGCCGCTCCTGGAATTTCTTCACCGCTGCCGCAAGGGCTGCGTCGTACTCGTCGGGGATGCTCTTGCCGACGAGGTCGCCGCTGATTTCGAGTCGCCGGTGCAGGATCACGACCTCCTGTCCGCTCGATCCCAGCTGCATCGCATAGGCGGGCACCGCTGGCCAGCCGCCTTGCGCAACGATGCTCTCGTAGCGCTGAATTGCGGCCTTGGTCGCTTCGATATTTTTCGGTGACAGCGTGGGCAGGCCAAGCGCCGGGTTGGTGATCCATTCGCGTGTGGCGGCGGTGCCCTCGTCAGGGGGCAGCTCGTCGCCGTGGAAGGCGCCCGCACCGGGTCGCGGCGTGGCACTCTGGCCCTGCTGGCTGCGGCTCGCACCCGGAGCGCCGTGATACCCGAAGGGGCCGGGCTTGAGCGTCATCCTGCTGATAATCGTTCTGTCGCGCCGCCGCCGAGCCAAGAGAAGAGGCCGGCTTGACTGGGTCCGATGGTCGAAGCGAGGAGGACCGCAGCGGCGGCTAAGGTGGCAAGCGCCACACCGCTCCCCCTGATGCGCTGCCACATGTCCATACGCGGCTCCCCGTGGTTTGCGGCCCGGGTCCGGCGCCCATGGGCCAGACGAGCCAGTTTGCTAATCCCGTCGTCGCAACATTAACAAGACCCGCCTGACCAACTGGCCGCTCGGATCCCTGGCACCAAGCTTAAGGTAAGCGAACGAATATTCAACGCGCCGCGAGCAACGCAGAACAAAACGCCGTGTCCCTCTGACCAGTATGCCCAGTGCCGAAAGTAAAGATGCTGGCTTGTGCGTGCCGGTTCAAGGGCTAAACGCGAAATCGGGCGATTTTAGGCTTTGCCCGGATTGGCTCAGGGCATGCACAAAGCCACCCCGGCGGACCGGAGTGGCTTTGTCGCATGAGGCCAAAGGTTCGCGGGGGATTAGAGCTGGTAGCGGATCTGGTCGGTCCAGAAGCGCTCAAGCCGGATCAGCGACTTGTTCAGGATCTCGAGATCGTCCGGGTCCACACCGCCCACCTGCTGCAAGGACTTGAGCTGCCGATGATACAAGCCGTTCACTACCTTGCACACCTCCTGCCCCTTTTCGGTGAGCCGTACCCGCACCGATCGGCGGTCGGTCGTGGAACGCTGGTGGTGGATATAGCCGGAATCGACCAGCTTCTTCAGGTTGTATGAGACGTTCGAGCCGAGATAGTAGCCACGGCTCGTCAGTTCGCCTGCCGTCAGCTCGGCATCGCCGATATTGTACAGAAGCAGGCCTGGACGCTGTTGACGTCGGAACGGCCCAAGCGTTCAAACTCGTCTTTGATCACGTCAAGCAGCAATCGATGGAGTCGCTCGATCAGCTTCAAGGAAACGAGATAGCGCCCCTTGAGATCTTCTGATTCTCCAACGTTCGCACGCGTCGCTATATTCAGGGCTACACTCATCGCCTACCCTCGTTAGTTGTTGTTAATCCCCAACTTGAGGGCAAGTATGGCGTACGTAACCTAAAATCCGCTTAAGCAAGACGCTTAAGATTGCATGAAATACCACGATTAAGTTCTGGTGATTTCAAGCCGCGTTTGAGCGGCTTTATAGGCCGGGCGTTTTCTCGTCGAGATCGAGTTCCCCGATCAGCGGCCCCTCGAACAGGCTCTCGATCCAAGCGTCATCGACGTCTTCGAGGCGCGCGGGCTGCCAGACAGCCTCCCTGCCGCTCCCCGCGATACGCGCGGCAATGCCCTCGGCATAGTCGTGATTTGCGATGATTTGCGAGGTGAGGCGGTATTCGAGGCGCAACGCGGCGGCGAGGTCGAGTCCCTTGCCCCTTTGCATCTGAACAAAGGCCACCTTCAGCGAGGTGGGCGACTTCTTGCGCAGCTCTGCCGCCGTCGCGCGCGCCCATGGCGCGAACTCGCCCTGCTCGGCGTCGAGCCGCGCCAGGATCTCCTCGACGGACGCGCTTTTGAAGATGCGGTCGAGCGCAGGGGTCAGCCGCACGAGTTCGCCTTCGCCCGGATCGCGGTGCAAGCCGTCGAGCAGACGGTCGATCGGGTGGTTGTCGCTGAGCGCATCCTTCACCACATGGAAATGAGCCGAGGGAATGCAGTGGTTGACGAGGCCGAGGCGGTAGGCGTCCGCTGGTCCGATGGATTGCCCCGTCAGCGCAAGGTAGAGCCCGAGTCCGCTCGGCAGACGGGAGAGGAAATAGGTACCGCCGATGTCAGGGATAAAGCCGATGCCAACCTGGGGCATGGCGAGGCGATAACCTTCGCCGGCGACGCAATGGGTACCGTAAAGGGTGATGCCGATGCCGCCGCCAAGGACAAGGCCATTGATCAGAGGCACGTTCGGCCGAATGAATTTCTCCAGCACCCAGCAATGGCTATAAGCGGTCCGATAAAAGGCGCGGATCGTATCGTGCGTCCGCTGCTCGATCCATGCGTGCAGTAGCTTGAGGTCGCCGCCACTGCAAAATACGGAAGGATGAGACGACTGCATGACGACGCCGTAGATGTGGGGCGCGGGCGCCCAGGCGCGGTAGTGCTCGCTCAACGCTTCGAACATCTCGTGGTTGAGCGCGTTCAATCGTGAGGGACGATCGAGGGTGATGACGCCCGCGCGGCCGTTCTCCTCGAAGCTGATGCCGAGCGCCTCGCTCAACGTGCGTGCCCTTCTTGAGTCGGACCGGTTGACTTCGTGCGAGCATCTGGAGCGCTGCGGCAGCTAGCACCCAATGGGCAAAACTACAAGCTTTGCCAAGCGATTTGAGGATCTTGCGCATGACGCATTCTGGCCTTGCCCGTCTACTTTTGGCTGCGGTGGTGCTGCTCGCGGCAGTGCCGTTCGCCGTCATGCCCGCGCCTGGGCTGCGCGCGCAGCAAGTTGATCCGGTACCGCCGTTGCCGGAGCGCAACCCCGCCCGGGTGGCGCCGTCGGGAGCTGCAAAGTCGGTGCTTCCTGGCGATGCCCCCACCGTGCCGTGGACCGAGGCTGAAGTCAGCGCGGCCGAAGGAAAAATGCACCGAACTGCTTACGACCGGGACCTTCGACTATCAGCCGCTCGCCCCGATCAAGGAAGGAATTTGCGGAGCGCCTGCGCCGATCTTGCTCAAATCGATCGGCAACGACCCAAAAGTCGAGATCGATCCGCCTGCGACTGTCACCTGTCCGCTCGCGAGCGGGCTTAGCGCCTGGCTCAAGGAGGTCGTGCAACCCGCCGGCAAAACGTTGTTGGGATCGCAAGTGGTCAAGCTGCGTAATGCCACCTCCTATGCCTGCCGCAACCGCTACGGCGCGGCCGAAGGGCTGCTGAGCGAGCATGCCCTTGCCAATGCGCTTGACGTCTCGGAGTTCGTGCTCGCATCGGGCGAGAAGCTGACGGTACTTGCGAGCTGGCCGCAAAGTTCGGTCACGCCGCCGTTGCCACTGCCCAAGCCGACGCGGGTCGTTCAAGCGGTTGCGCCCGTGTACCGCCCTCTCCTACCAAGACCGCGGGGCCTGGGATCGTCCAGGTGGCCAAGGCCAAGGCCGGTGCCCTTCCCTCGCCGCCGCCGGTGGCGACGCCGCCTGCGCCAGAGGAACCGGCGCTCGACCGGAAGGCCGCCTTCGTGAAGCAAGTCCACGACGACGCTTGCCCCAAATTCGGCACGGTGCTGGGGCCTGCGGCCAATGCGGCGCACAAGAACCACTTCCATCTCGACATGAAAGAGCGTCGCGCGAGCTATTGCGAGTAGGCGCTGGAAAGAGCAAACCATGAGGACGGGAGGCGCTGGCACGCTTAAAGTCCAGGTGCTAGCTTCCCGACCCTAGCAATGCGAGCAAACGGCCCCGTGTCCTCGTCCAAAGACAAGACGGTCTCCTTGCGCACCGAGCGCGTCAAGCGCGCGGGCACCAAGACGCCCGAGCAGTCCCATCGGGGATTTCCCGCGACACGGTCGCGGCGGAACCGCCGCGCCGACTGGTCCCGCCGTCTCGTGCGCGAGACCTCGCTCAGCGTCGATGACCTCATCTGGCCGATCTTTCTGATCGAGGGACAGAAGAAGCGCGACGCCATCGAGAGCATGCCCGGCGTCGAGCGCCTTTCGATCGACCTTGCCGTGGCGGCCGCGCGCGAAGCGGTCTCTCTTGGCCTGCCGGCAATCGCGCTGTTTCCCTACACGGATCCCTCGCTTCGCGACGAGCAAGCGAGCGAAGCTCTCAACCCGCCAATCTCGTTTGCCGGGCCGTGCGCGCGGTCAAGGCGGAGGTGCCTACGATCGGCATCATCTGCGATGTCGCGCTCGACCCCTATACGTCCCACGGCCATGACGGGCTCCTCATCAAGGGCGAGATCGACAACGACCGCACCGTGGAGGTGCTGGTGGCCCAGGCGCTCATCCAGGCCGAAGCGGGCTGCGACATTCTCGCGCCCTCGGACATGATGGATGGACGGGTGGGCGCCATTCGGGACGCGCTTGAGTCGAACGGCTTCACCCAAACCCAGATTCTCGCTTACGCGGCGAAATATGCGTCGGCCTTCTACGCGCCGTTCCGTGACGCGGTGGGCTCCGCCGCCACGCTGCAAGCGGCGACAAGCGGAGCTATCAGATGGATCCCGCCAATGGCGCGGAGGCGCTGCGCGAAGTGGCGCTCGACATCGCCGAAGGCGCCGACATGGTGATGGTGAAGCCCGGGCTTCCCTATCTCGACATCGTGTGGCAGGTGAAGCAGGCGTTCCAGATGCCGACCTTCGCCTATCAGACCTCGGGCGAGTATGCGATGATCGCCGCCGCCGCCGAGCGGGGCTGGATCGACCGCGACCGCGTGATGCTGGAGACGCTGCATGGCGTTCAAGCGCGCGGGCGCCGATGCTATCCTCACTTATTTCGCCGTCGACGCGGCGCGGCTACTCAGCGCCAAGGCTTGAGCGGCGCCTTCGGCCCCTCTAGTTGGTGACCTTCACCTTGCGGAAGAGGACGCGCCCTTCCTTGTCCTTGTCGAAATTGTCGCCGGAGAGGCCGAAGCGCCAACCCTCCTTGGGCGGCTGGCCGCGGAGATCGCGGACCTTGGTGCCGTTGATGAAAAAGGAGGCCGTGTTGCCGTCGACCTTTACCCGCAGCGTGTTGGAGCCGCCGGCCGTGGTATTGATGGCGCTAGACTCGACGTTCTCCACGATGGTGTGCCACTTGCCGTCCTGCTTGCGGGCAATCCAAAACTTGCCGTTGTTGAGCACGCCGAACTGGAAATAGTCCTTGCTGTCCTCGCCCCAGAAGAGGAGCCCCGCGCCAAGGATCTGGGGGTCGCCATCGGGCCATACGGCCTCCGAGCAGATATCCGCATCCTTGACGGTGAAGGTGACATTGAGGTCGGTCTGCATGTCGTCGGGCGGCAGCTTGAAGACGAACATGCCGTCCTTGACCTCCACGGCCGGGCGCATGGCCCAGCCGCCGGAGTCGTCGGCGAAATTGTCCTCGAAGATGGTCTCCTGGCCCTCGCAGGCCCATGCCTGTGCTGCCCCGGCGCAAAGGCAACAGATCAATGCCGCACTCAACGTCACAGAGTCGCATCATGATTGGTTCCCCCGCGGCTCGCCGCCGCCAAGTTCGGCCTTATCGAAATCCTTAACGTGTCGGACAAAGCTGGGCAACCTGGAGGAGCAAGACACGCCTGCCTTGCCCGCCTCTTGTGCTTGTCGCATCCGGCGGCAATCACCATCTACGGCGCTGATAACGCGCTTCCTTCGCATCAGGGTGGACGATGACCGAGCAGAGGACTTTCCCGCCGCGTTCCGGTGCCGATTTCACCAACCAGCCGCATGCCTATGATCCGGTCACGCAGCCCGAGCTGTTCGACGGCACGATCCATAAGCGCGTCTTGGCCTTCCTCATCGATGCGACCATCATCCTCGTGCTGACTGTCATTGCCTACGTACTGGTGGCGGTGCTCGGGGTTCTTACTTTGGGGCTCGCGTGGCTCCTGTTCGGCTTGACCTTCCCTGCCGTTGGTCTTGGCTACAATGCCGTGACGGTCGGGGGCCCAAACTCGGCCACTGTCGGCATGCGCATGATGGGGCTCGTCATGCGGCCATGGTACGGTGGCAAGGTGACGCCGCTCGTGGCGGCTTTCCATGCACTACTGTTCTGGTTCTCCCTCGTCATCTTCTGCCCGATCCTGCTCTGGCCGCTGTTCGATCGCCCGCAAACGCTGCCTGCACGACATCCTGGCAGGGGTGCTGCTCATCCGGGTCGGCCGGGCTTAGAATCCTTCCAGTTGGGCCGTTAAGTCCAACTTCCGCCGCCAGCGGCTCCCCATTTGCGCTTGCCGCCTCTGATCCATTAAGCTCAGTCGGCAACACCAATGGGATTCGCGCCCACGTGACCGAACACAAGAGCAATTTCCCCGAATTCTACATTACCGCGCCGCAGCCGTGTCCTTACCTTCCGGGCCGGCTCGAGCGGAAGCTGTTCACCCATCTCACGCGGGACAAGCCGAACTTCCTCATCGACAATCTGCTCAAAGGCGGTTTCCGGCGCAGCCAGAACATCGCCTACATGCCTTATTGCGATGCATGCTCGGCTTGCGTGCCGGTGCGCATTCTGGTGGAGGAATTCGCGCAAAAGCGCTCGCTCAAGCGGATCGCGCGCGCCAATTGCGACCTGACCGCCACGCGCAAGAACCCGGCGCCGAGCACCGAGCAGTATGCGCTGTTTCGCGACTATATCGATGCGCGCCACGCCGATGGAGGTATGGCCGAGATGTCGGTGCTCGACTATTCCCTGATGGTCGAGGACAGCGTGGTCGAGACCTTTGTCACCGAATATCGCGTCAAGCCGGGCGTTGAGCGGCGAAGGTGGACGCCCCCTGATCGGGGTATCGCTCTGCGACCGCCTCAGCGACGGCGTTTCCATGGTCTACAGCTTCTACGATCCCGCTCAGGCTGCGCGCAGCCTCGGCACCTACATGATCCTTGATCAGGTAGAGTTCGCGCGCCGACTTGGGCTGCCCTTCGTCTATCTCGGTTATTGGATCGAGGGTTCGCGCAAGATGCGCTACAAGAATCGCTTCCAGCCGCAGGAGCACCTGACCTCGAAGGGCTGGGTGCGCACGGAAGTTCCGCAACGCGCACATCAGAACCCGGAAGTCGGAAATCGTGCGCTGATCGCTGGATTTTCGGGTTTCTGAACGTCAGCCTTCAGAATTTTGGGCCGAAGCTATTCGACTTTGGGAAGCCCTTGGGCGGCAGGCGGCCGGCTTGCGCGCGGACGCCCCACCAGTCCTTGAGCTCGGTCAACGAAAAAGTCCGTCCCGCGGAATTGGTCCAGGTGAGGCCGTCCTTCTTCTTGAAGACCTTGGCGTCGGCGAGGCCCCCCTGCTTGTAGCGTTGCAGCCGCACGCCTTTGCCGCGCGGCATTTCGGGCAGCTCCTTCAAGGGGAAGAGCAGCAGTTTGCGGTTCTCGCCAATGACCGCGACGCTGTCGCCCTCCACTGGCGCGCAAGCAATAGCTTCCTCGCCGGCAGGCACGTTCAGCACCTGCTTGCCCTTGCGCGTCATGGCCACCACCTCGTCCTCCGCCACGACGAAGCCGTGGCCACTTGTGGTCGCGACCATGAGCCTGCGTCCGGGCGTGTTGACCATGAGCTCAACCGCGTCCGCCGTTTCCTCCAGGTCGAGCATGAGGCGGAGCGGCTCGCCGGCCCCTCGGCCCCCTGGCAGCTTGTCAGCGGAAAGGGAATAGAAGCGGCCATTGGTGGCGAACAGCAGCAGCGTGTCGGTCGTCTGGGCGTAGACAGCGCGCTTCAGCCGGTCGCCCTCCTTGAATTGCAGAGTGTCCAGAGCCGCCTGATGGCCGCGGATGGCGCGGATCCACCCCTTCTCCGACAACACGACGGTCACCGGCTCCTTCTCGATCAGGACTTGGGCAAGCTCTGCCTCGGCTCCTTCCGGCGCCTTCTCGAAGTCGGTGCGTCGGCGACCCAGCTCGGTCTTTTGACCGAAGCGAACCTTCAGTTCCTTGATCTCCTCGCCAATGCGCTTCCATTGCAGGTCGTTCGAGCCGAGCAGCGATTTGAGCTCCTTCCGCTCCCGCGTGAGATCCTCGTGCTCGCGCCGCAGCTCCATCTCCTCGAGCTTGCGCAAGGAGCGGAGGCGCATGTTCAGGATCGCCTCGGCCTGGACTTCGGTCAGCTTTAAGGCGCGCATGAGCGCTGGCTTGGGCTCGTCCTTCTCGCGGATGATTTTGATCACCTTGTCGAGGTTGAGATAGACGATCAGATAGCCTTCGAGCACCTCCAGGCGATGGTCGATCTTGGCCAGGCGAAATTTGGAGCCGCGAACGAGGACGACTTTCCGGTGGTCCAGCCACTCGCGCAGCACCTGGCGCAAGCCGAGCACATTCGGCACCTGGCCGCCGGTCAATACGTTCATGTTCAGCGAAAGCCGCGTTTCGAGCTCGGTCAGCTTGAACAGGGATTCCATGAGCAGGGCCGGATCGACGGCGCGGCTCTTCGGCTCGAGCACGAGGCGCACATCCTCGGCCGATTCGTCCCGCACATCGGCGAGCAGCGGCAGCTTCTTGACGAGCAAGAGCTCTGCGATGCGCGCGACGAGGCGCGCTTTCGGCACTTGGTACGGAATCTCGGTGACGACGATTTGATAGCCGCCACGGCCCAAATCCTCGCGCATCCAGCGGGCGCGCAAACGGAAGCTGCCGCGCCCGGTCTTGTAGGCTTGCACGATCTCTTCGCGCGGCTCCACGATGATGCCGCCCGTGGGCAGGTCCGGCCCCGGCACGAAATCGACAAGCTTGTCGGCGGTAGCGTGGGGAAACTTGATCAGATGCAGCGCCGCGTCGCAAAGCTCGCCAACATTGTGCGGCGGGACCGAAGTGGCCATGCCGACCGCAATGCCGGAGGTGCCGTTGGCCAGCAGATTGGGGAAGTTGGCCGGGAGCACGACCGGCTCCTGCTCGCGGCCATCATAGTTCGGGCGGAAATCGACGGTGTCCTCATCGATGCCGTCGAGCAGCTGGGTCGGCGATCTCCGTCAGCCGCGCCTCGGTGTAGCGGTCGGCGGCCGGATTATCGCCGTCGATATTGCCGAAATTGCCCTGGCCATCAATCAGGGGATAGCGTACGGAGAAGTCCTGGGCTAGGCGGGCCAGTGCGTCATAGATCGCCTGATTGCCGTGGGGATGGAAGTTGCCCATCGTGTCGCCAACTATCTTGGCGCACTTTCGAATTCGCCTTGCGGGGCTAGTCGGAGTTGCTGCATGGCATAGAGCAGGCGCCGATGCACGGGCTTCAAGCCCGTCACGCACGTCAGGCAACGCACGGTGCATGATAGTGGAGAGCGCATAGGCGAGATAACGCTCCTCGAGCGCATCGCGCAGATTGACCGGCTCGATGGGGCCTTGCGAATCAGGGGGTGGAACGCGTTTTCCCATAGGCCCAGCGCTTACCGCATTGGGTGGATGGGCTCAAGGGAGCGCGGGGCGCGCGCCAAGAGCTCGATCAGGCGATCGCGGGGTTGGGGCATGGCAAGTCCTTGGGGGCCAAGCACATCGCGCTCGAGGAAATGGCCGGTGAGCGCGAAGCCGGCCGCAACGTCTTGCGGCGGTGGAGAGGCCTCCTCCTCCAACAGAAAGCGCGGCAGTTTAAGCAGCCGGTTGCAATAGGGTTGGCCCGCGTCGCGCGATACCGCGCGGCCCGACCGCGGCGAGACGAAGGAGAGGTTCGCCTCCACGCCCGTCGGCGGCACATTCGGACAGGTCGAGGCCGAAGCCCAGATTCTGCAGCAACAAGAGTTCCCAGCGCACCAGAGCGCCGGCCAGGCGCTCGGGTCGTCGAGGGCGCGGAGCACGTGCAAGGCTTCCGCATAGAGCTGGGCATGGGGATCGCGCTCGGCCAGGAGCTTGGCGAGCGCGGTGAGAGAGCCGATGGCGGCAAGGGCTGCCTCGTCATCGAGCACACGGGCCGCGCGCGCGTCCAACAGCTCCACGGCGAAGCTGCCGAGATGCTCCGACAGACGCGCCCGCCACGTCACGCTCAGCACGATTGCCAGGTTGCAGCAGCGGGCGCAGGCGGCGCGAGCGCCCTCCCCGCACCAATCCAAGATGCCGCCCATGGGCGCGGGTGAAAAGCTCGACGATCGTATTCGCCTCGCCCAAGGGCCGGGCGGAAATGAGGATGCCCTCGTCGGTAAAGTCCATGCGGGGAGCTTGCGCCTCACTTCTTGGGGTAGTCGAGCCCCATCTCGCGATAGCGCTCGGGATCCTCGCCCCAGCGCTCACGCACCTTGACGAACAGGAACAGATGCGCAGGCGCTTCCGCTATTGCGCCGATCTCCTCGCGCGCCTCCATGGAGATCTCCTTGATGGTGGCGCCCTTGGCACCGAGCACGATCTTGCGCTGGCTCTCGCGCTCCACATAGATCGTCTGCTCGATGCGGACGCTGCCATCCTTGAGCTCCTTCCAGTCCGCGGTCTCGACGGTCAAGCTGTAGGGAATCTCGTCATGCAGCCGCAGAAACAGCTTCTCACGCGTGATCTCGGCAGCCGCCTGGCGAAGCGAGACGTCGGTCAGCTGGTCGGCAGGGTAGAGCCAAGGTCCCTCCGGTACGGTGCCGGCAAGATAGGCTTTGAGATCGACGACACCGTCTCCGGTCAGTGCCGAGAGCATAAAGATACGGTCGAAGGGTCTGATGGCCGAGACGTCGGTCGCCAAGCGCAGGAGCTCGGGCTTCGATACCTCATCGACTTTGTTGAGGATGGCAATGATGGGGCGCCCTCACCTCGGGCAGATGCTTGAGGAGAGGCTCCAGGCTCTTGTCGAGGCCGCGCTTGGCGTCGATCACCAGGGCCACGAGGTCCGCATCGCCCGCTCGATCCCACGCCGAGGCAAACATGGCGCGGTCCAGCCGCCGCTTGGGTTGAAAGATGCCGGGCGTATCGACGAGGATGATCTGGCTGCCGCCATCAAGCACAATCCCGCGCACTGGTCCCCGCGTCGTCTGCGCCTTGTGCGTGACGATGGAGACCTTGGCGCCGACGAGCGCATTGGTCAGGGTCGATTTGCCACTGTTCGGCGCGCCGATCACCGCCACGAAGCCGCAGCGAGTGACGGTCTTCTCCTTCGATTCCGACTCAGCCATCTCCTTGCGCCTGCCATACCCCTTCGCGCAGAAGCATGGCGAGCGCCGCCGCCTGCTCGGCCGCGCGCTTGTTGGCTCCCTGCCCGCGCTCGGGCGCCACGCCATCGATCTGGACCTCAGCGGTGAATCTCGGCGCGTGATCAGGACCCTCGCGGGCGACTTCGAGGTAGCGGGGCAGCGCCAGGCGCAGTCCTTGAGCCCACTCCTGCAACACGGATTTGGCGTCTGGCGCAGCCTCGTCGAGCTCGCCCAGCTGCGGCGCCCAGAAACGATGCACCACGTCGCGCGTGGCCTCGTAACCGGCATCGGCGAAGAGGGCGCCGAGCACCGCCTCGCAGGCATTGGCGAGGATGGTCTTCTTCTGCCGGCCGCCGCTCTCGGCCTCGCCGCCGCTCATCACGATGAACCGCCCAAGCTCCCATCCGAGCGCCACCTCGGCGCAAGTCTCGGCGCGCACGAGGTGATTGAACCAGCGCGCAAGCTCCCCCTCATGCGACTCGGGAAAGCGCTGCGTCAGCAGTTCGGCGATCGCCAGCCCGAGCACGCGATCGCCTAAGAATTCGAGCCGCTCGTTGTCCTCGTTGGGCTTGGCACCGGGATGGGCACTGGCATGGGTCAGAGCGAGGGTAAGCAGGGATGGATCCTTGAAAATGTGCCCAAGCTGGTCGGAGAGCTTACCGAGAGACGTGTGGCGCCCTTTGCCCAAGCTCAGTGCACCATATCAAAAATGCGGGACCAGCGAACGCTCTGCGGCCACTTCCAGACCTGCAGAAAGCTCGAGTCGTCATCGATCGAGAAGAAGATGATCTTGGCCTTGCCCACCAAGTTCTCGAACGGCACGAAGCCCACCTCGGAGAGGAAGCGGCTGTCGGTGGAGTTGTCTCGGTTGTCGCCCATCATGAAGAAATGGCTTTCGGGGACCTTGTAGATCTCGGTATTGTCGCCGATCGAATCCTGCGTGAGGTCGAGCACGGGATAGATAACGCCGTTCGGCAGGGTCTCGCGATAGCGCGGGATATGGTGCTCGCGGCCGCTGGCATCGACCTGCACGAAATCGTCGATGCGCTCCTTCTTTATCGCCTGACCGTTGATATGGAGCACCCCGTGGATCATTTGAATCTCGTCGCCGGGAAGCCCGATCACGCGCTTGATATAGTCGGTCTCGTTGTCACGCGGGAGCTTGAACACGACCACGTCGCCGCGGTCGGGCTCCGTCGCCCAAATACGGCCGGAGAACAGGTCCGGCCCAAAGGGGAAGGAATATCGGCTGTAGCCGTAGGCATATTTGGCCACGAACAGATAATCCCCCACGAGCAGCGTCGGGATCATCGAGCCGGAGGGTATGTTGAAGGGCTGGAACAGGAAGACCCGCACAATGAGCGCGAGGATCAGAGCATGGACGACCACGCGGACGGTATCTTTAATACCGCTTTTTGGTTGCGTTTCCTCCGCCTCGACGCTCATGCGGAAGCTCTCCTCGTGCCTTGAGTAAGATGGGGGGACGTTCCCGCCCCTATAACCCCTCCATTGTGTCGAGGCAAATGCGTCATTCGCGGGTCGGCAGCTTGACCGCCGAAATTATGACAATCGCCTGCGCTATGGGAAAATCGTCGGTAATGCTGAGATCGATGCGCACGGCGTGACCCTCGGGCGTGAGGTTGGCGAGCGCGCGGGCCGCCCCGCCGGTGAGCTCCAAGGTCGGCCTGCCGCTCGTGAGATTGACCACGCCCATGTCGCGCCAGAACACACCTTCTCGAAATCCGGTGCCGAGAGCCTTGGCGCACGCTTCCTTGGCGGCAAAACGCTTGGCGTAGGATGCGGCGCGGCCGGCGCGGCCGTCGGACTTGCGACGTTCCTTCTCGGTGAAGACGCGCGACAAGAAGCGTTCGCCATAGCGCTCGATGGTGCGTTCGACGCGCCGGATGTCGATCATGTCGTTGCCAAGGCCGATGATCATGACGTGCCGCTGCCCGAGACCTCCGCGTCGCTATGGCGCAGGGCTCGCCTTCCCTTATCCATCGCAGCGCGCATGCGCCGCACGTTTTCAGCCAGCCCGACGAAGACCGCCTCGCCTACGAGAAAGTGGCCGATATTGAGCTCCACGATCTCAGGCAGCGCGGCGATGGTCTCCGCGGTCGCATAGTTGAGTCCATGCCCGGCATGCACTTCGAGGCCGAGGTCATGAGCCGCCCTTGCACCGTCCCAAATGCGCCGCCACTCGGTCTCCGCATCACGCTGACGTCCTTCGACAAGGGCATCGCACCAGGCTCCAACGTGAATCTCGATGGCCGGCGCCTGAAGAAGTGCAGCCGTTTCGAGTTGGCGAGGCTCGGCAGCGACGAACAGTGATACGCGAATGCCGGCCTCAACAAGCTCAGAGACTACGGGAGCCAGCAGATTGTGCTGGCCAACGACGTCGAGCCCGCCTTCGGTGGTGCGCTCGGCGCGCTTCTCTGGCACCAGGCAAGCGGAATGCGGTTTCGTCTTGAGCGCAATCGCCAGCATCTCCGGCGTCGCCGCCATCTCGAGATTGAGCGGGCAGTGCAGTTCGGCAATGAGCCGCGCGATGTCATCGTCGGTGATGTGGCGGCGGTCCTCGCGCAAATGGGCTGTGATAGTGTCGGCCCCGGCCTCTATCGCCATGTTCGCCGCCCGCAAGGGGTCGGGATGGGTGCCGCCGCGCGCGTTGCGCAAGGTGGCGACGTGGTCGATGTTGACGCCGAGGCGAATGGGCGGCGCGGGGTGCCGCGGAGAGGCGTTCATCTTGTGGCGGTCGTCATCGCGCGTCGGCCACGGTCCGTTGCCGATGCTCGAACTCGCGGCGGCGACGACGCTGATA
The DNA here is from genome assembly GCA_963846875.1 of uncultured Alphaproteobacteria bacterium. GTDB lineage: Bacteria > Pseudomonadota > Alphaproteobacteria > Rhizobiales > Methyloligellaceae > Methyloceanibacter. The sequence goes on from CAWJXT010000016.1 coordinate 45,538, forward strand.
GGCCTCAACGGCGGGTTTGACCACGACATAGCTCAGCGCCGCGGCGGCGAGTCCGACCGGAATGGTGCCAAGGCTCATCGGTTTCAGGATGGGCCAAAGATGGGCGAGTGATGCATGGAAGATTCCGTTCGACAGGTCGATCTTCTTTTTCACTCCAGGATTGCCGAGCATGAAATTGCCGACTGTGTAGGTCAGGTACCAAAAGAAGGGGTAGGTCAGCGGATTGCCGACGAAGGTGCCGAGCAATGCAGCGATGATGCTGCCTCCGGCGATCCAGGCGACCGCGGTCGCCATAATGAGATGGGTGCCGAGAAAAGGGGTAGTCGCCGAGAACACGCCGACGGCGAAGCCGAGAGCGATCGCGTGCGGCGTAGCGCTCAAGCGCCTCAGCCGATAGACCACATAGCGGCTTGAGCGAGCCCAGCTGCGGCGGGGCCAGAGATGGACCCGCATGCGCGCCAATAAACTCTCCGTCTCGCGACGCTTGAACAGCATTTACCAACCTCTGAGCCGAAGCACGTCCACATCATGATGGCGGTCATGGGCGACGGATGCGTAGCATATCTAAGCTAACTTTCTCCAGACGCCAGGGCTTCCGGGCGCCAGGCGGCGCGGTTCTTAGCTGTTGAGCCTGGAGGCGCTGCTCACGACGTCCTTGGCCTTGAGACCGGCGATGATGTCGTTTAGGTGCTTCAAGTCCCACACTTCGAGGTCGATGCGCATCTCGGTGTAGTCGGCGACCCGGTTGGTCATCTTGATATTGTCGATATTGCCGTCGGCCTCGCCGATCACGCTCGCCACTTGGGCGAGGCTGCCCGGCTCGTTGAGAGCGGTGACAGCGATCTTAGCGAGAAAGCGCTGGGGGTTGTCCTCGTCGATGTCCCAGGTCACGTCGATCCAACGCTCCGGCTCCTCGTCGAAGGCCTTCAACGCCTCGGCGTGGATGGGATAGATGGTGATCCCCTGGCCGGGCGTGAGGATCCCGACGATGCGGTCGCCTGGCACCGCGCCCCCCTCGGCGAAGCTCACTGGTAGGTCTCCGCGCAGGCCCCTGATGGGGATGCTGCTTTGGCCGTCGTCCGGGCGGGTGCGGCCACCGGAGCCTGGCCAACGGAATTTGAGCCCGATCACCTTGCCCAGCCCAAACCACCCCTCATCGGTGCGCTTGACCCTGCGCCGCCGCTTGGGCGCCTCTGGCGTGACCTCCTCGGGCCAGACGGCTCGCACCACGTCGGCCGAGGCAAGCTCGCCGCGGCCGACGGCGGCCACCACATCGTCGGGGGTCTTCTGGGAGAGACGGCCAAGCGCCTGCGCGATCCCTTCCTCGCTGAAGGTTTTGCCCTGGCGCGCGAAGGACCGCTCCAGGATCTCACGACCGAGTTTGCCATATTGTGCGCGGACGGCGTCGCGGGTCGCACGCCTGATGGCGGAGCGCGCCTTGCCGGTAACGGCGAGGCTCTGCCAAGCCGACGGCGGCAGTTGCGCTTCGGAGCGGATTATCTCCACCTCATCGCCGTTCCTGAGCTCGGTCACGAGCGGCATCGCGCGACCATTGATCTTGGCGCCGACGCAGTCGTGTTGCCGACGTCGGTGTGCACTGCATAGGCGAAGTCAATGGGATTGGCCCCGCGCGGCAGCGCGATGAGCCGTCCCTTGGGCGTGAAGCAGAACACCTGGTCTTGGAACAGCTCGAGCTTGGTGTGCTCGAGAAACTCCTCGGGGTTGTCGCCGTCAAGCAGCATGCCCACGAGATGCCGCAGCCAGCGATAGGCATTACTCTCCTGGCTCGGTGCCGCGCCCGGCCCTGAGCTATTGGCGGCATCCTTGTAGAGCGCGTGCGCCGCAACGCCGTACTCGGCGACGGAATGCATTCGCTCCGTGCGGAGCTGCAGCTCGGCGCGCTGGTGACGGGGTCCCACAATGGTGGTGTGGATCGACTGGTAGTCGTTCTGTTTGGGGTTCGAGATGTAATCCTTGAAGCGCCCAGGCACCGCGTGCCACGTCGTGTGCACGACGGCGAGCGCCCGGTAGCAATCCGCCACCTCGCCCACCACAATCCGGAAACCGTAAATGTCCGACAGTTGCTCGAGCGAGATCTGCTTGCGTTCCATCTTGCTCCAGATGGCGTAAGGCTTCTTCTCGCGACCGGCGACGATCGCCGAGACCTTGGCTTCTTGGAGTCTCTTGGTAAGCGCGCTCTCGATCTCATCGATCAGGCCCTGATTGCGCTCACGCAGCATCTTCAATCGATCGACCACCGCCACGTAGGCTTCAGGATTGAGCCAGCGAAAGGCATGGTCCTCGAGCTCCTCGCGCAGCCATTGCATGCCCATGCGGCCGGCAAGGGGCGCGTAGATGTCCATGGTTTCCTCGGCGATCACCTTGCGCTTGGCGGGCTTCACGTGCTCGAGCGTGCGCATGTTGTGCAGGCGGTCGGCGAGCTTGACGAGGAGGACGCGGATGTCGCTCGAGATAGCGAGCAGCAGCTTGCGGAAGTTCTCGGCCTGCTCGGCCTTCTTGGTGACGAGATCGAGCTTCTTGATCTTGGTCAGACCCTCGACGAGAGTGCCGATCTCCGGCCCGAACAAGGTGTCGATCTCGTTGCGGGTCGCGCCAGTGTCCTCGATCGTGTCGTGAAGCAGCGCGGTGGCGATGGTGGCGTCGTCCAGCCGCATCTCGGCCAGAATCGCGGCCACCTCGACGGGATGGGAGAAGAACGGCGCGCCGGAAGCCCGTTTCTGATTGCCATGGGCCTTCATGGCGTAGACATAGGCGCGGTTGAGCAGCGCCTCATCGGCATCGGGCTCGTAGCTCTTGACCCGCTCGACGAGCTCGTATTGGCGGGTCATGGCGCGCGCCTCGCCCGACGCGTCTTCGGCGCAGGGCGATAGCCCCGGCCGCTGCGGGTGAAAGCACGATCAGCGCGAACGCGGTCCCGCATTAGAGCCGTCCGAGGGCGCCTGGCTTGCCATCCGACGTAACAGCTCCTCCTCGGTCATCTTGTCGATTGCGGAGTCGGCTCGTCTGATCGTCCTGGCCGAGCAAGGGCATGCGCGTCTCGGCGGACAGCATGGGTACCGCTTCCGCCTCGGGTTCATCAACCTCGACATATTTTTGCATGGAGTGGATGAAATCTTCCCGTAGATCGTCGGCGACGACCTTCTTCTCGGCGATCTCGCGCAACGCCACCACTGGATTCTTGTCGTTGTCGCGATCGACGGCGATCTGGGCGCCGGCCGAAATCGTCCGCGCCCGGTGGCTCGCCAGCAGCACGAGCTCGAAGCGGTTGGTGATCTTGTCGACGCAGTCCTCTACGGTGACGCGGGCCATCAGAAATCCTTGTGTCGTATGCAGAAGTTGCCCTATTTAGGCGCTTCGCTCATGCCAGGCAAGGCAAAGCTCACATGGGGCGAGCCAGGACCTGTAAAGGATTTGGCAGGCAGTCCCTCCTGAAGCAGACTCACAGCCGTTTGAGCACCCGGCCTTGCGCCTTGCCCGCCGCAAGCTGCCAGAGTTGCCGCCCGCTCAGTTGCAAGACCGGGTGACGCCAGCCCGGCGCCACATCGAGCAGCGGTCGGAGCACGAAAGGCCGCTCCTGAATGAGCGGATGCGGTAGGACGAGGGAGCGATGGCCTGCGCCCCCAAACCATTGCCGCTTGATGGGCCAGTTCTGGACCACGCCCTTATAGTCCACGATGTCGAGGTCGAGGGTGCGTTCGCCCCACGGTCGGCCGCCGCGGCGCCCAGCCCTGCGCTCGATCGCTTTCAAGAGCCGCAGCAGCGCGGCCGGAGGCCTGCTCGTCGCCACCATCACCACGGCGTTGAGATAGGGCTGCTGACGGGTCTGGCCGATGGCCGCGGTCTCGTAAGTGCCGGAGCGGGCCGTCACCGCGACGCCCTCCCGCTCAAGCTCCGCGAGCGCGCGGGCGAGCGTCTCCCGGGGCGTCCCCCAAGGCCCGAGACAATTTGCGCCAAGACGCTACCACGACGTTGCCCTGCCCTGGCGATTGCGGAGTCACTGGGGCGATCCTATGTTGAATGGGCATTCCACCGGTCGTCGTTTGCGAGGAGCTGCTGTTTGATCAATGCGGTCATATTCCAACCAGAAATAAGAGGCTTTCATGCATTTCTACCCGAATGAGCGCGTCGCTCTCTTCATCGACGGCGCTAATCTCTATGCCACCGCCAAGTCCCTCGGCTTCGACATCGATTACAAGCGGCTACTGGCGCTGTTCGGCAGCAAGGGGCAACTCGTGCGCGCCCTCTACTATACGGCGCTGGCGGACGAGCAGGAGTATTCTTCCATCAGGCCTTTGATCGATTGGCTCGACTATAACGGCTACACCATGGTGACCAAGCCGACCAAGGAGTTCACTGACGCCGCAGGGCGCCGCAAGATCAAAGGCAACATGGATATCGAGCTTGCCGTCGATGCCATGGAGCTGTCGGAGCATCTCGATCATATCGTGCTGTTCTCGGGTGACGGCGACTTCCGCTCGCTGGTCGAGGCCCTGCAGCACAAGGGCAAGCGGGTCAGCGTCGTCTCGACACTCACCACGACGCCGCCCATGGTCGCCGACGAGCTTCGCCGCCAGGCCGATCAATTCATCGACCTTGCGTATATGCAAGCGGAGATCGGGCGCGATCCCGCCGAGCGAGCGCAGCGCGAGCAGCGACGGCGGCCGGAGCCGCTCGATGAGTTCGAGACCGAGGACCTCATCGAGACTTGAGGTTGGCACCGCAAGGCCCGACCTCTCTAGACTGACACATGGCGCTTCGCGATCCAATGCGATCGGCTCAACCGGAGGCCGCGTCTGACTGTTCCCTCTGTCCGCGCCTCGTCGCCTTCCGGGCTGACAACAGGGCGGCGCATCCGGATTGGTTCAACGGGGCCGTCCCCTCGTTCGGCGCAGCAACCGCGCGACTCCTCATCGTCGGGTTGGCACCGGGCCTCAAGGGCGCCAACAGGACCGGCCGCCCCTTTCTTGGCGACCATGCCGGCGAGCTGCTCTATCGCTCGCTCTTGCAAGCGGGCTTTGCGCGCGGCCGCCACGATCCAGGGTCACCCGAGAGCTTGGCGCTCATCGACTGCATGATCAGCAATGCGGTGCGCTGCGTGCCACCGGCGAACAAGCCCAAGCCCGACGAGATCGCCCGCTGCCGCCAATTTCTCATCGGCCGCATCGGCGCTTTACCCAAGTTGCGCGCGATCCTGGCCCTTGGCCGCATCGCCCATGACAGCACGCTCTCGGCGCTGGGGTTGAAGCGGGGCGCCTATCCCTTCGTTCATGGAGCGCGGCATGAGCTCCCCTACGGGCTTGTCCTATTCGACAGCTATCACTGCTCGCGGCAGAACACGAACACGGGCCGCCTCACTTCAACTATGTTCGAGACGGTGCTCGACGGCATCGCTGCGTTGCTTCGATCGGCTGCCTAGGTGCGTCCTTGGGCTCCTTGCCCATACCCAGCATCTCGGGCATGCTCGAAGCCCTGGCTCAAGGCGATTGGAGACTCATGGCCGAGCTTGAAATTTCACCGGCGAAGGTAGGCTACGTAATCGTCAAGGCGCGCGAGTGCGCGGCCAAGGTGGCGGCGTGGGACGATGGCGCCACCTCGGAGCACGACGCCGACTCGATCCTCGAAGCCTTCGCTGACGATTCGACCCTGGCGGAGCTCAAGGGCTTCATCCACGACTTGAACGAGGACGAGCAGGTGAGCCTCGTGGCGCTGGCCTGGATCGGCAGAGGGTCCTATGCGCCCGACGAGCTCGACGAGGCGCTCAAGACGGCCCGCGCCGAGCGCATCAACCGCACCGAGGACTACCTTCTCGGCATACCCTTGCTTCCCGACTATCTCGAAGAAGCCCTGGACGGGCTCGGCTATTCGGTCGAGGACGCCGAGGACGAAAGCCTCTAAGGCGCCAGCGCCATTTCTGTGCCGTGTTCCCTTAGCCAGCGCACAAGCTCGCTTGTCCGATTGCGCACGGGGTAGAAGCTTGCCGCGATGCGCCCGGTGTCGATGACGAGGGTGAGCCGCTTCAGATAGGTCTCGCCACCGGTGGTGAAAGCTGAGGGCAAGCGCAGCGGCCAAACGACCGTCCCCATCACTCAGAATCGGAAATGGCAAGTTCAGGCGCGTCACCAACTCGCGCTGATAGTCAGTAGTCTGACGGCTTAAGGCCAACAGCCGGACGCCTGCCTGCGCGAACTCCGCCGCATGGTCCCGGAACCCTTCAAGCTCCAATATGGACCATGGGCGCCTGGATCAGGTCCCAGTCGGTAGATTGGGAAGGTCCGGCAGGCCGCTCCTGGGATAAATTGTGAGTACGCTGCGCCTGCCAACGCGGCAAGGGAGACCTCCGTCCCTTGGGTGGCGGAGAGACTTCCCTGCGGCAAAGCTAGGCCCGACCGCAAGTGGTCGGCAGCACCGTCGTCAAGCGGAGCCGGAAAGCAGTCACGATTTGCGCCGGCTAGGTCCGGCAACCTTCATCCCTTCTCGCGCATCAGCCGGCCCTTCTGCCGGTCCCAGTCGCGCTTCTTCGCGGTCTCGCGCTTGTCGTGCAGCTTCTTGCCCTTGGCCAACCCAAGCTGGACCTTAGCGATCCCGCGCGCATTGAAATAGAGCTTGAGCGGCACTAGCGTCATGCCCTCGCGCTGAATGGCACCGGCAAGCCGGCCCATCTCGCGGCGATGGAGGAGCAGCTTGCGCGGCCGGGTGGGCGCGTGATTGGCGCGGCCGGCTTGCGCATATTCGGCGATATGGGCGTTGAGGAGGAAGAGCTCGCCCCCCTCATCAGAGGCATAGGAGTTGGCGATGTTCGCCTTGCCGGATCTGAGCGACTTCACCTCGGAGCCGGTAAGCACGATGCCGGCTTCGAGCTTCTCCTCGATATCGTAGTTGAAACGCGCCTTTCTATTCTCGGCGACGGTCTTGCCGCCCTCCCGCTTTGTTGCCATGACATTGGCCGCTAAACGAGGAACAGGCCGACGGCGGCAAGTGCATCGTCGACCTTCTTCTTCGAGGCAGGCGTAAGCGGCGCGAGCGGCAGCCGCGTCTCCGCTCGGCATAGGCCGAGCTTCTCGGCGGCATATTTGACGGGTCCTGGATTGGACTCCACGAACAGCGCGTCATGCAGCGGCATCAGCTGGTCCTGCAGCTCGAGCGCGCGCTTGAAATTGCCACCAAGGCAGGCGAGTTGGAACTCGGAGCAGAGCGCCGGCGCCACATTGGCAGTGACGGAGATGCAGCCGTGGCCACCATGCGCCATGAAGCCGAGCGCCGTTGCGTCCTCGCCGGAGAGCTGGATGAAATCCTTGCCGAGCGCGGCCCGCTGTTGGCTCGCCCGCGCCATGTTCGCGGTGGCGTCCTTCACTCCCACAATGTTGCTGAGCTTGAACAACCGCACCATGGTCTCGACCGACATGTCGACGACGCTGCGACCCGGGATGTTGTAGATGACGATCGGAATATCAGCGCAGTCGTTCATCGCCTTGAAATGCAGATACAGCCCCTCCTGGGTCGGCTTGTTGTAGTAGGGGGTGACCACGAGCACGCCGTCGGCACCGGCATCCTTGGCGTGGCGCGTGAAGTCGATCGCCTCGGCAGTGCAGTTCGATCCGGTGCCGGCGATCACCGGCACGCGCCGCGCCGCCGCCTCGATGCAAAGCTCGATGACGCGCTTGTGCTCCTCGCGGCTGAGCGTCGGGGATTCTCCGGTCGTACCCACCGGCACGAGGCCATGCGTGCCCTGGTCGATCTGCCAGTCGACGCTTTTTTGCAAGGCTTCGTCGTCGATCCTGCCTTGCTTGAAGGGAGTGATCAGGGCGGTGATGGAGCCCCAAAAAGGCGGCATTGGCACCCGATGTGATCCTTAAGGCCTTGAGGGATTACGGCTTTGCTTGTGGAAAACCAGCGCGGACAATAGGGTCTTGACCTTAAGCCGGCAAGCCGAGGCACGGCCAGAGGACATTTCTCCCCACTCAGTCGCGGGCCTCTTCGGGCCCCACCATACTAACCGGGGAATTCGGGCGAAGAAATTAAGCGTTCTTAGTGACTTATGGCCGCAAACGCATCATCGAATGATAGCCTCTGCGTCCAAGTCAGCAGTCATTTTTCCGCTGGGAACGCGGCTTCCGAGCAACCAAGGGTTTAGGCGTAGACCGGTGGAAACCCGCCGTGCTCACCCCTCGTCAAAAGCAAACCACCGCCCCGGCGTGGGAGCGCGGGGGCGGTGGTTGCCAAAGTCAACTTCGGTGTGAGCGTCCCTATTACCACCTGCACGCCGTCACGGCAAGCTCCGGAGCAACGCTCGAACACCGCACCTGCCACGGCGACGTGCGACACCCTCCCCGACGACGATGCTGGCCGCTACGACCTGGCGTTGTTGCTCAACTACGTTATGCAGGCGAACCCCCGGCAACGCGATACGTGTATGATGGAGAACAGAGAGATCGGCGCCGCAGCATGGCAACGACTACTCGGCATCAACAAGTCCGTGCTGGGTGAGCTTGCCGAGAGGGGTATCATTGTGCGCGGCAAGAAGCGCGGCCGCTACGCCATCGAGAGCGTGAGCCGCTACTGCCAACACTTGCGCGAAACAGCTGTTGGCGCGGCGCGGTGAGAGCAGCGCGGATGCTCGCGCGAGGTTCGGTGCGGCGCAAGCACTTTCAGTGGCGAACAGAACGTGCACTAAACATTTTCTGGAACTCAGCAGAAACCGCGGCGGAGAAAGGATCGGAAAGCCGTGGAAAATAGCCAAAAACGCGGAAAGAGCCATACTCCCGCCGGATTCTTTCAGACATTGTGAACACCGACAGACTAGATTTGTCTCTATCGTCGCGGCGCCCCGGCAAGGGGGATATCCTGAATCCAGTTTTGGCAGGATCGCGCAACCGGTACCGATCGACGAGATGAAACGTTTTAGCGCTAACCTATCGCTCGTTTTGTTGTGCTTCGCGGCCCTCGTGCTGGCGCCGCTGCCGCTCGCGGCAAAAACGCACGCGGCAAAGTTACATGCAGCCAAGTCGCGGGTTGCCAAGACCGCGACCAGCCAGGCAGGGGGCGCCGCGTCCATCCCCCTCCCCGACCGCAACCCAAACCGCCCGGCCGCTGCGCCCCCGGCCGTGTCGGCCGACACGTCAACCGACACAACGGCGGAGCCGACAGGATCGATCGCCGACCTGCCATTGCCCGAGCGGAATCCAAAGCAAGCGCCGCCGCCAGCAGTTCCCACGGCAAAGCCCGAAGGCAAAGTCGTCGATATTCCCTATCCCGACCGCAACCCTGGCCCTTCGTCCTCCGCGCCATCCGTCGCCATGCAGGCCGGCGCCAGTTCGACGCTCGCCGAGGACTTCGCTTCGATCTTGAAGCCCCTCCTCGCCTATGAGCTCAGCGCGGCGGACCAGGCCAATCTCAAGGATGCCTTAGGCGCGAGCTACAAAGGCAACAGCGAGGCGGCACAAGCGGCAATCACAAGGATCAAGGACCAGGCGGCCCGCAAGCTCGCCACCTGGTATGCGTATAAGGGTGGCGGCATCGATGCGCCTGCCGACGCCATCGAGCAGTTCCGCGACGCCAACCCGGATTGGCCCGGTCAGGACGAGCTACGTGAGCGGGCCGAAATGGCCCTGTTCCTGACCGACGCAAAGGCCGAACAGATCAAGGCCTTCTTCGCGGCGTCTCCGCCGGTGACGGGTGCAGGCAAGGCCGCGCTCGCAAGCGCATTTTTGAAGGACGACAATGAGCCCGCGGCCCGCGCGCTAGTCGTCTCCGCTTGGCGCGACTATCAGCTCAATACTGCGGTGGAGAACAAGATCCTTGCCCGCTACGCCACCATGCTAAAACCCGAGGATCACCGCGCGCGCATCGATCGGCTGCTCTACCCGGACGACGAGCGTGCCACAGCAGCGGCGCTCAGGATCTCCAAGCTGCTTCCCGCTGACGAGCAGAAGAAGGTCGCGGCGCGTATTGCCGTGGTGAAGCGCGGCAAGAACGCGGGCAAGCTACTCGACGCGCTGCCGGCGAGCATGACGGCCGGCGATGTCGGGCTCCTCTTCAATCGCATCCAGTGGCTTAGGCGCAAGGACCGCGATGAGGAGGCCTGGAAGATGCTCCTTGATGCGCCGAGCGAACCAGATAAGCTCCTCGATCTCGAGAATTGGTGGACCGAGCGGCGGGTCAACTGTCGCGCGGCGCTCAATGCCGGCCAGCCTCGCATCGCTTACGAGATCGCCGTCAAGCACGGGCCTATCTCGGGTGATGCGTATATCGAGGCGGAGTTCCTCGCGGGCTGGATCGCGCTCCGATTCCTCAACGAGCCCAATACCGCTCTCGGTCATCTGTTCGCGGCGCGCACGGCGGCCAAGAGCTCGAAGAGCATCGCGCTTGCTGAGTATTGGCTCGGCCGCACGGCTCTCGCGCTGGGCGACACGGGTTCCGCGAGGCTCCATTTCCACGTCGCCGCCCGCTACCCGCAATATTTCTACGGCCAGCTCGGTCGCCAGGCGCTCGATGCCAAGCCCGCTAATCTGGAAGTGACGCCAACCCAGCCTCCCACCCAGGCCGATATCCAGCGCTTCCTCGCCCGCAACTCCGTCCGCGCCATCGGCGTCGCGCTCGCCTCGGACATGGACCGCGTGACGCCCCAATTCTTCCTGGCTCTCGCGCGCACCCTCAAGAGCCCTGGCGAGGTCGTGCTGCTCGCCGAGCTTGCCAAGGCCTCGGGCAATCAGCAGATTAGCCTTCGACTTGCCAAGATCGCTTTCAATCGCGACCTGCCCGTCGGCGACTATGCGCTCCCGGTCGGCGTCCTGCCTCAGTTCAAGAGTCTGCTCGCCGATCGCGTCGATCCCGCGCTCGTGCACGCGCTCTCGCGGCAGGAGAGCGAGTTCAATGCCGGGGCCAAAAGCCCAGTCGGCGCGAGCGGGCTGATGCAGCTGATGCCCGGCACCGCCAAGGCCATCGCCAGGCAATACAAGGTGAAGTACGAGGCGGCGCAGCTTACCAACCCCACCTATAACATCCAGCTCGGCGAAGCGCATCTGCGCGAACTGATCAATGGCTATTCGGGCTCTTATTTCCTTGCTCTGGCCGCCTACAATGCCGGAGGCGGCAGGGTGCAGGAATGGATGAAAGCCTTCGGTGATCCGCGCAACCCGAAGACCGACCCGATTGACTGGATCGAGCGCATCCCCTTTACGGAGACCCGCGAATACGTGAAGAAGATCATGGAGACGCTGCAGCTCTATCGCTCGCGCATCGCCGGCAGCGAGAAAGCGCTGCAACTCGTGCAGGATCTGAATCGCGGGCGTCCGGGCGGCCAGTCGACGGCGGCCGCGGTCGTCGCGGTGCAGGCCAAATCCGACTAAGAGCGGGGGTTTGCCGGCGCGTCCTTCCGTGAGCTTAGGCTTGCTCCATCTTGAACTTTGCTAAAAACTAGCATCGCTAGCGGTTGAGCCGGGAGTGGCCAGCCACGAGTGGTCCACTTCGACGGCGCGCAACAACACGCTGGCATTCCTGAAACGCTCCCGAGGTCGATCTCAACCCATGTCCGAGCTTGACGGCGAGCTGTGGCAAGACATCTATTACGCATCGTTCGACGATCTTAAGCTGCACGTCCGTCATTATCCTGTCGCGGAGGGCGGGGTCCGGCCCGTGGTCTGTCTTCCAGGCCTCACCCGCAATGCCCGCGATTTTCATTACCTCGCGAGCTATCTCTGCCACCACCCGCAGCGGCCAAGGCCCGTCTACTGCCTCGACTATCGCGGACGCGGCGCCTCGGAATACGACCGCCGCTGGGAGAACTACACGCCCTTCATCGAGCTCATCGACACCCTCGACTTCATGACGACGCAAGGCCTGCATCAGGCCGCCGTCATCGGCACGTCGCGCGGTGGGATCATCGCCATGATGATGGCGGCGCTCAGGCCCACCGCTATGGGCGTCGTCGTGCTCAACGACGTGGGACCCGCGATCGAGACGCGCGGATTGGCCCGCATCATGGGCTATGTGGGACGCACGCCGGTGCCGCGCAGCTGGGACGACGCCACGATCCTGATGCGCGAGATGCACGAACGAGCTTTCCCCGCGCTTGAGGCGTGGCAATGGGAGGAGATGGCGCGCGCCACATTCAACGACGCCGAGGGGCGGCCGGCAGCAGGCTACGACCGGAGACTCTCGCGCGCTCTCGGCGGCATCGACCTAAGCCGACCGGCTCCGGATCTCTGGCCGCAATTCATCGCGCTTGGGCAGTTTCCCGCCCTCGTGGTCAGAGGGGCTAATTCAGATCTGCTCAGCGTGCAGACCGTCGAGGCCATGGTCGAGCGGCATCCCAATCTGCGCACGGTGACGGTGCCGGACCAGGGCCACGCGCCGCTGCTCAAGGAGCCCGAGACGGTCGAGGCGATAGGAATGTTTCTCGCCGCCAACGACTAGGTGAGGATCAGGCTTTGCCGCCAGGCCTGCCCGGCACGCAACTCCGCGCTCACTCTCCATTGCCGAGCGCATCTTTGACGCGAGCGAACAGCGGCCCGCCTAAGTCGCGCGAGGAGTCCGCTTCCTTCCAGCGAATGCTCTCGGAAGAGGAGAAGAGAGCTGGCAGATCGCGCTTGAGCTGGTAGGACACGGCGACGGCAGTCCCCTTATCGGGGGCAACCCCCTCGATCGTCACCGCAAGACCTGAAAGCGCGATCTTGCCGGAGTCAAGGCGGCTGAGCGCCCGCAAGGCCGCGGCGACGGCGCCATCCCAATCCTTGGGCGCGCCTGAGGCAGGCTCCAGTTGGTCGTCAACCGTCGGACGCAAGAACAATTGTCGCGACAGCTCCCGCAGCCGCCCGCGAGCTTCCTCGCTCGGCACGCTGCCGGCTAGGGTCAGCCCGCTTGGTCCAAGGGTGGCGGTGAAAATGAAAGGTTCGGCCATGGGTGGCCGCACATCGTCGCTCATGATGCTGAGGCCGGTCGGCAAAGGCCCGGCAAGTGCTTTCTTGACCTCGGTGTAGTCCGCAGCGCTGCGCGCCTCACCGTCGACCTTCAAACCCACGCCCAGCAGCCGCGCCGAGCCGTGTTTCAGATGGGCGAGCTGCTTCAGCCCGAAGCTCACTGCCCCGAGCCACTGCTCCTTGCTCGGTACGCCAACAACGATCTTGAGACGATCTTCCAGCTCAAGATCAGGAAAGTGCGCCTTGACCATGCCGAGCACGGTGCGGTGATCCTCCTCGGAGGGCACCGAGCCCCTCAGTCTGAGGCTCGAGCCGCTTCGGGTCGCTGACCACACATAGGCGGTCTGCGTTTGATCATTGGGTGGGGTGGCGACTTCCGGCGCGTCGCTCGCACCCTCCCGCGGCGAAGGCGCGGCGGCCATGCCCTGCGTCGGCTCCCCCGCTCCCGCGCACGCATCGAAGGCTGCACCGAGCCCCAGAAACAGGACGGAGATGGAAATGAGGCAAGAGAATGTGAGCCTCGGTCGGAATTCCAACATGGAATTAAATTCCTCCCTAGCGGTGTATCTTTCTTGCGTGCGAAACCGCAAGATCCCCGCCTGACGCTGTTCTGCAGCAGCGTCTCGCGCAAATGAAACGTCGAAATGTCGTCGGACCGATCCGCCTTGTCTTGAACGCTGCGCCTTACGAACATTCGCGTAAGGCTGGCCCGCTCCAATACGGGGTGCGCTCTCCCTTGGTCTTGAGCGTAGACGCATGACTATAGGCTATCGGGAAACGCGGTTCCAGATGCTCTGGCCGAGACCGCATTCAAGATGGGCTCTCATTGAAAATGGGGCGCAAGCCCGATGACACCAATCACGATCAAATAGATCGCCACAACGAAATTGAGCAGCCGTGGCATGAGCAGAATGAGAATTCCAGCGATCAGGGCGACAACCGGACTGATAAATTCCGAGTGGAGGGCTGGCATCCAAAATTTCCCCGTAAGCTAGGCCAAAGCCGGCCGATTCGTGAGTTGGATGGGCTCGAGCATAAGCGATCGGGGAGAACTTGTCGTTGCCTGAAACGCACTTTCGAGCTTGCTCAGGGGAAGACTAGAGAGCGCCCACTTCCCTTCTTCAAACTTGCTTCCGAAGGATTATATCCCGTCTTGTCCTTGCCGCTTTTTGCATCAATGGGTAGCGGCGCCGGCCGAGAGGGCGAGGCAGGCCCTCGCGGGGATGAAGGGGACGGAGCCGCAGCATGACCGTTGACGAGCCGGGCTTTTGGCTTGCCGTCCTGCAAATCATCTGGATCGACATTCTGCTGTCGGGCGATAACGCCGTTGTCATTGCACTTGCCTGCCGCAAGCTGCCGCCGCGCCAGCGCATGTGGGGGCTCGTGCTTGGCACCATGGTGGCCGTCACGCTCAGGGTCGTCTTCACCGGGGTGGTGACGACAATGATGTCGATGCCCTATGTGAAGCTGATCGGTGGAGCGCTTTTGCTTTGGATTGCCATCAAGCTGCTCGGTCCTGAGGACAACGACAAGAGCGGACAAATCGAGCCGGTCGACAGCCTGTGGCGCGCGGTCAGAATCGTGGCCGTCGCCGACGTGGTGATGAGTCTCGACAATATCATCGCTATCGCCGCGGCAGCGCGCGGCAGCTATGCGCTTCTGATGTTCGGGCTCGCGTGCAGCATCCCGCTGATCATGGCCGGCGCCGCTCTCGTCATCGCCCTGTTGGAGCGATTTCCCATCGTCGTATGGGCTGGCGCCGCCCTGCTCGGCTGGATTGCCGGCGAGATCATCGCCAAGGACCCGCTGCTGACGGGCCATCTCGATCCCGCAATGGCGCATAAGGTTTGGATCGCGGGTGCCACCATCGGCGCGCTACTGGTCGTGGTGGTGGGACTCTTGCGGCGCCGCTACTACCGCCGAACTGCGCGAGACCGTATCTAGTGGGCCTCACTTCCAGCCGTCAGCCGTTTCGTTTGGCTTTGCACCTCGATGATCTTTGGCGAAGTCGCCTCAGGAGTGCCGCCGGCTTCGGCCGGCGGCTTTCTCAGGGATCGAAGCAAGCCGTGGGTCCGGAACCCTTTGTCAGTGAGTGCGCTGTTCGTTGACCGCATTGGCCGGGGCAACCTCGTCCGAGACGCAACGGAAAGTCACGGTCTTTCCGGTGTTCGGCGTGATTAAGAGCTTTTGCCCCTTCGAGTGGCAGTATTCGCCCGCCTTATTGACGGCGTCTTTTATATCTTCTGCCCCTTGCGATAGGACATAACTGCTGCGACTGACGCCAATGCTGTAGGTTCCTGGTCCGACCTCCTGCACGGGCCCGACCGTAGTGGCGCAGCCCGCAAAGGTAGTGAGGGAAGCCACAACCCCTAAAGTAATGCGAGCGTCGCCCATCGAGTGCTGTCCCCTGACGAATTTACCCTGGGACGCCCTTCACCGCAGCGTCTTAATTATCCCCGCGTCGGAGGGATTTGTGGTGTTTACCGCCAGATAACGTCGAGCGGGTTTCAGTGGTGGTTAGAACACCCTCGTTTGTGACTAGCACCCTTGGGAGATATTTGGCCCTCTTCGACCGGTGAATTTTTAACAATCTGCACGCTCTATGTATAACGCGCCGGCGGTTATGGCGGTCCCGGCATGACATGGAGGTGGTTGGTATGATTTGGCTAACAGTCGCCGAAGTTGAGGATGCCGGTGGGGTTGATGCTCTGGCGGATAGAGCAGCCCTTGAGGCTCGCAGACAGGTGTGGCGCGACTGCCTTGCAGCCTATGAAGATCACGATACCCCGCAAGCGTACATTAAGATAATCCGGATGCTCCGCCGTAAGCTTGGCCTCAAGCAGTCAGTAGAGGAGCGTCAAGCCAACACCCTTGAGCGTGCTCGTCGTCACCGTGAGCGCCATCGGGCCCGTCACGCTCAATTGGAGGCTCCGCCCGTCACCGGTAGCTTGGAAGTTGATGTGGACACCGAGCATTTCAGCCCAGAGAGGGCGGTTCGCTTCGGACTAAACTCCAATATCTAAGAGACCAAAAGGTAGCTTCACTACGCCAAACGGCGGACGAACTCTCCTCCTGCCTATGCGGGAGGAGAGGGATGGGGGATGAGCCACACGCTCGCGAATGCTGCGAGGCAATCCGGTGCCGAGACGATTTTTTCCAGCTCTCGTTATCGTGGTGCTGGCTCTGCTCGCGTCCGGCGCAAGCCTCGCCCAGGTCCACAAAGATCGAGAATTTCAGGAATGTCCGGAGTGTCCGACAATGGTCGGAATACCGGCCGGGACATTCGTCATGGGAAGCCCGCGAACCGAGAGTGGGCGCTTTGAGTCCGAAGGCCCGCAGCACTCCGTGGCTATCAAGGCATTCGCGCTGGGTAAATACGACGTCACGAGCAAGGAATTTCTCACCTTCCTGAGAGAGACCGGCTACCAGCCCGCAGCCTGCAATCCGATCTTGGATATGAAATGGCATTCTCCGGGCGGTGGGCGGGCCTATTCGCCGTATTATGGGGAGCCATTGCGGTGGCCCGCCGTCTGCTTGGATTGGCGCGATGCGGAAAGATATATCGCCTGGCTGAACGAGACGGCCCGGCTCGCCCATCCGGACCCTGACCGTGCGACCGGCCCCTATCGTTTGCCAACAGAAGCGGAGTGGGAGTATGCGGCACGCGCGGGAACCAAGACGGCGCGCTGGTGGGGCAATGACATTGGCGTTGGCAAGGCCAACTGCAACGGCTGCGGCAGCAAGTGGGACAATCGCCTGTTGGCTGACGTTGACGCCTTTGCTGCCAATCCCTTCGGGCTCTACGGGATGCTCGGTAATGCCTGGCAATGGACTGCCGATTGCTGGCACCCGAATTACGCGCACGCCCCCGAGGACGGCAGCGCATGGAGCGAAAAAGAGTGCATCAACTATGTCATTCGTGGCGGGTCCTGGGACAATCTGCCGATCTTCGTACGCTCGGCCGCGCGGAGCAGGAGCGGGCCCGGCGGCGGGGAGTACGACTATTCCAGTCTCACAGGATTTCGCATCGCCAGGGATCTCCCGTGAAGCGAGCCCCGATCTTGGCTTCCCTATGGCGACTATCGCAACGCGTCTCTGGGGTTCAGATACAAGACCATATCCATCACCGCTTTGTAATGGCCGGGCGGCAATGACAGCGGAGACGACAAGAGCACCGCATTGCGGGCGCTGATTGCGACCTCGCGATAGGCGGGATCATTGGAGCTTGTGGTGTCCATGATTTCGGCCTTGATGACCGTGCCGTTGCTGGAGATTTCGACATGGACCGGGACGGAGAATTGGTGATCTCCCAAGGTCGCCAAATCCAAATTCCAACGGCGTTCGACCTGGGCGCGGATAAAATCCTTCGCGCTGAGCAGGCCCGCTCCTCCTGATGCCAGATCTTCGTTGGTTGCCACCCTATCCGGTCTGCCGGAGCCATTGACGTCGTTCGGCGTGTCGGTGTTGGGCTGGCGCAGTTGCGCGAGAGCCTGGAGTTTGGTTTCCAGCGCGTCGGCAAGGGGAGGTCTTGTCAGCGCCGCCGTCCCATCGGGTGCCGGATCGGACAGCCATTGGGTGGCATCTTGTTGGGGCACAGCCGCAGCCCGCTGCTGCGTGGAGGGGGTTGTGTCCTCGCCAATCAGCTCCACCTCGACGGGCACGATGCGCAGGCCGCCCTGCGACCCTTGCGTGCCATACGGCCCCACGACGAGGAGCCAAAATAGCGCCAGGCCATGCAGGACCACCGAAAAGGTCAGGCCTGCGGCCCTTGTACGGCCTTGCATCTCGCCGCCGCCAACAGGGTCGATGCGCAAGGACTCGTCGCTGCAAGCGGTCAGGGACATATCGTAGCGTACGTCCTTACGCGCTACGGAATCCAGCCGCTATGATTCTTGATCCATCAGCGAGTGGAGTTGACAGGGACTGAATATCCCTTTGGTTGCTGCCCCAATGGGCGCCAAGAATCTCGGTGCTCCCACCCGGTAGGCGCCGCGCTCGCACCCTCTACCGAGGTTCGCTATTGGCACTTAGCGGACCAACTCGGCAGGTGGCCTGACGTCAGCAAAACCCTAAGCGGACCTTCTCAACCATCATCGGCGCTCTTACTGCGCGCTCAAGAGCGCCTTGCGGAAACCTTTGACGACCGCATAGATGGCCGGGATAACGACAAGCGTGAGCACGGTCCTGTACGGTCTTAGCCTAAAGGTTTTCGGCGTTCGGCCGAGGTCTTACAGATGATCTCGTGCAGCGCAAGCCGTCGAAGCGTCGCCAGGCGCGTGGCGAGCTTTGGGCTGCAGGTAGGCTTGGAGAACCCCTAAAGTTGGTGGGTTAGCCGCTTAGCGCGAGTTCGCCTGATGACGTCAAAGGTCGACCAGATGACCCACGCTAAAAGAATGGCGAGCGTGCTGGTCAGGCCCGTTAGGAAAGCAATTGCGATAAGGAACCCCGTCATGTTTTGGCAAACCTCTGGCGCCGCCTCGGCTCAGGTCGGGAGATAACGTAGTTGAGCCTCTCGGGTTCCATGGTTCACGCCTGATTGCGCAGACGGGGCTGAAAGCCAAAAGGCCCTTTGAATGGACTCAAGGTGACTTCCCGTAAGGTGGTTATCTTAGCTGACGTCCCAGCGGATTGGCGTTGACATGTGGCACCTAGCGGACTCCATGCAGGCGCAGCGGTCGGGAACGTCTTGGTCCGCCAATAGTTGATTAACCCGTTACTGCGAATGTGATCGCAAGGACCTTACTGACTGCCAGGTCGGGAATGAATCACTCCGTAACCTCACCCTTATCGACTGTCGTTTCGATCATCGCCGTTTGTGGTTTCGCCTTGCTCGTAGTCCTGACGCTTCCTTTATGGTCGTCCTCGGCTCCCGGATGGCTGGAGCCTATGAAGGGCTGGCTGACTGGAACATGGGGCACTTCTTTAAACCCAAGTCCCGTGGACCAATCGACTACGCTCGAGCCGCCTGCGGCCGCCTGGACCGATAAAGAAATAAAAGTCGCGCTTATGGAGTGTGTGCAATCGTTGGCACCCGTAACGGCTGACTTAGTTCCGATGGCGCCCATGCGAATTGGCGATTGCGGCGCTCCCGCCCCCGTCCTCGTGCGGAGTATAGGCAGCAACGACAGGGTTACATTCGACCCGCCCCTCGTCCTCAACTGTCCGATGGTCGCCGCACTTTATCGCTGGATCAATGAGAGTATGCAGCCAGCCGCGAGCAAGGCACTCGGATCATCCGTCTCCAAACTCGTCGGGTCATCCTATGCTTGTCGTAACGTCTATAACCTGCCGAATGGCCACCCCAGCCAACACGCCTTTGCCAATGCAGTCGATATTCCGATGTTCGTCCTTGCGGACGGGCGCAAGATTGATGTCGCCCATGGCTGGGGCCCAACTCAGCGCGACATCATTGCAGTGGCAAAAGCCAAGAAGACATCTGCAGCCCTTGTTAAGGCGGTGCCTGGGCCGCAAACGACAGCGGCGGGCGATAAGGTCGCGGCGCCGGAGGTGGTGAAGGTCTCCACGTCCGCGACTCCGAGCAATGCTACGCCCAACGACCCGGTGACTGCGCTTCCAGCAGATCCCGAGGCCACGGCCGAGGCCAAGTTTCTGCGTCTCGCGCACGAGGGTGGCTGTAAGATATTTTCGACAGTGCTGGGTCCCGAGGCCAATGACGTCCATCGCTCTCACTTGCATTTAGACCTGCAAGACCGAAAGTCGGTCGATATCTGCGAATGAAGGTCGGGTGAGCCTGATCAGGATACTATCGTCTATCCAAGCGATAGCGTTACCCCGGCCCCTGCGTCGGCATTAGGTAACGCTTGTCAAACCCCACAGTCAGCTCAGCAGTGTTCGCGCATCTGACGGAGCTCCGTCTGAAAATTTGGTGTGGAGTCGCCCACCTTAGGGACCCAGGCTCCCAAAGGGTTCGCCACCTGATGCAGATCAATGTCGTGACCAAAGCCGCTCCTTAGGATTTCACACTCGATCAGAAGTTGGCTTTTGCCGCCTGACGTAACAACGAGGAGGATGAAATCATGCGCAAATCACTGACCGCCTGCGGCCTGCTGCTAGCGACCATCTTACCCGCGCTTGCCCAGACGAATGAGACAGAGACCGGGGGGGCCATGATGGGCCGGATGGGCGATGGCATGGTGATGGGCCAGGGTGGCCAAGGGATGATGGGCATGGGTCCCGGCATGATGGGCCAAGGGGACCTCAGGGCAATGGTCGAAGGGCGGCTGGCCTATATGAAGACGGCACTCGGTATCACCGACGATGAGGCCGCGGCCTGGAAGGTCTATGAGGACGCGTCGCGCGCCAATGTACAGAGTATGCAGGCAGCGCATCAGACGATGATGACCGCGAGGCAGTCGGGCTCGGCGATAGACCGCATGCAAGCGCGCATCGCCATGATGCAGGCACGTCTCGACGCGTTGAAGGCTTTGCAGCCGGCGATTGAGGCTCTCTACAAGGCGCTGACACCCGAGCAGCAGAAGAAGGCTGACGCGCTGCTTGGCATGCGCGGAGGCATGATGTGAATGGCTGACCGCATGCCTTCTGGCCGTGCGTGATGAAAGTTCGCCGAAGTCCACGAGAGATATGGCGAAATTGTTTGGGGTTTCCTCGTGCCTGAGTTGGGTGCGTTCCCTAGCAGCAAGCTGCGCCCAGCCATATCCAGGCGGCCTATACCAAATGGGCGACAGAGGGGCGGCGGGACGGAAGCCGGCGGCCTTTCGCCTAGCGCTAGGCGCCGTTGCCAGTCCGGTTGCATCCCGAGCTATCTCCTCAGCGGCGCCATCGGCCAACAATTTATGGTTAATTAATTCCTTAAGCGGCATTGTTTCGGTCAATCCAGTTCCTGCGTTCGCCCATCCTCAATCAGTGGCTTCGGCGCTCCCATCGCCGTGGCTACTCTAGCGTTAGGTTTGGGGTAACGGACGTCGCGAAAGATGCGAGGAATCATGAATCGCTACGGGCGGTCTTTCTTGTGCGCATGCCTGCCATTTTTGATTTTTCCAGCATTGGCACGCGCTGACTGGAATCAAATCTACTTATCGGCTGGCGTAGGTGCGGATGCGCTCACAGACGATGGCCGAATTACCCCTCCTAACGGGAATGGGCACGTCTTCTACGGGGGTCCCGTCGGAGGAGATGTAGGCTGGGACGTCAGCGCAGGCATCGACGCCGAACTCAATCAGATGTTCGTGGTGGGCGCGTTTGCCAGCTTCGATTGGTCCAATATCGACACCCAAGGTACGTTTCATTCCAACTCAACGACAGTCCATGTCAGCGCTTTCGATCTCAACAATGCTTGGTCAGTCGGTGGCCGAGCGGGCGTTCTCATCACCCCCTCGACGCTGGCATATGGGCTCTTGGGTTATTCCTGGTTCGATTTCGACAATCTGCGGGTATCGGCTGTTGATAGCAGCGGCTCACGAGGTGGCGGAGGTGGTGGGGGCTTCTCGGGCATGCTGAATGAGCCGATCAGGAATGGCATCACACTCGGCGGCGGCATCGAGCAGAAGATAACTTCAAACTTCAGCGTAAAAGCCGAGTATCGCTTCACCGACCTCGGCGACGTCCATCAGGTTATCGACACAGTGCAGATCGACCGGCATTCCAATGTTCAAATAGTGCGCGTTGGAGGTGCTTATCGGTTTGACTGGGATAATGTCGGCAGCGAGAGCACGGCCCCAGCCACGGTCACTAGGAATTGGACAGGCTTCTATGGCGGTGCGGGGATCGGGGTCGACGCATTAGTGCAGGATGCTTCTCTGCACCCAGTGAACGATTCTGGAAGCCTTCACGTAAGCGGTTTGGGCGGAGGAGACATTTCTGGCACGGCGACTGCTGGCTACGACCAACAGATCGCACCACGATGGCTCATTGGGGCCCTAGCAGACTATGATTGGATGGGGCAGGACTTCCAAGTCCGCTTGGCCGGGTTAGGGAAAAGCGCTTCCGGTCACCTCATGAGCCTCGACAACAGCTGGACCGTGGGTGCACGCGGTGGGTATCTGCTTGCGAACGACGTCCTGGCCTACGGGCTGCTTGGATTCACCCGCGCTGACATAAGCAACGCGAGTGTGAGGGTTGGGTCACAGCAATTTGGCATCAACTTCCCATCCTTTGACGGCGTCACAGTCGGTGGCGGATTTGAAAAACGTCTAACGGATCAGATTTCTCTGCGCGCCGAATATCGTTTCACGGATCTGCAAGATGGTACGATACACGGCAACTTGGGAGCCACGGTGGTAGGCAGCGCTGATCCGGATATCCACTCCGCCAGCATCATCGCGGCCTATCGCTTCCCTTAAGCTCTGCCGTGCCACAACAAGGACCGGAATGTCCGCTTTGGGTCAAAAGCGGACGTGACGCTCTAAGAATTTATGTCTGCTGTTAAGCTGGGAACGGACATTGATCAGCGGCCCGGGCGCCGCGCGCGGGAAGAGGAGCCGCTGATAGAAGCAACCGATCCCCATCAGCACGATGCCAAGGTCAATGAAGGATAGGGTGCATGAGCCAGGAGCGGACGTGCAAATGGGCGTCGAGATTGGCCGAAACAACAGAAAGTCAATTAAGCTTGGCGCGACTGTAAGCTGAGGAAGGCGGGAACAGAGTGTAGCGGCGATGTGGAGGATGGATATTGGATCGTGTTCACCGGAATGAAGGGAATCACGCCCAAAACAAATGCTCTCGCGCAGACCCTGCTGGCTCGCCATGCACGCCCGGATAACGGCGCGTGACCGGCCCATCTGGTCAGAACGAACTGCGGATCGGTCTCGATCTTGGGGGGTCCAAGATTGAAGGTATCCTCATGGGCCCCGGCGCGACGGAGCTGGCGCGCTATCGCGTAGCGACGCCACGCAACGACTACGCGGCCACCATAACGGCCATCGTCGAACTCACAGCCAGGCTCAAGCAGGGGATCACGGCTAGCGCCAAGATCGGCGTCGGCGTCCCAGGGTCCATCTCACCCTTCACCGGCCTGATGCAGAATGCCAATTCGACCTGGCTCAACGGCCGCTCCTTCGACCGCGACCTAGCAATCGCGCTTGCCACCCCTGTGCGGCTCGCTAACGACGCCAACTGCTTCGCCTTGTCCGAAGCCATCGATGGTGCCGCAGAGAACGCGCGCATCGTATTCGGGGTTATTCTGGGAACAGGATGCGGCGGTGGCCTCGTCGTCAATGGGATGCTGCTCGACGGACCACGCGGCATAGGCGGGGAATGGGGCCACAACCCGCTTCCTTGGACCACGCCCGACGAATACCCCGGACCCCACTGCTGGTGCGGACGCAAAGGGTGCTTGGAAACATGGGTCTCGGGCCCCGGCATGGCTGCAGATCATGCCAGGGTGACGGGCGAGACACTTACGGCCGTAGCGATTGCCGGGCGCGCCGCGTGTGGAAATGGCGCGGCGAGGGCCACTCTCTCCCGGCACGCCGACCGGCTAGCGCGCGGGCTGGCGCACGTCGTCAATATCATCGATCCTGATGTGTTGGTGCTCGGCGGAGGCCTGTCACAGCTCTCCCATCTCTACGAGCGGCTACCGCAGCTGATGGGCCCGCACATCTTCGCTGACCGAGGCTCGGTCGTGGTCAAGGCCGCCAAATGGGGAGATGCCAGCGGTATTCGGGGCGCGGCCCGCTTGTGGGATTTACGCCTCTGCTAATCCACCGACGCGCGCACGCCCCGCTCTTCGGGGGGCGACGTCTTTACTATGGGACAAAATGCCCAATGCTTGGGCAATCGAAAGTGATATGCCGCGCGTGTGATGGGCACCCTTCCCCATCACGGTTCCCCCCAAAAGGAACCGAAGAAGCCCCGTTCGTCCCCCGTCGGGGCTTCTTCATGTAAGCGCCCGTTTGCGCCACTTTCGGCGTATGACCCGCGGCCGCGATCAGACGACTATCGCAACGACTAAATCCTCCGACTGGCCGATTATTGGGGGAACCGGCGTTAGAGGCTCGCGGGGCTGACAATAATGGTGGAAAGGGGGGAGAAGCTCAGCGGCCGTGTTGTTTTCTTAGCGGTGGACGCTGGGATCACCTCGTCGGTGCGGAATTTGCTGAAGCGCCTCACCCCTTGAGCGTCACTCCATTTGAGTAACGGCCCGCCATATGTCTGCTTTGCAGGATATTGCGGGCCGCCGTCCTTGATGACGCCCGCGAGATTCTTTGCGAGATCCTCTATTGGACGGATAGGGATGCAGCCCTCGCTAGCGGGCGCCGAACACGCCCCCCAAGAAGCCAGCAAGACCGCCACCGTCACCGTTGCCCCCCAGGCCCAAGAATCCGCTGCGCTTGGGCGTTTGAACGGGATCCCGCTCAGCAGTTGCTGTTCCAGTCTCGACAGTAACCTGTCTGTCCTCCTTGGTCGCTTTGGGCTTGGGATCGGGCGAGGCCGTCGTAGCCCGTTGATTGCTTATGGCCGGCTTAGGCTCGGACGGCCCCGAGGTGGTCGGCACGGGCGACGACGCGAGCGCGGCCTCATCGATCCAGCCGCTTGCGCCGCTCTTCAAGTCCTGAATTTGGGCAAAGCCCGCATTGCGACCAATCACTCGAAACGGTCGGCCAGCCGGAAAGCCATACAGGGCCGCTGCAGAGGAAGACGGACCTGCCAGCATCTCGATGGGGCGCTTGGAAACCAGGATCATGCCGGAGCCCTCGGCCCCTCGCGGCTCGGCCTGATCAACTGCATCACCAGGCTGTTCGATTGGTGCCGTCAGGGGTTCCTGCGGGATGGAGGTTGTGGGGAGGGCCCCAGTGGTCTCCACAACGGTCTCCTGCGCCTTAGCCTGTCCACTCATCGCGAGCAGCGCTCCGAAGAACGCCGCGCCTGCTTTCGCCCCAAAATCCACTGGTCTCATGAGTATCGCACCCTCCCGGGTATCTGGCCGGCTTTAGGGTAGTTTCATTCGCCACCCGGCTCAATGCGGATCTTGCCAATTTCACCGCTCCATTAAGCGGTGATTCCGAGGTCCCGGCCGCGTGGACCGGATGTCCGCTTCACCCCTGAAGAGCGGACATGCTTAGCACCAGTATCAATGTCAGCTAAGTGCGGGAGCAGACATTGGATGCCGCATAACGGATTGTCTGGCGCAGACTAGGTTTGGGTCGCGAACCTTGCTACCTCATTCATTCCGTCGGCGTGTGAGTGCGTTTGGCGGGCGTAGCCGCTCGTGATGGCCAGATGCTCCAACTCACCCGAGAGTCTTCATCGCCGGGGCGATATGCATGTGAATGTAATCCTCAATCACACCCGCGTCGTCGGGCGTGGTCTGATGTCCGCGCAATACAAAGAAGAATGCGAGGACGACGAGCACGGCGAGCAAGCGCCAAAACCAAACCACGCTTGAACGATCCCCGTCTGCCATCTATGTGGCTTAGATCAGCCAGCCTACAGCCTCAATAGAATTTCCGTCGCACCGCTAACTTGCGGAGGCTATCCACACAGGCGACAGGGTTGTGATGCTACTGACGCGGGCAGTAGCCATCGACATAAAACCTCAATAGCGGAAACTGTCGAACGACTTAGGAACCGATGTAGCGTCGGCACAGAGATGGCTAGCATCTTTGCCAATTTTTCGGCAGTGGAAGCCAAAGCTGACCAGGTAGGCCCTCGGCCTTCGCCGCCCCGCTGTAGTCCCCATGAAGGAGCGGCTGCCATTATTGACGCGGCTCTGCGAGAAGCCCTATCGGAGTAGCTCCGGTACCAATCCGGTACCAATTGAGCAGAGGTCGGATTAAAAACTGCTTACATCTCAATGTTGGATGGGTGGCCGAGTGGTTGAAGGCACCGGTCTTGAAATTCTATGGCAGCCGTTTCGAGCCATCCCACTGGTAACAAAACATCCCGGTTTATTGGCACGTTCCGGCGGTTGGATCGTTGATAGACTTTTCCGTCCCGGCGCGTGCTACCGAGTTGGGTAGCAAATTCGGTAGCAACGGTCGCTCGAATGTTCCACTAGTGCCCGCCTCGGTGCCGCGTTCGACATGAAGCGAATTTTATCTGCAATAGTCGTTCTGGGCGCGGCGGCGCTGACTTCGGCAGCGCGCGCGGAGACGGCAGCGGACGCGCAGAAGAAGCCCCTGCCCCCCGTGTTCGATCCCGCGGCAATCGACCACAGCGTCGATCCGTGCGTCGATTTCTACCAGTACGCGTGCGGCGCGTGGCAGAAGGCCACCCCGATCCCGCCGGACCAGCAGATCTGGTGGCGCGTCAGCGAGCTCGACGAGCACACGCGCGCGGTGCTGGCGTCAATCCTCGAGGATGCCTCGGCGCCCGAGGGCGTGAAGACCGAAAACCGTCGTAAGATCGGCGACTACTACGCATCGTGCCTCGACGAGGCGGCGATCGACGCGAAGGGCCTGGTGCCCTTCACGCCGGAGTTAGAGCGCATCGCAGCGCTCACGGACAAGAAGGGGCTGGCCGCAGAGACTGCACGGCTGCACCTTCTGGGCGCGAAGCCGTTGTTCTTGTTCTCGTCGGCCCCGGACTACACTGATGCGACGATGGTGATCGCGCAGGCCGACCAGGGTGGTTTCGCCCTGCCCGACCGCGACTACTACCTTAACGATGAGTTCAAGGGCGAGCTCGCCGACTATCGCGCGCATCTGGTGCGCGTCTTCGGCCTGCTCGGTGACGAAGCGGGGGAGGCCGAGGCTGACGCGGTAATGCGCGTCGAGACTGCCCTCGCCAAGGCCGCGATGGGGCTCGTCGAGCGCCGCGACCCGAAGAATGTCCATCACAAGATGATGCTCGCCGAGCTCACAAGAATGACATTCCGTCGTTCGACTGGACGGCCTACCTTGCTATGGTTGGCGCCCCGGCGTTCGCGTCGCTGGACGTATCGGATCCGGGCTTCTTCAAGGGCCTCGAGAAGTCCCTGGAGTTCCTACCCCTTGCGGACTGGAGGGCATATCTGCGCTGGACTTCTCATTCACGGGCTTGTCTCATTCGCGCCGAAGGCGTTCGTCGATGAGGACTTCGCCTTCTTCGAC
Organism: uncultured Alphaproteobacteria bacterium; assembly: GCA_963846875.1. Lineage (GTDB taxonomy): Bacteria > Pseudomonadota > Alphaproteobacteria > Rhizobiales > Methyloligellaceae > Methyloceanibacter. The sequence continues at coordinate 72,482 of CAWJXT010000016.1, forward strand.
AGGCGAACTCGAGGGCCAAGTGGAGATCGCGGCGCGCTGGAAGCGCTGTGTCGATGCGACTGATCGAGCACTAGGGGAGGACCTCGGCGAGGCTTACGTCGAGCGCGAGTTCAGCCCCAAAGCTAGGCAGCGCGTGCTCGCGATGATCGGCCAAACCAAGAAGGCGATGGAGGCCGATATTAAGACGCTCGACTGGATGAGCGGGAAGACGAAAGCTCGCGCGCTCGAGAAGCTCGCGAACGTGGCCGCCAAGATTGGTTACCCGGACAAGTGGCGCGACTACTCGAAGCTCGAGATCTCCCGCGGCGACGCCCTGGGCAACGCGGGGCGTGCCTCAGACTTCGAGGTGCGACGCCAGCTCGCCAAAATCGGCAAACCCATCGATACCGGTGAGTGGAGCATGACACCGCCGACCGACGACGCCTATTACGACCAACAAATCAACGATATCGAGCTTCCTGCGGGCGTCCTCCAGCCGCCGAACTTCGACATGAAGGCCGACGACGCAGCCAACTACGGCAACCTCGTGGCCCTCATCGGCCACGAGCTGAACTCATGCCTTCGACGACGAGGGGCGCCACTACGACGCCCATGGCAACCTCCAGGACTGGTGGACGGAGGAGGACGAGAAGGCGTTCGAGGCGCGCACCTCCGCCCTCGTCGACGAATACGGCGCGTTTATCGCCGTGGAGGACGCGTCCGACCCGGCGAAGGACGTCCATGTGGACGGCAAGCTGACGCTCGGCGAGAACACGGCCGATAACGGCGGCATCCGTCTGTCCTACGACGCGTTTCTGACCACGCCGGGCGCGAAGGCGGGAAAGGACTCACTCGGCTACACACCAGCCCAGCGCTTCTTCCTCAGCTACGCGCAGGCCTGGTGCGTGAACCGCACCGACGCGATTGCCAAGGAGGCCGCCAAGACCGACCTGCACTCCCCTGGCAAGTACCGGGTCAACGGCGTCCTGGTGAACACGCCGGCGTTCCGCGAGGCATTCGCGTGCAAGGTGGGCACGCCTATGGCTCCGGCGACGGTCCACCGCGTCTGGTAGGCCGCAGCCTTCTTTTGGCGGCAGAATGGCAGGGTCGCGTTTGTTTCGACGGGCTCATATGCAGCGTTGCAGCGGCTGAAAAAGAAGAAGCCCCGCACGGGGGGGAGCGGGGCTTCGGGTCCTTTGGGGGGACAGTGATGGGAGGGAGCCCATCACAGTGCTTAGATAGGGCCTCAGTGATTGAAAACAATCCCTCCGAATGTAACGCTTTGTCGCAAGGTCACCCCAGCGGCAACTCGACACCCTTCTCTTGCCTTTTTTTGCCTGCCTTATCAGAGCCTAGGGCGTGGGTTCTCTTGTATTGCGTTAACTCTCCCTAGGCGGCTTCGGTAGTCAGTGGCCTCTCTATCGGAGCCGCAACTTTATGCGCTGCCGTGGCCCTGTCCTTGCCAGAAGTTGTTGACCATAGAGAGTCCAAGGTGATGAACACTGCAGCCTCATATCGGGCGCGAGCCGAGGAATGCCACCGGCGAGCCGCCGAGGCCAAATTGCCGCCCGATCAGTTGCACTGGGATAAACTAGCAAGGGCGTGGCTCAAGTTAGCTGAAGCGGAGGACGTGCCGACCGCATTGAGTCCTTGCGGCTCACAGAAGCCCGTACACGGCTGAAGGCTGTTCCCCCTTTGCCTGCCCGGGGCTTCCTACAGGCTCTGGGACCCAGGTGCCTGCCTCGTCATGTTCCGCATGTCCTTGAAGCAGGCATTAGTTGGGAGATTGCCTTAACGCTCGGGGTGCACTGCCAGTCCAACGCTTAAAGGCATGGGTGAACCCGCTGACCTCCTGGTAACCAAGCAACCACGCGACCTCTGAGATTGACAGCGATTCATCCGCCAAATGACGTTTTGCGAGATCGAATTTGAGATTCCGCAGAACGCCAGCGAACGTTAAACCCTCTGATGCCAGACGTCGTGCGAGAGTTCGTCTGCTCACACCTAGTTTCCGAGCGATCTCTCCGACTCGCGCCTTTCCATGTGGCAAGAGTTTAGCAATTGCATTTTCGACCGACGCTGCAAACGAATTCTTGTTTGTCGTGCTAGCAGCAAGTGCTTGTTCGCAATATTCGATCAGCAGTTCATTCAGGTATGGGTCTGCGTTCACTACGGGCAGCTCTTTGATGGACTTAGAGAATGCCATTTCGTCAACATCGGTACCGAACGTGATATCGCAGCCAAAGAAATTCTTGAGCTCAGAGGTACCACCACTACGTCGGTGGCTGAGTTGGACGCCGATCAATGGCAATCGACGGTTCACTAGCTGCCGGAATGTGCGAACCAAAGTAACCATCGTGCACTCAATTTGATGACGATCCGAATGTCGGGGAATGCCGACATAGTCAAGGCGAATACTCACGTCGCCAGCTTCGCGATACTTTAGTGCGATGCCTTCATTGACGATCGCGCTGTATCGCGTTCCCTGCAACAACGCTTCCTGGAGTGTCTCGGAAGAGGCTAATACGTAATAAAGCAAACCCATCAATCTAAGATCGCATGACTGAGCGAGATGGAATCCCAAGAGCTCATCCTTGAGTGCCATCGCAGCAAGGTCGAGAAACTTGATCTGACTTTTTGCATCCAGCCGGGTGCTGTTGTCATCGATTTGCTGCTGCGTCAGACCAGCCTTCCGCAGCAATAGTTCCACATCAATTCCCTCCTGTTCCGCACGGCCGCAAGCGAGCCGCGTCATAGTTCCCATAGCACTAGGTGCTGCATCGAGATTCGAATCGCGCACAGATCGGCAATCCCCACGTTGGAGGGTTCGAGTCCACTTTGAGGAACAAATCGTTGGCACATTCTAGCAAGTATCAGGGTGAACGTACCTGGATATAGCTCGCCTAAACCATTCTCGCGATCACGGCAACCAGTCGGTCCGCGTGGATGAGATGGGTCGGCGTCGGTAGGGGGGATCAACGCCGCGCAAGGCGCCGTCCGGGCTCGTCAAGGTCAAATTCCAAAGTCCGCTTTGGGTCATAAGCGGACGTGACGCGCTAAGAATTCGATGTCTGCTGTTGCGCTGGGAACGGACATTGATCAACGGCCCCCGCGCTCGTCCGCTTCGTGCCAGAAGCTGACCTCGTAGCGCACCGCCGACTTGGTCAGCTTCGTGCCACTGGACTCCCATTGTAAACTTGAAGGTCCCCACTAGACCGCCCCCGCCCACGTTGAACCCGTTTCGGTTCCCATTGTTTCCGAAAAGGACAAGGCCGCAGCATGCACTGCGGCCTTACCCCAAGCGGAAAGCTGGAATTCCCTACGCCAATACCCGGCAGGTGTTAGTAATAGCGATAATGGTGATGATGGTAGCTGCGACGATTGTAATAGTGGTGATTGTGGTGATAACGATAATGGTGGTGGTGGTAATATGCCGAAGCGGGCGTCGGCGCGACCGCGCCGAACAGCAAAGCTAGCCCCACGGCACAGCAGATCAACAATCACGAGAGGATCATGCCGCGCGATTGCGGTCTTGCTAAACATTGAGGTTCTCCTTGTTTTTGTGCATGTCCGCAAATTAGTCGCGCGCCATTTCCCGGGATTTTTGTAACGGTTCCCTTCTGCTGTAATCGTTGACAATGACCGAGCGTCGCGGCCCGCCTCCGTGGACCATTGTGCAACTCCCCGGCGGCCTCAAGGTTTGTCTACTCGCGCGAGACCCCGGCTGACGCCATCACGGCCCAGGTGCTCGCCGAGGACAAGGCATGCCGGATCGCGAACAACATTGCCAAGCTGCCGGGAGCTGCTAGGCGCCACTGATCATTCGGATTTGGATTTTTCAGGAGGGGGCGGCTAGTCGGCGGTTGGGGTCACGCACGTTTTTAGGACTTAGAGAGCTAACTTGAGCAAGAAATCAGCTGTTATGAGATTGTTGACGCGGTGCTCATGGGAGGCATCGAGCGTTGGAATGCAGTGTGTGCCCTCGCCGATCTCTCACCAACACACCCTGGCACCTGAGGTGCAGACCACCGGCGACACCACGCCGGTCCAACAGATCGTGTACGCAGAGTCGCTCACGACATCGGGTGGCAGTAACGCATAAGATGGAATGGAGGTTCGCCAAAAGGGATGCGGCTGCGGTTCTCCGCAGTCTCGGTTACAAGACCGGTCACGCCGTTGTCCGTTTTCCACTTCTCGATCTGCTCGTGCAACGACTTCAGCGACTTTTCGACGGCATGGTCCTTATCGATGCCATCGATGGTGTCAGAGAAAGAAATGCATTGCGTCTGTGCTGCCGCAATCGTGCTCCAGCAGGCAACCGCCATCAGGGCCAGCAATGCTGGTGCGCTGCCGCTGTTACACAACAAAAAGCACGACGGAGCGGGTTTGGACCAACGCGAGAGTGTCAGGGCAGCCTTTGACATGCAGGACCTCAGGGGCTTGCTGTATATTTCCATGCTAATGCGCTCGCGAACCGGGGGACAAAAGAGTTGCAAGCCCACATGCTGGCTATCCTCCTCGCCGCAGGCCTGGTTGCGTGTACGCAGGCGGAGGCGACCCACGCATGCAATATGTCACATTTGGCGTGCTCGGGATTGATCCCCGGAGCAGACAGCCTTAACCAGAGACCCAAGCGACGACTGGGCAATAAATCTGGTGAGGCGTAGGGTGTAGGCCTCGAAAGAACCCACGCATCTGACCTAAAGAGAGGAGAATGCCATGAGCAAATTGCTGGTTGCTGCTGTCGCAGTTGGCGCGATTGCTGCCTTCAACCTGGCCCCACAACCGGCCCAGGCGCGACATTGTTCAATGGTGACGGCCACAGCACTCGGCGCAACCCAAGGCATTGCCACCAGGAGGGCTGACAGGAGACTGCATCAATACGTTACCCGCAACCTTAGTGGCTGGGGCGTCAGAGCCGGCCCCCGTAAGGCCTGCCAGGGTTGGGGAGCGGAAGGCCTCCGCCCATCTTGTAAGAGCGCGGCCGTAGTCTGCAGCTAGGTTGTGCGCCGGAAGTTCTGCGGGACGGAACTTAAGGTTTAGGGCCGGGGTATTGTTCAGGAGTGGTGAACCGCCCTAGCAGACCGGCTTCCCCGCCACAAAGTTGACAACAGAACATCTCATCGCATTCCAGCGCAAAGGAGAAAACACCATGAAGACTTTTATTATTTCTATTTTTGCAGTGACCCTCGCGCTCGCCTTCACAGGTCCAGCCTTCGCGGGAGATGTGAAGGCCGCAAAGACCGAGAACGATTGCTTGAGGGATGGTGGCACGTGGCATAATTCGAGCAAAACTTGCTCCAAGAACAAGATGTAAGCCCACTGTCGCTTTCGGACATTAAGAACCGCGTGCATTCAGGCGTTTTAACTTCTCGGGCACGTTGAAGCGGCGCATCTCTTCATCCGTGAACGCATGGCCGAGTTTCGGTCGGCGAGCCACGTATAGGTCATTTTCGTCGAGGTCGGCGGTCGTTACATTCGTATCTATGCGGACGATACCGGATAGATCGACAAAGGCGGAACCAGAGGGAGCCGACCGCGCACCTGGGTGGCGGAAGTATCAAAGGATCGTAAGCTAACTTACCAAGCAGGTTCAGCCATGCGGTTATTAGCAATTTTCGTGTCGTTGGCCCTCTTAGCCACTTAGCCGACAGCCGGTGCCTTGACCTCTATGGGCTTCTCCGGAACGGCTGGGATGGGCGGAAGGTGCGATCTGGTCCAAATCTTCTCGCCGCAGAGGAGCCACGTCTTGCAGCCTTTGAGGACGATTTGCTGTGGCGAGACGAGCGTCACCTTGACGTCCGTATAAATGTGACCCTCCTCGGGATTGTAGACATTTCCGCTCCAAGTGTTGGGTTCCGTCAGAGGCATGTTGCTGAAGAGCGGAAGGCCGATGATCGGCCGGTCGCGCTTGGACGGGTCCTCGTTCCTTACGTCGTGGAGGGGTCTGCCTCGTGAAGTCCTTCGGGTCCCTCAGCCAGACGATCGTGCTGCAAATTCCGCGGCCGCATTTCTTGATTTCTACCTTTGCCGAGCCGTCGTCTTTAGCCCAAATGCCCGAAGGGTCGGCGGCGGATGCTTCGGATAAGACGGTAGGGCCAATTCGGACTGAGCCCTGTCAGACCCTGGTGCTCAAGGCTGTAACAGTCAAGGACTGTGCTGCTGACGTGAAAAAAGTTTGCGCAGGCACCAAGCCTGGCCGGGGCCGCATCCAGGCCTGCATGAAAGGTCACCTCGCCGATGTTAGCGAGCCTTGCAAAGAAGCGCTGGCGCGCCGTCCAGTCGGCAAAAACTAGAGTCCAAACCAACCCCGGCGGCGCAGCAAAGCGCCGTAACCTTGGTCAGTTCTAACATGCCGTGCTTGGCGGGGACGTAGGCTGACTCCATGTCCGCCACAACATTTTTGGCCGAAAGTCGGCCTCAGGGGGAAGTGACAGGCCCGTTTACGGGCGCTCAAGGGCGGATGCCGTGCTCGCGGGCCTGTGTTTCGACCAGCAGCTTCCTAGGGGCTTCGGGCTGTATCAAGGCTCTTGACTATGAAAGGTGTCGCAGCTCGCCACATCTCCCGATTTTAAGCCAGTCATAAACCACTGCGTACGTTGTGCTGAAGTGCCGTGGGTGAATGAGTCCGGCACGACGCGGCCTTGCGTTTGGCGCTGCAACCGATCATCTCCAATGGCCGAAGCCGTCTGCATTGCAGCTTCAACGTCTCCGGGCTCAATGAATTGCCACTTAGCGTGCGCGCGGTTCGCCCACAGCCCAGCTAAGCAATCCGCTTGCAACTCCACTCGGACCTGGAGACTATTCAACTCTGTCTGCGCCATTGCACGTTGCGCCTCTTGCACCTTCGGCAGTAATCCGAGCTGGTTTTGCACGTGGTGGCCTATCTCGTGAGCAATCACATAGGCTTGCGAGAACTGGCAGGTCTTGCTCCCGACGTCGCAGGCGCCGAAGCGCCGCTCAAGGTCCTGAAAGAAGCTTGTGTCGAGGTAAACCTTCTGGTCATTCGGACAATAGAACGGACCCATTGCGGATTGCGCAAACCCACAGCCGGACTGTGTCGCTCCTGAAAACATGACCAGCGTCGGCGGTTTATAAGTTTTCCCGGCGTCAGCAAAAACGCCGGTCCAAACTTCTTCTGTGCTGCCGAGGACAGCCGAGACGAATTTGCCCAACTCGTCAGACGGCGCTCCGGTAGGAACCTGCTGTTGTTGTGTCTGGCCGACTTTGGACAGCATTTCCGCGCCACCAATGAGCAGCCGCGGATCGATGCCAAAAGCCCAGCCGATTAGGCCGAGTACCACAACCGTGCCGATACCGATGCCACCAGCACGACCCGCGGTCACGCCGCGACGATCTTCAACGCGATCGCTTCTCGGTAACTCATCAAGGCGCATGATTCACCTCACGACAGTGCGCCGACGGCTCACGTCAAAGTCGTCGGCGCATCGGTTTTTCGGGTGTGAGTGGTTCTAATCCTTTTCGTCCTCTGTCTCGTCGTACGCCTTCATTGGACGGGGATCCACGCCGTCTCTCAGGTCGCGAAGGACACGCATCGCGAGGAAGCGCATCCGCTGTTTCTGGTCGGGATTAAGGCTCTGATAGAGCGGCGCCCACGCATCGGCGAGCTTTTTGAGCGCGGTGGCTTTTTCACTCAGGGCATCGGCGCGGTCACGCATGAGCGCAACAGGATCAACCTCACCCTGCTGACTGCGCCGTTGTGCTATCTCAGTTATCCGCCGGTATCTTGCCTCTGCCCTCGCGCGGATAGCCTCCTCTACAGGCGCCCAAAGTTTTTCCTGCTCAGGTGTGAGCTGCAACGCCGCCTTGACTACGCCAATTCGCGCATCGGTCAAAGCCTTGAAGTCGGCTTGGCTTGGAATCGGGGGAGAAGGCTCCTGAGCATAAGCAAGTGAGGAGCCCGCAAGGAAGAGGAAGGTCATTACGCCAATTACTTGTTTGATCATGTGAACCTCCTTGCAGTTAGCGAGCTGTGCTGGGGCCAGAGATGCTTGTCGAACACTCCCATTGTAACCTCCTACTGAACGATTTCGGTTACCCACCTCACCCCGTCGCCGAACACTATCACCGAGTTTTGTTGGCGGCCAGTCAGCGAGTCATCGTACGCTTAGATCGTCGAAGGAGCGCGAAAGTCCGCTCACGTCTGAAGGCAACTCTCCAACCTACGGTGATCCGCCGGCAAAGAGCGCTAACGGAGGCCCACTGTTCCCTATAAGTCAGATGGAACTACCTCGTTTCGTTTACGGGTAGCTGAGCCTAGAACTTGAGGCCCGGCGGGCGCAGCTCACCACGGGCACCTGGTTGGCGGAAGTATCAAAGGATCGTAAGCTAACTTGAATACCGAGCAGGTTCAGCCATGCGGTTATTAGCAATTTTTGCGTCGTTGGCTCTCTTAGCCTCTCTTTCGCCGTGCGCAATCGCGGAGGAGGCGCCAGCAGGCGCTAACACGCAACAGCAAGTCCTCAGCGAGGGTGAGCTCGACGCGCTTGTGGCCCCCATTGCACTCTACCCAGACGCTCTACTCGCACAGGCACTGATGGCTTCGACTTACCCGCTAGAGATCGTCCAGGCCGACCGGTGGGCAAAGGCCAACAAGTCCTTGAAGGGAGACAAACTTAAAGAGGCTTTGGCAAGCCAGGATTGGGACGGGAGCGTCAAGGCTCTCGTTGCGACGCCTACTGTCCTCTCGATGTTGAATGGCGATCTCGATTGGCTCGAGAAGCTCGGCGATGCTGTGCTGGCGCAACAAGCCGATGTCATGGACGCGATCCAGCGCCTGCGCTCCAAGGCACAGGCAAACGGCAAGCTCACCACGACCAAGCAGCAAAAGGTGACACTTACTCAGGAAGCCGAAAAGCAAGTCATCGTGATTGAGCCGACCTCCCCCGAGACCGCCTATGTGCCTTATTACGAGCCGTCGGTCGTTTACGGCACTTGGCCCTACGATGACTACCCGCCTTATTACTTCCCGCCAGCGCCTGGTTACATCGTCGGTGGAGCACTCGCTACGGGCATCGCTTGGGGAGCAGCCTATGCCGTTGGCAATGCCATTTGGGATAACTTCGATTGGGGGCACGGCAACATTAACGTCGATATCGACAAGAACGTGAACTTCAACAGGCAGGTCGATAGGAACAACGTGCATGTCGAGCATTGGCAGCACAATGCCCAGCACCGGCGTGGCGTGAGCTATAACAACAACCAGGTCCGGAACAAGTTTGCCAATACCAATGTCGGGGCTGAAAACCGCAAGCTAGACTATCGTGGTCGCGGCGGACAGGAAGTGTTGAAACCCGGCAACAAGCCAGGCGGCAAGCTGCAGGGTAACAAGCCAAATCTCGGTAAGGGTCCGGGCGGAGTTCAAGGCAATCGGCCAACTCAGCATGCTGCCCTAGAGGGGAAGAAGCCCAATCTCGGTAAAGGTCCGCAGCACCACGGCGGTGGGAAGTCCAAACCCGGACACCACGTCAGTCACCGCGGCGGTGCACCTCACAAGGGTGGTGGCCATGAGCGTCCCAGCGGCGGTGGGCATCGCGGCGGCCACCATGTGAGCCATCGTGGCGGTGGCGGTCATCGCGGTGGTGGCGTGCACCGCGGTGGTGGGCATCGCGGCGGTGGCGGTCGTGGGGGTGGGCGCGGTGGCGGACGTCGTTCCGACATCCGCCTCAAGGAAGACATCATGCCGCTGGCACTGCTCAACAATGGCCTCGAACTCTATCGCTTCCGCTACAAGGGCAGCGATCGCACTGCCTATGTGGGCGTCATGGCGCAGGAGGTACAACAAATCGAACCCGGCGCAGTCTGGCGCGATCACAACGGATATTTGATGGTCAACTATGATCGGATCGGGCTGAAATTCATGACCTGGAAAGAGTGGCTGGCGCGGACCAGCGCGAGGTATCAATCGGCATATTGACGAATCGATCCCCAGGACTGTGCCCCTTCAGTCGGCAGCCGTGCCCGTCTGGTTGCAATCTGGCCTCTGATCATTATGCGCAACCGGGATAATATGGGCCAAAATGAAGCTCAAACCGCTCTATGACTGCAAGAGGGCCCTTTCCTCGTCGGCGAAGGGCCCTTTTACTACTCGTGGCGTGCGTGCAAACCGCTGAATGACTTCCGAATGGGTGAGAAGCGGACATCACAGCGGTGATGGAGTGGGTCCGCTTTGTGCCAAAAACAGACATGGTGTGCACGGTTTCACCAGTCCGTTACGGCCCTGCCATAGTCACTGAGCCGAGGGCGGTGGGAGTAAAGCACAGGTTGTTACGTGCGAGAGGGCGGCTGTTATGGAATGGGTGTGCGTGTATCTAACACTGGTCAAAAACTTACCGGTGCTCGGCGTCGGGGAGGAGGACTACAAAACGGAAGAGGCGTGCATAAACGCCAATGCGGGTAGGAACGACACGTTCTGGTGCGTCACGCGTAACTGGTTAGATAAAGGTCAGCGAAAACCCGTGCGTGCTTTCGTGACCGACTGAACATTGTCAAATGGGGTGTTGCTTCGGCCGACTGTTATGCGAGGCGCGACGTCGGAGGAGCCCTGATAAGCTGTACGACGCTGGAGAGCACTCCCGTCTGCCTCTCACGAGCCATTAAATCAAGAATTGCAGCCGGTCAGAAGCGGAACAGGCCCCCGAAGGGAGTAAATGGGCGGTACTGCTGCGGCGGTTGGCTCGGCGTATAGTAACCGGGAGGATCATCCCCTCGCACGATGACGGTGGTTTTCCCCATGCCTTCCGCCGTCACGAGATCGTAAAGCGTGGTGGCGTTCGTCAGCGAGAGGCGGACGCAGCCGTGGGAGACGGGCGTGCCGAGGCCTGGATGGTCTGAGCCATGGATGCTGTGGCCCCGCTTGGTGAAGAAGATCGCATGCGGCATGCCGGCATTGTCCCATTCCTGCGAGTAGTGCATGACCTCCATACGGAAGGGCGTGTAGGAGCCATCAGGAGTCGAGAAGCCGGTGGCTCCGGTCGAGACCGGCCAGCGGTAAAGCACTTGTCCATCGACCGAGACGGTCATGGCCTGGCTCGGCTTGTCGATCTGGATGAGAATATTGGCGAAGGCGGGCGCGCTCGCGGCGATAGCAAGGCCCGCGACGACAAAAGCGATGGCGAGAAGCCTAAGGCGCCTCATCCTGCCGATTTCCCTCAAGGCGGCGAGAAACGGCCGCATGTCATTAGTTTAATCTCGATTTGGGCGCCGACTAAAGGGCCTATTTGTCCGCTTCGGGTCAAAAGCGGACTTGGTGACCACGGTCGTGAATGTCCGCTATTTGCCAAGGGGCGACATCAGCGAACTATACAAAAGGAAAGGCACCTCGCGGCGGTCTCTCCGAAATCCAACCATGTGTTTTGATCAGCTGCTGCATCATGCTCCTAGAAATCGACATTTTTTGTGACGACACTCCGCTGTTAGGGAGAATACCATCTTATTCACGTCCACTTTGCCCCTGCGTCGTGAAGCTTGGATTATTGAAGGACTGGCGTTCGAGGGAACAGGCATGATGCTGAGACGCGCGGGCCTTGGCCTCCTCGTCGGAGCGATCTTGGTGGCTCCTTCGGTCGCTTCCGCCGCCCCCGCCCTCGTCTTCGAGCCCTATAACGGCACCGTCCTGTACGCCGAGGATCCCGATGCCCAATGGTTCCCGGCATCGCTGACCAAGCTGATGACAGCCTACGTCACCTTCCAGGCGCTCAAGGCTGGCACCGTCACGTCCCACACCAAGGTCACCTGCTCGCAGACCGCGACGCTGCAAGCGCCGTCGAAGCTCGGACTTCCGGTCGGCGGCTCTATCACGCTCGACGTCGCGCTCAAGGTGCTCATCGTGAAGTCCGCCAACGACGTCGCCGTCATGATCGCCGAGGCTGTCGCCGGCAGTCAGGACGCGTTCATCGCACGCATGAACGAGGCGGCGCAGCATCTCGGCATGACGCGCACGCATTTCGCCAATGTCAACGGCCTCCCTGACGAGCGCCAGGTCACCACGGCCCGCGATCTGGCCAAGCTCGCCCGCGCCATTATCGTCGAGTTTCCCGAGCACGCCGATCTCTTCTCGTCGATCCAAGTGCAAGTGGGCAAGAAGACCATGCGCACCCATAACAGCCTCCTTGTCAGCTTACCGGGCGCCGACGGCATGAAGACCGGTTTCATTTGCGAATCCGGCTTTAACGTCGTGGCGAGCGCCACTCGTGACGGCCGCAAGCTCGTCGCGGTCGTTCTCGGCGAGCCGTCAGTCGCATCGCGCAACGACCGCGCCACCGACCTCCTCGAGGACGGCTTCAAGCGCTATTTCTGGAAATCGCTGTTCGGCACGAGCCTCGATAGGCTCGCGATCCAAGCCTCGTTGAGCGACAGCCCGACGCATCTGCGCGACAGCGTGTGTGGCGTGGCCAGGGCGAAGTCGGCGGTTAGACGGTCGGTCACGTCCAAGTTACACGGACTCGGCGCCGGGGGTAGCGCCGCTCCGGCGAGCGCCGTTAGCGCGAGCGAGGCGAATTGAGCGGCTTCACCATCCCCGCAGAGGAAGCCAGGATAATGACCACTGCATTGATTATCGTCGCTCTTCTGCTCGTGGGCTCGGCAATATGGGGTTGGCGAGGGCGCCGTCAATGACGGCGCGTACCCAATGCCTGCTTAGATCCTCAAGGCGGACATCGCGTACGGCTCGTTCTTGGTCCGTTTAGTGCCAAAAGCGGACCTAACTACAGGCAAGATGCCATCCGGCGTCGGCCGAACGCCCAATGCTAGTCGTTAAATCGTGCGGGAGAAGCTAAACTGACCTTTCAAGCCCACTAGCCGGGCTTAAAGGGGGGAACATGTCACTCGATCTTTCAGCACCCAAGGTCATCACTTTCAGTGTCGCGGTCGTTATCGCCTTGATCGCCGCAATTATTCACTACGCTCATCTCGGCGTCCCGTATGTCCACAGCGGTTTCACGCTCCTGTTAGTCGGCTTTTTAGTGCTGGCTGCCGGCAACGTGCTCCACGGAGTGTAGGCAAAGCAGAGCAGATAATAGGGCGCCGGCCGAAGCCGACGTTTTGCTGAGCTTATGCATTCTTCAGGATAATCTCTTCCTGAAGGTTCATTATGGGAGAAAAGAAAATGATCAGATTGATCGCTGTTGCTGCTTTTGCCTTAGCCGTCGCAACATCTGTGCAGGCCATGCCGCTCGCACCGCTTCATCAGGCGGACGGTATGATCACGCAAGTCCGCGAAGCATGCGGCGCGGGTATGCACATGGTTAATGGTGTCTGCGTACGTACTGCCGCCCGCCGGAACGCCGCCAGGTGTGCAGTTGGGATGCGTACAGTGGGTGGCCGTTGCGTTCATTGAAATGCCCCTGCAATAGGCCCGGGGAGGATCGGGGTCGTCTCAAGCGGCTCTTAAACCTCCCCGGCAACGTCAATTGATATTGGGCTAAGCATGTTTGACCCGCCGGGAGAGACTGGCGCCGAGCAATTGGTGCGATTTACACTCCCGCTTGCTGCAGGAGTTCAAAGACCGAAAGGAGAGAGCATGAAGCTCGCCAGCTGGCCAGGGCCATGGCTCGCATTTCAATGAAGGCCTCTCAAGTCGATGCAAACCTTCCCTGGAGAATATCGGGCAACCGGGAAATCGGATACCCCGATCGCTTTGAGGGCCTGTTTAACGATGCCTGGCGAGAGCACGGGTCGGCGTTGCCCGCTCGATGCCGGCGCGGATTGGTGGATGGCCTCGGGGAACTCCACCCAGCGCAGCGCCCTCGCCCATTTGCCTTTTTCGAGAGCGGCGACCTGTTTCGGGGTTGGGAGGACTTGCTTGTTCATCAATGGGTCTGCCGCTTCTTCATTTCCGCCTGCGCGATCGTTGTCGCTACTATCTCCACGTCCGAGGCGTTAACAATCAGCAGATGCCCTGATATGTGATTGAACCTCAGAATCGACAAAGTCGAGCGTAGGGAAATGACGACGCTCACGGTGGAACAATCGACCCGGCTGCTCAGTGCCATCAAGCACACACGCCCCTATTGGCCCGTACTCCTCGGGCTGACAACAGGTATGCGACGGGGCGAGATACTGGCCCTGCGCTGGCGCAACGTGGATCTTGAGCACGGCGCCGTGCGCGTAGTCGAAAGTGTTGAGCAAACGAAAGCCGGGCTACGTTTTAAGGCGCCCAAGACGGAAAGTGCGCGGGGCATCACCCTCCCCTCGTTCGCGGTCCACGAGCTACGCCGGCTCAAACGTCAGCAAGCGGAGGAATTGCTGGCCCTTGGTATTCGGCAGAGTGGGGAAACACTCGTGTGCGCTCGGGCTGATGGCCAGCCGCACCAACCCCGCAGCCTGACGCACGAGTTCACGTCCCTTATTGGCCGCATGATCGACATTCCCCGCGTCCGCTTCCATGATCTGCGGCACAGTCACGCGACACAACTGTTGTCCGCTGGAGTGCACCCCAAGATTGCACAGGAGCGCCTCGGACATTCGACCATCACCACCACAATGGATCTTTACTCCCACGTCACCAAAACGATGCAGGAAGACGTGGCCGACCAACTCGACAGAGCTTTCAGCCGCGCCATGGCGCGCGCTGGAGGCACGAGATGATTTGATTCGGTAGCAAATTCGGTAGCAACTGGCTTTCAAGCTTAGCGGTCGTGGGTGAGAAATCAATATACTTCAATATGTTGGATGGGTGGCCGAGTGGTTGAAGGCACCGGTCTTGAAAGGCGATGCCGGGTGTACCGCCCCCTCCCCCTTGATACCTATTAATGATGTTTTCTGCGGCTTTTTCTCAGCTTCTCGGCGTAGCTGTGCCGTGCTTTCCCGGTTCGTACCATGCTGTCCGGTGCCAATTCCGGTGCCAATTCCACTAGCCACCAATGGAGGAACAGCCAGGGAGGCTGCATGACTTCTAGGGCGAGCCTGCTAGAGGTTCGGTTATGCGGCTTTGCGCCTACGCATCAGGCCGAGCCCCTCTCCTGGCCGTAGTGCTCATCAGTATAATAAATCCGGATATCCTTGCGCACCGTGTCAAGCCCGCGCGGGGTCGATTGTACAGCCCCGCTATAAAGCTTGTTCTTGATAAGGTGGTGCATTTCACGCCGGCGCTCCACTGCACGCAGGGCGCCCGTCGTGGCCAGGATCTGCGCAACCACACGTAGGGACGGCCGTTCTTTGCGAAGCTTCTTACTTGAGCCGGTGTTAAGGGGTGGGCTGGTCAAAAAAATATCGACGCTACTCACAGGCAGGCCAAGCCGCAGTAACTCTTGTTTATATCGAACTGGGTCTTGCGTAATCCATTCTAGTGGAAGCAGGACAATTCGCTCCCGAGGGAGGCTACGCTCGAGCCGCTTGATTAGGGATCTATAGCGAAGCAGACCGGCCAGGCTGCAATCCTCACGGGCAACCATCGCTCGCCACCACGTCGAAAAGCTCATGAACCGCGGGTTTTGTTGGCGCTCACGCCCATTCCTAAGGCCTAGTGCCTGCCGGCGCACGTTGAGGCTCTGAAAATATGTCGAGGTGAGCAACTTCTCTTGGTCCCGCACTGTCAGCACCAAAACGGGGTCGGAAAAGCCCTTGGAAATCGCCTGTGCCATTGCATCGAGCCCTGCTAGGCCGCCGGAGCGCACAAGTCCTCCTGCATGAGAGAGGATGCACGGTTGGGAGCGCCAACATTCTAGCTCGGGAACTGTCTCGCCGCGAACGAAGCGGAGCACCTGATCGTTTTCGAATTTCTCCGAAGTTGCCGCCTCCGAAATTACCGAGCCCGCGCCGAGAAAGCGCATGTTCGATTCACGAAACACCCTTTGCCGAAAACTCGTGTTGGCAGCTTTCCAAAATCCCAGATGGATGATTTGCATGACGATAGCCCCCCAAAGTCCGATTAGACTTTCCCCGGCGGCGATCGTAAACAAAATGTGTCTGGATTGTAACGGCTTGTTTGCAGCGGCTCGGCTCCCGGACGTCGAAGGCGAAATCGAGCATGTCCTTCTCCATCGTCTCAGGCACCCCGGCGCGTATGGCGAAAACGGAACCATCCTCGGAAAGCCCGTCTCCCCCAATACACTGGAGATTGGGGTCGGATCTGTTTATGCAGGCCTGTCCTCTGCGAGGCATTTTGTCATAAGGCAAAGATAGTCTATAGTAACACAATAGTAACACAATCACTCAATCTTAATTTGACCGATAATGTCTTTTAAACGTGACGGCTTCTTCCCTACATCAGTCCAATGCTTGAGATATTGACCTTTCCTTCTAAAAAAGGAACATTCTTTTCCTCCGTATCCAATTATCAGAAAGCCAAAGTCTGCAATCGATTTGCATACATTTGAAATCGCCTTACGGACAACAATCTCAGGCGTGTCCCTAAAAAGCGTCATTATCCTTACTATGTCGTACTGATTATCCTGGTCGCTTAAAATATTGTGCCGTAGCAATTTAAATCGCACATCTTTGCCAGCTAATTCAAGTGCCTCTTTGTGGAACAAGCTGATTGTTCTCGTATTATTTGAAACGTTAGCCTTACACTGACTCCCCACCACAAAAATACTTACATATACAGCCATCAGTTTATTAAAGGTATGAGCTAGCCACGTTGATTTTTTAAGGGGCAAAAATGCATTAACGACTACGCTCCGATTTATCGCCTGAATCCATTTTCGGTTGTTAACTTGTCTGTTGAATTTAATTATCCTCCATCCCCCTACATCCCCGACCTGAGTTACTTCAATTGCAGTGCACACATCAGAACCGTAAACTTCTATGTTCGGAATATGGGACAGTCGTCTGAACAATCCGACGGTCGTAATTGCGTTAGATGCAGCCATATCATGAATTCTAACGACTTCTTTTGTTTCAGATAGCTTTGTTACAATTTTCAATATCTCTTCATCGATCGCAACCAAACGATCTTCAAACGTTTTCATGCTGCCGTAGCTCGGGAGCGTTTCGTATATACGCTTGGTTAAGTGCTTTAAGTCTGTGGAGCTGACGTTTATTTGAGGAATAAGATCGAATGCAACAAGCGTGCTATCGTCTATATCATAATCTAAATAATCTAGAGATGTTATAAAGTTGGGCAGCATTAAAATCTACCGGCGAGATGCCCTGCTTGTTGTTGCACTTGGGGTAGCGGGCGTTGCTGGTTGGTTAAGTTATGCGGCTTGCTGATTCTCCTCAAGCATTTTTCGTCGCCAAGCTGCCGGGGCGCAAAAGTCTTCGTTGCCTATTCGGATAGCGTCCCAGGCGATCAGCGCCCGAGCCTCTTTACGTCTTTCCTATTTGTTGCTGATCGCGACGCAATTCAAACCCCGTCTCGACGGTCGAGTACAACATAACGCCTACGAGCAGCAAATCCCTCCCAGAGCATAGGCCACGGAACGTCCCCCTATCCAAGCAGCGCATCGCGCTCGGTGAATTGGGAAAACCTGGCGACCGATGGAAAGGTTCCCGAGGACTTCAGCACCAAGGATGAGGTGATCGAAGGCGTGCCTGAGTGCCGCTTCCCACCGCCATGGACCGTGGTGAAAATCCCCGGCGGCTTGAAGGTGGTCGATGCCAATGGGCAGTCGCTCGCCTATGAAGCCCTAGTATGCCCTCCGCAAGGCTCTCATGCGGGCTTGTGCAGGAGCCGAGAACGCCCGGTCCACGCACGCAGCGTGGGCCGCATCGCATTTTGCATAACAATAGCCGACTTCAGGAGGTGGAAGGGGGTCGGGCGAAGTCCTTGGGTTCCAACAGGATCGCCAACAGAGATTATAGCCGTTGATGCAATCGCTTAAGAAAATCCTCGCCGCTTCGGCAGGAGTGATGAGGACAGCAGGCAACCCTATCGTGCCTACTACCACGATCACAGCCATGAATTTGCGCATGGAAATCTCCTTCGCCCCGACCTCGCTACTCCAAACTCAGTCGCATGAGGACTCTGTATCAGGCTTTACTGAAGGATCAGAATACACTGTACTGCTCCCTCTGCAGTTGCCGATACGCCACCAGCATGTGCAATGCTGAACAAGGCCGGGGTATCTCTGTGAACAGCTGCATGAGAAGGATGTTCTTGCTGCTGCCCGACGTTGAGAGGTGATAGCAGCGCGGGATTTCTGCTGGCTGGCAGTTAACCTCGCCTTTTCCACCGCTCTCAATAATACGTCAGCTGCTGTGGGATGGGTTTTGATGCGGTAAGTTCCCGCCGAAGCGTCCCCGAAAAGGGCCATCGTCGCCATAGCGAAAAGAGTGGCTGCCACCAAAAGCCTTGTTCGAGATTTGACGCTGAAGAGGCTGCGCATTTTAGGACCTCCTTGGTGCACGGAGTGCCACCGCGCTTGATCTCACAGACCCCTAGGAGTGCTCGTCAAGAAAGGCCCATGCCTTTGAATAAAGCTAGGTCAACATAGGTCCATGCCTTTGAATAAAACTAATCGACAGAGTAGCTCAGGCGGTATGGTGCGGAGGGGCGGCACATGACTGACGACAGCGTCTCGCGGGTGCCTGAACCCGACCAGCACCGATTGAAGAGGGATATGGCGGTCGTAATAGCCAAGGCGATTAAACGTCTGAGCCTCACGCAAGATGCCGCCGCCGAGAGGATTGGTATATCCACAAAGGATCTCGCCGACATTCTGCGCGGAGAGTTCAGCGGCTACTCGCTCCCGCGCCTGATCGAGATGGGGAGCAAGTTGACGGGGATTAGGTCTCAAGAATGGCAAGAATGATTGCCAGCAACATCGCCAAGCTGCCCGCGCTGCTGGGTGCGGCTGGAAATTCGGATTAGGAGTAGAGGATGAAGATATCAGCACTGGTGTGCGGGATGGTCTTGATCGGCACAGGCGATGCCTTGGCCGCCCATAAGGGGCAACCCCTGGATGACGCCACCTGCAGATCCACTTGGTCAATAGTATCGCCGAATGGCGCCAGGATCTCCAAAGAGAGGGCGGTTCCCTACATCATTGATTTCTCCATAGTCGACACCGACCATGATGGAACTGTGGACGCCAATGAGTTCACCGCAGCCTGTCAGGCTGGTTGGATCAAAGGGCAATAGCTGCCCCCAGCCTAAGCGAGTCCAATTGAAGCAGGTACGGGGTCTAATGAGTGGTGGCCTCACCGGATGGCAGCGCATTGTCGCTCTGATGGCCTGCACAAGGATGCTGCTGCCTTGTCAGGCGGCCACGGCCTTAGACCAAAGCGAAATGACGGCCGCCGAGCTCTACGTGTTTTGCACCGCGAACGACGAAGCCAGTCAGAGCACGTGCAGTATTTACATCTTGGGCGTCGTGCAGGGTCTCCGGCTCGCTGCCGGGATAACTGATGATAAAAGCCACTTTTGCTTCCCGAACGATCTGACCGAGGAAGAGTTGGCCTCGATAGTCCTAAAGGCGATGGCAGCCGACTTCAGTGCTTATCCGGAAGATCGGAAGCTGCCCGCTGCCCCAGTAGTTGGGAAGGCAATGGTCCATACGTTCCCTTGTGTGAAACCATGACCGACCGCCGCTTCCCACCACCTCGGACTGTTGAGAAGATACCCGGTGGCCTCGGCTTCAAGGTGTGTGACGCAAATGGGCAGTCGCTCGCCTATATCTATTCGCGCGAGAGTACGGCTGACGCCATCACGGCCCATGTGCTCACTGCGGATGAGGCTCGCCGGATAGCCAGCAACATAGCCAAGCTGCCGGCGCTGCTAGGTGCGGCTGGAAATTCGGAGTGGGATTTTCCAGAAGGGGGCGGTTAGTCGGCGTCGAGAGCCGCCATGTCGCCAAAACTCCTCTTTAAATCGGTCGATCCATCACAACTCGCCACGCTTGAGCACGCGTTCAATGCCGTCTGGGTTGTATTGAAGCGCAAGGGAATCGTTGCGACCGGTTCTTCGCAGGAGAAAGAGCAAAAGCTGGCCCTGGTGGATTGCATCGTCACCCTTGTAGAGGATGGTGTAACCGACCTCGATGAGCTGACAAAGCGGGCCATCCAACTCATGTTGGTTGGTCGGGCTTAGGGGGCGTCCGCTTCGGTCGGCGCTCTTTTTTTGTTCGACTGGGAACCCGTGAACCTAGGGCGAGTTGTCCCCACAGAACCGGCGCTTCTTCTCCCCCGTTCAGCCGGTATCGGTAAGTGTACGTGTCCGAGTCCCCGGTGTCCCTAAAGCGCCGGGGCTTTTCTTGTTTGCACCACAGTCACCACGCAGCAATTGGGGAAGGGTCCATGCGCGACATTCGTAACGACTTGGAAGAGCGTGCCAAACTCGTTGAGCGTGAAGCCACTGACGTTCTCGCCTATTTCGACAAGAAGCTCGAGGAGCTAAAGCACGAGCATGCTGTTCGGATGGGCGAACTCAAGGGCGAACTTGCCGCACTGAACGTGCTCACGGAATCCGAGGAGCAGCGTATCCAGAATGAACCACAGTCGGTAGAACCCGCGCAGCAAATAGCGAACGGCTCGGAGACGGTAAATTCAGAGCTTCAGCACATCGGAGACCGCATTCGTCGGCTGCAGGATGGAGAGCTTGCCCGAGTCGCGCTGCTGGTTAGAGCTAACGAAGCGCGCGAAGGGTTTTAGAAGCCACCGGGCTGCAGGGGCCTCGACTTCGGTCAGCACCCTTCTCTTCCTACGCAGCTTTGCGCCTACGCATCAGGCCGAGGCCAAAGAGACCGGTGCCGAGGAGAAATAGGGTCGCAGGCTCGGGGATGTCTGAAGCATAGAGCTGGTGGGGCCCCAAGGCCATCGGAGTCCCAGCCAGATCGGGCTGGATACCCCCCAGTCTAAATCATTGGAAATGTGGTTGGATTGACAGGCAGTGGAGTGCCTCTCCGCCTTAATAACCTGTTGATCATGCTTATGCTGGATAGGCCGGTAATGCCCTACCCACAAATCAGCCAACTAACTTCATCACATTGCTGGCCGTGGCTGCTATTGCTGCGAGTTCCTGGTCGGTCATTTCTACAGCCTTCTTAAAGCTGCCTGCGTCCGAGGTGTTGAACTGTGCTGGCTTACCATAGGCGCGGTCGAGCAGGGCAATGGCTGCCGATACGCGAGCACCTGGCGTGCCCTTCTTGGCGATGTC
Organism: uncultured Alphaproteobacteria bacterium; assembly: GCA_963846875.1. Lineage (GTDB taxonomy): Bacteria > Pseudomonadota > Alphaproteobacteria > Rhizobiales > Methyloligellaceae > Methyloceanibacter. The sequence goes on from CAWJXT010000016.1 coordinate 93,519, forward strand.
GACAAGAGTCTTGATGGCTTCCGGAGCGTGCGTGCGCGCAAGTTCCTGGATGCTGTGAGCCGCTTTAGGTCGACCACCAGGATTGCCGCTCTTGCCCCTCTGAAAACGTCCGTTCATCTGTTTTGGTCCTGTTCTCAGGCGCGTGTCCTTAGGGGCAAGCAGGTCATCGACCCGATAGGCATTTCGCGTCAAGGCATTTCGCAATCGCATCCTCCCCGTGCCGAGCCGGGTGCGCGACCTGTCGGGGAAGGCGTTCAAGGATCACGCCGGCCAGGCCTTCTTATGGGAGCGCCTCCACGTCAGGCGCCTCCACGTCAAAAGGCCGGTCGCCCTTGCGGAGCACGAGGGCGGGACAATAGCGCTTTGCCGTCGCCAGCAAGTGCTCATAGTCGCCGGCGGTTGCCTCCTCGACGAAGCGGGACTCTTGCTCGGGATCCGTCGCTCTGAGGAATTCGCAAACCACGCTTGTGATGTGATGGGCTTGGCCGGCGGGGCCGTCCAAGTCGATTTCAAAAGGATGGGTCACGGCTCCGATGGTGCGCCGGCCTGGCGCCTAAAGCAAGTCGGCGGCAGAAAGCCATGGACGGCCGTTTGCCGGTCTGGGCATACCCTGCGCCGTTCGCGGCGGCGGACCGCTTCGGGCGGAGCCTTTTCTTTCCGCTCCGTGCGGATTTGGCCCAAGCGCAAGAAGTGTAAGACCGTAAGAAACATAAGAAGCGTAAGAAGCAGCCCGCAAACCCTTGGAACCAGAGAAATTTATGGTTCTTATGGTTCTTATTGGGGTCATAAGATTAGGACTTGTCTGGATGCTCATAGCGTCCTCGGGTGCGCGACAGCACCTCGCCCGAGCGCATCATGCGGTGAAGCTGAGCATCGACGGTGTTGCGGTCAATTCCGGCCATGATGGCTATTTCGCCGGGGGTGATCGGCTGGGGTGACTTGGCCAGCACGGCAAGAATGGCGGTGCGGCTTTCGGAGCGGCGAACCTCTTGGGCATCACCCAGGATCGACCAGCGGCCGGTAGTCTTATCGAATGATAGAGCGACTTCGATATCGTCTATATCTCTGCCGCGTCCGTTAAGGGTAACTCCTTGTCCATCGCGCCCGAGCACCAGCACGCTGTCGGCGGCACCTGTTAAGCCGGTGCTTCCGCTTGCCGTGTCCAATGGATCATCGCTATCGAGTTTGCGTTGATGGTGGATGACGACGATGGCCACGCCAAGCTCGGTCGCCAACTCCTGCAAGAGCGACATCGCCCGGTAGTCAGCATCGTAGGTAAATTCGTTCTTATCCCTTGCAGGTCGGATCCTCGTGAACGTGTCTATCACCACGAGTCTTGGCAGGGGGACACTACTCGCCCACGCGCGGATCTCATCAAGCCCGCCGTTATCGAGCCTTTTCATTGTGTGGCATAGCGTCAACCGCGGCGACCATTCGTCGGCGTGCGGCAGCAATTGCTTGATGCGACGTTGCAGTCTCCTGGGGCTGTCCTCGAGCGCCATGTACAGGCCATCACCTACATCGCATTTGATGGTGCCGAAGGCGAAACCGCCATGCGCGATGGCAAGCACCCAATCAAGGGCCATCCAACTCTTGCCGCGCTTTGGCTTGCCGACAAGAATCGTCAACCCTTCGACTAGATAGCCGGGGATGGTGAATTGCAGCAGCGGGAACTCCATCCACTGCAAATCTCCGGCCGTGTAGAGCTGCGGGGATTTTTTCTCAGGCGGCGACGTACTTTTAGCGGCGTCTGCATCGGGGCCGTCCGCCCTGGCCCTCTTTGCTTTGTAGGAGCCTGCCTCGGCGGATCCATACTGTAGACGCAAAGCTTCGGCGCGGACTTCCTTGGGATCATCGGCCCAGTGCTGCCTGGTCATGGTGCACGCCGATCAGACTTTCGAAACTCGCTTCCAGCTAACACGGGGGCGGGCCCCCTAGCATTTGTGGGGGGCATCTACGCGGCGGCCTCCCTCGCAAAGGGATTGCGCCCGCGTTGCGGATTGTGCGGGTTACGCCCCATGCGATAGGGAAAGAAGGGACAATTGATGGTCGAGCAGCGCCGGACCTCGGCGGCGTTGCCGTCGACGCAGAACAGACAATGGTGGCGAATGTCTCCATATTCGCGAATGCCCTCTAGCCCGAGAAGATCGCCATCCGCCCCCTTTGCGAATGCGTTGACAAGCTCGCGCGTCCGTCTCGGCGGGTGTCCCGATGCAGTCAGAACCTCGACCGGGATCGACAGAGGATCGCGCCCAGCACAGCTCTTGCCGATGCCATCGGTGAGATAGGGGAGCCATTCGTGATTCTCTTCCTGCATCTCCGCGTCACGTGTTGATTTTCGACGCAGGGAGACGGGTTTCGCCTTTGCGGGCATGGTGCTTCCGGGGTTGAAATCGCCTCTAGCGCACCACTACTGGCGGCGAAATCGAAAGTCATGCCGCGTCCCGCGCACCCAACAGTCTGTCAAGTGCGGCCAGCGGCACTAGCAGGCGCTTACCGATCTGGATCACCGGGATTTCGCCTCGCTTGACAGCTGCATATGCTTGATTGCGACCGATGCCGAGGCGCTTAGCCGTCTCCATGACGGTAGCGGTTGATCGGCCTTGTTCATTTTGTTTGCCCATTTGATTTATCCTTTCTCGTGTTCGAGAGAAACCTATTATGCATAGAACAACCCGTGTGGCCTTGACAAGCACTTTCTACTGATCCTAAGAAAGTAGGGAGAGGGAGCGCCAATGAGCCAGGGCACGAAACGTACAGGCCGTCCCCTTAAGCGACCCGAGGTGGGCAAGCGGGCTTCCCTTGGCCTGAAAGTGACGCCCCAAATCAAAGAGCGGCTTGACCGTGCTGCCGGGGAAAGTGGGAGAACTCAGAGCCAAGAAGCGGAAGTGCGCCTTGAGCGGTCTTTCGATCGAGAAGACCTACTTAGCGAGGCACTGATTCTAGCCTATGGCAGGGAGTTAGCCGGTCTTCTGATGACGCTCGGAACCACGATGCAGCAGGCGGGGCGACATGCGGCGTTCATGGCAACCTACACAACGGAAAGTGCGAACACCTGGTGGAATGAGCCTCGCGCATACAATCAGGCCGTCAAAGCTGCGGTCCGGCTGCTAGAGGCTGCGGCTCCCGCGGGCGATCGGACACCGTTGCAAGAGCCTACTAACACTTTCAGCGGCATTGGCTTTGCTAACTCGATGATCGACGCCATTTGCCACGGGAAAGGAATTGCCAGCTTACAAGCCGAAGCTGACAACGTCCGCCCGCTGCTCGGCCCGATTGTGAAGCGGCTGAAAAAGTCACGGCGATGAGAGGCAACATCACGCGCCGCGGCAAGTCGTCCTGGCGGATAAAATTCGATATCGGCATCGACCCAGTTACGGGTGAGCGCAGTACGCAATGGGAGACGGTACGCGGCACAAAAAAAGACGCCCAGGCCGTCCTAGCCAGACGCCTCAGCGACATTGCGGAGGGCGCATTCGTCGAGCGTTCGGTCGTTACCGTGACAGAATATGCGCGTCATTGGCTCGAGACGATCGCCCCTGCCCGCACATGCGCCAAGACGCGCGAACGGTATGAGGAAATCATCGACAAACACATCATCCCGCAATTGGGCGTCACTGCGCTTCAGAAGCTAGACGGTCCACGCATCGATAAATTCTACCGCCAGCTCCGAACCGCTGGACGGCGCGACGGCAAGGGTGGTCTCGCGCCTCAGACTTGCCAGCACATTCACCGGTTGTTGTCGCAGATACTTGCCTCTGCAGTGAAAGCTCAGAAGCTCAGACTGTCGCCCATGCTCGGCGTACAGACTGCCCCTAAAATTCGGCGTGAGGAAATTCAAGTTCTCAATGACGACGAACTCGCCGCCTTGTTCAAGCGCCTGAAGGGGCGACCGCTCTATATGCCAGTGCTATTGGCAGCTTCGACGGGAATGAGACGAGGCGAGATCTTGGCCCTGCGATGGAAAGATGTTGAACTCGACAAGGCAACCCTCCAAGTCGCCCAGGTGGTCGAGTTTGTTGGAGGTGTGATGGCGTTGAAGGAGCCTAAGACAGATAGGAGCCGCCGCACGATAACCCTCCCCGACCGGCTCGTTCAGGAGCTTCGCGCGCACCGAAAAGAGCAGCTGACTTGGCGTCTCAAGCTAGGCATGGGAAAGGATGTACGCGATCTCGTTTTCCCGGCGTGGAACGGTGAGTTGCGCAACCCGAGCCATTTCACGAAAGAGTTCAGCCGTGAGATCACCGCTGCGAGGCTGCCGCATATAACGTTTCATGGGTTGCGGCACACGCACATCACTCACCTACTCCGAAGCGGCGTGCCCTGCACGTGGTCGCCGCACGTGCTGGCCATGCCAACCCAACTGTCACCCTCAACATTTATGCGCATTTGCTTCCCGGCCAACAGGAAGGCGCCGCAGCCGTCATTGACGCAGCACTCCGGATCGCCTTACAGGACTAGCGCAAGTGGCTCCGGTGCCAATCCGGTGCCAATTCCGGGTTTGGTCGCAAATGTTCCCCGCCTAAGTTTTTGACCTTGCT
>CAWJXT010000017.1:0-96203 GCA_963846875.1 uncultured Alphaproteobacteria bacterium
TCGATGCCGCGCAAGCGATTATGAATATCAGCGGCAGCGATTGTACCTTCACCTTGCGCTAGCTAATTTTATTCCAGCGTAGCGAAGCCTCCCGATACGCGTTTCGGAACTTTTCCCATCGGTTTGAGTTCCCTCCCATCTTCTCCGACGAAAGGTTCTGACATGGGCCGCTCCATCTTGCTTGTGCTATCGGGTTACCGATTTCCATCATTATCTTTCGCTCTGTTTTGGCATTAGATGCGGCCGTGGCAGTCGCATCGAGGAATGAACTTGGAAACGTGGCTGAACGATCCGTGGAGAGTTCGGCATCAGCTGTCGAATGGCCCGCAATTGTGGCCGGCGCGCTCGCTGCGATTGGCGTAACGATCATTCTTTTCGCTCTGGGGACTGGCGCTGGCCTCACGATGACAAGGCCATGGTCGTTTTCCGCTCCCTCGCCTAGTATCTTTGGGAGCGCGCCGCCATTGGTTTGATCGGTACCCAGTGGGTGGCCTCCGCTCTTGGAGGATATTTAACCGGACGCCTCCGCACGAAGTGGGTCGGAATTCGGACTGACGAGATTTTCTTTCGCGATACCGCGCATGGATTTTTGGCTTCGGCCTTGGCTACCGTCCTAATGGCCGCATTTTTCTCTCACTTAGGAGCGGTGACCCTGCTGCGACAGGTGCCGACACCACCATGTCTGCGGAAGCCGCTGAGCAAGCCCGTAAAATAGCAGCGAGCTTCGCACTATTTACCTCGCTCTCATTTTTCGTGGGCGCGTTTGTGGCAAGCGCTGCAGGGGCGTTAGGTGGGTTCCACCGAGAACGAGGGCTAGTTTCCTCTCCTTCAATGAAGCCTCTCGAGACTTTAAGCGATGACGAACTGAACCGTCTCATTTCCGAGGGCGAACTCGGCGACAGGAAAGCGGCAATCGCGGCAGAAGTGTTGCGGCGCCGTCGGCAGGCCAGGGTCGAAGAGTTGAAGAGATCCGGTTGGCTTGGGGGAATGGTTGCTTCGCTGGCGCTTGTAATTTGGGGTTTCAAACGCCTCTGGCGCAAATCTTAATCAGCAGCGCTAGCCTCTAATCACGGAAAATAAGAAGCCAACTCCAAAGCCGATCGCCACAGCGGCAAAGGGGTTGCGCTGAATAGCATCTACGGCCGCATCCTGAGCCCGTTCGTATTGATCACTCGCCAGATTAGATATGCTGTCCCCGAGATCGCCCAGGTTATCCTGCATCGCTCGCATATCAGAGTTCGTATGCTTTTTCGTAGTCGCTCTGGTGGCATTCATGATTTCTCCACTGGCTATTGGCGCGTCCTGCCCGAGCTAACGTCGCACCGACGATATCGTTCATTCGAGTGGCGACGGCGCTCCAGCCGATTGTTCATTCGAATAAGGGAACGAAGCTACCTTCAGTTGGTTTCCTCGGAAGCTGCCCCGGTGACCTTTCCTGGTCAGCGGGGCTCTTTTTCGGACAACTCCATGGGAGGACCAACATGGCTAAAGAACCGAAAAATCTCGATGACCTATTTCACGACACCCTCAAGGACATCTATTTCGCGGAGAAGAAAATCTTGGCGACTTTGCCGAAGATGGCGAAGGCGGCTCAGAACCAAGAGCTGAAAGCGGCTTTCGAGAAGCACCAACGGAGACCGAGGGACAGGTCGATCGCCTCGAGCAGGTTTTCGCGATCATCGAACAAAAGCCGCAGGGTAAGACCTGCGCAGCGATTGTCGGTATCACCAAGGAGGGCGCCGAAATCATGCAGGAATATAAGGGCTCGCCTGCCCTCGACGCTGGCCTGCTCGCAGCGGCTCAGGCCGTCGAACACTACGAAATCTCTCGCTACGGCACGCTTCGCACGTGGGCAGAGGAGCTGGGTCTCGATGATGCAGCCGCCCTCCTTCAAGCTACGCTCGACGAAGAAGAGGCGACAGACCAAGCGTTGACGAAGATCGCCGAGACGGCAGTCAACCAACAGGCTGAGGCAGCCTAATCCTATTCAGGCAAAGCGGCGCCTGGCGCCAAAGGAGTACACATGGACTGGAATCGTGTTGAAGGCGACTGGAAGCGAATGAAGGGCAAGGTCAAGGAGCAGTGGGGCAGGCTTACAGATGACGATCTCACCGCCATCGGGGGTCGCAGGGAACAGCTCGAGGGCAAGATTCAAGAGCGCTACGGCTATGCCAAGGACCAAGTTCGGAAGGAAATCGACGACTGGTACCGATCGACGGCCTTGGCCGCGAATGGCGATGCAGACGAATTGGCGGACCAGATTGAAGCCATCCGCACTGACATTCAAAGCTTGACGTCGACCGTCGGCCGCATCGCCAATAAGCAACTCGGCCGCGCGCAAGACACGGCGGTGGAGGCCGCGAGGAATGCCGAAGACGCCATCATGCGAAATCCAGTTTCTGCGGTGGCGATAGCCGCCGGGTTGGGCTTCCTGTTCGGCGTTTTCACGCGGCGATAGAAGATGTTCCGTTCGGCCCTTGCGCTGCTCTCAATGCTGCAGGTTGGCGGTCGCGTCCAGCAATCCTTCGATCGATTGCTCTGGCAGGCGCTTATTATCGCCGTCGCGGCTCTATTTTTTATCGCGGCGGCGGTCTTCGCGCTCCTCGCGGCTTATCGCGAACTGGTCACAATTATCCGCCGCCCGAGGCTGCGCTATCTAATGGCTCTTGCACTTACTGCTGCTAGGCCTTTTGACCCTTGGGTTTTTGCAGCTGATGGCCCCGAAGCGTCAAAAGAGACGCAACTTTGTCTCGCCGACGCGGAGCCAAATCCAATTGAAGTCATGCGCCGCCATGAGGCAGATTGGACCGGTTCCTCTTGTTCTGATCGCCTTCGCGGGAGGCGTTCTGGCAGGCCGCAGGTAGCGGCTTACTCGCGACTTCGGCCACCAAGTAGCCGATGGCCACGCCGAGACCAACAGCGATAATTAGCGACGCGGCCAGATTGTCTTTCATGGTCCCTTCGGCGTCATGGGCAGAGTCGATCGCGACATCTGCGCGCGACCCCATTGTCGGTTCGCCGTCTTGCCGAATGCACTCGTCAACTGCTTTAGATAGGATCCGATGGTATCGAGTTGATCATAAAGGTCGTCAGTATCTAGCTCCTTCAGAAATTTGCCAGACCTATGCTAGCCTTCGACCAGTTCATCTCGCCGATCTCCTTCCTGTTAAGTGCATTTCGCAGGCTATGCGCTCCTGCGGAAAAATACTTGTTCCCTGGGAAAGAGAGCCCGCACGACAGGTCGCACGGCCCTCTTTGTTAGTATCCGGACTTTGGAGGTGTGGAAGTCGACTGAGCAGCGCCGCTGGACTTATCCGGGCTGCCCGAAGAGGAACGGTAGCCGTTTTGGAGGCTGGGTCGGAGCTGTCTTGTTGGCCCTTCATTGATCCGGGAGGTGTGGAAGTCGACTGAGCGGCCCCACTGGACTTATCCGGGCTTCCCGAAGAAGGGACGGTAGCCAAATCTCGGCAGCAAGGCGGGTGTAAAGCTCAGCAGCACCGCCACGCCCGTGCATATAAGGAAGCGATTCATATTAGTGTCCTCAATGCGTTATTGTGAAGTTTTGAGGGGAGCGGCTGACGCTAACGCGGGTCGCCATCCAGTAGAGCAACCTTACTGGCTTCAATTCGTTCCTACGGCCGGACGACGGAGTGCGGCTTTTAGTCCAACCCCACTTGCGTGTCCGGTCGTCGGCAAACTTCCAGGCGCGAGAAATCCCGGAGCAAGGCAATCGATGAATACGAAAAGTAGTCGCATTTCCGATCCGACAACGCCCCTCATGTGAGAGTCGCCTTTGTTGATACAAGGCCGACCACATCATTGGGCTTGTCTCGCACTGCCTAGCCCTCGAATTCCACCATAATCCTCACGCTCGAAGGCTCCTAAGAAGCAGCCACCCGAGATGATGGGCCCAAGGATAGTCGCGGATGTCGGTGGAACGAACGTCCGCTTTGCAATCACAAGCGACCAGGCTGATGGATTGGTCGACCTTCGATGTTACCGAACGGTCGATTTTCCTTGCTTCTTGGCCGCCCTCGAGGGGTTCGTGGACGAAACTGGAAGTCAGCGACACTTCGGTGGAATCGCTGTTGGGGCGGCTGGGCCGGTTGACGATGGCATAGCGCACCTAACCAACGGAACTTGGCGTATAAGCGAGGCGGAAATCTCGGCCGCGCTAAAGGGTTGCCCTGCCCGAGTTGTCAATGACGTGGAAGCCGTAGCCTTCGCGCTTCCTCTGCTTCAATCAGACGATCGTTTTCCGATCGGGTTGATCAAGGTGCCATCTGCTAAACCGCGCACTCTGCTGGTCATAAATGTCGGCACAGGATTTGGGGCCGCCGCCTTAGTCCCATCCAATGCAGGCTGGGTCAGCGTTCCTGGTGAAGCGGGTCATATGAACCTTCGGACGCACGACAAGAAGAACGGTCTCGTGGTCGACACGTCGGTGGAGAGCGTTCTATCAGGCACCGGCGTGGCCACTCTGATGGCACGGTTTGGACCAAATGACGGATCTCACAGCATTGAATATCCTCCCAAGTCCGGTGCAGGAGGGTCTGAGCGTGTGATCGCTCAACCGGATCAAAATCTTGAGGCGCGCGACTTCGAGGACCTGCTGGGCGAGGTTGCAGGCAATTTGGCGTTGGCCACCGGAGCTTGGGGCGGAGTGTTTTTCTGCGGGGGCGTCATCGATGCATGGAAAAAAAACGTCGATCAAATGCGCTTTCGGACCCGATTTAAATTGAAGGGATCGATGACCGCACGAATGCAGCAAGTCTTTACGGGAGTGATAACCAAACCAAATGTTGCGCTTTTGGGGCTAGCCCAACTTTCAATGTAGTTGGGCGTTTTTTGTCGTCGAGTTGACGAAGACAGGGACAAGCCTAACGGCAATTTTTCTCACGCGCCGAACCTGGGCAGCAACCAAGGCTCTTCGTCCCCCCCTGTCACCTCCAGCCGTTCTAGCGAGCGTATGAAACGTGCGCCCCATACGGCGCTTCCGTTTTGCGACAATGTGGCAAGGATTTGGCCATGCCGTTCGCGGCGCTCCGACAAAGGCATTTCAAGCGCCTGCTCGATCGCGGTCGCGACGGATTCCGAAATCGTATGGATTGACGAGCAACGCAGTTTCGCACTCGTCGGCTGCCCCGGCGAAGCGCGAGAGAATGAGAACTCCCGGATCTTCGGGGTCCTGGGCCGCGACATATTCTTTGGCCACGAGGTTCATGCCGTCGCGCAAGGGCGTGACAAGTCCCGCGTGGGCCGAACGATAAAGACCCGCCAACGCCGACCTACTGTATGCTCGAATTCACATAACGAATGGGCGTCCATGATGCTTCGCCATACTCACCGTTGATGCGCCCCGCCGTAGCCTCGACTGCCTGTCCTAGCTCTTGGTATTCAACAATTTCAGCTCGGCTTTTGGGTGAAATCTGAAGATAGGTCACGCGATTGCGCCAATCCGGCCAATTCGAAAAGAACCGCTCGAAGGCCTCCATCCGCTGGATGAGCCCCTTGGAATAATCCAGCCGATCGACGCCAATCACTAGCTCCCGCCTACCCAGACTGGCGACCAGCTCTTTAACGAATGGCGACCAATTGCGCGGCGGGCGATGCGTTGGAACTCTTCTGTTTCGATGCCGACAGGAAAACTGCCAATGCGAACCTGACGGCCGCTATGACTGAGCACGAGGTGATGGTCGGTGGCTTGAAATACCTTGCTATCCATACGGCGGGTCTCGGAAATAACGTAGCGGACGAAATTCTTGACGTCGCTCTCGATCTGAAATCCCACCAGGTCATATTCCAGCAGCAAGCACAGCAGCCGCTCGTGGTGGGGCAACACCGTGACGACTTCCGGCGCCGGAAACGGAACATGGAGAAAGAAGCCCATGCGATTGGTGTGACCGCGTTGCCGTAGCTCGCCGCCCAGCGGGATCAGGTGATAGTCGTGAATCCAAATCAGATCGTCTGGACGTAAGATTTTTGAAAGCTCGTTGGCGAAATGCTGGTTGACGCGCAGATAGCCCGTCAGATCACGTCGGTTGAATTCCGCAAGGTCGATTCGATAATGCAAAACGGGCCACAGGACCCGGTTGGCGAACCCATTGTAATATTCGTGATAATCCTCCTCGGACAGATCGGTGAGGACGTAGGCTGAATTTTCCCGCTCCACGGTCTGCGTTGAGACTTGGTCACGGGAACGACCTTGCCGCTCCACCCGAACCCCCCCGGGTTTTGCCTGAACGTCGGCGCCAAAACAACTCGAGGCCACCTGAGCGCTGAGCTGCTCCGGCGGTGGGAGTTGGAACCCGATTTGAGACGAGGATCAACCGCGCCAATAGCGATCCTCCCAGCTGCGCGATAGCCGCATTGCCGTCAGTAGAGTTCCTGCCAAGGAATAAGTTTGAGGGAAGTTGCCCCAGAGCTGGCCGGTCTGCGGATGGATGTCCTCGGACAGCAAACCGTAGCGATTGCGATGGCCGAGAGCGTCGACAAACAGATCACGCGCCTCTTCGCGGCGTACAGCCACCACCAAGCATCGATAAGCCAGAACCTGCAGATGAGAAACGCCGATTCTGGCATCCCGAAGTCGTCCTCGCTGGCATAGCGCATCACATGTTTGCCGCGCCGCAATTCGCGCTCTACCGCCTCTACGGTCCGTATGAACCGAGGATCGCTCGGTTCCAAAAGGCCGATTTCAGGGAGGAGCAAAACACTAGCGTCGAGATCGTCCACGCCAAATGCTGCCGTGAAGGCCCCCCGCTTTTCGCTCCAGGCTTGCTCGAGCAAAGTGTTCTGGATCTTGCCGGCAACTTCTGACCAGTGGGCGGCGCGGTCTTCCAGACCCAAATGCGATGCGATCGCGGCCAAGCGGCTACAGCCTGCCCAACACATCGAAACGGAGTAGGTGTGGATCCTCGTCTGGCCTCGATATTCCCAAATGCCAGCGTCAGGTGTAAACGCTGCGGCGGCCGATTTGACGCCAAGCGTTTCGAGCAACCGGAAAAGACCTTTGTCACCCTGTCGCGGAAGCCGCCGGTCGAAGAACATCGGCATCGCGGCGAGAATGATGCTGCCGAAGGTGTCGTGCTGAATTTGCGTTGCCGCCGCGTTGCCAACACGGACCGGGCCATCGTTCCGGTAACCCTTGAGAATTCGCGGCAATGACCTCATCCATTGGATCCGAAGGCACTACACCATAGACCGGTCGGACATTCTTCCTCCGAGGCGATGCCAAGAATGAAGGAAATGAAGTGTTCCATCGTTTGGGTGGCGCCCAACCGATTTAGCGCCTTCACAACGAAGTAAGCATCTCGCAACCAGCAATATCTGTAGTCCCAAGTGCGCCCCGCACCCCGGAGCCTCCGGTATGGACGTGGTCAGTGCGGCGACAATGCCGCCAGTCTCCTCGAAGTTGGAAAGCTTGGAGCAATTGCCGCCTGGATAATGGCTTCTTGCCAGTCATACGCGGTCGACAGTCGCCGGACCCATGCCAACCAATAATCGCGGGTTCGGTCGGCGAACTCGCGAAGGTCGTGGCGATGTCCGCCGTCAAAGCCTCATCGGGCCCGATCACTATATGGATTGGGTTTGTCAGAACGAAAGCGGCTTCACACTCAATCAATGAAACCGGCCCATCCGTCGTAAGTCGGATCACCACATCTCTGCCCCGGTAAGTGATGTGATTGCTCCCGAAAGAGCGGTCGGTGATGGGACGTCCATACTCGCTGGTCGGACGCATACGCATGGTAATTCGCGGCAATCCGGAAAGGGGCTCGATAATGCGAATGAGCTGAGGCGGTCTGAAGATTCGATCGAAATTACGGAAGCGCGGTGCGAAATCCGTGATCTTTACGGAAGCATCCTGGCTATCGGTGAGGATTGTGGAGACGACCGCTGTATTGCGCTCGTATTGGGACTCATAGTGAACCATGCCATCGAGAACGATGTCGCAAAATCCCTTTTCCTCATCACCCGCAAGCAAGCGCGAAAAGACCGGATCACCGTCGAAACGAGGATAGCACCACCATACTAATCGCGAGGCGGGCTCGAGCAGAGCCGCCGTCCGGCCATTTCCGATGACAGCCAAATCGAGACCGAAATCATTCCTGATGGAGCCGTCCGCTGAATGTGCAAACTTGTCTGACATAACTGGCAACCAATGCAAACTAGCTGGCCTTGGCCGGGACGGTGTAGCGACGCTGAACGATCTCTTCAATTCGAGCCCGGCTCGCGGAAGCTGCGAGAGAAGCGTCCCGCTCCACGGCGCGCGCCTCGCAAGCGAGCTTCTCGTCCTTGATGGCATCGCGAAACCACCGTGAGTAGTCGCCGGCTCTCAAGTGATGCAGCCAGGTATCATCGTCCACGCCAGCAGCAATTTGCAGGAACAGCGTGAGGTTCTGCGCACGCAGATTGAGCTTCGAACCGGTCCTTTGAAAAAGAAGCTTTTCTCTTTCCCGAGCTCCCCCTCGGTGTATTTGCGGGCGTGGCGGGTTCGTTTGCTTTCTGGCTTTCCAACGTTGACGACTTGGAGGGGCTTGTCGGGCCGCCAGACAAGAACCTGATCGGCGCTTGCATACTCAGGGCCGTCGGCATGAGCGCATCCTCTCGAAGCGCAGAAGTTGTCGATCATGCCGCGTGAGCGGTCACCCACGCCGATGACCAATGAAACGAGATCGAGAAAATTCCCTGCAACTGCTTCCGGATGCGCCGTCACCGCGATGGTGCCCGGAAGTTCTTGTGGCAACGTCACAGGCGCCAAATTCCACTTTGCCGGCAAAAAATGGTGAGCTTCGCCGAGCACGACCCAATGGGGTCTACTGGTTGCAGCTCTAAGTGTTATAATCTCCGGAAGAAGCCTCGAGAAAAAGCGAGGGCGATCCGCTGCATCGACGGCCAGCAGATTGAGAATGACGCTCATGTCAGGCTTTTCGAGGATCCGCATGACCTCGTCGAGATCCGGCTCCTGCTTCGCGCTTCCAATGACCGTCGCGCCCTCGAACTCTGAATAGTCGCCTTCAGGATCGACGATGCAGAACTGGAACCCCAGATCTCGCATTTGCTCGATGAGGCGAGTTGCGGCGCTCGACTTTCCGGCTCCAGGCGACCCGGCAATCAGAACGGTCTCGAAAGATTTAAGCCTGATTGGCGTGCCATCATTCTGGGTGCCTAGGGACGGCGTCACCCGTGGCGCCGTAATTCCGGGGACTTGCAAGTCACTCTCTATCAGGAGTGCCGCCAACTCCACGACACCGGCGCCACGAGGGGTCTTGGTGATCCAATCGACTTTTTCCTTTACGGCGGGAATAGCATTCTCTACCGCCACACCGCACCCGCAAGCGATCAAAAATGCATGATCGTTCTCGGCGTCGCCTACGCCAATAACGTTGTGGGGTGACAATCGAAGCCGCGACAGCGCGTACTTTAGACCGGTTGCCTTGTTGATGTTCGAGGGGAGCACCATGACAGCGCCTTTGTTGAATATGATCTGCAGCTCCAGCCCGAGCTCTCTAATGGCGGTTAAGACCGCCGCCTCGTTCGGTTCTAACGTGGCAACAATAGCTTTGCCGACGTCAAGCGGTGACACGCCGAGCTCTTGGAGCCTTGTTACAAAGGCAGCCGAGGGCGGCTCAGCCAGCAGCGTTTCTTCTTCTGTCGCAGGATCAAATAAGAGCGCGCCATTCTCGGCGACGACGAGATCGAACAGGTCGATTTGAGGAAATACTGCGAGAAGATCGGGCAGGTTCCTGCCGGTCGCGAGGATGAGCTTACGACCGGAGGCTTTGACCAACTTTAACGCCTCGAGAGTTGTCCCATCGACCGTCCCCGCCTCCGCTATCGTGCCGTCGTAATCAGTGGCTAATGCTGCGAAATACACGCTGCCCACCTAGGCGACCAGCGCGAGCCGGACGCCCCCTTTCACGTCGCTCATGCTTACGCCGACGCCGTCCCCTGTGCGTTGAAAATCCAAAGAGGCGTGGCCATAACCGACGCGCAGGTCCCTCACAAAGACATGATCAAGCCATTTTGGCAGGTGCGGACTCCTTACCTGGACAAGTTTGGCTGCGGCATCGATCTCGATTCCCAAGACACGCCTGCAACATAAGGAAGACGGCGCCGCTCGCCCAAGCCTGCGGCGTGCAGGCCGAGGGAAATGAAACTGGGACTTCTCCAGCGCGCCGGGGAAAACCGCAAAATAATTCGGGCATGCGGAATTCAGGCAGCCGGCTGACCGCATCGAACAGGCCGGTCAAGATGCGGCCAGCAGAGTCCTTCATTCCGTAACGGGCAAGCCCGGCGGCGACGATTGAGCAGTCATGAGGCCAGACCGTTCCATTGTGGTAGGACATGGGGTTGTAGCGGCTTTCGCCCACCGCGACGGTGCGCACGCCCCACCCACTAAACAGTTCCGGCGCCATCAAGCCGCGGGCAACGCGCGCCGCTCTTTCCTCTGACGCCACCCCACAGAACAAGACATGACCCGCGTTGGAGGTACGGACTTCGGCAAGGTTGTTTCGCACCATCGAGCGCAAGCGCGTAGGTTCCGATCGGCTCGCACCAGAATCGTTTTTCAACATGCGCCTGCAATTCATTGGCTTGTTGCTCGAACAGCTCGGCGAGAGCCATCTCGCTGATGGCGGATGCAATTCGTGCAGCGGCTCGTTTGGCAGCGATCGCGTAAGCCTGTACCTCCACCATGGCGATGGCGCCTTGCGCCAATTGGCCATCCGCGTGAAATACGGAGTTTTTCGAAATCCTTCCAGCCTTGGTTAGTCAACCCCCCTTCGGCCCCCCGGCGATACTCGATGAAGCCGTCGCCATCAATGTCACCAAAGCTCGCCATCCAATCGAGTGCTGCCAGCACTGCTGGCCAAATTCGTTTGGCGAATGCAATGTCGTTGGTCCGCTTGAGATAAGCACCAGCTAACATCACGAAGAGCGGCGTTGTGTCGACGCCGCCGTAATAACGACCGAATGGCACCTCCCGTAATGCGGCCATCTCGCCCTTGCGGATCTCATGCACGATCTTGCCTGGTTCCGAATCGTGGAAGTCCGAGCGCTCGGCCGCTTGTAAGGAGCTTAAATAAGCGAGCACGCCGCGGGCTACCGAAGGATCGACCCAAAGCACTTGCAAAGCCGTCACGACGGCATCACGCCCGAAGGGCGCGCTGAACCAGGGAATGCCGGCGTAGGGGTAGGGACCGGTCTCGACCTCGGTCATCAGCAAAGAGAGATCGGCAGCGGCTCGCTGCAGCCACGCTTCAAATTTGGCATTAGAGGTGGCGATGGGCTTGAGGTCACGAATGGCTTTGCGTGCCGTCCGCTTGCTCCCTTTGAGCGCGCGAAGGAAGGCGTCGCGATCGGGTCGCATCACGTCGCCTCCGCTAGACACCGTCATGATCACGTTCCGGCTTTGCCCTGGCGCAAGGTCGATTGGGATCCGGATGCGCTGACCTTGGATCTCGACCGGAACCGAAAAGCTGATGGTGGTCTGTCGCACTTGGCCATCGAGGCCTCGATACGACAGAGTGAGCGAATTACCTTCGATGCGCGGTGGCAGGAGTTCGCCACGCCTGAGGCGGGACATCCCTCTGATCTCAAAAACGTCGCGGAAATCGGCATCGACCTCGAAGCTCAGATCAGCAGCCATAGGCACGTGGGAAAAATTCTGCACCTGCAGCGTTTCATAGAGCCGACGCTGCCAAAGCAAACGCCGCCGATGAATGGTGATTTGCGCGGGGGCGATGATCTCGCCAGCGCGATCCTGGAACTTCTTATTCGTCAGATGTGCCGTGAACAAAACATTGTCCCGGCCTATGGTACCCCCGAGGAGCTGGGGCACCGTGTCGGCAATGCGCAAAGTAAGGCGCGAGAGGATGCGCGTATCGTCCTGGAACAGGCCATCGGCGCCCGTGCTTGGACCGACGTGATGAAGAAGGCCACGGAAATCCCCCGTGGCATTGAATACGGCAAACAGATCGTCGTGCTTGAGCGCATGGAGCGGATCTCCGTAGAGCAGTGCCGGCTCCGCAAGCTCGACAGCCTTGGCTGCTACGTCCTCGGCTGGCCGGCTCGGGTTGTGCAGCGGGGACGCATCGGGCAAGGGCAATCTCAAGCCGTGGCTCGGGCCGCCAGCGGTGAGGCCGGTTGCAGTTCGCCAAGCGAAACGCGGACGGGAACTTTAGGACCAACCGGCCTGGGACGCCGCATCGCTGTCACACCATCGGCCATGTCGAGCACACTCTGATACGCCATCTCATAGTTTTGCGCCATGACGTCGGCAGAAAAGAGCGTCTCGAAACTCGCGCGCACGACATTGCGGTCAATGGACCCGAGAGCGCTCACCGCCCTTACTGCCTCGTCGATTGTCTCTACGACGAATCCGTTCACTCCGTCTTGGATCACTTCCGCTACGGAACCATGATTGAAAGCGATGACAGGTGTTCCACAGGCCATGGCCTCAATCATGACAAGTCCGAACGGCTCGGGCCAGGAGATCGGAAAGAGAAGAGCAAGAGCGTTACCTAAAAATTCCGATTTCTCGGCCTCCCCGATTTCGCCAATGAACTCGACACCCGGCGCTTGCAAAAGCGGCGCGATATGGCCTTCGAAATAATCCCTGTCCGCAGTGTCGACTTTAGCGGCGATCCGAAGCAGAAGCCCGGTGCGACGCGCGATCGCGATCGCCCGATCCACACCCTTCTCCGGAGCGATGCGGCCCAGGAAGGCGAGGTAGCCGCCGTTTGCCGCTGGCGAGAAGGCATATTGGGACGTGGGGTAGCCATGATGGATGGTCTTGACCCATCGCAGATGGCGAAGCGGCTGTCGTTGGCTGTCCGATATCGAAACCAAAGGGTAGTTCGAGTAGTGCCTATGCAGCTCGCCTAAATCCTTTATGTCTTGCCTTCCGTGGACAGTGGTGAGCGTACGGTCGGTCATGTCTGTGAAAAGCGGCAGGTGAAAACAATCGAGATGGAAGTGGAGGATGTCGAACCGATGAGCGCGCTTTCGCACCTCTGCGAGCATGGAGAGATGCGCGGGAATATCCCACGACAACTGCTTATCAAGGCGGAGCGCCCTCTCGCGGCAGGCGACGAGCCGGGCATTCGTTCGGCTGTCGCCGCTCGCAAAAAGCACCACGTCATGCCCCCGCCGCACTAGTTCGTTACTCAAATGCGCGACCACCCTCTCCGTGCCGCCGTAGAGTTTGGGGGGGACTGACTTATAAAGGGGGGCGATCTGGGCGATCCGCATCAATGCGATCCTTCATTCAGGCGGGGGCCGACGAAAAGAATGAGACCATCGACGGCTTATCTTCGTGTGAGACCATCGAAGGTATCTTCTTACACAGAGGAAGTCCCGCGACAAAGCGGGCTTCAACGGCCAATGCTGCGGTTAGAGCTTGTGTAAAAGGCCTAACTTCAACGCATTGTTAGGGACTTAGTTCCAAACGCGCAGGGCAATCCTTTCCTGAAAACGAGGTGTTTAAGCAATACCAAACGCCGTTGAAACGGGACAACGCTTCTGCGTGGAAAACCCTCACAAGGCCAGCCCAAAGCCTTTGCGTGAGGAGCCGGTGGCATTGATCGGGCTACGAGAAATAAGGTTACATCTTCGGCGTGGGGGCGACCTAGTCCAGTACCGAGACACGCGTGGTGGAGGCACACAATGACGGAATCTTCGAGACAGACACTGCGGGCATAAATGAAGCGGACGTGGTCAGGCGGTGCGGTTGGAAGACCTGTGCCAAAGGTCTGTCACCTTACAGTTACCTAAATCAGGGATACTATCAATTAACTGCTTGAATATCATTGTATTTATCTTCTGCCTTCGGTGATTTACCATCACTGTCCCGTGTTTTTGGGTCTGACAATCAGTCGTCGGATAATCAGCACATCGTCACGCTGATTGGTTGTAATTTCACCAGCTGCAATCATGCGATCCAATACTAATTCAGGATCTTCGTCGATTACGCGGACAATGAGCTGCGGGGCCACGATCTCGTTCAGAGCGTTCCCAATCTGCCGAAGCTCCTTGAGAAGGGCAGCCGTGTTCTTCACGAGGCGCTGAAAATTCAGATTTGGATTTCCCGGAAGGGGGCGGTTAGCCAGCGCGGCTTTGGCTGACGCCTTTCGCCAAAAAAGGGAAAGCCTGGCCAACTTGGTCAAGCGCTGTGGGCGGCGTTACGGGCCTTGCACTGGCGGGTCCAATAGGGGCCGTCGCTGGCGCCACAGCCGGCGCCGCTACGGCACCAATGATGGGCCTGGGCAGCGATTGAGCGTGTCGCAATAGGATGCCGTCGGGGGCCGGGCTCGGCGGACTTGTAAGAGACCACCTTATAATTGCTGCTCGGCAGGGTGACGATGATCTCGCCGCCCCGCACCTCGACGTGAAGGTAGCGGTCATCCGTCATCTGCCGATACTAGCGCAAAGGTGCTTCAGCGGATCCTCCGGGCGAGGCCGAGCTTCTGGTAGGCTGCTCGCCTTAAGCCAAGGGAGGCGAGCATGAACGCTTCGGCTGAGGAACTCTCAGGCGCCAAGCGCGTGCGCCTGGCCGTCGAGAAATTTGCCGACGCGAGCGGCCGGCAAGCCAAGGCAATGATCGGACTCTACGTGGGCAATTGCCGTGCTGACATTCTTCCTGGTGGTTGGCCTCGGAGTCCAACTTTGGTTGGCGTGGATGGCAATCGTGGCTGCAGGTGTAGCCATCCGCTGATAAGGCCGCTAGATGGCGCTAGCTCTTAGCGGACCTTCAAATTTCACGCCTATCTTGTCCTCGCGTTTCCAAATCGCGCGGGCCGAATAGCCACCCCATCGCTGTCAATGAGAAGATCAAACTTCTCCGGTGTGCCCATGAGGCTCGGTAAGACGAGGAGCGCACCGGATTGCGATAAATTACGCACAATGCAATCGATTACCGACTGGCCGTCGTTAAAGACGAAGCGGCCCCTCTTGAGAGAACGCCTGCGTGGTTCGGGTTGTCTGCGCTCTTCCATGGCCTGAGCAAGTGTCTGTGTGGCGCTGCTCTACCTATCAGAGGGTGCCAGAGACGAACCAGTCACCCAACAGCAGCAAGCGCACATGCACTAGCGACGGGCGGCCACTCGCTGATCCACGCTCCATGGACCTCCGCCGGCGACAGCGAGATAGAGAAACACGAAGCAAAATAGAAGCGCCAGCTGGCCGCCATTGAGCGTGGGGAAGAAGCTTTTGGGGGCATGTGCCATGAAGTAGGCAACGGCCATGTCGCCCGCGAAGACGAACGCCACGGGTCGGGATGGAGAGACGCGCTCTCTAATTGCTAAAACATGCCACGAGGCAAAATCCTGCGGCCGCTCGATCGACGGCGTTGCAGTAGTCACAAACTTTGCGCGCATGACCGACGAAGCGTTTCGCCAATCGGTCGAGCAGGATTTCGGCCTCACCCCCTCGGTCTAAGGAGCCGTGCCCCTCACGCCTAGGTGGGGGAGGAAGGCCACGCAAGCCATACGCGCTTCGACCCTTGCGATAAAACAAGCGGCCCCGGCACTGAGTGACTAGATGCCGGAGCCGCCAGAGGGAGAGTTGAACTGAGAGTCCCGTCCCATTCGGCCCCCAACCCCTATAAGCGAAGCTAGCGTTAAAAATTTACCGAGCTCTAAAGACGCCCGAACGGCGGGGCGAAAGCCGAGGCCGACTAACCGCCGCAATCCAATTCGGAGTGATCCGCGGCGCGCGGGTTCTCTTGTGTTGCACGAACTCTCCCCAAGCGGCTTCGGTAGTCAGTGGCCTCTCTCATCGGAGCCGCATCTTTATGCGCTGCCGGCCATGGCCTGGGCCTTGCAACACCTTGTTCGGCCGAGATGCGGGGGCCCAAGGTGATACGATATGCAGACTTCAGCTTCATATTTGGCACGGGCCGAGCAGTGCCAACGCAAAGCCAATCAAGCTAAATTGCCGCCGGATCAGGCTCGCTGGGAGAAGTTTGGCACGGGCATGGCTCAAGTTAGCGGAAGCAGAGCACCCTACCCCGCAAATGACTCCCAGAGGCCCACAGAAGCCCATACGCGGCTGAAGTCTGTTCTACTTTTGTTCTTATGCCGAGGAGCTTTCGGCCGTCTTGGGGCTTTCTGCGCGCTTTGAGGGCATGTGGCTTCGAGAACACACTGTGGCGAAATTGCGGCCCCCTCATCCAAAGTACTAGCGGAGTATGCTACGGGAGCTGCGTGGCGCTCTTCCCAAGCCGGGCAGCCACGATACCTGCGGAACCCCGGTTCACCCCTGGGCCGGGGTCCCCACTGGTAGCTGGTCAGTAATGTCGCCGGACCGCGCGGCCGAGATGAATTTCTTGCGGGGCCGGGAACACACGTTCAGAGCACACGTTCTGATGGCATGGCTGCCGTGCGACCCCCGGATTATCGAGAAGAAATAGACGTTGTGCGTTTCGATCCCCTTTCTCTGGAGAGGCAACGCAACAGGTTGGCTGGTCGCGGCGTCGGGCTGCTCGTATTATTGAACGCCGCTGCGGCTCTGATACTTCTTTCCAGTGTCGTCAGCCTAGCAGCCCGCACCGCAAACGCTCCCACGCTCATCGCTGCGATGATGGTTTTTGGTTCCGGTTCAATAGCGGCGCTGGCCAGCATGTTTTTTGCCTATCTGCGCCGAACAGTTGCGATGGAAGCGCCAGAGAGAATCCCACTTCGTATCGCTGGGCGATGGCTTGCATTACTCTCCGCAGTGGCAAGCGCCGCGTGCTTTTTGGTGGGCCTGAATATGGCAGGCACAGCAGTTAAGTCGGATCTTGAAAATAAATCGGCACTGTCCAAGGCCGCTCTCTCGCGGGAGTTACCCGGGCCGGCAGGACCCCAGGGACCCAAAGGAGACAAGGGCGACAAAGGTGACAAGGGTGACCGTGGCGAGAAAGGCGACGCAGGGCCAGCAGGTTTGCCGGGAGCATCGAGCTCGCCAAATCCCCAGGTCCAGGCACCCGCCGCTGGTGAGCCTGAGGGCGGGAGGTCAAATTCCGCTATTGGGCAGAATGGCGCTACGCCTCCCGCACAAGAGGGGAGTTCTAATCAGGAGGTGATCAAACCACCAGCTGCTACGGGCGATACCGGGATAAACGCCACGATTCCAAATCCCGAGGCCGGTAGCAACGGGGAGCGATATCCGGCCCCAATTAGTCCAGGCGACAACCCGGATGTAGAGCCGCGACATGAATAAATTCAAATTTGGACGCTCCGCTAATTAGGTCGCCGGCTACCGATTTCCCTCATAGCGAATAAGGGGTGAAGGCCGTCGGCCGCCTTGTGCGCTATTCTTTTCGCGTAAGACGCTGCAGCCATGATCTTTCGTGGCCCTTGGCCCTCTGAGCCAGTTCGCGGGCTCGCCTTGCCTTCTCTACATATTCTTGGCGCTTGTCAGGTCTCAGCCTCGGATCCGCCGCTACCCTCTCATACGACTCGGCCATCTGGGCGTGACCCTGAGCGGTCAAACGCCTCTCGCCTTTCTCGGAAAAAATCATTCGCTTTTTCATGTCTCGGTAAACGCCCGAGGCCGCGTCGAATGTCCCGGCCCTGGCTCAACAAGCGACGGGCAGCGGCGGCGCTCTATTCACGAACGAGGCGTGCCCCGCAGCGTTATTGTTAAATGGCACTTCTCGGTCTTGTTTCCGTTGCCGGTCCCATCAACGCGCACGGTGCGCCATCAATCTCGCTTTAGCGCGTATCTGCCGCGCACCCCGTCAATGACGGCTCTTGCCTCCGTCTTGGCTAGAGTGCTCATGGGCAGATCGATACTTGCAATCCAGTTCGGGCCGGCTCCCTTAGGCTCGAGGGGCATGATCTGGACGTACTCAGCGCGAATGTCTCTACAGCTCGGGACCCTCTTAAATCGCTTCATGATCTCGGCCTCGAGCTCGAGGGCAGTCATCTCAGGCACCTGCTCCATCTTTTAGTGTCCTATCAACCTACAAACAGTGTCGGTGACACCGGCAAGCGGATCACGCTAAACTCAATGCGCGCCGGTCGCGGGCCGCAGCCCCGACCGGCACTGGCCAGCGCAACCTTGTGCAAGAAGGTCACGATGACCAACACCACACCTAACACATTCGAAACAACCTGGAAGCGGTACGCCGTGGTCCATGCGCAGTGCGAGACATTGTCCGGCAAAGCGCTGTCGAAGGCGCAGGACCAAGAACGGCAAGCCGTGCTGGATTTAATCGACGCGCGAGCCGCAATCTCGATGACGTTGCCTTGAAGCTCGCAGCGCTCCAGGATCTCATGGAGCTGGGGCCATGGACCGATGACCGCGACGGTCGCCTACTTCTTTCCATCATGCGCGATGTGTACGCGCTGGGCAGGAAGGCGTCGTGACGGGCGCCAGCTCGCCGCCATCGAACGCGCTCTGGACGCGACCGTGAACGGCGACCCAGGCCGGAGTTCGCAAATCCCGAAAGGCTGCCATGAGCTACATCAAAAATGTATTGCAACCGGGAGAGACCATTCGCTATCAGGGCAGCGTCCATTGGATCTTGTACCTGCCGCCCCTCTTTCTCGCCGTTGTCGGGGCGATCGCCCTGGCGTTTGGTCCCCCGGGGCGTCGCGATAGCGGCGATCTGCTTTTCCGTTGCGATCGTGCTTGCATCGCGCGCCTGGTTCATCCGCTGGACGACGGAAATCGCCGTCACGGATCGGCGCGTGATCTATGCGCAAGGGTTCATCAAGCGGCGTTCGGTGGAATGCATACGGACAAGATCGAGAGCGTCGATGTTGACCAGTCGGTGTTCGGGCGCCTGTTCAACTACGGCACTGTAACGATCCACGGCACCGGCACTACGCTCGAGCCGCTCCGGGGCATCGACCGGCCGATCGAATTTCGCAACCAGGTGACTGCGACCTGATCGCGCGGCTCGTCCTCGAACTCAAGGCGCTTAACCGACCGGCAACGACTTATCGTCAAGGCAGACGACGATGGCACAAGAAGAGACAAAACTCGCCGGTCCAGACCTTGCCCAAGGTATCGCTCTTGATGAGCTCGCCGATGGTGGAATGCTCGTCGGTCATGCCGATGGTGAAGAAGTCCTACTGGTACGAGTGGGACACGAAGTCTTCGCTGTCTCACCGCATTGCACGCATTATCACGGTCCTCTTGCGGAGGGCCTCGTGGTTGGCAACACGGTGCGTTGCCCCTGGCATCACGCCTGTTTCGATTTACGGAACGGAGAGGCCCTCCGAGCCCCGGCGCTTAGTCCGATTACATGCTGGAACGTCGAGCGGCGCGACGGGAATATTTTGGTGCGCGAAAAGCGAGAGCGGTCAATCCGCAAGCCCCCCGGCAAGGCGGCAGTCACTAAGCCCGAAAAGATTGTCGTCATCGGCGGCGGTGCGGCGGGATTCGCAGCGGCCGAAATGCTTCGGCGAATTGGATACCAGAACAGCATCGTCATGCTCAGCAGCGACGATGCCCTGCCCTATGATCGTCCCAACCTCTCAAAGGATTACCTCGCGGGCACCATTCCCTTCAAATACGTTCCCCTGAAAGACGAACGCTTTTATGCGGAGAACAATATCGAGACCCGCCTTGGGCAGCCTGCTCTCGAGCTTGATCTGCGTGCGCGCGAAGTGGTCATGGTCGGGGGCGACAGGATACCGTTTGACCGGCTGTTACTGGCGACAGGAGCTGAACCGGTTCGTCTTGCCATCCCCGGTGCCGACCATCCACACGTGCATACCTTAAGGTCGCTGGTCGACTGCCAAGCAATTATTGAGCTTGCCAAGGCGGCTCGCCGAGTCGTGGTGATCGGGCAAGCTTCATCGGGCTTGAGGCCGCTGCAGCGCTGCGCGGGCGTGAGCTTGAGGTCCACGTTGTGCGCCGGATAAGCGCCCGATGGAACGTGTCCTCGGCCCGGACATGGGTAACTTTATCCGCGCGCTCCATGAGGAGCATGGCGTGGTCTTTCACCTCGAAAACAAGGCAGTCGCTATCGACGGGAAAACCGTAAGATTGGAGAAAGGTGGCACGATCGAGGCCGACCTTGTGGTCGTGGGCATCGGCGTTCGCCCACGTTTGGATCTTGCCGAGAAGGCAGGCCTCAGGCTCGACCGAGGGGTCGCCGTCAACCAGTATCTCGAGACGAGCGCACCGGGCGTTTACGCTGCAGGCGATATCGCAAGATGGCCCGATCCCTATACAGGCGATAACATTCGCGTCGAGCACTGGGTCGTCGCTGAGCGCCAAGGGCAGACTGCGGCTCTCAACATGTTGGGCCGGGCCATACCCTTCACCGCCGTGCCATTTTTCTGGAGCCAGCATTACGACGTTCCTATCAATTATGTGGGCCATGCGGAGGTATGGGACGAAATCGTGACCGAAGGCGACATCATGAGCAAAGACTGTATGCTCCGCTTCAAGCGTAATGGGCGCGTGGATGCCGCTGCGTCAATCTATCGAGACCTTGAAAGCCTTCAGGCCGAAGTCACGATGGAGCGAGTGGCCGCCGCATGAAGTTAGCCTTCGATTTGCTGGACATCCCGATATGCTAAAGCCGCGGGACCGGCGGATTATCAACTGAGGCAGTCATAGGTTATCAGTTGCGCCTTGTTCGCGCGTGTTGTTCCATAGCTCGAGAGCATTGGGGTGGTGGCGCGTACTATGCTCGTGCAATCTTTAGCCACAACCAAGGGGCAACAAGATGATACGGAAGGATCGTTGAGTTGCTACCTGTGATGCTGTATTCTATTTGTGCCTGGGTGAGGTTTTTAGCGTGTTGCAAGCTCGCGCCGAGGTTGGCTTGCGTGAGATTGGCGCCCGCAAAATCTGCATGATCAAGAAGGACATTTCTCAAGGTCACCGGAGCCGCCGAGAGGGATCGACACTCCCCCATATCGACCCCACCTCAAGTCGCCCTCTCAGGCGGCCATTGCCGCCCTTTGCAGAAGGTGGCGGGCCTTGCGCACAATCTCCTGTTCAATCTGTCGACTGGTTAGGCTTGTGCAGGTTCGAAAGGAGAAGATGGCGCTGGCCAGCATCTTGTTTCCCTGCAGGCTCCGAAGCGCAGTACATTGGCCACTGTTGAAGGTGAGGTGGCCATGCGCACGAGTCAGACAGCATATCGGGGTTACGGCATCGACGTTTTCGGCAAGGGCAATCATTGGCACTATAGTGCTAGGCCCATAGGCCTTCCCTGCCGGTCATCAAACACGATGCCTTTGATATGGATGCCAAGAGCGAAGCGCTAGCGCTTGCTACTGCAAAGCAGCAGATCGATAGCCTTCTCACATAATGAGCTGGGGTGGATCGTCTAGCCATGCTTGCCATGCAACCGAAGTGCGCGGCGGGCGACGCGCGCCTTTCGGTTCAGCCATGAAGCAATGAGTACACGGCCTAGTAAAGCTGGTCTCCGCACAGAAAACTCTTCGCCCAATGGGTTATCAGTGGAAAAATAACGCGGCGTCCTGGTCAACGCAGGGCTGCTGCCACGAGCCATACCCCGCCGGCGATGAATCCCGCACCCGAGATTCGGGAGATCAGCCGGCCAGCCGAAATGACCTTCTCCGCGAGCACCAAGATCGCTAGGGTGGCAATCCACAGTACATTCATCACCCCGCCAACGAATAGCAGCGCCATCAGCGCCCAGCAGCAGCCGACGCAATAGGCTCCGTGCCGCGCGCCGAGCGCGAGCGAACCCGCCGCATCACGCCGGAAGCCGCCGTGGCGCTGAATGAAGTGCAGCGGCGATTGACACTGAGACAAGCAGGCGTCCTTCAGCGGCGTCCACTGATAAAGCCCGGCCGCAATCAGCACGATGCCACCAAACAAGTTGCTCGTGCCTTCCATCATCGAGGTGAGCAGGGCTGCGCGTTCGAGCGCCCATTGCGCCGAAGTTGCAGCGAGCGCAAAGACGGTCCAGACCAGGAGATAACCAGCGGCGAACCAACCCGTCGCAGCGAACGGCTTATCTTGCGCCGCCGCCTGCCGGCCGACGCGCGCATAGATCAGGATCGTCGGCGTGGCCGAGGGCGTCATCATGCCGAACATCATTACCGCCCACATTGCGATAACCCAGACGAACTCGACGCTTTTCCACGGTGTGATGGCGGGCATCATCAGGCCCATGCCGGCAGGAATCATCCGAAAGCCAGTCATGTCCACGCCGCCCATTTTCATGTCCGCGGCAAGCCACAGCAAATAGAGCCAGGAGAGCGCGGCAATCAGCGAGAGCGCCGCTGCGACCAGGACGCGGTCGCGCCGCAGTACAACTTCAAGTGCATGTGGGTTGTTGGTAGTCAGTGCACGATCCCACTCTGGCTGAGATTGAGTTCGCAGAACTGGCCGTAGGAATCGTTAAGCTCATATGCGATTGGAAGTGAGGTCTTGGACCACCCGCGTCCAATCTCAGCCAGCGTATATTCGAACCCACCGATCATATCGATGCGCACTCTGTGGTCCTGGCCCGTGACCGGATTGAGTATGGGCTCACCACGCGTCTCGATCACGCCTGGCACAATCAGGCGTGCCATGCGGCTATCGATATCCACTTCGAAATCAATCTTGCTGAAGATCGGCTCATGCAGCTTTTCGAGCGTGGAGGCGAAAACGTTGAAGATCGTCGCGCCGGGTTCGGTGTCCTGTCCGCTGAGAATGCGCAGCAGCGCCTCGCGCTGAGGCCCAGTCGCGCGCTCATCGATAACGATGGCGGCTTCACCCTTGCCCTCGTGTATAGGGCCGGGCCACTTGAAAATGCCGGCGACCTTAAGCCCGTCGAGTTGCGTGTTTCCGTGATGGCCGGCGTCGATCTGGATACCGACGACGGCCCGGCAATCCCCGTATGTCGGCAGTCCATTGAACTGGCAGGGACAGCCATAGGAGCAATTGCAGTTGGCAAATTCACGCGCCTTGATCGTCCATTTGACGCTGGTCATTGTGACCTCCCGACTTATTTCCGTCTCGTCATGGACTGAAACTGCCCCTGATGAGCCCCGAAGCATCGTGAACGATAGCCATTTGCGGGGTCACCGGGAAGCCGAATGAATTGGGACATCGGCCGGCAACAAGTGTCTGCCGCGCGCAAGGACAGTTATTGCCTCGCGCACGGAAGCTCGCCAACGACAAGGCGCGCGAGCTGGGGTGGATCGTGTAGGGGCGTGGCTTCGGCCCGGCATTCTTCGCAAAAAAAGGAAAAGCTTGGCCGCTGGCCAAGTTATAAGCAAAGGCCCGGCACGTTTGGGGCGCACCGGGGCTGGGAAGACATAATCATCAGAAAACGTGCGAGGTTAGCTCGCCTGAATGACAGGATTGTAACATCGTGAGGTCCGCGAGCTAGCTAACTCGCTTTGGTCGGTGACCGCACATGATCTGGGGCTTATTCTTCATTGTCGACGCCCTTTTACATCTGTGGTCATCTACCTGTCACGTTCCTCAGTGTCATTGAAGTGCAATCTGGGCTTGTTGAATTGAGCGCCTAAAGCGCTCATGAAGGAACGACCCCTACTTGGGGTTCCTAAGCGCATTGAGAAATGCTTTTGCCTCGTCATTACCTCGTTTGGTTAGGAACGTGAGCGCCTCATCGGTGGTGAAATTAGGATTCCCCATTGGTGGCGAGCTTCGACAACGAGCTCAGTTAAGCGCGTGGAGCCTTCGGCCGCAGCAAGCAATTCCCCTTCCTCCCGCCGCCTAGCGAGACCTTTTCTAAGCGTCTTTATTTTTTCGGGCTTGCGTTTGACTACCGCATAATCCAGGCGGCCCTCTGCACGAGCCCCTTTATCGACGGTCAAAGATTGACATTTGATATCGCCGACGACATGCGCTCGCGACTTTAGAACGACTTCTTCGCCCTGAATTGGGCCTTCGACCTTTCCGTCGACAACGACGCGTCGCGCCTCGATAGCTCCGTGAATATGTGCCTTTCGGGAAATAATGAGTTTGGCACAGTGCAGGTCACCTTCGAATTGACCGTGGACCTTCACCAATCCCGGTGCAGTGATATTACCGACGAACTTCACGCCCTTGGCTACGACTGTCCGCCTTAACGCAAACATGGTGCCGTCTCCTGCGTCTTATCTTCAGAAATTACTATAACTAATACGCATACTACATTGATTATCCGCTTTTAATTAAATCTAGTTATCGCAGCGAAGGCCTTTTAGGCCGTTCGCCGAAAGCTCTAGAGACCCGCAGCGTCCGTCCTCAACATCACGGACGCCCTAACGAAGAGCATGTAGGCAGAGGGTCAAGCCAAGGTGCGGGACGCGGTACGCCGGTAGGCATGGCAAGCTCTCACGCACGGACCATGTCGGCTATCTGGTGTCAATTTGCGGATCGCGTAGCATGTCCGTTCAGGGTCATTAGCCGATATAACGGCCCGTTCGCGTCATGTCCGCTTTACCCCGCATAGCGGACGTTGGTCAGTGCACGTGGGATGTCCGATAAGTGCCAAGAGCGGACATTCTCGGCGAGAAAACCACTGAATGGTTTCCCCTCGCGTCGAGAGCACTTTTTTGCCCAGCAGCCCAGGCGGGTCACCAATAACGCTGCCACCTACGATACGCATAGTGTCTGCGGTGCGGACGGTACCCGTAGTACCCGTACGGACGGTACACGTAGTACCCGTAGGGATGATACCGGGCAGCGCGTCACGAGTTTGTCTTAGAAGCGTGCGACCGTACTCGATGGAGGTTGACCATGCTATTCATGGTGATTAGTCGACCCAAGGCGGGGGCAACACGGGAAAAACTCATTGAGCACCTTACCCGCCGACTAAGCCCTTCCACTTGGGATCTGATCCGGCACGGCGTGCTGTCCCACGTTTTGTACAAGGTAGGGGATGAACCGGGCTTCTTTGCGGTTCTCAACGCGCCCAGCGTCGAGGAGGCGAAGGCAATGGTCGAACGCGGCGTGGAGAGGCTCGAACTGTTTGATCTGGAAGTCGTTCCGGTCAACCAGTTTCCGCACTTCGCCTGAAATAAAATCTGCGCGCTCCTGGTCTTGGCCTTCAGGGGAGCTTTCTGCCTCTACTCATTCGGTAGGAATTGCCGGACATCCCTTGGGCCGACCGACTTCAGTCACTCAACCCCTCACCGAGAAACGAGCGGCCCCGGCGCCACCTGGTAAGAGGCTAGGTCACCGGAGCCGCCGAGTGGGGTCGAGAATTCCCCCGTATCGACCCCAACTCAAGTCGACGAATTACCGAGCCCCAAAATGCGGAAAGCCGCTGCGGCGCAGTTTGAGCGGCGGCTCGACAAACCACCACTAGAGCCACCCTAATGTTTTCGCTTTGGCGTGGGCGGCCTCCCACGCCTCGGCCATAAACGCAAGCGTGTCTGCATCGGGATCGCAGCGCATTGAGCCAAGCGCTACCAGCATGGGCTCATTACGCTCTCGACGATACGTTACGGAAAGTCCGGTTCCTGGCTTGGAGACGACAATGTCCTGGCAACGGACTTCGACAGACAAATCGGGCATCTTCCTGCTCAACATCGTGTTGTTGATCCGTGAATCCCGGCGACAGTGATCGGCGAGACCCTGCATATAGACAACTCTCTGCGCAAAACTTGCTATTGTGTGCCAAAGAATTGTTCCTGCTGGTCACTCCGCGGTCTCATGGGATGTCGATGTAGGATTGCTGACGTGCGTGCTTCCGACGCTGATTCATCCCCCCTCATTTCCCATGGCCACGGGCGGCATCACACGCCTCGCCTGGGCGCACGCGAAGAGGGAAGGAATCGACATAGAATCGCTGTTGCCGAAGGCCGGTCTGACTCTTCAGCAGATCGATGACCCCAGCGCTCGCCTCAACGTCAAAACTCAGATTAAGTTTTTGGAGCTCGCCGCCACAGAACTCCACGACGCATTTCTCGGGTTTCACCTCGCTCAGAAATTCGATCTTCGAGTGTTGGGGTTGTTCTATTACGTGTTGGCTTCCTCTGACACTCTAGGCGAGGCTTTGCGGCGAGGCGCACGATACAGCAAGGTCGTAAATGAGGGCATCGCGCTGACCTTTCGTGACGGAAGGGACATTGGGATTAGCTTCGACTATGTCGGCGTTGCGCGACATTCAGATCGCCATCAGATTGAGTTTTGTATGGTAGCGCTCGTTCGTATATGCCGGCAGTTGACGAACCGTCGCTTGCTGGCGACCCACGTCAGCTTTACCCATCGTCGTAGCGACGACGTCTCAGAGCTCAATGCCTTCTTCGGTAGCAAGGTCAAATTCGGGGCAGCGGTGGATGAAGTAGCGTTCCCGACGTCGATTAGACAGATGGCGGTGGTCGGTGCGGACTCGTATCTCAATGAGATCTTAGTCAAATATTGCGAGGAAGCGCTTGCCGGCCGGCCAACGAACCGCAGTCCGTTCGGATTGAGCGTCGAAAACGCGATCGCGCTACTCTTGCCCCATGGTAAGCCGCGAGCGAGTGAAATCGCCCGCAAACTAGGCGTAAGCCAGCGGACACTGGCACGGCGTCTTTCATCTGAGGGGTTAACGTTCGCCGGTGTCTTGCAGAGTGTCAGGTCCGATCTTGCCAACCGTCATCTCACGGACGAGACCTTGTCAATTTCAAAGATCGCTTGGTTGCTTGGTTACCAGGACGTCAGCTCATTCACGCATGCGGTGAAGCGTTGGACTGGTAGAGCACCTAAAGAAGTACGACGGGAATTGCGGTGATCGAGAGCGACTTGAGCAATTGGTCCGCTAATGACCCAAAGCGCACATTCCACGCCAAGAGGGGCTCGGAGTTTGCCACTCATCACTCACCCTCAACGCGTTCTCCCCAGAAGTTGTAACTGGCCGGGCTCCATCGCAAGCTCGGCTTTCGTGGGCTCAACTTATGCGGAACCGCCCCGCGAGATTGGTTAGGGCCAATCCTTCGGAGATAAGAAGAATTCGAAGCAATAAACCCAGTACCCAAGCGGCGGTGACGGCCATATTGCTCCAGAGATAGACGGCGAGCAGGATTCCGACCACACCGCTCCCAACCACGGCGATAAAAACGCCTTGAAGCAGATACCACAGCGGGTACTGCTTGATGGTGTCATGCACCGCCTCGGAGGCGGCTTGTAATGACATGGCCATTTCGGCGATCTCCCCAGACATTGAGGCCCAAGAGTAGGTCGGTCGTCTCTCTCGAGCGAGCTAGACCTAGGTATGGACCCCAGATACGGACGTACACTGGTCCACCCCACCAGGATGGGCTAAGCCGTTTGGCCCCGTTATCCCCTTAGCGTGTAGACGTGGTCCGTGCGTGAGAGCTTGCCATGCCTATCGGCATACCGCGTCCCGCACCTTGGCTTTCGCCATCGTGATCAGCATAAATCTTCCCATGGCTCCATTCAGTTCGGGAAGGTCCGCAAACAAAACTTCGACGCCCGAGTTCGATGAGCTTCAATAGGAAGGACACGTTGCGAGAGAGGCGGTCGAGCTTGGCGACAACGAGCTTGGCCTTTTGCTTTTTGAGACATGAAACCAGGCATGCCGAGATGACCGCTTCTGACCCAAAGCGGACATGCCCGCTCAATTGGCGCCGGCGCTGAGGGTGCTGCGCTTCTTCGAGCCGCCCTTGCGACTGACCTTGCGGCTACTGGACGGCTTCGGTTTGGCGACGCCGCAGATGGCGTCCTTCAAATGCGCTGGCCCATCGGTCAACGAGGCTTGGATCGCCAGCCCGTCGATGCTGGTGCCGAACAGCGATTTCCAGAAATAGCGCTTGAAGCCGTTCTCCAGCAGGTCGGTGGCGCGCACGCGGCGTGTAGCCACCGATTGCTCGCCCAGCACGACGGCGACCAGCCTGCGGCCGTCCCGGGTCGCGCTCGCCACCACGTTGAATCCGGATTCGCAAATGAACCCGGTCTTCATGCCGTCGGCGCCGGGGAGACTCACCAACAGACCATTATGCGTGCGCATGATCTGCTTACCCACTTGAACCTGGACGGTGGTGAACAGATCGGCGTGCTCGGGGAACTCGATGATGATGGCTTGCGCGAGCTTAGCGAGGTCGCGGGCGGTGGTCACCTGCCGCTCGTCTGGCAAGCCATTAACGTTGGCGAAAGTGGTCCGCGTCATGCCGATATGCTGCGCAGCCTCGTTCATGCGCTGGACGAACGCCTCCTGACTGCCCGCGACCCCCTCGGCGATCATGACGGCGACGTCGTTGGCCAACTCGACGATGAGGACCTTGAGCGCGACGTCGAGCGTGATCAACTCGCCTACCTTTAGCCAGAGCTTGCTGGGGGCCTGCTCCGTCGCCTCCTTCGAGCATATGAGCTTGGTGTCGGGCGTGACGGCGCCTGCCTTCAGCGCCTGGAAGGTGACGTAGGCCGTCATCAGTTTGGTGAGGGAGGCGGGAAACCACTGGGCGTCGGGATCTTCGGCGTAGAACACCGTGCCATTATAGGGCTCGAAGACAAGGGCTGGACCGGCGGACGCGCCTGACGAGGCCATCAAGACCGCTCCGACGAGAGGGCCTAGACGGGCACGCCGCAGCATCATCCCTATTCCCCTCATCAATTGGCCTTTGCGCAGCGCACCCCTGATGAGCGCCGCAGCGAAATGCGACCGGGACGCTGACGCAATGTTGACGGCCACCAACCCCCAAGAACGGCCCCGCTCCATAGTCAATCGAATTTCGACCGTTCGATGACAATAGGCGCAGAACCGACATCAAGGCTCAGGAGCGGAGCCGAAAGCGACAGTGGGCTTACATCTTGTTCTTGGAGCAAGTTTTGCTCGAATTATGCCACGTGCCACCATCCCTCAAGCAATCGTTCTCGGTCTTTGCGGCCTTGACATTTCCCGCGAAGGCTGGACCTGTGAAGGCAAGTGCGAGGGTCACTGCAAAAATCGAAATAAAAGTCTTCATGGCGGTTTCTCCCTTCACGGAAAGTGGTGGCAATCACTCGATTGATAGCAAACTCACGGTGGAGGCAGTCATGATGCGGCCGTCGCAACGTCGGCACAGGCATTGACCCCTGCGCCAGTTCATCAGCCGGACGGCATGATCACGCAAGTCCGTTATTACGGCTACGGGCATAGGCACTACGGCTATAGGCACTACGGCTACGGTGGGTATAGGCACTACCGGTATAGGCCCTACGGCCATGGAGTCGTCCGCCGCCAAGTCCGCAGGTGCGCGTTGTGGGGTGCAGGGCACGTTTGCCGTCGATGGTATTGAGACGCCCAGCTCACGTCGCCGAGGTTAGCGATGCCTGCAAAGTAGCGCTGGCGAACGCTGCAGCGGGCGAAGACCAGAGCCAAAAACCAAGGTTACGGCGCTGGAAAGCCCCGTAACCTTGGTTAGCCCTAACATGTTGTGCCGTGGCGGTGATGTAGGCCCCTGCCGTGCCGACGCGGTCGACAGAGTTGCGCTCGTCGGCCTCTACGTCATCATCGCGGCCATCTTCTGGTGGGGTTGATGCCAGCCCCGCGGGCCTCCGCACGCTCGACTCCCGCATGCATGGAAATTTTGCTAACATATGGCGGAACTAGTGCCAAATGGGAGGGGAGGACATGCTGCACATTATCGGGACTATCATTATAGGTTTTGTTGCCGGGGTGATCGCAAAGCTTGTCACGCCAGGCGATAAAGAGCCGCAAGGTTTCATACTAACAACGATCCTTGGCATCGTTGGCGCCTTCGCGGCGACCTACCTCGGGCAGGCCATTGGCTGGTATGGGCCGGGTCAGAATGCCGGCTTTATTGGAGCTATCGTGGGCGCAGCGCTCATATTGTTGGTTTGGGGATTTATTGATCGTCGTCGACGAGCCTGATGGTAACGCTCCCAGCGTAGACCTAGTCTTCTCAACCTGGCGGACCAAGTGGCGCAGCAGGCTCGGCGAAGGCACGATGCGCATGCAGCTCTCCAGCGTCACGTCTCAGTGCTAGTCGCTGCGCATTTTCTGGGCCTTCGTGATCGCCTTCCGGATCGCATGTGGGTCGGGCATGTCGACGACGGTGAATTCCGGCTCGTCTCCGGCGGTGGAGATCTGGATGGTCCCTACCCCGAAGATGCGATTGATGAACCCTTGCGCGATACTTACGGAGCGGACGTGTCTGAGCGACATCGCGGTGCGGTCCTTGCTCAAGATGCCCCGCTCATACATGAGTTCGCTGTCGGTGATGGTGAGCGCAGTGGCGCGCGTCTTGATGTACCAATACAGCAGGATGATGATGCCGATGCCAAAGGCGACGATCAGCAGGGCGGAAAGCTCGTACAGGAGTTTGCTGTCGCTGGCGCGCAGGATGAAGATGCCAATGCCAAAGGCGGCGATCAGCAGGACGTAAAGAATGAACCAGAAGGGATGCGCCCGGAACATCGCCGGATGCGCCTCGTAAATCACCGTTCCCGGCATCGTCTGTCCCTCATCCCTCTTTTGGCCTCGTGACGTTAGTCCGGGTGCTTTCGCCTGAAAAGCGGAGATATGCGCGCCAAGCGATAGGTGTGAACACCGTGACGCCAAATTAAAGGGTGTCCAATCAGTTGGGACTGATCGGCCCGGCATACTCTTGCGCCGACGCTTCAATCCCGGAAATCGGGACAGACCCAAGGAGTCCGCACAAAAGGAGTATTGCCCAGTGTTTCATTTGCCGCCTCCAGCGCCGCGATTGGACCCATCCGGATTTTACGGACCCCTCGCGGCGAGGGCCTCGGCCTCGGCCGGCGCCCTTCATTATCTGCTCCGCTTTGCCTACACTCCGTGGAGCACGTTGCCGGCAGCCAGCACCAAAAAGCCGACTAACAGGAGCGTAAATCCGCTGTGGACATACGGGACGCCGAGATGAGCGTAGTGAATAATTGCGGCGATCAAGGCGATAACGACCGCGACACTGAAAGTGATGACCTTGGGTGCTGAAAGATCGAGTGGCATGTTCCCCCCTTTGAGCCCGGCTAGTGGGCTTGAAAGGTCAGTTTAGCTTCTCCCGCACGATTTAGCGACTAGCATTGGGCGTCGGCTTCGGCCGACGCCGGATGGCATCTTGCCTGTAGTTAGGTCCGCTTTTGGCACAAAGCAGACCGGAAAATAGGCGGCAAAGCGCGTCGCGTTTCCACCTAGGCCGTCTATAGCCTGTCCAGGGCGTCGGCGACGGACATGAACCGGTTGATGCCGCCGAGCCGGGCGTCGAAGTCCCTCGCCATGTAAACGGTCTCTACCAGCAGCGAGATGGCGGACGTGACCGTAATGGCCGTGTGCCGGGAGCTGCAGAAAAGCCAGAAGACCAGGCCGGAGAATAGGCAGGCGTAGGGGCCGGCCTGGGGCGGCAGATTGGCAAGGGACGCATCTCCGAGCGCTGCCGGCAGCAGATAGGCGGCCAGAGTGATGCCGGCGACAAGATCGCCCCGCAACCAAGAGCGTTCATAAACCAGCAGCCAGCGCAGCGCCGGGATCCATCGGCTTGGACCCATATCAGGGTGCTCCCTCTTCTTTTTTTGCATTCAAGCTGCCGCGAAAACTTATATCCGCACTCCCCCACGAAGATCGCGACTGCGCGAAGGATTGTCGGCAGCCGTGACAGCCATCGCTTTGCGCAGCACCTCGAAGATGACCGCCGTCGACCAGCCGAACATCAACACTCCGTTCATTGCCGTCATCGGCCCCAGCAATCGCCAGCGCTCGACCGGAACAACGTCGCCGTATCCCAGCGTCGTGTAATTCACAAATGCGAAGTATAAATGATCAGTGCCGGCCGGTGCTGCATCGACGAGACCATAAGCGAGGGACCACACGATCACCTCGGAAGCATGGGCGGCCATCAGGACCGAGACAGTGGCAACCATCACGGCGATCAGGACTAGGTTGGGCCGCGCAGCAGCCTTCACGGCCGTCGCCTGCGACACCCGGACCACCGCCGTCATCACCAGCGCGTAAATCACGATATTGCAGACGCTGATCGCACCACCCATCAAGAATTGACGCAGCATGACGCCTTCCTCAAACCGCACCTAACGAAATTCAATTCAACATTGAACCTAGCTGTTTCTGACCCCTTGCGAACTCTCGCAAGGCAACGGACGCCGGTCGGGTCAGCTGCTCGAATTGCCATCGAGGCGAACCTTGATGTTCTGCCGGTCAAATAACATTGACCTCAGTCAAGGCTCGAGCACTGCTAGCTGACTATCAATTTACATAGACTGCT
The DNA here is from genome assembly GCA_963846875.1 of uncultured Alphaproteobacteria bacterium. Taxonomy (GTDB): domain Bacteria; phylum Pseudomonadota; class Alphaproteobacteria; order Rhizobiales; family Methyloligellaceae; genus Methyloceanibacter. The sequence continues at coordinate 32,106 of CAWJXT010000017.1, forward strand.
GAGGGCTTCAGGGCACCGGAGCTGAGACGTCTTTCCCACGCGGTGGTGAGGTTTGGAACTTTTTCAACGAGAGGCGCACAGCATGGTTACCAAAGTCGCCTGCCCGAACACGTCCGCGTGCTCTTCGACCGATTTTACTTCCGCGATCTAGCGTTCAAGGTTGTCGGTGTCGGCAGCGTTGGCACCATGTGTGGCATTGCGCGCTTCTATGGCTTCGGACGATGACCCGATCTTTCTGCAAATCAAGGAAGCCAAGGCTTCGGTGTTGGAGCCATACGTGGGAAAGAGCCTCCATAAAAATAATGGCGAACGGGTCGTGGCAGGTCAGCGCCTCATGCAGTCGGCCAGTGACATGTTCCTTGGTTGGTATCGTGGCGAGAGCGGCCGGGATTTACTACATCCGGCAACTACGAGACACAAAGATAACCGCGATCATTGAAGGCTGGGACTTCAAGATCCTGCGGGCGTACGGGAGACTGTGTGCGTGGGCCTTGGCGCGCGCGCATGCCCGATCGGGAGATGCCGCGAGGATTGCGGGCTACATGGGTTCTAATTCAACCTTCGATGACGCAGTTTGTGAGTTCGCGGTTGAATATGCCGACCAGAACCAGCGTGACTACCGAACCTTCATCAAGGCGGTCAGGGAAGGACGCAAATCAACGTAATCATTGAGGACTAGAGTCTGCAGCTGCAACGCAGGTCCGCAAATGACCCAAAGCGGACGTTTCAGCGGCGAGTCTTTCCCGGTGATTCGTCAAGGGACAGCACTCGATGAGCGACGCTCGTATTACTTTAGGGGTTGTGGCTTGCCTCACGAGCTTTGCGGGCTGTGCCACTACGGTTGGATCAGTGCGGGAGGTCGGACCAGGAACCTACAGCATTGGCGTCAGACACAATTTTGGCGGCGTGTCGCAAGAGACCGCGGCGATAAACGAGGCCGTCAGTAAGGCCGGCGAATACTGCCACGCGAAAGGGCAGAAACTCTCGACCATGCTGAACCCCGATAGCCAAAACACCGTCACTTTCCGTTGCGTATCCTCGGACGAGGTTCCCCCGGCGAACGCGGTGAACGAACAGCGCGCTCATTGAAAAAAACTCCGGATAACTGGATCCCCGAATAAAAAAAGGCTGCCGGTTCGAAGCCGACGTCCTTCCTCTCGTGCTCTAAGTTCGGTGTTCTCAGCTCACCGCCGAGGGCTACTGACCAGACGGCGTTTCCGAACCAGCCGGCCCGGCGGATCCAGGACCGGTCTCTCCGGTCGGCGCAGCCGCGCCAGCAGGCCCGGTCTCCCCTCTCTCTCCTGGGTCTCCCTTGTCCCCCTTCTCTCCGGGGTCGCCCTTCTCGCCTGGGTCGCCCTTGTTGCCCTTTTCTCCTCGGGGTCCGGCCGGACCGATTGGACCTTGCACGACCCTTGGCGATTTTTCCAAAGTTGTGATGTTGGAGAGCGCTGGCTTCACGGCGGTGCCGGCCATAGTCAGGCCAATCAAAAAACACGCCGTGCTGCCGATGGCGGCGATCGTCGCGAGCCACCAGACCGCGGCGCGCAGGGGAACTCGTTTCGGTGCCTCTAACGCAACCGTGCGGCGAAGATAGGCAAAGAACATGCTTGCCAGGGCGGTCGCCGCGCCTGCGCCGAACACCAACATCGCAGCTATGAGTTTGGGGGCATTTTCCATTTGCGGCGTGAGGTGGGCAAAGCTTGCGAGAAGCACAAGCGCCGCGACGCCGTTTAAGAGAATGAGGAAGCTGACGCCGCGACTTGCGTGTCTGTTGCGCTGCCGCTCCAGATAAAGAGGGTCAATGCGTACGACTCGAGTTCTTCGCGATAACTGATTGGCGGCTCTGTCATATTCGGAGGCTCCTAAGACGCCGACATAATTCCTGGATTTCATGGGTCGAACGCATCGATTGGCCAGGGGTTTCAATCCATCCTCTGGCGTGCCGCTACTCCCCCGGCAAGGCCGAAGCCTAGCAGGGCAACTCCTCGTTAGCCAAGAATAAGGGCCGCGCCGGGGCGAGGTTCGGCGGCGTTCGCCGGAACATGCGGTGCCTGACATGCCGGGGAGAGGCTGAAGCGGTCTCGCGGTCCAAGTGGAAGCCGGAGGCGAGCAGCGTGTCGGTGATCGCGGGGAGGAAGGCTGGATTGGAAACGACGATGAGGGTCCGGGCTGACCCTCAAACATGTAGGAGCTCGGCTCGGCACAAGCGAAGAGCCGCCCCGTGAGGCGGCTCCCCTACGTTCTCACCGAATTGATGCCCTCAGCCGCTGATGCGCGCCGTGCCGGAAAGGCCATCGTCGCGCACCCAATGCACGCTGTTGCCGTCGCGGGTGAGCTTGAAGCAATAGGCTTTCGACTCAAGCCAGCTCGACCATTTCTGGCAGAGCTGGTCGTTATCGACCCACCACTTGCCGGTGTCGGAGGTGCCATCGCCGCGCGAGAAGCTCGCGGCGACCGCATTGATACGTCCGCTCATATGGCCATTGGCGGCGTACCGGATCGGCAGATCGAAACCTGAAACTTTGAGATACACGGTCTTGCCGGTCACGGCCTGACGCAATTCGTCGCCTGCGAGCGTGACCTGCTCGGCAACCGCCGGGACGGCCGAGAGACCGAGACAAGCGGTGAGGATAAAAGCTCCGATTTTCATTGCATCCCCTTGTTTCGCCTAAAATTTGCATGAGAGGCCCGATACCGCAGTGCAAAAGCGTTCGATTTACGGCTCAAGCTGGAAAACTGCGTGACAAAGTTAAGGCGACGAGGAAATGGCGATTACCGGGGCGCAGATCCCGCCTTCCGAGGGCGATTGGGGCGGACCTTCCGGCGCCGTTTGCGCAAGGCGACCACGTTGACGGCCTCGACAGCCGCGGCAAAGGCCATGGCGAAATAAATGTAGCCGCGCGGGATGTGGAATTCGAACCCGTCGGCGATCAGCGCGGCACCGATCAATAACAGGAAAGCGAGCGCGAGCATCTTCGTCGTGGGGTGCCGCTCGATGAAGGCGGCGACGGGCTCGGCGGCGAAATACATGACGAGGATGGCCACCGCCACCGCCGCGATCATCACCTCGACATAGTCGGCCATGCCCACCGCTGTGATGATCGAGTCGACGGAGAACACGATGTCGATGATGGCAATTTGCAAGATTCCGGACAGCAGGGTGTCGGCAGCGCGCGCGACGCCGCTCTCGTCGAGCTCACCCTCGATGTCCTGATGGATATCGCGGGTAGCCTTTACGAGCAGGAACAGACCGCCGGCAATCAGAATAAGGTCGCGCCAGGAGAACGCATTGCCGAACAGCGTGAACAGCGGCTGCGTCAGGTGAATGAACCAGGCGATCCCGCCAAGCATCATCGCCCGGAACACGAGTGCGAGCGACAGCCCGATGCGCCGCGCCATCAACCGCTGCGGCGGGGGCAGGCGCGTGATCATGAGCGAGATGAAGATGACGTTGTCGATGCCAAGCACGACCTCCATCGCGCTCAAGGCGATGAAGCTGGCCCAGATATGCGGATCGGTCAGCCAGTCGGTCAGCATTGCTTAGGTGCCGAGCTTTCAAGGGCCGGTGGGGAACGCGCGGCCCTGGAGCTAATAACGTAGTGATCCAAAGAGGTCCATGGCCAAACGGAGCGCTCAACCGTTTCCCATGGCGGCGAGCGATCGAATTGTTCCGATGCCGATGAGATAGGCTGCCGTCGCGATCAGCAGGAGCTGGATCCAGAGCGGCGAAGGGAATGGTTCGGCGATGGCGAGGATGGCCGCTCCGCCCCAGGTGGCCGTGACGAGCACCGTCAGCGGGCGCAAGCGCCGCACGCGAAACGGATGTACCCAGAGAACAGGCGCGAAAGTGAGCGCGATGAAAACGCCAACCACCGCAAGGGACACAAGGGAGGTGGCTCGAGGGCAAAGAGGTAAAGGCAAATTATGTTCCACACCGCCGGAAAGCCGGAGAAATAGCCTTCGGCGGTCTTCGCCTTTCGGTCGGCGAAAGGAACGAGGCTGGAAAGCATGATAGCGATGCCCACGGCTAGCGCGAGGCCTCCGGCAGGAGCTCGGACCGGCACAGAGCGAAGGCCGGGACCGCCACATAGGTGAGGTAGTCGATGATGAGATCGAGGCGCTCCCCACTCCAACGCGGCAAGATCGTCTGGACCTTGATCCGACGCGCGAGCGGACCGTCGATGGCGTCGACGATCAGCGCGACGCCGAGCCAGAGGAACATCGCCTGCCAGTCGGCGCGGGCGGCTGCGAGGAGCGCAAGCAGGGCGAGGCCAGCGCCCGCTGACGTCAAGACGTGCACCAGGGCAGCGAGGAGGCGCCGGCTCACGGGCGGGCGTCCTGCGGCCGGCGCATCATGACGAGGCGTACGCGTTTGCGGATGGTGATGATCGAGGAGGCGTGCCCGTGGGCGCGTCCTAGAAGTGCCGGTTGATCTTCCCGAGCACGGTGACGTCGTCGTTCTCGTCGGATAGCCCGCCCTGCTCCAGCTGCAGCTGTTGCTGCTGCTTGTCGCCATATAAGAGCTCAAGCCCGAAGTCGAGCTTGGGCAGGATGCCGAACCCCAAGACTTTCGCCCCCAAAGGTGTTTTGCTCTGCTCGCCCCCCGCAGCGGGCGCGCCAAGCTCTACGGCAGGAGCTTTGGCTGCGGGTGCCGCATCGTTCGCCGTCTGCGGCGGCGCGGCGGGCGTCTGCTCGAACGCGAAAGCAGGACCGGCCAAAAGCAGGGCCGTTACTCCAGTCGCAATCGCGAGAAGCTTTCGCATGGGTCTAACACTCTACTCTCCAAGATAGGGACTGCCGTCGCCGATGCAAGCCTGTCGATGGCGGCGTTAACGTCTTATGAATATTGGGAAATTTCTAAGTTTTCTGCGGCGCCTGTGTCGCCCGAGCCACAGTCCGATTCCCCCACGGCCATCGTCAGGAGAAAAGTAAAGGCCGCCCAAAAGGGCGGCCTCGTAGCTTCGGAAAAGGGACGACTCGACTAGAAGTAAAGGCGCGCGCCCGAATAAATGAGATCGAAGCCGTCCAACTTCAGTGGAACGTGATCGCGGGCCAAGTTCGATCAAATTGAGTTCTGGGGGGTTGAAGTGCTCGTAGGCTAGATAGACGTGCATGGCGGCCGCGCTGTAATCCTGATCGAGCGCGAGAAACCATTCATTGACATCCGAGCTGGTGACTTGGGTTTTGAAGTCGATGCTTGGAAAGCTATTGGCGTTAAGTAGCATCGTGGCCGGCGTGCCGAGCCTACCCGCTTGGCAGCATACCGGCGTTATGGTGCTGTCGACGCCGCTGCTGCCCGGGGCGAAACCGTTCTTCACGTCGCTGTAGCCGCCCCAGAAGGCCGTCTCGCCGAGCGTATCGAGACCGAACCATGAAAACTTCCGCTGAATGCCGCCCTGGACGTTCCATGCGTTCATTTGCGGCGCGCCCTGACCGTTGAACGCCCCTTTGACGTTGGAGTCATTCGAGTCAGAAGTCGCTGAAAACACCCATTATGAACAGGCCGGTCGGCTTGTGCTTGAGCGCAGCCGAACCTGCCCATTCGTCTAAGTCTCGCTGGAAGCCGGCAAGGCCGCCGCCGCCCTGCTGCAAACGCTCATCGCGCAGTTGTCTCATATCCGACGCTTGCGGCAAAGAGCCAGGTGTCGGCCCAAGTGGTGTTCTTGTAGCGGATAGCCGCGCTGAAATCGTCGTCCTCGAACTCGCCCACTGAAGCGCTGAACCCCTGCCAGGCCGGCGACAAATAAGCGACACCATTGCGGCGCGTCGAGCAGTTGAACTGGTCGCCCGAGCTATAGCAGCGAGCGATATTGGACCACGTTAGGGCTGTGCTGCCCTTCAACGCCCCGGATAGACCTTCCGCGTTGTCGAAGCCCTTCTCCCGCAGACGGAAGCCATCATTCATCCGAAAGTCCGAGACCAACGTGTCCGAGAGACCGCCGCCTTCTCCGTCCAACGTCGATATGTACTCCATCGTGTCCTTGGTGACGTCGTATTTGGGCGTCGCGGTCAGTCCCAATCGCACCTCGCCGTAGTTCTTATTGTTGAGGTCGATGTAGGACCAACGAACGTTCAGGGCGCCCAGGGGGTCATTATTGTTGTTGTCCTGGAACTGATTTAGCACCTGAGAATCCGCCGGCCGAATTTCTAATTCCAACCGGTAGCCCGCGGACCATTGGTCATTGATCTTAGCCGCACCCTTCCAGCCAAAGCGCGTGGATTCGTTATAGTTGTTGACGGTGTAGGTGTTCTGCTCGGCACCATCGTTCCACCACTCGGTGGCGTAGTTCACCTTGCCGTACATGGTCACGGTGACCTTCTTGTTGCCTTTGCGCACCGTAGTGGCCTCAAGCTCGGCCACGCGCTCCTCAAGGTCGGCGCAGCAATCGCCGCCGAGATCGGCGGCCTTAGCGGGTTTATGGATAAACACCGCCGCCCCTACGCAAAACATGGCAGCGATCGCCAGCTGGCTGGCGGTGCCCTTTAGTCCCCCGATCATGACCCCTCTCCGCTTTGTTATATCTGCGTTTAAGAACAGTCCCATTTAGCGATCTGCTCTTCCGCGCTTCTCACGCGTTGGAATGGCGCGCTCGTTTATCCAACCAATTGAGCATTCCCGTTTTATTGGGTGAGCAATGACGCTCTGATGACAGGTTTGCGACAGCCGCGTTTTCGCCTGTTGCTGTGGCTTTTCGGCCACTGCGGCGGCATTGTCGAAGCGGGCGCGGCAGGAAGTCACCACATGGCGGGGGCCTGAGCAGAAGGCTACTGTGGGGATGAAATCGCCCTGGTGGCGGGGTTTTTGGCGCCTCGATCGTGCAAGGATCTGTCCATGGGTGATGCGGCCCAGCCGCTGGCGCTTGTGAGTGATGTCGCCGTCGTCGGTGCGGGCCCTGCCGGACTTGCCGCGGCGCTCGCGCTGGCCCATGTCGGCGCGCGGGTAGTCCTGATCGGGCCTTCTCCGGTGCGCGGGAGTGAAAGTCCCGGCGATACCCGCACCGCGGCGCTCTTGCAGAGTTCGGTCGATCTCTTAAAGGCGCTCAAGGTCTTCGATGCGCTGTTCGATCAGGCCGCGCCGCTGAAAGCCATCCGCATCATCGACGCCTCCGATCATCTGCTACGGTCACCGGAAATCATCTTTTTGGCGAGCGAGCTCGATCTTGATACCTTCGGCTACAACATCCCGAATACCGCGCTCGTCAAAGCACTCTACGCGCAGGCAATGCAAACCCTGGACGCGGTCGAGCCCGACAGCGTCGCCCGCATTGAGCCCGGGGCAGATCACCTCCGGCTCACTTGCAGCAACGGCAAGGCGTTCAAGGCCCGGCTCGTGGTTGGTGCGGACGGCCGCCGCTCGATCTGCCGCGCGGCGGCGGGGATCGCCGCCGATGAACGGCGCTACGAACAGGCCGCGATCGCGACGAGCTTCGGCCATGCCCGCGACCATGATTTCATCTCCAACGAGATTCACCTGCGCGCCGGCTTGCTGACCACTGTGCCCCTGCCAGAGCCGCGCGCCTCGAGCCTGATCTGGGTCGGGGAGACGGCCGAGATCGAGGGCCTGATGCGGCTCGATGACATCCATTTTAGCGCAGCTCTCGACGAGCGGCTCGGTGGCCTGCTTGGCAGCGTCGACACGGTCGCCGCGCGCGCTTCATTCCCCTTGACCGTCTTCAGCGCCAAGGAGCTTGGGGCTCGGCGTACGGCGCTTGTCGGCGAGGCGGCCCACATCCTGCCGCCGATCGGCGCGCAAGGCCTGAATCTCGGCTTGCGCGATGCGGCAGCTCTTGCCGATTGCATGGCGGCGGCGCTTCGCCGCGGCTCCGATCCGGGTGGCGATGAGGTCCTCAAGGTCTACGCCGCGGCCCGCCGGATCGACATCGCGACGCGCACCGTGGGCGTCGATCTCCTGAGCCGCTCGCTTTTGACCGACCTCTTGCCGGTACAGGCGGCGCGCAGCCTTGTCCTGCATGGTCTGAGCCGAATTGCGCCAATGCGGCGCTTGGTCATGCAGGCGGGTCTTGCACCACCTACGGAGCTGCCCAGCCTGATGCGGCCGAGGGCGAGCCTTTAGCCGTCACGGCCAGGCGGGCTTGACTGGCAAGGCGCCATTTGCCAGGACGGCCCCTCTAGGCTCCAAGTTCCGCTAACCAGAAAGACGACGCCGCCAGTGGCCGAGCCATCGGACATCCCGCCCCTTCGCGATTTGCGCTACCGGCTCGAATACACGGTCTTGCGCCTCGTGATCGGCTTCGTTCGCCTGTTTCCTATCGACGTGGCAGGCGCGATCTCGGGCAGACTGTGGCGCCTGATCGCCCCCTATAACCGGCGGCACAAGCGGGCGCTCGCCAATCTTCAGCGCGCCTTTCCCGACAAGACGGCGGAGGAACGCCAGCTGATCGCGCTTCGCATGTGGGAGAATCTCGGCCGCGTCATGGCCGAGACCATGAATATCGACCGCATCCTGAAAGAACCGGACCGGCTGCACGTCACCAATGGCCATGTCATCCGCCGGTATAAGGACAAGATGGGGCCGGTCTTGATCGTGACCATGCATATGGGCAATTGGGAGCTCGGCATGTGGCCGATCATGCTTGCTGGCGTGCGTCCCGCCGGCGTCTACCGGCTGGTGAAGAATCCTTACGTCGACCGCTACCTGCGCGCCCAGCGCAAGGACCTCTATCCCGGCGGCCTGTTCGGCAGCCGCCGTGCCGCCGGCAACGAGGAAGGCCAAAAGACGGCGCGCCTGATCATGGATTATGTGCGCCAGGGCGGCCGGCTCGGCTTCATCTCTGACCTCTACGACGCGCAAGGGATCGAGGTGCCGTTTTTCGGTTATCCGGCCAAGAGCATGCCGATCGCGGCGATGATCGCGCGCCGGGTCGGTGCGCGCATCTGGATCGGGCGCTGCATGCGCATCGGCAGGCGCGCCTGTTTCGACGTCAATGTGAACGAGCTCAGGATCCCGCGCACCAGCAATCAGGCCGAGGACATCCGCGTCACCACGGCGGCGATCCAGCGGCGTTTCGAGGCTTGGATCCGGGAGGCGCCGGAGCAGTTTATGTGGTCGAACCGGCGCTGGTGGTGAGGCCGCAAAGCTCGCCCTGACTGCCGTTGACAGCTCCGCCGCTCTTCAGTCTTATCGGTGCAGGGGACTCGCCGGAGGGGTCTCACGTCATGTCCGTCTCGCGCAGCGCCAAGTACCAGATCGGCCAGGTGGTTCGCCATCGGGTCTATCCATTTCGCGGCGTGATCTTCGACGTGGATCCGACCTTCTCCAACTCCGAGGAGTGGTACCGCTCGATCCCACAGGACGTGCGACCTCTCAAGGACCAGCCCTTCTATCATCTGCTCGCCGAGAACGCCGACACCGAGTACATCGCCTATGTCTCGGAGCAGAACCTCGTGCCCGACGCGTCCGACGAGCCGCTGCGCCATCCGCAGGTGTCGGAGTTGTTCGAGGATTTGAAGAACGGAATCTTCCGCTTCCGCTTTCTGCAAGAGCATTGATCGCGCGCTGCGGGCGGCTGATGGCCTAGCAAAAAAGCGAAAGCCCGCACCAAGGCGCGGGCTTCCCACTTAAACGGCATAATCTCGCGGCGGCTTAAGGCGTGGGCGGCGAGCCGGCTTTCTTCGGCGCTGTCGAGGCATTCGGGGCCGGGGGTGGGGCCGCGCCGCCGGCTTGAGCCTGACCGCCGGCTTGGGCCTGTCCGCCCTGCCCTTGCTCTTTCTGCTGCTGCGCCTCGTTCGCCTTGTTGGCGAGCTCGATCTGGCGCTTGCGGATTACCTCCATCAGCTGACGCCTCGCCTCTTGGTATTTGGCGTTGTCGATCGGCGGCCCGTCATAGGCCTTGCCGAAACCCGCAAGCGGGACCGGGAAGCCGATCGCCTTGCGCTGCAGATTGACGGCCGCGACCACCATCTGCTTGCCCTTGCGCATGGTGTCGAACAGCTCCTTGGTCATCTCCGTCTCGGCCTGGCAGCTCGCCGCGTAGCAAAGGGTATATTGCAGCGCGATCGGCGCGCCGTCGTCGACCTTGATCTGCACGCCGGCCGGAATTGCGAGTGCAATCGCCGTGGGCAGCCTGACGAGAAGCTGCTCCTTCTCCTCGCCCTCGATCTTGCGCACGGCGGCGGCTACGAGCACCATGCCCGAATTGCCGTCCAGCCGCTCATGATGAGTGAGGCAAATTTCCCTGTTCTCGGTTTCGGCGCTCTTCTCGCAGAGCTTAACCCAAGAGTTGTCGTCGGCGGCAGCGGCGGCATCACCCGCCGCGGCCGGAGCACCGGCTTCTGGCGGGCCAGCCACTGGAGCGCCGGCCGCTGGGGCCGCCGCGGGAGCCTGGGGGCCCGCAGCAGGGGCCGGCGTCGTCTTCGGCGGTAGCGTGGTTTTCGGAGGCGTCGCAGGTGGTGGTGTTTGCTGGGCAACCGCCAGTGGCGCCGCAACACCTAATGCCAGCACTCCCACGACTGCAAGCAATGCCGCCCGAGCCACGGCCAAGCCACGGCTAATCCCTCGAACCTTCGACCAGACCATCATCCACTTTTCCTCTTCTTTGCGGATAAGGGCGCGTCATTTTCGTGCGCCATTGGACCCCGTTTTTCCTGAGTACCCGCGCCCTAGGGTCAACACCTTAATTGCGGCGTAGACGTGGCTGGCCCGAACGTTAGCGAGACTTTCCGAAGCCGCTTTCAACCCTTCCGGCCTCAACCCCCGTTAGGGGCGCCGCCGGGCCTGTTGGCCGTCGCGAGGCGTGTTACGCTCGCGCCCATGCTGCAATGCGGAAGCATCTATAGCCAGACCCGTCCGTTGTTGAAAGCCCCTATTTGGCTCCTAGTGTTTGGCATGCTGTTGCTCCCGGGGAGCCGCAGTGGCGCCGAGCCTATGCAAGCCCCGTCCACGGACGGGATCGCGATGCATGGGATGCCGCTGGACCCCCCCGGCTTCGACCATCTGCCTTACGTCAACCCGCAAGCGCCCAAGGGCGGCCGCGTCATCCTTGGTGTCCAAGGCTCCTTCGACAGCCTTAACCCGCTGATCGTCAAGGGCACTTCCGCCGAGGGCGTGCGCGACTACGTCTATGAGAGCCTGCTCGGGCGCGCCTATGACGAGCCCTTCAGCCTATACGGCTTAATCGCCGAGACGGTGGAAACGCCGCCCGATCGCGACTCTGTCGAGTTCAGCTTGCGCGAAGGTGCCAAATTTTCCGATGGAACGCCGATCACCGTGGATGACGTGCTCTTCTCCTTCGCTCTACTACGGGATCACGGGCGCCCAAATCACCGCTCCTACTATCAGAAGGTCACGCGCGCCGAGCAGACGGGGACGCGCAAGGTCAAATTCACCTTCGATAAGAGCGGTGACCGCGAGATGCCGCTGATCATGGGGCTGATGCCGGTGCTGCCGCACCACCTGATCGATGCGGACAGGTTCGAAAAGACGAGCTTCGCTGCACCGATCGGCAGCGGCCCTTACACCGTGGCCGGGGTGCAGCCCGGCAAGAGCATCAGCTTCCAGCGTGACCCGAACTATTGGGGCGCAAATCTCCCCATCAATCGCGGGCTCTACAATTTCGATACGATCCGCTTCGACTATTATCGCGACGGCGGTAGCATGTTCGAGGCGTTCAAGTCGGGGCTCATCACGCTCCGTCCCGAGGAGGATCCGACGCGCTGGACCGAGGGCTACGACTTCCCCGCAATCCGCGACGGCCGCGTCATCAAGGAGGAACTCCCGGACGGGACGCCCGCCGGCATGTCGGCGCTCGTCTTCAACACGCGCCGCCCGCTGTTCGCCGACGCGCGCGTGCGCCAGGCGCTGATGGAATTGTTCGATTTCGAGTGGATCAACCGCGCGCTCTATCACGGCCAATATGCGCGCACCGAAAGCTATTTCGCCCGCTCCGATCTCAGCTCCCATGGGCGCCCCGCCGATGCCCACGAGCGCGAGCTGCTCGCGCCCTATCCCGACGCGGTCAGGCCTTCGATATTGGATGGCAGCTTCGCTCTACCGGTCAGCGACGGCTCGGGCGAGAATCGCGACGGGCGCCGAGAGGCGCTTAAGTTGCTCGAAGCGGCCGGATGGCGCCTCGACGGCGGCAAGCTCGTCAACACGGCCACGGGCGAGGCATTCATTTTCGAGATTCTGGCGGTCACCCGAGCGCAGGAACGCCTGCTCATGACCTATGCGCAAGCCTTGAAACAGGTAGGAATCGAGGCGCGAATCCGTCAAGTTGAACTCAACTCAATATCAGCAGCGTAAGCAGACCTACGACTTCGACATGATCCAGTATTTCTGGCCGGTCTCGCTGTCGCCGGGGAACGAGCAGTCCTTTCGCTTTGGCAGCGCCGCGGCGGCGACCGACGGCTCGTTCAACTATGCCGGCGTCAGAAGCGCCGCTGTCGATGCCATGATCGAGGCGTTGCTTGCGGCCAAGACCCGCGAAGACTTCGTATCGGCGGTCCGCGCGCTCGACCGGGTCCTGCTTTCGGGCGATTACGTCATCCCCCTCTTCCACCTGCCCAGGCAGTGGCTCGCTTATTGGCGCGAGCTCAAGCGGCCGGAGGCGACGCCGCTCTACGGCTATCGTCTAGATGCCTGGTGGATCGAGCCCTCGCAGCCCGCACAGCCGTAACGGCAAGCAAAGATGCGCACGCTCGCCACCAACGCGGACATCAGCGAGGAGCGGAAGTCTCTCACCGTGGAGGCCCTGTTGCGCCAGCGCGCCCTCAGCCGGCCCGATGCTCTCGCGCTCGCAGATTCGCCCAATGGCCATGGGCTCGTTCGCGGTGGCGCCGGAACGTGGAGCTATGCCGAGGCCGATGCCACCGTCGATTCGCTTGCCCGCACCTTCATCGAGCTTGGCCTGGAGCCGGGGGACCGGATCCTGGTCCAACTCCCCAATGTCGCGCTCCAGCCCCTCATGATCCTTGCCGCCTGGCGCGCCGGGCTCACCGTGGGCATGCTGCCGATGCTCTGGCGGCGGTTCGAGATTGAAAGCGCCTGCAATGCCCTTAGCCCCAAGGCGCTGCTGGGCGCAGGAAGCTTTGCCGGCGAGAGCCAGACCGAAGCGCTATGCGAGATCGCCGCGGCCCACATGTCCGTGCGCTTCGTGCTCGGGTTTGGCCGCGACCTTCCCGACGGCGTCACTTCGCTCGACGAGGCACTCGAGACCGGATTGAGCGGACGAGCGGCACCGGTCGAGGCGCGGGCCCTTCCAGGCTGCGCCATGGTCACCTTCGCCGCCCGCGCCGACGCGCCGCTCGTCCCGGTGTTTCGCGGCGAGGACGATCTATTGGCGCAAGGGGCGATGACGGTGCTGGCGCTGTCGCTCACGAGCCGCGACATCATCCTCAGCCCCTACCCGCTGACGGGCGTGGTGGGTTTGAGCCTCGGGCTCATGCCCTGGCTCATCAGCGGGGGCGTCCTCGCGCAGCACCATCCCTTCGACTATGGCGCCTTCGTGCAGCAGCTCATCAAGTCGGAAGCGACGGTGACGGCGCTCCCCGTCTCCATCCTTGCGGCGCTCGACGAGGACGGCGTGTTGCGGGCACCCGAATGCAAGCTTGTGCGGGCGGGCTGTGTCTGGTCCATGGCCGAGCTCGCCGGGAAGGCGCCGGAACTCGATGGCGTCGGCGTTTCCCTCTTCGATCTCTATCCGCTGGGCGATCTTGCCGCGATCGTGCGCCGGCGCGCGGCGGGGACCGACCCCGCGCTGCTCCCCCTCGGCAAGATCGAGGGCGAGTACGGCGAAGGTGCGGTTTATCTCGAGACGGCGCTCGGACCGGGCCGCGCACTCGGCTTGGTTCCGCGAGAGCTTCTGCTCCGCGGGGCCGTGCGTGCCGCACGGCGCGCCGGGCCCCGGTATGCCGCTGGCTCAATTGTCCCGAGGCCAAGGATTTGTAAGCTCGGGCCTGCGCGCGGTGAGCGAAGGCGAGCGTGGTGAGCTGTTCAAGGTCAGGCGTGACCCCGAGCTCCTGCAGCACGGCGGCTTCTCGATCGCGGCCGCCGAGCTCGATCATATCTATCAAAGCTTCCCGGGATTTATCGACGCCGCCTGCTTCGTGCTGCCCGACCCCATCGTCGGCGACCGCATTTTCGCGGCGATCGTGCCGAAGCCCAATCAGCCGATCTCGCTCGCCGCGTTGCACGATCTTCCTCCGCGAGCGGGGCGTCGCGCCTTACAAATTGCCGGACCGGCTCGTGGTGGTGAAGCTGATCCAGCGCGACGCTGCCGGCCGCGTGCTGCGCGACCAGATGATGCGGCAGGTGTAACCCGAGCGCTACTAGGCCGCCTGCTTCACCGCCTCGGCGATCTCGACCAGCCGTTTGAGCAGGTCGCGGGCGCCTTCGTAGGCGCTCCTGCGGCGTTTTCCAATCGGCGTAATAGATGAGCCGGTGGTCGGGCTGGAGCTTCACGCCCGACCCCGCCTCGCGAATAAAGGCAATGAGGCCTTCCGGGTTGGCGAAGGTCTTGTTGCGGAAGGCGATCACCGCGCCCTTCGGCCCCGCGTCGATCTGGTCGATGCCCGCTACCCGGCACAGTCCCTTGATCTCGACGATATCGAGCAGATGGCGCACTTCCTCTGGCAGCGGTCCGAATCGGTCAATCAGCTCGGCGGCGAAGGCCTCGATGGCGTCGTGGCTTTCGACGCCCGAGAGCCGGCGATAGAGCCCGAGCCGCACCTGCAGGTCCGGCACAAAGGTATCCGGGATCAGCACCGAGGTCCCAAAATTGATGCGCGGCGACCATTGATCCTCGATCATGGCGCCCTCGCCGCCCCTCAGCGCATGCACCGCCTCTTCCAGCATGGACTGGTAGAGCTCAAAGCCCACTTCCCTGATGTGCCCCGACTGCTCCTCGCCCAGCAGATTGCCAGCGCCCCTGATGTCGAGGTCATGGCTTGCGAGCGTGAAGCCGGCGCCGAGCGTATCCAGCGACTGGAGCACTTTCAGCCGCTTCTCGGCCGCAGGCGTCAGCCGCGCCTCGGCGGCAATGGTGAAAAAGGCATAGGCGCGGATTTTGGAGCGGCCGACGCGGCCGCGCAGCTGATAGAGCTGGGCCAGCCCGAACATGTCGGCGCGGATGGACGATCAGCGTGTTGGCCGACGGGATATCGAGGCCCAACTCCACGATCGAGGTGGAGAGGAGCACGTCATATTGGCGGTCGTAGAAGGCGTTCATCACCTGATCGAGCTCGCGAGACCCCATCTGGCCGTGGGCGCGGCCTACTTTCAACTCCGGCGCGTGCTCGGCGAGAAAGGCCGCCGCGTCGTCAAGGTCGCAGATGCGCGGCACCACGAAGAAACTCTGCCCGCCACGATAGCGCTCGCGCAGCAGCGCCTCGCGCAAGATCACGGGGTCGAAAGGCGTGACATAGGTGCGCACGGCGAGGCGGTCAACCGGCGGCGTGGTGATGATCGACATCTCGCGCACGCCGGTAAGCGCAAGTTGCAGCGTGCGCGGGATGGGCGTCGCGGTCAGCGTCAGCACGTGCACGTCCTCGCGCAGCTGCTTCAGGCGCTCCTTGTGGCCGACGCCGAAATGTTGCTCCTCGTCAACGATGAGAAGCCCAAGATCGGCGAACTCGATGCTCTTCCCAAGGAGCGCGTGGGTGCCGATGACGATATTGATGTCACCGTTCGCGAGCCGCTTCTTGACCTCCGCTAGCTCCTTGCCGCCGACGAGACGGGAGGCCTTGCGCGATCTTCACCGGGAAGCCGCGGAAGCGCTCAGTGAAGGTATGGAAATGCTGGCGGGCCAAGAGCGTGGTTGGCACCACAACGGCCACCTGCTTGCCCGCCAGCACGGCGAGAAGCGCCGCTCGGAGCGCCACTTCGGTCTTGCCGAAGCCGACATCGCCGCAGATCAGCCGATCCATCGGCCGGCCGCTGGCAAGATCATCGAGCACGGCGTCGATGCTCGTGGTCTGGTCCTCGGTCTCCTCATAAGGGAAGCGCGCAGAGAACTCGTCATAAATGCCGTCCGGCGGCAGTGAAGGTCGGCGCCTGACGCAGTTCGCGCAGGGCCGCCACCTTGATGAGCTTCTCAGCCATGTCGCGGATGCGCTTCTTCAGGCGGGCTTTGCGCGACTGCCAGCCCGAGCCCCCCAACCTGTCGAGCTGCACGCCCGACTCGTCGGAGCCGTAGCGGCTCAACAGCTCGATATTTTCCACCGGCAGGAAGAGCTTGTCGCCTCCTTGGTAGTGCACTTCCAGGCAATCATGGGGCTCGCCCGCGGCCTCGATGGTGGTAAGCCCGGCAAATCGGCCGATGCCGTGGTCGGCATGCACGACGAGATCGCCCACGGCGAGGCTCGACACCTCGATGAGCACGTCGCTGCCGCGCTTGGCGCGCGTCCGGCGTACGAGCCGGTCGCCCAGAATGTCCTGCTCGCCGATGACGGCAAGCCCAGGCGCCTCGAAGCCCGTCTCCAGCCGCAGCACGGCGAATTCAGTCGCGGACGGCGTCGCGGCAAGCGCTTCGGCAAACGCGGTGACGTTCTTAGTCTCCCCGATGCCGTGCTCGCCGAGCAAGGTCGCGAGCCGCTCGCGCGCGCCGATGCTCCAACTGGCGATGAGCACGCGCTTGCCTTCGGTCTTCAGCCTGGTGGCATGGGCGACAACCGCATCGAAGACATTCGTCACCCTCGCTTTGCCGTTCGAGCGCGAAGGTGCGCCCTTGCCTGCCGCCGAAGGTTACGACGACCGCGCCGCCCATCTCCTCGGCGCGCTCGAAGGGATCGAGTGCGATCACTTGGCGCCCGGCGAGCGCCTTTTGCCATTCTGGCTCGCTCTGGAACATGCTCTCGGGCGGGACGGGATGGTAAGGCGGCGCGCCGAAGGCTTTGCGCTCAAGGCCCTGCTGCCGCGCCTCGAAATGATCCTTGATCTGCTCGAGCCGCCGGGCGCGGGCGTCGTCCACCAAGGGATCGAGGGTGACGTGCGCATCGGGGAGATAGTCGAATAGAGTTTCGAGACGGTCGTGGAACAGCGGCAGCCAATGCTCCATGCCCTGGTAATGGTGCCCGGCGGAGACCGACTCATAGAGCGGGTCGTCGCCGGTGACGGGGCCGAACAGCTCCACATAGCGCGTGCGGAAGGACCGGCGCGTCTCAGGCGTTAGTGCCACCTCGCTCATCGGTAGGAGCGTGACCGCCTCGAGGCGCCCCCGGCTGCGCTGGGTCTCGGGGTCGAAGGCGCGGACCTGCTCCAGCGTGTCGCCGAAGAAGTCGAGGCGCACGGGTTCGGCGCCGGGCGGAAAGACATCGAGGATGCCGCCGCGCACCGCGTATTGGCCCGGGTCGGTCACGGTCCCCGCCCGCCCGTAGCCGAGATTCTCCAGGCGCTCGATCAGGCTCGCCATAGGCGTCACGCTGCCAGGCGTGAGCCGCTGTTCCGAGCCGGCGACAAAGGCGCACGACGGCACGCGTTGGAGCATGGCGTTGACTGTGGTGAGCACGATGAGGGGCCGCACATCGCTTGGCTCGCGGCCGGCTAGCTCGGCGAGCGTGTCGATGCGGCGCGCAATCGTCTCGGCATTTGGTGCGACCCTGTCGTAAGGTACGCCGTCCCAGGCAGGGAAGCAGAGCCGTCGCACCTCCGGCGCGAAGAAGGCAAGCGCGCCTTCGAGCATGGCGAGGCGTTGACCGTCGCGGGCGATATGCAGAATGGGTCGGGCGCGCTCTGACCGCGAGGCCGCGCGCGCAAGCTTGCCGAGCAGAAACGCGTCGAGACCCTCGGGCACGCCACTCGCTATGCTGCGCGGGCGTTTGAGCAGCAGCTCGACGGGCGGTATTGATTTTGGTTTCTCTGTCATTCGCACCAGCCGGTCACCCTTGCTGGAGCCCATGGAAACGCCGCAGGCGCCGCATGAGTTCGTCGAGCTCCGACTCTCCCAAGGATTGCCCGCCGAAGAGGCTCACCGCGATATCCGGATCGGGCGCCTCGATCAGTCGCTCCAGAATGCCGATCTCCGCGAGCGTCATGCGCTCCACCTCCTGCTCAGCAAAGCGCCCGAGCAGGAAGTCCAGCTCCTTGGAGCCTCGATGGGTCGCGCGGTAGAGGGCCCGGCGTCGGCGCATGGCGAGGTCATCGCACGGCATAGCGAACCATGAGAACAGATTCCTTGAAGGGCACGCCGCAACGCGCCTAACAGGCGCTCGCCTTTTGGGCTAGCCTGTTACGGCGCGTTAGAGCGGGGCAGGCTTGCCTCTGTCAAGCGTGGGCGCCATGCGGGACCGCGCGGGAAGCTTGATGCGGCCAAATCTCCTTTTGCCCCTGTTCGCCCTTGCCCGGAGCCTCGGCGGCGTGGGGCCTCGGATCGAAGGCCTGTTGAACACGCTCGTGGCCCCGCGCCGTCAGGAGGCGCAAGCGCAGGTAATCGATCTCCTTTGGCACCTGCCAGTGGGTGTCATCGACCGGACGCTGACTCCCAAGATCGCCGACGTCCGTGTGGGCGAGCTGGCCACCCTTGACGTCACGGTGGCCGAGCACCGGCCAGGCCGTCCCCGCCGCGGGAACCGGGCGCCCTACCGTGTGCTGGTGGAGGACGCATCCGGGGCGCTCGAACTTGTGTACTTCAACGCCGACCGCACTTATTTGCAGCGACTCCTGCCCGTGGGGAGCCGGCGCATCATTTCGGGCAAGCTCGAAGCGTATGACGGCCGGCTGCAGATGCCGCATCCGGATCACGTGGTGAAGACCGACAGCGCAAGCGGCGGCACCTTCCCCCAGCACGAGCCCATCTACCCGCTGATCGCCGGGCTCACCAATTCGACATTGCGCAAAGCCATCGCGCAAAGCTTGAGCCGTGTGCCAAAACTGCCGGAATGGATCGACGCGGACTGGCTCGAGCAGAAGCAGTGGCCTAGCTTCGCCGAAGCCATCCAGCGGCTACATGCGCCTCGGTCCGATGCCGATCTCGGCCCTGCCTCGCCCGCGCGGGCGCGGCTCGCCTATGACGAGCTCCTTGCCAACCAGCTCGCGCTGGCGGTAATTCGGCAACGCTTGCGCCGCGGTGCTGGACGCGCCCTTGCCGCCCCAGGCAAGCTTCGCCGAGCGATCCTCGCCGAGCTTCCTTTTCGGCTCACGCAGGCGCAACTCCGCGCGCTCGCCGAGATCGACGTGGACCTTGCGGCGCCTCACCGCATGGTGCGCCTGCTGCAAGGCGATGTGGGCAGCGGCAAGACCATCGTCGCGCTGCTCGCCATGGCGCCGGCCGTCGAGACGGGCGCGCAAGCTGCGCTGATGGCGCCGACAGAAATTCTGGCGCGCCAGCATCTGAAAACCATCGAAGCTTTCGCCGCGCCAGCGGGCCTACGCATCGCACTGCTTACGGGCCGCGAACGCGGGCGCCAGCGGGAGGAACATTCTCGCCGCCCTGAAGCAAGGCGCGATCGATATTCTCATCGGCACGCATGCGCTGTTCCAGGAGGGAATCGACTTCCGTGACCTCGCCCTTGCGGTGATCGACGAGCAGCACCGCTTCGGTGTGCATCAACGACTCGCCTTGCAAGCAAAGGGCACAGGTCGCGGCGCCGAGCTTCTGGTGATGACCGCCACGCCCATCCCCCGCTCGCTGCTGCTCACGAGTTATGGCGACATGGATGTCTCGCGCCTGGATGAGAAGCCACCGGGACGGAAGTCAATTGCGACCCGCACCGTGCCGTCGGAACGACTGGGAGAAGTGATCGGCGGCATCGAGCGCGCTCTGCAAGGGGCAACGCAAATCTATTGGGTTTGTCCGCTGGTGGCCGAATCCGAGATCCTAGATATCGCCGCTGCGGAAGAGCGCCACGCCGATCTGCGTAAGCGATTCGGGGACAGAGTGGGTCTCGTGCATGGGCGGCTGCCGGCGAAGGAGAAAGAAGCCGTGGTGGCGGCGTTCGCGTCCGGCACACTCTCTGTGCTCGTCTCCACCACCGTGATCGAGGTCGGCGTCGATGTGCCAAATGCCAGCATCATGATCGTCGAGCATGCCGAGCGCTTCGGGCTGGCGCAACTGCACCAGCTCCGGGGTCGCGTGGGACGGGGCACTGCCAAGTCATCCTGCATCCTCATCTACCGCCAGCCTTTGTCGGAGGCGGCGCGGGCGCGGCTCGAGGTGATGCGGCAGACCGAGGATGGCTTCGTCATCGCAGAGGAAGATTTGAAGCTGCGCGGCGGCGGAGAGCTGCTCGGCACGCGGCAGAGCGGCTTGCCCGCGTTCCGGGTGGCGGTGCTTCCACAAGATGAAGCGCTGCTGACCGCCGCGCGTAACGAGGCTCGGCTCGTGCTCGCGCGCGACCCCGGCTTGCAAGCCGCCTACTCGGCGCCGCTCAAACTGCTGCTATATCTGTTCGAGCGTGACGACGCCATTCGGCTGATGCGGGCCGGGTGAAACGACGCAGCGGCAAGCCCGTTCAGACGACGGGCTCTTCTTCCGGCACGGGCTTGGCGCCCTTGAGCTTTGCGAACTTGTCCAGCGGAATGCCGTCGGGGGGGCCGACGAGGCCTGCCGACACGACGAGCTTCGCCGCGTCCTCCACCGGGAGGTCGAGCGGAATGACCTCTCTCAATGGCATGAAGAGGATGAAGCCGGTGGTGGGGTTCGGGCCGTTCGGCATGAACACGGTAATGAGGGGGTCGGCACCGCCGATCTTCTCCTCGATCTCATGCGGCGGATCGCCGGCCAGGAACACGATCGAGTAGAGTCCCTGTCGCGGGAACTCGATCAGGCCCACCCGCTTGAAGGACCCGCCATTCTTGGAGAGCACCGTCTCGAAGATCTGTTTCAGCGTCCGATACACGCTGCGTACGATGGGCATGCGCGCGAGCAGTCTCTCGCCATAGTTGACGAGGCTGCGGCCGAACAGATTGGCGGTGAGCGCCCCAATCACCGTCAGGCCGACGATGGCGAAGATGAGCCCGACCCCGGGCACGGTGAAGGGAAGGTAGCTTTCCGGGAGATACTGCTTGGGGATGATAGGCTTCACCCAGGCATCGACGAGGTTGATGACCCAGGCCACGAAATAGAGGGTGATGGCCACAGGCCCGGCGACGATGAGGCCGGTCAGGAAATAGCTGCGCAGGCGCGCGCCGAGACTCGAGGACGGGGGCTCTACCCGGGGCGCTGCGCCCTCTGGCTCCTTCGTCGGTTCCTGATCGGGATTGACGTTCATGGATAGGTCGAAAGGTGGCTTCCCAATGCCTAATCCGCGCACGATATCACGGTTCCATTGACGCCGGCACGACAGACCGCGATGGTAGTGGGAGTAGAGAACGCGGCGGCGCGCTTCAGCGCATCACGAGAAAACAATCGACGCCGCTCTGCTTCAACGCGTTGCAGAGCTTAAGGCTTTCCGCCTTGTCGGGGAAGGGTCCGATCTGCAAGCGATAGAAGGTTCCGAGATTGCCGATTTCCGTCTTCTCGATCAGGGGCTCGCGGCCGGCGAGCTCCTTATGCTGATTCAAGACCTGCTGCCAAAGCTGCTTTGCCTCGTCCTCGGAACGGCTAGCGGTGAGTTGCAAGCGGTAGCCCCCGCCGCTGCTGGTCGCGGGAGGCTGCGCAGCCGGCGTCGCCTCGGCGATGTGGGGCTGGGGCGGCGGGCTCGCGTCCTCACCGCGGGTCTGCGTCTGGGTGGTCCAGCCGGTACCAGCGGCCGGCGGAGGTGCGCTGCGCTCGCTCGGCGGCGGTGGAGATTGATCTCCCGAAGAGGTGGTGAGAGAGCTGAACCAGCGGGTCAGGCGATTGCCACTGCTTGCAGGCTTGTCGGAGCCCGCATCGGAGGGGGAGACGGCGGTGTCCCAGGAGCCGGCGGCGGGAGGAGTCGGCGGCTTCGCCAGTGCCACGCTTGGCTCGGGAGCGCTGGCCACCGAGGTCGTCCACTGGGCCGAGGCGTCCGCCGTCCGCGTTGGCGGTGGCGTGGGGGCACTGGCCTGATCCTCGACATGGACCTCGGTGGAGAACGCGGCGATCGAGGCGTCTGCCGCGCCGCCACTCTCGGCAAGCAGCGCATCGACCTCGCTATTCAAGCCGGACTTCCGCGCCGATGCGATCTCGGCCTCGGCTTCCGCGCTGAGACCGGCGGCGCGGTAGGACAGCGCTCGGTTCACCTGCGCGGCGAGGCGATCGGAGGGGGGCAGGCCGAGCCAGATGGCCGCGCCGAGATCGGCGATGGCGCGCGAGGGCTGGTTGAGCTTGCGATAGGCCATGCCCCGAAGATAGAGGGCGTTGGCGGCAAGGCCGGGGTTCAAGGCATCGCTATTGATCGCGGCCGTAAGCTGTCTGGCGGCGTTGTCATATTTTCCAGCCTTATAGGACGCGGTCCCGTTCGTCAAAGCTGCCTGCGGACCGCTGTCTTGCGCCATAGCAACGCCCGAAAGCGCGAGCAGTGCGCCGCAGCCGAGTGCACAGGCGCGCAAGCGCCACAAAAAGGTTCGGTGGCGCGGCAGCAAGTCACGCAAGATTGCCGGCATGTCCTTGCTCAAACAAAGGAATCAGGCAAATCCGAGGCTGTAGCCTATTCTACGGTCACGGATTTTGCCAGGTTTCGCGGCTGGTCCACGTCGGTCCCCATGAATACCGCCGTGTGATAGGCGATGAGCTGCACGGGAAGTGCATAAACGAGCGGCGTCACGAAGCGATGCACTGTTGGGACATGCAGCCACGTGGCGATGGCGCACCCCGTGCTTGCAGGGTCGGCGTCGCCGACAAGCACGATCTGCCCGTCCCGCGCCGCCACCTCCTGCATGTTTGACACGGTCTTGTCATACAGATCATCGCGCGGCGCGATGACGATGACGGGCATATTCTCGTCGATCAGCGCGATGGGCCCATGCTTGAGCTCGCCCGCGGCGTAGCCCTCGGCGTGGATATAGGAGATCTCTTTCAGTTTTAGCGCGCCCTCGAGCGCGATCGGATAGCTCTGGCCGCGGCCGAGATAGAGCACGTCGCGTGCCTTGGACAGGGTGCGCGCCAAGGTCTCGTAAGGGCCTTCATCGTTTAGCACCGTTGCCATGTGGCGCGGCACCTCGGCGAGAGCCTGAACAAGCTCGACCTCAAGCTCCCTGCTAATGGCCCCGCGCGCTTTGCCCGCCGCGATGGCGAGACACGCAAGGGTGGCGAGTTGGCAAGTGAAAGCCTTGGTGGAGGCAACGCCGATCTCAGGCCCGGCCAGCGTCGGCAACACCAAGTCGGATTCACGTGCGATCGAGGACTCGCGCACATTGACGATCGACAACACGCGCTGGCCCTGCTCGCGGCAATGCCGAAGCGTGGCAAGCGTATCGGCGGTCTCCCCCGACTGGGAGATGAACAGGGCGGCGCCACCAGGATCGAGCGCCGCGCTCCGGTAGCGAAACTCCGAGGCGATATCAAGGTCGACGGGAAGCCGCGCCCAGCGCTCGAACCAGTATTTGGCGACGAGGCCGGCATAGAACGCGGTCCCGCATGCCGAGATCGACAGCCGGTTGAGAGCAGCGAAATCGAAGGGAAGTGCAGGGATCTCGACGCGGCTCGCGGCGAGATCAATGACGTTGGCGAGCGTATGGCCGACCACTTCCGGCTGCTCGTGTATCTCCTTGGCCATGAAGTGACGATGGTTGCCCTTGTCGACGAGGAGAGCCGTGGCGAGCGACCGAGTGACCGGCCGGCGCACCGCCTTGCCGCCGCGGTCGCGCACCGCCACGCCTTCGCGGGTGAGTACGGCCCAGTCGCCGTCCTCGAGATAGGCGATCTCGTCGGTGAAGGGTGCGAGCGCCAGCGCGTCTGAGCCGACGAACATCTCATCGTTGCCGAAGCCGATGGCGAGTGGGCTGCCTTGGCGGGCGACGATCATGAGATCGTTGTATCCGCGAAAGATCATGGCGAGCGCAAACGCGCCTTCGAGCCGCTTCAGCGTGTGGTAGACGGCGCGGACGGGATCGTTGCCCGCTTTCAGCTCCCGGTCAACGAGATGGGCAATCACCTCGGTATCGGTGTCGCTGGTGAATACCGCGCCATCGGCCATCAGCTCGGTCTTCAGCTCGCGGAAATTCTCGATGATGCCATTATGGACGACGGCAACCTCGTCGGTCATATGTGGGTGGGCGTTACTTTCGGTAGGTTTGCCATGGGTTGCCCAGCGGGTATGACCGATGCCGGTCTCGCCCATGAGGGGCGCGGCATGAAGGCGAGTCTCGAGATTGCGCAACTTGCCTTCGGCCCGCCTGCGGCCAAGCACGCCGTTCTCGACGGTGGCGACCCCTGCCGAATCGTAGCCGCGATATTCGAGGCGTTTCAGCGCGTCGACGAGCTGGCCGGCAACCGGCCCGTGCCCAAGGGCGCCAACGATGCCGCACATCGTCCCCTACTCCATCCTCGAACCATTAAGCCTACTAATGAGGCCGCCAAGGGGCGCGCAACTCATATCCTATGTCCTCTGTTTCGGCCTGCGCGACCGGCGTGCGCGCAGGCGTGCGGCCCAGCCCGCCCGCTCTTCTTGGGGTGGGCGCGTGAGCGCTAGCGCGTCGGGCGCAACGTCCTTGGAGATGACGCTGCCGGAGCCGATATAGGCACCCTCGCCGATTTTTACAGGTGCGACGAGCGAGGTGTTGGAGCCGATGAAAGCCCCTGCCCCGATCTCGGTGCGATGCTTGGCGAAGCCGTCATAGTTGCAGGTGATGGTGCCGGCGCCGATATTGGCGCCGCTGCCCACGCTCGCATCGCCGATATACGTCAGGTGGTTAACCTTGGCACCCTCACCGATCTCGGCCTGCTTGATCTCGACGAAGTTGCCGATATGGGCACCGGGCGCGATGCGAGCGCCTGGACGCAGCCGGGCGAACGGCCCAACAACGGCCGCTGCCCCGATGCTCGCCCCCTCGATGTGACAAAAGCCTCTGATGGTCGCGCCGTCGGCGATCGTGACGCCTTCTCCGATCACCACGTTGGGTTCGATGAGCACGTCCTTGCCGACGACCGTATCGTGGCTAAGGGTCACCGTATCCGGCGCCACGAGCGTAGCTCCATTGGCCATGATCGCGGCCCGGAGGCGCTGCTGCAAGACGGTTTCGGCATGCGCGAGCTCCATCCTCGAATTCACGCCTAAGACATCGGCGCCGTCCGCGCGCACCATGCGCGCGTCGAGTTCCGCGGCGCGGGCGAGCGCCACCGCATCGGTCAGATAGAACTCGCCCTTAGCGTTGTCGTTGCCGATGCGTCCAATCAGGTCCGCAACAACCTTGCTCGAGCGGAACGCCATGATGCCGGAATTGCAAAGAGTGAGCGCGCGTTCCGCCTCGCTCGCGTCCTTCTCCTCTTTGATGCCCATCAGCAGCCCTTGGGCGTCGAACAGAAGGCGCCCATAGCCGGTCGGGTCGGACGCTTCGAAGCCGATCACCACCAGATCGGCGCCTTCGTCGAGAGCCTGGCCCACGGCAAGCAGGGTCTCGGTCCGCAAGAGCGGAGTGTCGCCATATAGCACGAGCACGGGACCGGCAAAGCCCTCAAAGGCTTCCCGCGCGGCCTTGACCGCGTCGGCGGTTCCATGCTGCCTGGCTTGCACGAACACAGCGAGGGTCGGGTCGAGCGCCCGCGCCGCCGCGCTGACGGTCTCCATGCCCGGCGCCACGACGAGACAGCTTCGGCTGAATCCTGCCTGGACGGCCGCCTTGAGCACGTGGGTGAGCATCGGCGCGCCGGCGAGCTTGTGCAGGACCTTCGGCAGCGCGGACTCCATCCGCGTGCCTTTGCCGGCGGCGAGAACGATGGCGAGGGCCGAAGGTTGCGTCATGCCTCGTGGTAATTGCTAGAGGGCGTGCCTGGGGAGTCCGGGTCATGTCCGGCGCACCCGAATCGTTGCCGCATGCTGTCTTAAGCGAATTCTCTACTGTAAAGCGAGGCCCAGAGCCAGAAGCCGACCCTTTGGTCTGACGGCCACAGCGAAATTGACCTGACGGACAGAGCGAGTCATCCTCCCCTAGTGCGGTGCGTCAATTGTGGCGAAGCCATCGTGCGGGCGTTTTTCAGCGGTAGCTGAGCGCGAGGGAGGCTTGTGGAGTCTCATGTTAGTCAAGAATAGCCGCAGCGGCGGGCGCAACTGGGCCCTGGGCGTCTTCGCCACGTTCTGGATTTTGCTTGCTGCCTTTTCTGCTGCCTATCTGTTCCGGGTTATCTCCGAGCCCATGTCGGCCGGGACCGCACAGCATGGCCCTGACTTCGAGCGAAGCCGCCCCGGCACCCGCCGCGTCGGATGAGGCGACTGCCGCTCTGGCCGAGGCCAGTGAGGCCCGGAACCGCGAGCTCGCCGAGCTCAAAACCTCGCTGCGCGATCTGTCGCAACAGGTGGAGGAGCTCAATGCACGCATGAAGCCGCTTGAGAAGGCGCTGGGCCCGGTCGCCATGGCCACTCCCCCCGCGGCGGTCACCACCACCTTGCCGCCTTCGGCAGAACCGGTGCCGCCGGTAGAGAGGCCCGCCGACCTCGCCAAGGCACCAGACAACAAGCCCACGAACGGGGCCAAGCCCTCCGAGAAGCCCGCCGATCAAGCCAAGGCCCCCGACAAGAAGGCCACAAACGGGGCCCAGCCGTCCGAGAAACCCGCGGACCGGGCTAAGGGAATAGACATCAAACCTGCGACCAAGGCGCCCGAGAAGCCCGTCGAAAAGCCGGTCGATGAAGCACAGGCTCCGCAGAAGCCTGCCGACATCCCCGATGCCGACACGAGCGAGGAGATCCCTCCCTCGGTCACGGTAGAGTCTGCTCCCGATGAGAAGCTTGATGAGAAGCCGGAGGAGAAGCCTGCGGCGCCGGTGCAGGTGACCTCCGTCGAACCGATGTCGACACCTTCGGCCAGCGCGCCCCCTCCGACAATGACCGAGACTCCTAATCTTAGCGCGCCCATTCCAATTCCGCCTGGCACGACGCGGTTTGGCATCGAGATCGGCAGCGTCGACAAGCAGGACGGGTTGCGGCCTTTATGGCGCGACCTGCTCAACAATCACGCCGCGCTCGTCGCCGGCTTGCAGCCCCGGCGCGTCCTCGCCCCCGACAAGAAATGGCGGCTGGTCGCAGGCCCGTTTAGCAATGTCGCCGAGGCGGCGCAGGCCTGCGTGCTGTTCAAAAAGGCCAATTTGCGTTGCGACCCGACGGTCTTTGCCGGCGACCAGTTTTAGCTATCCTTCCAAGAACCGGCGCCCCCCGATGGCTCGATCATCGAGCAGCTCTTTGCCCGTGTCCCCCGCTATTGCTTGGGCCGCGGAGACGACCAGGTGGCAGCCACCGCGCGCCTTGGTGAGCGAACTTGATCCGGCCGCAAAAGGTTGCAGATCCGGCGCGGCAAGACCACCGGGCGACCCCCGATTGGCCGGAGCCGATGAGACTCGGCCCAACCGTTACAACTGGCTCGCATTGAAGGTGTCGCAGTCCTCGAGCGTGCCACCCTCGTAGCCCCGCCGGAACCAGCGCACCCGCTGCGCTGACGAGCCGTGGGTGAACGAATCGGGCACGACATAACCTTGGGTCTGGCGCTGGATGCGGTCGTCGCCGATAGCGCTCGCCGCAGCGATCGCCTGGTCGATGTCGCCCGGCTCGATGATGTTCTTAATCTCTTGCGCATGGTTGGCCCACACGCCGGCAAAGCAGTCCGCCTGCAGCTCCATGCGGACCTGCAACGCGTTGGCGCTCTTCTCGCTCGCTTGCTGGCGTGCAGCTTCGACCTGGTCGGCGATGCCGAGCAGCTTCTGGACGTGGTGGCCGACCTCATGCGCGATTACATAGGCCTCGGCGAAATCGCCCGATACATGGAATCGATTCTTCAGCTCCTCATAGAAAGACAGGTCGATATAGACCTTCTCGTCGTTCGGGCAATAGAACGGCCCCATGGCCGACATGCCCATCCCACAAGCCGAGCGAACGCCATCGGAGTAGAGCACCAGCTTCGGGTCCTCGTACCTCTGGCCGTATTTCTGGAAGATATCGCTCCATACATCCTCGGTGTCGGCAAGCACAACGGAGACGAATTGCTTGAGATCGTCTGCTTGTGTGGTCTGCGGATGCTGCACCTGCGGTCCCTGCTGCTGCGGGGTCGGTAGGCCTGGCGCGCCGGGCCGCGATTGCGGCAGATGGATATCGGGAAAGTTCGTGTCGTCGCCGGTGGGGGCGCCGCTGAGAATGACGCGCGGGTCGACACCGAAAAGAAGCGCAAGTCCCAGCAGAATCAGGAACCCGACAAGCCCGATGCCACCTCCGCTCCCCACCCCACCGCCGCTCGGAAAACGGACGTCACCGCCCGGTAGGGGAAAGGCGAAACCGCCGCCTTCATCCCGCCGATCCTCGACATTCTCACTCTGTCTCTCGCCACGCCAGCGCATCTCCCATCACCTCGAAAGCTCGCGCCGATTTGCCAGAGGCACCAGCCTCCCTTCCCCATAGTGCATGGGGCGGCTAACCGCACAAGGCTTGCCCAGGCTAAGTGCTACTTTGTTGCGGGATCGGGTGGTCGCGTGCCGAGAGTAACATTCTGCAGGCCTTGCGATGGGGCCTGCAATGGCGGCGCGAGGGCTCCGAGAAGCATCCGCGCAATGTGAGAGCACCACCGCAAATGCTTGTTGTAAATGGGGAGATTGACAAGGAAACGTCAAAAAACTGCCACACGCTCCAGGCATGCTAACCATGCCCGGTTTGTCTTCAGTCTGGGTGGTAGTGCGTTCTGTGTAATGCGTACGAGCCTCGGCAATCCCCGCGCCGGGGCTCTTCTTTTTGGGCCGGGCCCAAACGCCGTGGGTCGGTGCTGCGGGGCGACCGCCGCGAATTGGGCCGACTACGGATTGGTGGCGGGCGGCGCTGTCGGCGCGGCGGGCGTTTCACCTGCCGGCGGCTTCGGCACCATGGCCGGGCCCGCCTCCGGTGTCGCCGGCACCATTGCCGCTGGCCGATCGACTTTCACGCTGCTCTCGTGACGGCTTACGTACATCACGTACGCGGCAATAACGAGGGCAAGCACAATGCCCCCCAGCACGATCGCAAGAAACGTCCTGCCGCCGTCTTGATAGTCTTTGGCCATGTCGTTCTCCTCCCTCTCGGGGCATCCCATGGTGACAATGCCGGCGACCCTAGCGAGGTTTCATACCGGGGTCGAGCGGCGCTCCCGGACGGGGTGATTTCAATCAGCTTGTCGCGCACGTGGCGCCCGCCGTCTCATGAAATCGAGGACCGGAGTGAGGACAACGACGAGGAGAAGATTAAAAAGCACCGAATACAGAGCCGCATAGCCGGGGATAGTCACGCCCAAGACGGCGAGCGGGTAGACCGAGGAGGCAAAACTTTGGGTGGCAGCCATATAAGTGCCTAGCATCATGCCGGCGGCCCAGCCGATCAGCAGCGCCGATGCGTTGACGGAGCGCGCATAGAGCCCGAGCAAAACTGGGGGCAAGAGCTGGATGATCCAGATGCCTCCCAGCAGCTGCAGCTGGATGGCATAGGACTGCGGCAAGCCCAGGATGAACACGACGGCACCCACCTTGACCACGAGCGAGACGATCTTGGCCATGCGCGCCTCCTCCGCTTCCGTGCAAGCGGGGCGCAGGAATTCCTTGTAGAGGTTGCGGGTGAAAAGGTTGGCGCAGGCGATCGACATGATCGCGGCGGGCACCAGCGCGCCTATGGCGATGGCGGCGAAGGCAATGCCGACGAACCAGGATTGGAACGAGGCAAGAAATAGCGCCGGAACCGCGAAGTTTGGTCCAAAGCTGTTGAAGCCCGAGGCATAGGCCGGGTCGTTGTCGACGCCCGCCGCCAAGGCCATGTAACCCAGCAAAGCGATCCACCCGAGGACGAAGGAATAGGCGGAAAGCAGCGCCGCGTTCCTCCGGATCACGTCCCCGCTCGATGAGCTCAAGATCCCGGTCATGGAATGGGGATAGAGGAAGAGCGCGAGCGCCGATCCGAGCGCCAGGGTGGCATAGGCGCTATAGGAGCCAAGACTATCCCCCGACGGCGGGGTGAGGGTGAGCTTCTCCGCCGGCACGCTCGCAAAGATGGCGCCGTAGCCTCCGAGTTTGGCCGGGATGATGACGACTGCAGCGATGATCGTGATGAAGATCAGGGCGTCCTTGACGACGGCAATCAACGCGGGAGCGCGCAAGCCGCTCGTATAGGTGAAGGCCGCAAGGATGAGGAAAGCGATGATGAGCGGGAGATGACCGGTGAGGCCTCCGGGGGGGAAGCCAAGCGCGCCGATTACCACCTCCATGCCGACGAGCTGCAGGGCGATGTAAGGCATCGTGGCCACGATCCCCGTCACGGCCACGGCGAGCGCCAGCATGCGGCTGCCGAAGCGGTCGCGCACGAAATCCGCCGCTGTCAGGTGACCGCGCGCTTGCGCGATCGCCCAGAGCCGCGGGAAGACGAGATAGAGAATGGGATAGATGAGAACGGCGTAAGGCACCGCGAAGAAACCCATCGCCCCCTTGCCGAAGACGAGCGCCGGCACGGCGATGAAGGTGTAGGCGGTGTAAAGGTCGCCGCCGAGCAGGAACCAGGTGACGACGGTGCCGAAGCGGCGGCCGCCGAGGCCCCATTCATGCAACAGGTTGAGATCGGCCTTGCGCCAGCGCGCAGCGACGAAGCCAACCCAGGTCACGAGCAGGAAAAGTGCGACGAAGACGGCCGTGGCGATCAGATTCAAGTCCAAGAAAGCACCCTCCTCGCGGGCGCTATGCCCGGCGCGCGAATTGCCGTTCGAGCGAATAGACGATCAGCACGCAGAGTGCGCCGAAGAGGATCGAGGCGAGCTGGAACCAATAGAAGAACGGGATGCCGCCAAGGCTGGGGTCAACCTTGTTGTAGAGAGGCACCCACAGCGCCACGGCGCACGGAATGAGGAGTAGGAGTCGCGGCAGGTAGCGGTGCCATCGTCGTGGCGTGCTCGTCATGGCCTGTTCCCCCAATTTGACGGCTGTTTCAGCGCGCGCAGGCCCCAGCGCGGCGGAGCGCAATCTCCGCGATCGCGCGATGCTCTAACGCGCCCACCTGTCCCAGGCAATGGGAGCTTCGCCTCCGGGCCATTGCCGTCGCCGCGAGGGCGTGATGTTTTTCGGCCACAGGCCTGGGCAGCCCTTTATATTGACCTTAGCGCATGCCGACCCATATGGTCGGCACGCGGAGAGCCCGTAGCTCAGCCGGTAGAGCATCTGACTTTTAATCAGAGGGTCCCGGGTTCGAGTCCCGGCGGGCTCACCATTGGTTTCGTGCGGGCGGCTTGGGTTATGGCCTCGGATAAAATGGGAGGGTGAGCAGATGAGGTGGTTGCTTATATTGATTGTTATCGTGGTGGCCGTTGTGATCGTTCAGAATCACAGACATCACTGCCAGTGGTTCCAATCGGGCTGGGTTCACTGTCTCATGGGCAAAGAGGTTGCGGCCCCGATGCCCACGGCTGCTCCAGCTCCAGCTCCAGCTCCGGCGCCTATGGCTCCGGCCCCAGCCCCAGCCCCTGCTCCGGCTCCGGCCCCGCAGTAGACGCGCAAGACGTCAGCGAGATGGACCACGCCGGGGCGCCTGGCGTCGCTGCCAATTGACCCGGGGACGACCGCTCGGGAGCTGCTATGTGCCTGAACAACGGGCGCAGCGTTGCGCACGACTTGGGGGTGGATTCTCCCCTGCGGCGCGTTTAGGCTTCCAAGGATGCGTGCTGGCTTGAGTCATTTGCATCGGGGGAGGCACCGATGACCCCGACCGCGTTGCTGTTCGTGGTATGCCAGGCTGTCGCCGTTCCAGGCCCGCGCGATGTGAATGGCTTGCCTGTTGACGGCATCAGGCTCGATCTTGGCGCCTGCCGCAACGAGATTGTGCAGATGTCCGATGCAGCCGATACGGGCGGCGTATCGGCGATGCCGGACTTCTCAAACCCCACGGTCTGCTCCCGCATGGCGATGACCGAAACGCCGCACTGGCAAGACGCGCATCCGGGTTGGTACGTGCTGCGGGTCAAATGTCCCCACCCCGACGGTACGTTCCCCGGAGACACCGACGTGTAGGGGACGCTTGGCAGGCATCCGGCTGTCAGCTGATTACCGCTGAAAGCGGCAGTCATTGATCGATGCGTTCGACCTTGGCGGCCATGTCCGGAACGAGGCGCATGCGATATTTGGCGTTCTCGCATTGTACGACCCAAACGGCCTCATCGGGCTTGGAGCCTTTGGCATCCTGCTCGGCGCTTTGCGGATGATCACAGGCATAGCCCTGATCCCGGAGTTGCGCCGCGAGGATGTCCTTGGGGTTTCCGGTGCCGGCAGCGGCGAGTGCCGCCCCTGCCCCCGTGACGACCAGGACCTGAAGTATCAGCGCCATTAGTCGCATCGCAATCTCCCCAAGCGCCGATCAGCCGTCGGCGCCGCAGACCCCGGCGCAGACGACGGAGGCCTCCAGCCGCTCGCAATACATCTTTTTGGCTTCGACCTGTTTGCTCACTGGGTTCATGAATTTGTACCGTTGCCAGAAGCTCGGCTGCGTCGCCGCGAGTTCGATGCGCTCCCTTCACGCATGCGTTGCCCTCGGAGTCCTTATCGCCCATTTGCTTGGTGCCGATGCGGGTTTTTTGTCGGCGCCGTGGAGAAGCATTTTGCCGTCAAGTCCTTAGACCACGACGTACAGGTCGTAGTCAACGAATTGGCCGGAATGATCGTCGATGGCCCGGGAGGCCTTGTCTGGCCCTTCCGCCTTGATATAGGCGACCGCCTTCTTCACCATCGCCACCGCCTGGTCCTTGGTAGAGGGTTGTGCGGGGAGCACCAGTCCGTCGCCCAGGGCGGTCACCAGCACCGTTGCTGCCAATGAGGTGAATGTACGCGTAACCGTGGTCGCGGCTCTTGCCTCCGCATATCCCCGTACGGAGTGGAGCACAGGCAGGCTAACAAACTAGCCGCATCAGGAGGTGACGCTTGATGCCGCTTCCGCAGAATTCTTGGCGGCCACGAGCCAAGCCGGATCGAACCAGGTGTCGGCCTCGCCGTCATAAGGTAACCGGGTGATGTCCCAGTGTTGGATGAAGGGCGCGTAAGTGGTCCAGACCGGTGGGCCCCCGCCGATATAGACGACGCGGTGGGGAAACTGCGCAAGCACCTCCGCAGGCTTCATGGCGGAGCGAATCTCGACGATGGTGCGGTGCTGGTAGGCGAGTGGCGGAATTGAGGCGATGGTGCGCGGGCCGGCGATGAGCACGTGGCCGCGCGTCAGGTCGAAGAAGCGTGCCACATCGGCCTGGTACTGCCAGCCGCTGTTGCCCTCCCAGGGCAGCCGGCCGTTAAGCCCGAGCTGGCCGCGCTGGCCTATGGCACACATGGCGCGAATCTCGGCCATCTTCCTCCTCCAGGCTTGACCTTAGGGCGGGGTCGGTTGACCACCGCACTCGCCGCCGCAAGCCTTCATCAACCCTGATCAGCTACCGTGCCACACAGCAAGCGTCAAATGCCGCGAGGTTCCGCTGATCCGAGCCTGCGCCTCAAGGCGATCGGGCTGATGGCGCTCGCTACGGTGGCCTTTGCCGGGCTCGACACAACGGCGAAATACCTCGTCGCCGTCGATCACCAGCCAGTCGCGGAGGTGGTGTGGCTGCGCTTCGTGGCCCATGTGGTGTTCAGCGTCGCCGTTTTGTGGCCGCTCGCCTTCAGGCCGTCTTTCCGCTCGAAGAAGCCGGCCCTACAGATCGTGCGCTCGCTGTGCATGCTTGGCGCCACTGGCTTCAACTTCGTGGCGCTGCAATATCTCCAGCTCGACCAGACCATCACCATCTTCTTCCTCACGCCCTTGATCGTCGCGCTGCTGGCGGGCCCCCTGCTTCAGGAGTGGGTGGGCTGGCACCGTATGATCGCGATCGCCATCGGCTTCCTGGGCATCGTGATCGTGATGCGGCCGGGCTTTGGCGGCATCCATTGGGCGGTGATGCTCTCCCTCGGCGCCACCCTCAGCTACGCTCTCTACAACATCGCCACGCGCTACCTCGCCGCCTTCGATTCGCCGGAGGTGACGCAATCGTACTCGCCGCTGGCTGGCCTGGTGCTGTCGGCGCCGTTCGCGCTCCTCCACTGGCAATGGCCGCAAAGTCCGATTACCTGGCTGCTGCTCGTTTCGCTCGGCGTGTGGGGCGGCCTCGGCCATTGGCTCTTGATCCTCGCCCACCGAATTGCGCCCGCGCCGGTGCTCGCGCCTTTCACTTATCTCGGCTTGATCTCCATGTCGGCGCTCGGCTTTTTCGTGTTCGGCGACGTGCCGACTCCGTGGACGCTTGCGGGCGGCGGTGTGGTGATCCTGTCGGGACTTTATCTGCTGGCGCGCGAGCGGCAGCTGATGGGACCGCGGCAATCGGGCCCCGCCTCGGACATCGCCCTGCAATAGCTCAGGCAAGCGGCTCGTCGTCCTGTTGTGAGCCACCATACCTTCGCAGCACATCCTCGGCGAAGCGCGCGAACTCCGCGCGTGCAATCGCCTCCCCCGCGCGTGCCATGAGCTCCTGGTAGAAGTGTACGTTCGACCAGCTAAGCAGCATAGCCCCGAGCGTCTCGCCTGACTTGACCAGATGATGCAGATACGCGCGGCTATAGTGCGCGGCGGGGCAGGCGCTTTCCGCGTCGAGCGGCTCGGGGTCGTCGGCATAGCGGGTATTGCGCAGATTGCGACGTCCGGCCCAGGTGAAGGCGAGCGAATGTCGGCCGGCGCGGGTCGGCATGACGCAGTCGAACATGTCGATGCCTCGCGCGATTGCGAGGATCATGTCCTCCGGCGTTCCGACCCCCATCAAATAGCGCGGCTGACCTTGTGGCAACAGCGCCGCCGTGGTCTCGACCATGGCGAGCATGGTCGGCTGGCCCTCACCCACCGCGAGGCCCCCAATGGCGTATCCGTCGAAGCCGATAGCGATCAACGCCTCGGCACTTCTTTGGCGCAGACCGGCGTGGGCGCCGCCTTGGACAATGCCGAACAGGGATTGGCCAGACGCGGCCAGCGCGTGAAACGCGCGCTTCGATCGCTCGGCCCAGTGCAGCGACAGCTCCATGGAGCTCTCCACTTCCGCGCACTCGGCCGGAAACGGCGTGCATTCGTCGAGCACCATCTGGATATCGGAGCCCAGCAGGCACTGGATCTCGATGGCGCGCTCGGGCGTGAGGGTGAAGGTGGCGCCATCGAGATGGGACTGGAAGGTGACACCCTCCTCCTCGATGCGTCGGAGCTTGGCAAGCGACATCACCTGAAACCCGCCGGAGTCGGTGAGGATTGGGCCGTCCCAATGCATGAAACGGTGCAGCCCCCCGAGCCGCGCAATCCGCTCCGCGCCGGGCCGCAGCATGAGATGATAGGTGTTAGCGAGAATGATATCGGCTCCGCTCGCGCGTACATGGTCAGTGAACATCGCCTTCACCGTGGCGGCGGTACCTACCGGCATGAAAGCGGGCGTGCGGATTACGCCCCGCGCGGTGGTGATAGCGCCTGTGCGCGCATCGCCGTCGCGTCCCTTGACCACAAAGGAAAGACCTCTTCTCACCGCGCACTCTAATAAATGCCCGCTAGGTTGATTAATACTAGCCTACTCGGGCCTATGAATGACTTGGGGCCTATCTATCGCTGGACACTAAAGCCCGACAGATATTGTCCTAAACCTCGTACTTCTCTGGGGGGGGGGACAATGCCTCTAACTCCCCTTTGGCGCTTTGCTCTATGAGTAAGAGCATTTCCGGCCCCTTGGAGCCAAACACTCGTAAGTAGTTCGGGTGTCACAGTTCCCGCATCGGACGTATCAAGCCCCGCAAGGTCGTTCCTTGTTCATCGCTGAGCACCGGGGCGTCACTAGGTCTAGGGGAGTACAGCCGATGAAGGTTCTGGTATTGAAGATTATTGCTCTCGGCCTAATGGTGGCTTGCGGGAGACCAAGCCAAGGCCGATTGCGAGAAATCAGGCAAAAGGTGGCATAGCGAGTAAAGTTGCCTCGCGCGAGACCTAGCGCGGAGAGATGATCACGCAATTCCGCCTTTGATATGGGCTCTCCGCTGCTGTTTGCTATCTTCTCAGATCGCTTCGATGATGCTGAGTCTCCGACCAGCCAAAGTCGAGGAAAAAACAGGGCGCCGGATGAGGCGCCCTTATGAAGTGGAAAAATGTTTTTTGGGGAAATTGACTGAACCGCGTTGCCTCTCTGCCTGCTTCGCTACTGCCATGTAAAGATGAAATCAGACATGAGCGTGAGCTGGTTGGGTTCCGAAAAGTTGTCGAATGCGTTTGCGTCGAAGGAATGATCCCAACGAATCTCCGGGCGGATTAGCAAGTTAGCCAGCGGCTTATAGGTGGCTTTTGAGAACGGCTTGATGTTCGCGCCGAAGGTCAGCTCGGTGTAGGAGGCCTTTCCCGCACCAAGTATCCTAGCTTGGGGACTGCCCTCCTCAGCTTCTATGAAGCAGTTAGGGCAAGGGAAGGCGGCGACCCAGAAGCCATTTATGTCGTCCCAGTACTCGCCGCGGACACCCAATGAAAGCCAATCGTTATAGGTATAGGTGAGGTACTCCACGATACCCCAGCCGTTCTGACCTTTGTTGATGGAGTCATAGGCGTAGTTCAGCTCGGTCGTCCATGTAAGCTTGTCGTTGAACTTGTAGGTGGCGTACGCGTCGCTCAGATAGCGAGAGTCCGAATTGTCACCCGGATCCGAGGGGCCAATGTGAGTGAGCGCCAGGATAGTCAGCTTACCGTTCATAAGTTTGTTGAGCCCGAAGCCGGCGTTAAATGAGGCGGTTCCGGTCGGGTCGCCTATTCCCGGCCCAAACGTCGTGTTCACGCCGGTGTCGACACCTCCATAGAGGTCAAGAGTGTCGTTGACATGCGTCACTGCCAGTACGCCAGTGTTCTCAAGGGGGAGGCCGAAATTGAAGAGGTAAGAATGGGAGTAGAAAAAGTTCCCTCTCGGATCGATCACCTCGACGCCCAGGGGAGTGACGAACTGTCCGACCTTGAAGTCCGTCCCGCCCTTGCCGAACCAAGGTGTT
The DNA here is from genome assembly GCA_963846875.1 of uncultured Alphaproteobacteria bacterium. Classification (GTDB taxonomy): domain Bacteria; phylum Pseudomonadota; class Alphaproteobacteria; order Rhizobiales; family Methyloligellaceae; genus Methyloceanibacter. Next base: position 69,098 of record CAWJXT010000017.1, read on the forward strand.
TTGACATCGACCCAGGCCTCCTGGATAGCAGGAGCGTATAGGCCATCTACGGCGTTAGGAAATTCGCCTAAGTAGCGCGTGTAGCGGGCGTCAGTTCCATACATGAACTGAACCTTCACGCCGAGGTCCCAATCTTTCTTCTCGTCAACGTCCCGATGCGCGGTGAGTAAGAGCTGATTCATTAGGAACATGTTGGCCTGGTCGGTAAACAGCTGGCCAAAATTCCCAGGAGGATTGGGCGGACCGGCGGGATTGCCGGTAAAGCCGCCTTCAACCATCGCATCGAACTTAAAATCAGACCACCAGCTCGATGGTGGCGCCACTGTTACCGGCGCCGGTCCGAGATCGGCCGCATAGGCCGAAACTCCAGACGCCCCGAGAAGAACGACGCCAAAAAGGCTAGACCTAATTATTCCCCGCGCCATCTTCCGGTCCCCTGTTTTCAGTCCCCGTGACGCGGTGTGACACACCTGCGCCACCCAACGCCCATTTGTCCCAAAGATAGAGCGGCGCGTTTTCATGGCAACGGAAAAAGCCCGTTTTTCCGCAAGATGTATATCCGTGTGACTTTTCTGCAATGACTTAAGCTTTTTTGCTCACTCAATCGGCATTCTCCATTTTTAAGGGCACTCAAATCCAAGATCCGCTGCTTATTCCTTTGGCATTGACCGATAGCCCGTGGCGGAGCTGATCGGGCTGGGGGACCATTGGGTCGATTCGCAGAAGCGGTGAAACGCCGGCCTAGCCGGATGGTTATTCGCGTCAGAAGGAGTGCCGGCGCCGATAGCGGGATTCAACTCGCAGTAAACCTACGCAGTGCCCAGCTAGAGAAGCTCGTTGCGGCGGTACGCGCTCGACTGCGTGCCACCGGCGCGTCAATCTTGTCCAGCGTGGTTACGAGCATCGATACTGGGATTTATGGCCCCCGCTGCCGCTATCCTGCACCCTTCGCCTCCTGTCCTTTGCCCAAGAGGCAGGCATCGCCATAGGAATAGAAGCGATAGCCCGCCTGAACTGCATGGGCGTAGGCCTCTCGCATAACGTCGAGTCCAGAGAAGGCCGCCACCAGCATGAACAAGGTCGAGCGCGGCAGATGGAAGTTGGTGAGGAGGCGATCCACAAAGTGGAAGCGATAGCCCGGCGTGATGAAAAGACGTGTCTCCCCGGCGAAGGGACGAAGCCTTCCGCTATTGTCCACAGCGGTTTCCAGGAGCCGGAGCGAGGTGGTGCCGACGGCGACGATGCAGCCTCCCCTCGCCTTCACGGTGTTCAGCGCATCGGCGGTGGCGCTCGACACGGTGCCCCTCTCGGCATGCATGACGTGATCCTTAGTATCGTCGGCTCGCACGGGCAGGAAGGTGCCGGGTCCGACGTGCAGCGTCGCCCAATGACAGCCAATGCCGCGTGCTTCCAGGGCCTCGAGCAGGCTTTGCGTGAAATGCAGACTGGCGGTCGGCGCGGCGACGGCGCCCTCTTCCCGCGCAAAGACCGTCTGATAGTCGGTAACGTCGCGGTCGTCGGCCGCCCGGCGCGAAGCGATATAGGGCGGTAAGGGCATCTGGCCCAGGCTGGCAACAGCTTCGTCCAGAGCGGCGCCGGAAAAATCAAAGGCGAGCGTGATCTCGCCGTCGTTCCTCTGTGCTTGCACGGTCGCTTCGAGCCGCCCAAGAAAGCAGGCGCGGCCCCCCTCGCCAAACAGGATGCGATCGCCGGCCTTGAGGCGCTTGGCGGGGCGCGCCAGGGCCTGCCAGCGATGGCTATCGAGCCTCTTGGTGAGATTGACCGAGATGCTCGCGCGGGCGCCATCGCGCTGTCTTGTGCCTTCCAGCTTGGCCTGGATGACCTTGGTGTCGTTGAAGACGAGCGCGTCGCCGGGGGCTAGCAGCTTGGGCAGATCGCACATGGTGCTATCCGCCACGAGGGGCGTAGCATCAGGATCTACCAGTAAGAGCCGGGCAGCGTCGCGCGGCCTCGCGGGGCGAAGCGCGATCAGCGCCTCCGGCAGATCGAAATCGAACAGGTCAGTGCGCATGGGAGCGCAATCGCCGGAGGCGCGCAGCGCAACCCTGCGCTGTCACGCCGTGCTGTCGGAGGCCAGTTTGACGGAGATCATCTTGTCGGGAGCGAAAGGCGGCTCGCCGCGCTTCAGCTTGTCCACGTTCTCCATGCCCTCGATCACGCGGCCCCACACCGTGTATTGTTTGTCGAGGAACCGCGCGTCGTCGAAGCAGATGAAGAACTGGCTGTCGGCGGAATCGCACGATTGCGCGCGCGCCATAGACACCGCGCCGCGCGTGTGCGGCTCGGCGTTGAACTCGGCGCGGAGCTTCTGGCCCGATCCGCTCATGCCGGTACCGGTCGGGTCGCCGGTCTGCGCCATGAAACCGTCGATCACGCGATGGAACACCACGCCGTCGTAAAATCCCCGGCGGGCGAGCTCCTTGATGCGGGCCACGTGTTTCGGGGCGAGGTCGGGGCGCATCTCCACCACGACGGGGCCTTGGGAGGTCTCGATGAGAAGCGTGTCTTCGGGTTTTGCCATGAAGGGCTCCTTTGTTGCCCGGCGCCGCTACGGCTCGATCGTCGTCTTGCGAATGAAATCGAGCTTTGGGAAGTCCTTGGCAAGATAGGCGTTGCCTTCGCTTTGGAGGCGCCCCTGTTCGGGCCCCTCGCCGTTGGGCGCGCCCTCGCCATAACCGCTGAAGAGCTGATCGACGACGTTCATGCCAGAGGTGACCTGGCCGAACGGTGCAAAGCCCCGACCGTTGAGCCCCGAATTGTCATCGAAATTGATGAACACTTGCGTCGTGCGCGTATTGGGACCCGCTGTGGCGAAGGTGACAAAGCCGCGCTGGTTGCTCTGCTTAACCGGGTCGTCCTTGATGTTGGCGTCCTGCCACGCCGCCGAAATCTTCGGATCGCCATTGATGCCGAACTGTACCATGAAACCGCTGATCACGCGGAAGAAGCGCGCGTTGTCGAAGAAGCTGTTTTTCACAAGATTGTAGAAGCGGTCGGCGCCGTTCGGCGCCCAGTCGCGATGCACCTCGATCACGAAGGTGCCCTTGCTTGTGTCGAACTTGGCCTTGTACTCGGCGGGTGCCTTCTCGTTCAGCGCCGCTGGGTTGGCGAGGTTGGCCGCGTGCCCCGGTGCCGGTGCGGCTAGGAGGGCGAGCAACAGCACCGCGCAGAGCGTGACGAGCCTTGCAAATATCCTCATGCCTCTCCTCGCAGAATTTCTTAGGCGCCGGACTTGCCGGAAAACTTTTTCTTCAAGGCCGCCGCCACGACGGGCGGCACAAACGACGCGACGTCGCCGCCCATCTCGACGATCTGTCGCACGAGGCTCGCCGCGATGTGGCGCGTGCCGGGCGATGACGCCAGGAATACCGTCTCGATATCTGGCGTCAATGCCGCGTTCATGCCGGCCATCTGCACCTCATAGTCGAAGTCGCCCGCGTCGCGAAGGCCGCGAATGATGATTGAGGCTCCTGCTGTCTTGGCGGCGCTGACCGTCAAGGTGTCATAGGTGCTCACCAGCAGCGAGAGTCGGACGGCATCGGCCACCGGCTGCAACACGTCCTTTGCCAGCGCCACCCGTTCCTTTGTCGAGAACAGTGGGTGCTTGTCGTGATGGGCGCCGATAGCAATGACGAGTTTGTCGACGAGGTGCGCCGCGCGGCGCACGATATCGACGTGGCCGAAGGTGACGGGATCGAAGCTGCCGGGATACAGGCCTGTGCGCGTGCTCACGGCCCTGCGGCCTCAATGTCCCCCTCGTCCTCGCTCTCGACATCGGGGATGTGCTCGACCGAAACCACGCGCTCGTCATCGGCGGTGTCGAACACGATCACTCCTTGGGTCGAGCGGCCCACGACGCTGATATCCTCCACCGGCACGCGGATGAGCTGGCCACGATCATTGACAAGCATGATCTGGTCGCTCTCCTCGACGGGGAAGGACGCGATCAGCTTGCCGTTGCGCTGATTGACCACCATGGCGATGATGCCTTTGCCGCCGCGGCCGGAGATACGGTACTCGTAAGCGGAGCTACGCTTACCGTAGCCGTTCTCCGACACCGTCAGCACGAACTGCTCATGCGCGCTGAGTTCGGCATAGCGCTCCGGCGTGAGCACCACCGTTTCCTGGCCGTTGCTCTCGGCCTCGACGTCAGGCTCCTGCTCGGCGCCACCGCGGCGGACCACGTTGGCCTGGCGAACATAGGCCGTGCGCTCGGGCGCGGAGGCATCGACATGGCCGAGAATTGCCATGGAGATGACCTGGTCCTTGCCCTCGAGTTTGATGCCGCGCACGCCGGCCGACTCGCGGCCTTTGAACACACGCACATCGGTGACGGGGAAACGGATCGCCTGGCCTTCCGCCGTGGTGAGCAGCACGTCGTTCTGCTCGCTTGCCACAGCTACGCCCACGATGCGGTCGCCGGCGTCGAGCTTCATGGCGATCTTGCCGTTCTGCCGCACCTCGATGAAGTCGGAGAGCTTGTTGCGCCTGACGGTGCCGCCATTGGTGGCGAACATCACGTCAAGCTTCCCCCAGGTCTGCTCATCCTCTGGCAGCGGCAGGATGGTGGTGATGTTCTCGTCCTTGTCCAGCGGCAAGAGATTGATCAGCGCCTTGCCACGGGCCTGGGGCGCGGCGAGGGGCAGGCGCCAGACCTTCATCTTGTAGGCCATGCCGCGTGAGGAGAAGAACAGGACCGGTGTGTGGGTGTTGGCGATGAAGATGCGGGTGACGAAATCCTCTTCCCGCGTCGCCATGCCAGCGCGGCCTTTGCCGCCGCGGCGCTGGGCGCGGTAGTTGGAAAGTGGCACGCGCTTGATGTAGCCCTTGTGGGACACGGTGACGACCATGTCCTCGCGCTGGATCAGGTCCTCGTCCTCGACCTCGCCCTCGCTCTCCAGGATCTCCGTACGGCGGGGAGTGCCGAATGCCTGCTTGATGCTCAAGAGTTCGTCCTTGACGATGCCGACGATGCGCTCGCGGGATCGCAGTATCTCCAGATAGTCGCCGATCTCCGTTCCAAGCTTCTTCAATTCGTCGCCGATCTCGTCGCGCCCGAGCGCGGTCAAGCGCTGCAAGCGGAGATCGAGGATGGCGCGGGCCTGCTCCTCGGAAAGGCGGTAGCTACCCTTCGCGGAAACCTTGTGGCGGGGATCGGCGATCAGCTCCACGAGAGGAATGACCTCTTGCGCGGGCCAATCGCGTCCCATCAACTGCTCGCGTGCGGTCGCGGGATCCCGCGCTTTGCGGATCAGGACGATGATCTCGTCGATATTGGCGACGGCAATGGCGAGACCGACCAGCACATGAGCGCGGTCGCGGGCCTTGCGCAGCAGGAACTTGATGCGGCGGCCGATCACCTCCTCGCGGAACTCGGTGAAGGCCCAGATCATGTCCTTGAGGTTCATCAGCTCGGGTCTGCCGCCGATCAACGCCACCATGTTGGCGCCGAAAGTCGATTGCAGCGGCGAGAAGCGGTAAAGCTGGTTCAGCACCACGTCGGCCACGGCCTCGCGTTTCAGCTCGATCACGACGCGCAGGCCGTCTCGGCTCGAACTCGTCGCGAATGTCGGAGATGCCCTCGATCTTCTTCTCGCGCACGAGCTCGGCGATCTTCTCGACCATCGACGCTTTGTTCACCTGATAGGGGATCTCGGTGATCACCAGCGCCTCGCGATCTTTGCGCAAGGTCTCGGTGGTGACGCGGCCGCGCATCAGGATCGAGCCGCGGCCCTTATGGTAGGCGCTGCGAATGCCCATGCGTCCGAGGATTAGACCCCCGGTGGGAAAATCTGGGCCCGGCACAATCTCGGACAGCTCGCCCACGCCAATGGCCGGATCGTCGAGATAGGCGATGCAGGCGTCGATCACCTCGCCGAGATTGTGCGGCGGAATGTTGGTAGCCATGCCGACGGCGATGCCGCCCGCACCATTGACCAGCAGGTTGGGGAACTTGGCCGGCAAGACGACGGGCTCTTGCTCGCGGCCGTCGTAGTTCGGCTGGAAGTCGACTGTTTCGTTCTCGAGGTCGTCGAGCAACGCCATGGCTGGCCGCGCGAGCCTGACCTCGGTGTAACGTTCCGCCGCGGGCGGGTCGCCGTCAACGGAGCCAAAATTCCCCTGCCCGTCGATAAGCGGCAGGCGCATGGAGAAGTCTTGCGCCATGCGCACCAGCGCGTCGTAGATCGCCTGGTTGCCGTGAGGGTGAAACTTACCCATGGTGTCGCCGGTGACACGCGCCGATTTGTTGTACGGCCGGTCCGGCGTGTAGTTGTTCTCGTGCATCGAATAGAGGATGCGCCGATGCACGGGCTTCAGCCCGTCCCGCACGTCGGGCAGCGCGCGGGCCACGATCACGCTCATGGCGTAGTCGAGATACGACCGCTTCATCTCCTCGGTGATGGAGATGGGACGGATGTCCGACGGGCTCGCGGGGGGCTCGCCGGGAGCGTGAATCTGATCGTCGTCAGCCAAGGCCGATAAAAGTCCGTGGGTTGCCGGTAGGCGGAAGAACCAAGACGCCGCCGATCTGCGAGCCGGCAACGGCCTCCCGCAACGGACCGAACGTCGCGCGCAGAAGACTCTCTTCTATAACTGATTTGCCGCCGCATCCGCAACCATCTAGGGACGACGCGCGGGGGCGTCCTTGATCAAAATTTGTGTTCTATATCATATGCTTGGGTCGGTATGCCGCCGGTGTCGCCGCGCCTGCGCAAGGCTCTTCGTGCGTCGACTAAACATCGCCAAGCCAAGCCGAAACCGGTAAGGAAAGATTGCGACTTATGGAGGCAGCGCGGCTCCGTTTTCCTTTCACTCAGGGGATCAAGCAGCACGCAACCCCTCGCCGCCGCTTGCGCTGCTTAGAGCGCTCTCGCATCAGGTTGAAGCATAGCCCTCTAGCTTTCCTTGGAGCATGATCCTTTGGGAGAACCGGTCTCCACTGTTTCGGACATGCTCTAGAAGGGGATCTCGTCGTCCAGCTCCTTGTCGAAGGATGCGCCGCCGCCCTTGCCTCCGAGCGCCGAGGAGCGACCGAAGTCGCCGCTGCCACCGCTTGCGCTCTGACGATCCTCGCCGCCTCCTCCGCCTTGCCGGCCATCGAGCATGGTGAGCTCCCCGCGAAACTGTTGAAGTACGACCTCGGTCGAATATCGATCCTGACCGGATTGGTCCTGCCATTTGCGCGTTTGCAGCTGCCCCTCGATGTAAACCTTCGAGCCCTTCTTCAAGTACTGCTCGGCGACCTTGGCCAGGTTCTCATTGAAGATCACCACGCGGTGCCACTCCGTCTTCTCGCGCCGCTCGCCGGTGCCCTTGTCGCGCCAGCTTTCGCTCGTGGCGACGCGCAGATTGACGATCGGGCGCCCATCTTGGGTATGACGAACTTCAGGATCGGCACCGAGATTGCCGACCAAAATGACCTTGTTCACCGATCCTGCCATAGCAAGAACACCTCCCGCGCGGATCCACCGCATTCCCTTCAATGCGTTCTGCAAGTCTAGCGCCTGCAAGGCGGCTGTCGCTACGCCGCCCGCCCGCCGTCCACAAGGCGGGCGAGACGCCTCATTTTTGTACATATTTTGTTCTAGCACGTCCAGGCTGCGCGCGAAGCCTTGAGATTTCCCGGCAGCCGCCCTATCCCTTTGCTTCGGACACAAGGCTGACCTCAGCCTCAGCCAGGGGGTTGCTTGCGGCCGGCCCTTCCGCATCAGGCACGCAAGAGGGAACAATGCAGCGTCCTATCGATCACCGCCACGTTGCCAAGCGCCGGGCGCTCGGAAAGCGCGTCGACCCCCGGATGAAAACATTCGGTTTCACCGCGCGGCAACTGCCCTTCATCTACGTGCTGTTCGGCAACTGGCTCTTCTCGCTCGCCTTCTTTTTGGGCCTCAAGCTCGTGTGGCATTGGGTGCCGGCGGAATGGAACAATTTCGGCGATAGACTTGCCCTCGTCATCAAGGACGCAGTATTTGCGATCCTGCCGGGCGTGATCGGCATCTGCATCGTCGCTGCCCAGCGCATGGATCCGAAAATGTGGGTGGGGCGCGTGGCCAAGCCCAATTCGGCGCTCGACATCAATACCCGTTTCATCTCGAACACGTTCGAGCAGTTCGCGGCCTATTTCGTCGCCAATGCCGGTCTCTCGCTTTACTGCCCGGCCGAAGAGGCCCGCTCGCTGATCCTCCTCACGGCGCTGTTCCTGTTGGGACGCATCCTGTTCTGGATCGGCTATCATCAGAACCCGTATCTGCGCGCTTTCGGCTTCGGTCTCACCTTCTACCCGACGGTAGCCGTCTATATTTGGCTCGTGCTGTTCTTGGTGTTCGGCATCCGCGTTCCGCTCTGACCTAAGGCCCAACGGGTGGAGGAGATCTAGGCGACTCACGGCAGGGCCTAGGCCCCCTGGAGCCGCGCAGAGGAGATCGACCTCAGGCGCCCCCACCAGGCGGGAAAGACGGGGGAACGCCAACGCCGTTGGTTTCAGCCGCAAGCCGGGTGCCATCCGGAGCTGCTTTAGGAGCCATCCCCGGAGGAGGCCGCCCTCCCCTTGTCTCTCCGACCTCAGCGGACTAAGCCTTTGCGGGCCTTGTCGAACCCCCCGGTCCCCCCGACATTGCTAGTGGCATGACCTCAAAGCACATCTCCATCCGCGGCGCGCGGGAGCACAACCTCAAAAATGTCTCGCTTGACCTGCCGCGCGAGCGGCTCGTGGTGCTCACGGGGCTGTCCGGGTCCGGCAAGTCCTCGCTCGCCTTCGACACCATCTATGCCGAGGGCCAGCGCCGTTACGTCGAATCGCTCTCGGCCTATGCGCGCCAGTTCCTCGACATGATGCAGAAGCCGGACGTGGACCATATCGACGGGCTGTCGCCGGCCATCGCCATCGAGCAGAAGACCACCTCGCGCAACCCGCGCTCCACGGTTGGCACCGTCACCGAGATCTACGACTATATGCGGCTCCTGTTCGCGCGGGTGGGCATGCCCTATTCCCCGGCCACGGGACTTCCCATCGAGAGCCAGACCGTGAGCCAGATGGTGGACCGGGTGCTCGCGCTGCCGGAGGGCGCCCGCCTCTATCTGCTGGCGCCCATCGCGCGGGGGCGCAAGGGCGAATATAAGCAAGACTTCGCCGAGCTCCAAACGAAAGGCTTCCAGCGCGTCAAAGTGGACGGCCGCTTTCATGAGATCGCCGAGGTCCCAGCGCTGGACAAGAAGATCAAGCACGACATCGACGTGGTGGTGGACCGCATTGTGGTGCGCTCCGACATGAGCGCGCGGCTCGCCGATTCCTTCGAGACGGCATTGCAGCTCGCCGACGGCGTGGCCATCGCCGAATTCGCGGATCAGCCCGAGCAGGAACGCATCACTTTCTCTGCCAAGTACGCCTGCCCCGTGTCGGGCTTCACCATCGAGGAGATCGAGCCCCGCCTGTTCTCCTTCAACAATCCTTACGGCGCGTGCCCGGGGTGCGATGGGCTCGGCACCGAGCTCTTCTTCGAGCCAGACCTCGTCGTGCCGGACGAGACTTTGAGTCTCGCCCGCGGCGCCATCGCGCCCTGGACGCGCACTTCCGCCAGCTCGCCCTACTACCAGCAGACGCTGGAGGCGCTGGCGCGCGCCTACCGGCAGCCCATGACCAAGCCGTGGAAGTCCCTGCCGGAGGACTTTCGCGAGGTCGTGCTGTACGGCTCGGGCGAAGACGAGATCACTTTCACCTATGACGATGGCGTCCGGCATTACGAGACCACTAAGGCCTTCGAGGGGGTGATCACCAATATCGAGCGGCGCTGGCGGGAGACGGAATCCACCTGGGTGCGCGAGGAGCTGTCACGTTACCAGTCGGACCAGCCTTGCGAAGCCTGTCATGGCAATCGGCTAAAGCCCCAGGCGCTCGCAGTGAGGATCGCCGGCCTGCATATCGGCGAGGTCACCGACATGTCGATCCGGCAAAGCTGCCGCTGGTTCGAGGTGCTGCCCGCGCAACTCACGCCGAAGCAGAACGAGATCGCCGGGCGCATCCTGAAGGAGATTCGCGAGCGCCTCGCCTTCCTCAACGACGTGGGCCTCGACTATCTAACGCTCGCCCGCGCATCCGGCACGCTGTCCGGCGGCGAGAGCCAGCGCATCCGGCTCGCCTCGCAGATCGGGTCGGGCCTGTCCGGCGTGCTCTATGTGCTTGACGAGCCCTCCATCGGCCTGCATCAGCGCGACAATGCGCGGCTGCTCGAGACGCTGAAAGCCTTGCGCGATCTCGGCAACAGCGTGCTTGTGGTGGAGCATGACGAGGAGGCAATCCTTACGGCCGACTATGTAGTGGACATGGGCCCGGGCGCGGGCATCCATGGCGGCGAGGTAGTGGCGGAAGGCACGCCCGCGGAGGTGATGGCCAACCCGGAAAGCCTCACCGGGGAATATCTCACTGGCTTCAGGCAGATCCCCCTGCCCAAGGAGCGGCGGAAGTCCACCACGGGCCGCAGGCTCACTATCGTCGGCGCGCGCGCCAACAACCTGAAGGCCATCACCGTCGACATTCCGCTCGGCCTGTTCACCGCCGTCACCGGCGTGTCGGGCGGCGGCAAGTCTACTTTCCTCATTGCGACGCTCTACCGCGCCGTGGCCCGCAAGCTGAACAACGCGCGCGAGGTGCCCGGCGAGTATGACGCCATCGAGGGAATTGAGCAGCTCGACAAGGTCATCGACATCGACCAGTCGCCCATCGGGCGCACGCCGCGCTCAAACCCCGCCACCTATACCGGCGCCTTCACTCCGATCCGCGAATGGTTCGCCGAGCTGCCCGAGGCCAAGGCGCGAGGCTACAAGCCAGGACGCTTCTCTTTCAACATCAAGGGCGGGCGCTGCGAGGCCTGCCAGGGCGACGGCGTCATCAAGATCGAGATGCATTTCCTACCCGACGTCTACGTCACCTGCGACGTATGCAAGGGCAAGCGCTATGACCGTGAGACACTAGAGATCAAGTTCAAGGGCAATTCCATCGCCGACGTGCTCGACATGACGGTGGAGGAGGCCGCCGAGCTGTTCAAGGTGGTGCCGTCCGTGCGCGACAAGCTCGAGACGCTGAAGCGTGTTGGCTTAGGCTATATCCATGTCGGCCAGCAGGCGACCACGCTGTCAGGCGGCGAGGCACAGCGGGTGAAACTCTCCAAAGAGCTGTCGCGGCGGGCGACCGGCCGCACGCTCTATATTCTCGATGAGCCCACCACGGGCCTGCATTTCCACGACGTGGCCAAGCTGCTCGACGTGCTGCATGAGCTGGTCGATCAGGGCAACACCGTCGTGGTCATCGAGCACAATCTGGAGGTGATCAAGACCGCGGACTGGATCATCGATCTCGGCCCCGAAGGCGGCGACGCCGGTGGTTATGTCGTCGCGGTCGGCACGCCGGAGGACATCGCGCGCGTGCCCGACAGCTATACCGGGCAATATCTCAAGCAGCTGCTCGACCGGCGGCGCAAGACGAAACGCGCCGCGCAGGCAGCGGAGTAACATATACCAAATGATGCCCCCAAACGATGGAGGCAAATCGATATTTTTCGTTCAACCCGGGACCGCTATTTGCGCGCCGCGTGCCTAGGAGGCTGTCAGTTGGCGAAGAAATCGACTAAGCGGTGGTCGCAGGAGGTTACGGAGCACTCAAACGCACTCGACCTCGAAGAGGGCGTGTTCACGCTCAAGGACCCGAAGAAAATCGCCGCGTCACTGAAGCGCTCCGCGGAAGAGAGCCACCGGCGAAAAGCCGATCCCTACCGCTCGGCGATATCGATGCTGACTTTCTATATCAACCGCGCCGGCAAGCATCTTTCGGATGCGGACCGCGCCAGGCTGGAGAAGGCCAAGGACGAGCTGCGCAAGGCTTTTGGCCGTGAATCCGCCAAGTGATGTGCTAGCCGTTCCGATTTGGCGGCCCAGGATGTGGCTCTTCGGTGGCAACATCACCTGGTCGAAATCCTGCGTGAACATCGCCGCGGCGAATTGCCCGAAGTCCTGGTTATGAGCTCGGCATCACTACGGCTGCGAATTCGACTCGAAATGTGCCGATCGAGACGCCCGCGATGACTTACGCTGCGGCGAGCTCCTGGTCCAAGGCGACGGCGCGTTGCAGCGCCGCGCGTTGGGACAAGCGCGCGACATACCCCACGAATTCCGGCCGCTCCGGCAGAATTTTGAACATTATACCCCAGCGCAATGTGGAGCCCACGACGACGTCGGCAGCGGTGAATTGCTCGCCCATGAGATAGGGACCGTGAGCGACGGCTTTCGCCACCACCTCCATCACCGTGTCGAAGTCGCCATAGCCGAGGCATGCCGCGGCGTGCCTCCTCCTTACGCGGAAAGGCCCGGTCGATCATCGCGGGCTCGATGCAGGACCGGGCCGAAGAACAGCCATTTGAGATAAGCACCCCTGACGCGCATCGCCGATCGGAATGTTCAACCCCGCGGCGGGAAATTCGTCGGCGAGGTAAGAGCAGATAGCGGCGGCCTCGGTGATGACCGCGTCGCCGTGGCGGAGCGCCGGCACCTTGCCCATGGGATTGATGGCGAGATAGTCTGGCGCTAGTTGCTCGCCCTTGCTCAAGCTCAAGAGCTGGATGTCGTAGGGCTCACCTACCTCTTCCAGCATCCAGCGAACGATCGAGGAGCGCGACGGTGCCGCGTGATAGAGGGTGAGCTTCGTCATTGGTTCTCCCTGTTCTCCTGACCACCGGCACTCTAATGGATGGGCGATGCCGATGGCTTGAAAATGACGTAAGGCCGCATGGCCACCGCTCTCGCCGCTCAGAAGACGACCTCGTGGCTCCAGTGCTCGGCGTGGCCTTGGAAAGTGGCGAGGACCGCATCGTAGGAGGCGGTCATGGCCGCCTCGGTTCCGCGCTCGGCCGCCAGCGACTCGAAAATGGTATGGTAGTCGTCATAGCCTCGCATCGGATCCCCCCGATGCCACCACAGATCCTCGACACAGAAGAACTTCACCCAGGAGAAGAGGCAGTCGATCCAATCCTCCAAATAGGTGCGAAGATGGATGGTCGGGTGCCCGAGATAGAAGCTCGCCTGGCGGACGAGCTGCGCGGCATGGGCCTGGCAGGCTTGCGCACCATGGACCTCAACGATGCAGCCATCAAGAAATGCCGCGTCGTCCGATTCAAGGAACACGAAGCTCAAGCGGTCGGCTCCGGGATACAGCGCGCGCGGGTCGAAGAGCTTGAAATTGAGGCCGCGGAGTTGCGCCGTCTCGAGGCGTGTCATCTGCGCTCCGCCCACGTCCGGGTGATCAAACACGGGCAGGCCGGCCTCGCGGGCGTCGGCACCGAAGGACTCCCAGTCGCGCACGACATCGCCGCTGACGAGAATCGCGCCCGAGATCGCCTGATCGACGCACTCGATATTGGCGCGCAAGGGCTGCCGTTCGGCTCTGCCGGTCATCCCGTTGGCCGGTCGTGCTCCTTCGAGGCTGTGGTTGCGCAAATAATTGTCGTTCAGCGTGGCGAGGCGGTGCAAATGACCGAGCAGCCGATGACGGGACGCCGCGTCGGGGCAGCGACCGTTCCAGGCGACGACGACGGAGGCCATAGAAAAGAGCTGCTTCATTGTTGAGGGGCGCAAGGGGCCACCTTGCGATGGCTTGCGGCCTGCGCGCAAGGCACGACCTTCAGGTAGGGTTGCTCAAATCCAACCCGCAACGGACCGCTGCCCTTTTTGCTGCAGGCCGCGCAGTGCAAAATTCGAGTGTTAGTGAGCCGAACGCCGCATGACGGCCATCCGCGTAAATAGGCGGTGGCGGCCCCCGCGTTTGGTGGCGAAGCTCGTCGGTAGGCGCGCCGACGCCTCGCTCAATGAAACAAGACGTAATAAATCACGTAGAGCCAGCTCAAGATCCCATGGACGATCGCCCAGAGGATCGAATGGTTGTTGGTGTACGAGATGGCGATGGCGAGGGCCGTGCCGAACGTCACGCCATATCTTGCGCCCTCATAGCTGTAGTTCATGTCCGTTCTCCCTAGTCCGCGAAACAGCTGCGGCGAATCAAACGGAATTATAGCCCGGAACGGCATGGGCTCGAAAAATGCCAACGGCGTAACCTCTGGTTGAGGTCACGCCGTCTGAACGTTCCTGGCGCGCTCGGCTTGTGATGCCTTCAGCTTAAGCCTCCGCCGCCGCGTGGTGATGGCCACTGCCGACCAGCATGCCTGCCACCTTCTCCGACACATAGCCGAAGACGGCGCCGATGATCATCGACAGGATGATAGCGATGACGGGATTGGCCATGGAGAGGGTCGTCATGCCCCCAGGGGTCGCCGGCAGAAGCGCCAAGGCGACAACGCTGGCAAAGCCATAGACTTGCGCCGGGATCGCCGAGAACAGCGGCAGATTCGCGAGAAGCACCATAGCCGCCACGCCGACGCCCACGCAGATCGCTGCCCACACGGCTGGTGGGAGGCTGGCGCCGATGCTGGCGCCTGCGGCGATCAATGTAATGCCGGCAATGATCGCACCAGCGGCATTGCACACGACGGTCGATTGCAGGCCCTGCTCCTTGCCGCCGCAATGGAAGAAGCATCCCCAGGCGATGAAAGCGGCCCAGATCTGCAATGGTGCCAGTGCACCGACCCCGAGGAAGAGGTATGTGGCGACGGCGCCAAGGACGCCAACGCTGATAGCTAGAGCTGTATTCAAGGACATCTCACCCCCCTTTTGGTTGAGAGCGGGTGGATGTCCGCGTTGCCGGCGGTCCACCGGCTCGATCGAGCAGAAGCCCTTTTGCGTCAGATCGAATCGGCTTCCGCCCAAATCATATTCGAAACCTGCGTCAAATTGAACCGCCATTCACCGGTTTGCCCATATATTCGGCGAGGGTGGCTAAAGCTTGCGCAGGGGCGCTCGGCGACTGATGGGGTTGTCGGGCGAGTGCTAACGATACAAGCCGCCGCTGGACCATCCTGCTGATGGAAGCAACTCCCTCACCGGGTCGATGGCGGCAAGTTCGCGATATCCTTGATGTACCAATCCTCGACCTTTACTACCGCGGGGTTCTCGCCATTGGCGTAGATCCAGGAGTTCCACGGCATATCTCTGACCGGTCTTGGTCTCCTCGAGCACCGCCGTCCAATGCGGCCAATATTTCACCGGGTCGCCTTGCATGGTGGCCTTGAGCAGATTCTCCTTGGAGAACGGAATTTGCACCGTGTGGTATTTGAGCAGCCCATGGCTTTGCAGCACGAGCATGAAGCTCGTCGTGTTAGTGGCCTCGTCGACGCAGTCCTCTTGCGTGGGATCGCCGGAGCCCCCGAACTCCATACCGGCACGATCTTGGATGCCGAGCCGGTCTCCCACGATCCGCTCGATCAGGCCGATGGCGTAGGCGACGGCGCGGCGCTCCTCGAAGGGGGTGTCTGCCTTCTTCGTCTTGCGCATCAATTCGGTGATCTCGGCAATGTCCTTCGGGTGGAAGTAAAACGTCGTCTTCATCCGGCAGGTGTAGGCGTGGCAAACCTCCACCACGTCCCCTTGCGGGGGTGCGACTTCGAACTGGGCGAAGTGCTTACGCGGGTCGCCACTCCGGTCGTGGGTGCAGCCGGCAAGGCCGCTCGCGGCGAGAAACGCCACAACAAGCAAGGTCAGCAACCTACGGCCTTGTGCCATTGAAAAAACAGCCAAATTTTGAGACTGCACTCCATGGTCTATAGCATTTGGCATTGCTTGCAAGCCAGGAAGTGGCCCGCAAAGCCGACACTTTTCAGGCCGGTGTCGTTTCGCAGCAACAGCCGTTCCGCCTTGAGACAGCACCCCAGGTGTTCGGCTTGAAGTGCCCGATTTCCGGGTCTAGCTAGCACCTATGGCGGCGCCAGTTCATGTCATCGGTGGAGGCCTCGCTGGCAGCGAAGCTGCCTTCCAGCTCGCTTCCGCCGGCGTGCCCGTTCTGCTCTCCGAGATGCGTCCTGTGCGTAGCACCGAGGCGCATCAAAGCGCAGCGCTCGCCGAGCTAGTCTGCTCCAACTCGTTCCGCTCCGACGACTGGGCGACCAATGCCGTCGGGCTGCTGCATGAAGAGATGCGGCGAGCAGGTTCCCTGATCATGCAAGCCGCCGATTCCCACAAGCTGCCGGCGGGAGGGGCGCTCGCGGTCGACCGGGACGGGTTTGCCGATGAGGTGACGCGCCGGCTCGAAAGCCATCCTCTGGTCACCATCGCACGCAAGGAGGTCAATGGATTGCCGCCTGTGGCCTTTGACAGCGTCATCGTGGCGACGGGGCCCCTCACCTCGCCAGCACTCGCGACCGCGATCCGAACGCTGACCGGCGAGGCCGAGCTTGCCTTCTTCGATGCCATCGCGCCCATCATCTATCGCGAGTTGATCGACATGGGCATTTGCTGGCTACAATCCCGCTACGACAAAGCTGGTCCGGGCGGAGGTGGTGCCGACTACATCAATTGCCCGCTCGACAAAATGCAATACGACGCCTTCATCGACGCGCTGCTCGCGGGCGAGAAATCCGACTTCAAGCAATGGGAAGCCGCCACACCCTATTTTGAAGGCTGCCTGCCGATCGAGGTGATGGCGGAGCGCGGCCGCGAGACGCTTCGGCACGGTCCGATGAAGCCGGTGGGTCTGACCAATCCGCGCGAGCCCAGCGTCAAGCCCCATGCCGTGGTGCAGCTCCGCCAGGACAACGCGCTGGGCTCGCTTTGGAACATGGTGGGGTTTCAGACCAAACTGAAGTACGGGGAGCAGGCGCATATCTTCCGCATGATCCCGGGGCTCGGCCGCGCCGAATTCGCCCGGATGGGAGGGCTGCACCGCAACACTTTCCTCAATAGCCCGGTGTTGCTGGACGCGCGGCTGCGCCTCAAGGCCGATCCGCGCTTGCGCTTCGCCGGCCAGATCACTGGCGTCGAGGGCTACGTGGAATTCAGCAGCCATCGGGCTCATTGCCGGACGCTTCGCCGCCGCTGAGCGGCTGGACCGCAGCTTGCCGCCGCCCCCAGCTACCACGGCGCTCGGCGCGCTTCTCCATTACATCACTGGCGGACATTTAAGCGACAGCGCGACAGGGGCCCGAAGCTTCCAGCCCATGAATGTGAATTACGGCCTGTTCCCGCCGATGTCTCCTTCCCCGCAACCGCGCGCGAAGGGACAGCGTGGGGCCAGGGCCATGGCCCGCAAGGAAGCGCTCAGCACCCGGGCGCTGGCCGATCTCGATCGATGGCTCGCCGAACCCTCGCCGGTGGCCGCGGAATGATGCGGGCACTGGAAAAACGTGGCACACCTGTCGAAGAGCGTCCGCTGTCGAGGGGACAGAGAGGCGTACGATCCGCCTCGTTTGGGGCGGCGTCGCAGCGCTCATGTCCGGCAGAAAGCTCCGCCACGACCAGCTCTTGCGACCCGCGTCAGCCATCTCGGTGTCTCCTCGTCTCATCGTCCCCGCCAGGTGGCCAAACGCCAAAGTCGGTAAAGCGGGTTAATTGCAGCGATTTCGTGCAGGGCATCGTGTCGCCTGCGCGCCAGTGCCGACAGATAAGGCTCGACCAAAGATAGCGGCAAGAAGGCCGTGCGCACCATCGGGTCGAGGTCTTGCACATGGCGCAAGGCTTCGTCGAGCTTCTCGCGGGCTTGATGACGGAGCTCGGCGAGAAAATCGGCCAACTCCGGGGTCATCTCGCCCGCGAGCACTTGCTCCGGCGTGCTCCCGTAACGGCGAAGCATGTCTGCTGGCAGATCGAGCCGCCCCCGCGCGGCATGGACGGGCAGCGCCCGCATCAGGCCGGTAAGGCCGTAAGCTGTGCCCCCTGCCCTGGCCGCAGTCTCGACGCCGTCAGCGCCATCCGTTAAGAGGCCGGCCGCTGCAACGAACATGGCGCCGGCCGTGTCGTCGACATAGGCTTGCAGCGCCGGCCAATCGGGCATGATCTTCACCGCCACGTCGAAGCGCCGCGCGTCGATGAGGCGCTCAAGCGTCGCGCCCAGGTGTGGATACGTTTGGAGAATGGTGCCGATGGCGTCGGCCACCGGGTTACCGGTCGCCTCGCCGCGCGCGGCGTTGCCCCGAGCCGCTCGATCAAGCGCTTCGCGCCACCATTGCAGACGGATTTCGCCGAGGGCGGGTTCGCTTACCTGCTCGCCGATGCGAGCCAGCTCGACATTGAAAGCGCTGAGCGCAAGGAGATGCGGGCGGGCGGAGGGTGGGGCGAACAGCGCGGTGACATAGCGATCGGCATCGCCATGCTTGGCGATGCGGTCTATGGCGCCCAATCGCTCGCGGTCATGCAAGGTCCGCCTCGCGGCAACCAGGACTAGGCGCGCGCCGGCACTCCGGCCCTAGCCTTGGCAGGTGCCGAGCTCCAATCACGCTTCATGCCGAGGATCAGCTGCAAGGGCGCGGCGACGAAGATCGACGAATAGGCGCCGATGATGATGCCGAAGCACATGGCGAGGCTGAAACCGTAGATGGCCTCGCCGCCGACGATCACGAAGGGCAGCATGGCGAGGAATGTCACCACATGGGTGAGCGTCGTGCGCGAAAGTGTCTCGTTGATAGAGAGGTCGAGCAACTCGACGAGCGGCATCTTCCGATATTTGCGCAAATTCTCGCGGATGCGGTCGAAGATCACGACCTTGTCGTTGAGCGAGTAGCCGATGATGGTAAGGATGGCGGCAATGCTGGAAAGATTGAATTCGAGCTGGAGCGCCGAATAGAGTCCGATGGTTCCGGTCACGTCGTGGATCAGCGACGCGATGGCGGCAACGCCCAACTGCCATTCGAAGCGGAACCAGATGTAGATCAGGATCGCGCCCAAGGCGACCACCACGGCGAGGGTTCCTCCCGCGATCAGCTCCGCCGACACTGTCGGTCCCACCACCTCGATGCGGCGATAGTCGACGCTGTCGCCGAGCACTCCTTTCACCTTCGTGATCGAAGCTTGCTGCTCGGCTTCCGTTGGCTGGGCGGCGATACGAATGAGCACGTCGTTTGGCGCGCCGAACTCTTGGATCTGAACCTCGCCTATATTGAGTGCATGGATCTTATTGCGGATCCCCGCCATGTCGGCCACGGCCTCCTTGGTCTGCACTTCCATCAAGGTGCCGCCCTGGAAGTCGATCCCGTAATTGAGCCCCAGGGTGGCGACAAGGATCAGCGGGACAACGGTCAACAGGGCCGAAACGACCCAGGTGACCGTCCGCATCTCGACAAAGCCAATCCTGGTGTCCGGCGGAACAAAACTGAAGCCTCTGAACATGTGTGCTGTTCCCTAGATCGGCACGAAAGCGGGCCGCGTCCAGCGCAGCCAATAGGCGACCATGAGCCTCGTCACGGTCACCGCTGTGAACATGGAGGTGACGATGCCGATCGACAGCGTCACGGCAAATCCCCGCACCGGCCCGGAGCCGAGCCAAAACAGCACGAGTGTCGAGATCAGCGTGGTTACGTTCGAGTTGATGATCGTGGCCATGGCCCGCGTATAGCCGGCCTCGACGGCGGCGATCGGCGACTTGCCCGAGCGCATCTCCTCGCGGATACGCTCATTGATCAGCACGTTGGCGTCTACGGCGATGCCCATGGTGAGCACGATACCGGCGATGCCGGGTAGCGTCAGCGTCGAGCCCATCAGCGAGAGGACACCGAAGATCAGCACAACGTTGATGAGCAGCGCGATGTTGGCGAACAGTCCGAACAGCCCGTAAGCCGCAAACATGAAGATCACCACAAGGCCCAGTCCCATCAACGCGGCCTTCTTACCGGCGGCGATCGAATCCGCGCCAAGGCTCGCCCCCACGGTGCGCTCCTCAATCACCGTGAGCTTCGCCGGAAGTGCTCCCGACCGGAGCGTCACGGCGAGATCAACAGACCGTTCCACGGTGAAATTGCCGCTGATCTGACCGGACCCGCCGAGGATCGGCTCGCGAATGACCGGCGCGGAGATCACCTTGTTGTCGAGGATGATGGCAAAGGGCAGACCGACATTCTCCTGCGTCACCTTAGCGAAGCGCTTGGCGCCGGTGGCGTCGAAGCGAAAGTCGACCACCGGCTCGCCGCTACGCTGGTCGAAGGCCGCCTGCGCATCGACCAGATTCTCGCCGCTCACCATAGCTTGGTTCTTGATGACGTAGGGAATTGGAGGAGTATCCGCGGAATAGAGGAGCTCGTCGCCGGGTGGCACATGCTTGCTCTCGGCCACCTGCGCCGCGTTGGCTGCCGGATCGACAAGCTTGAACTCGAGCTTGCCCGTCTCGCCAATGAGCTTCTTCAAGCGCTCCACGTCCTGAATCCCCGGCACCTGGACGAGGACGCGGTTGCGGCCCTGACGCTGAATGCTGGGCTCGGTGGTGCCGAAGGCATCGACGCGGCGCCTGATGGTCTCGATCGAGGCCTCGATGGCGGAGCCCATGCGTTGGGTGAGCCCCGGATCGGTGACGGTGAGCGTGATCTCGTCGGTCCCCTTGCGGTCGACGGTTAGGTCATAGCCGGAGAACCCGGAAAAAACGTTGCTGCCCACGGGCACCGCAAGCTTTCTCAGCTCGCCGTATGCCTTGTCGAGGTCGGCGGCGTCACGCATCCTCACCGAGACAGTGCGGCTTGCGACGTTTTGTGCAAGGTCGGTATAGCCGATGCGCGCCTTGCGCAGGGTCTCGCGTACATCGCCGCGCAGATTGTTGAGCCAGTCCTCCACCATCTCGTTCTCATCGAGCTGGTAGAGAAGATGGGCACCGCCCTGCAAGTCGAGGCCGAGACTGACCTGCTTGTGGGGGAGCCAGGCCGGCACCTTGGCAAGGCTCGAGGCCGAAAACAGGTTGGGGAGCGCGAACAGGAAACCCAGAGCCACGATGCTCAGCACCAGGATCAGCTTCCATCTCGGAAAGACCAACATTACCCCTTAAACTCCAATTCAAGCGAGCCGACTAAGGCATTGATATTCGGCAAGACTAAGAAGCCGCCTTGGCCTTGGAAGTGGCCTGAGGCTCCCCCTTCCCGCGGACCTCGGACACGGTCGCGCGCAGCACTCGGACCCGGACGCCTTCGGCGATTTCTACCTGCAGCTCCTGGTCGTCGACCTTGGTCACCTTGCCGATCATGCCGCCCGACGTGACTACCGTATCGCCTCGGCGGATCCCCTCCACCAAGGCCTGATGCTCCTTCAACCGCTTCTGCTGCGGCCGGATCATCAGGAAGTACATGATCCCGATGATTAACATGGTCGGGACGATCAAGCCATTCAGGTAGTCAAAGGCCCCTGGGGCGGTTTGAGCGTAAATTGTCCTAAGCATTGCCCCTGTCCTTTGCTTGGCTTATGGGTGGCGCCCTTTGGCCTTGATGACCCTGGTTCAAGTCCGATTTGAGCGGAGGGCGCGAAGAGTGGCGCGACTATAGCCGCCCAAACCGCCTTTGCAACGGGCAAGCGGGCACCACCTTGGGCCTAAGCGAGGCTGGCATGAACATTCAGACACCGCTTCTCCCGGGCCTTATGGAACGCATCGCCCGGGCGCTCGAGCGGCTCGCTCCCCCACGAGCCTCAAAGCCCGATTTCGCGGCGGCTCAAGCCTTCATCTGGCAGCCCGAGGCGGGCCGTTTCCAGCCGGTCACAGACATCAATCGCATGCCGCTACCGCTGCTCAAAGGCATCGATCGCATGCGCGACACCCTGTTCGTTAATACCGAGCGCTTCGCCACGGGGCTGCCCGCCAACAACGCGCTGCTTTGGGGCGCGCGCGGCATGGGCAAGAGCTCGCTGGTCAAGGCCGTGCACGGCGAGGTGAGCCGCGCGCCGGCCGCGCGCGAGCTCAAGCTCGTCGAGATCCATCGCGAGGACATCGGCTCGCTGCCGCGTCTGCTTGCGCATTTGCGCGAGGCGCCAAAGCTCCGCTTCATCCTCTTTTGCGACGATCTCTCCTTCGAGGCGCAGGATACGTCCTACAAGTCGCTGAAGGCGGTGCTCGAAGGCTGCATCGAAGGACGGCCGGGAAATGTCCTCTTCTATGCGACGTCCAACCGGCGGCATCTGCTTGCCCGCGAGATGGTGGAGAACGAGCGCTCCACCGCCATCACCCCATCGGAGGCGGTCGAAGAGGAGGTCTCCCTGTCGGACCGATTTGGCCTGTGGATCGGTTTCCACCACTGTAGCCAGGACGATTATCTGGAGATGGTCAGGGGTTATGCGCGCCACTACGGGCTCGGCATCCCTGATACACAGCTCGTGCACGAAGCGCTCGCCTGGGCGCTCGCCCGCGGCAGCCGCTCGGGCCGCGTGGCCTGGCAGTTCATCCAGGACCAGGCCGGCCGGCTCGGCAAGCCGCTCGAAAGGTAAGCGCTTAGGCCTAGTCGGCGTTGGCCTGGGTCTCGCTCATATATTTGGTCGGGTCCACGGGACGGGAGCCCTTGCGCAGCTCGAAATGCACCTGCGGCTGGCTGACCGAGCCGGTATTGCCAGCCTTGGCGATGATTTGGCCGCGGCGCACCTTGTCGCCGCGCTTGACCAGGATCTCCTCGTTGTGAGCATAGGCCGACACCCAGTTGTTGGCGTGCCGGACGAGCACGAGGTTGCCATAGCCCTTGAGCTCGTTGCCGGCATAGGCCACGACGCCGTTCTCTGCTGCCTTCACCGAGGTGCCTTGCGGCACGGCGACGTCGATGCCGTCATTGTGCCCGCCGTCGGGCTTGGTGCCGAACACCGAGATGATGCGCCCCTGCACTGGCCAGCGGAAGCTGTTGCCGGACATGGGGTCGGGCGTGGGCAACTGATCGACGCTTGCGACTTGCGAGTCAGGCGTCGTATTGCTCTTGGCCCAAGCGCCGCCGGTGACTTCAGGCGAGGCAGCCGTCGGACTCGTCGTATGCGCTTGCGCGGAGCTGGGTGCGTCGACCGTCACGGCCGCGTTCGGATGGTCAGCACCCGAGGCGCCCGGCGCTGGAATGGTGGTCGTGTGCACCACATGCACTTCGGGAGCGGCGCTCGCAGGCTTGCTGTCGTTAGCCGAAGCTGTGCCAGCAGGGCTCGTGTCCGAGCCAGATCCAGCGCCCGGAACGATCAGCACCTGTCCGATCCGCAGCTTTTCAGCGTGGAGCTTGTTGCGGGCGATCAGGTCCTTCTCCTTGACGCCGAGCTTCTCGGCGATCACGTGGGGCGTGTCACCCTTCTCCACCTTGTAGGTCTTGGGGGCGTCAGAAGCCTTCACCTCCACCGGCGAACCGGGCGTGGGAATAATCAGCTCCTGGCCTACGTTGAGGTGGGCATCGGTAAGATTGTTGGCGGCCTTGAGCGCCTCAATGGAAACGCCGTTGCGTTTGGCGATGGAGCCGAGGCTGTCGCCCTGCTTCACCTTGACGGTGTTTAGTGAGGAAGCGGGCGTTTCGGCGCGGACCACGGCCGGCTCGGCGCGCAGCGGCGCCGGGGCGCTATAGGAAACCTTGCGCGGCTGCACATAGGGGCGTTGCGCTGGCACATAGGATGCGGGCGTCACCCGCGGGGTGTAAGTGTGCGCCGGCGCATAGGCGGGCGTTGGCGGCAGCGGCAGATCGGTCCGCGCGTAGGATGCGCCGCTGCCGGAAGATGGGCTATGGTTATCAGCAGCGCCGGGGGAATAGACCGACTCCTCGGGAACCGGTAGCGATGCGGTGGTGGCGGGATCGGCCGCGTAGCTCGCGCTCGGCGCGCCTTGCGATCCTGTTGGGCTTGAGCTGGTGAGATGGAACGCAGGATAGTCGAAACGAGAGACGCCCGAGCTGCAACCGCCAACTCCAAACAGCAGGCCCGTGGCGATGATCCCTAAAGCGCCGCGGCCAAGCCTCGACCAAAACGCCGCCTCTTGCATCCCTCTGCCCCTTTTTTGGACCCCATCGCAGCAGGACCGAGTAAACCGTCGAAGAGGTAAACAAGCCGTTAAGGATATTGGCTGAGCCGCGAAAAAAATCAGGAAACAAGGGTTTAGGGCCGCTTCACCCGGCCATGCACCAGCGGCACGAAACGGACCGGAAGCAGCGGCTTCTGGGTAATCCCCTCCTCGGTCTTGTCGATGACCACCAGCTGCTGGGCGTCGCGGCTCTCGCCCAAAGGAATGATCATGCGGCCGCCCACCTTCAACTGCTCGAGGAGCTTCGCCGGCGCCTCGCGCGCGGCCGCCGTGACGATAATGCGATCGAAGGGCGCTTGCGGCGGCCAGCCGAGCCAGCCGTCGCCTATGATGGTGGTGACATTGGTGATGGTGAGCTGGGCGAAGCGGCGCTCCGCCGCCTTTTGCAGCTCCCGGTAGCGCTCGATGGTGTAGAGCCGGCGGCAGAGGTGGGACAGCACCGCCGCCTGATAGCCCGTGCCCGTGCCCACCTCGAGCACCTTGTGGCGGTCGTCGAGATCGAGTTGCTCGGTCATGTAGGCGACAACGAAGGGCTGCGAGATGGTCTGCCCGCAGTCGATGGGCAGCGCGATGTCTTGATAGGCGTGGTCGGTGAAGGCGGGGTCGACGAACAGCTCGCGCGGCACCCGCTCCATGGCGCGCAGCACATTGGTGTCGCGGATGCCGCGACGCCTGAGCTGCATGATCAGGCCGATCTGGTCTTGCGCGCTCGCCATCGTGCGAACCGTCCCCTTTCACGAGGCGGTACCCCAAGTATCCGACGATTCTCCACCGCTGTCTTAGGTCTCTAAGTGCTTTATTCTCCGAGCCTTGCGGCAAGCTGCTGGCGCGCCTCCTGATCGGTGAAGTCGAGGCAGAGCGGCGTCACTGAGATATGCCCCGATTGGACCGCCCAGAGGTCGGTGCCCTTGGGCGGCCGACCTTTGCGCCGCTCGATGCCGACCCAGTAGTAAGGCTTGCCGCGGGTGTCGAGGCGGTCCTCAATGCGGAGCGCATCAGGATTGCGCTGACCTTGGCTCGTCACCGCCATTCCCTTGACCTCGCCGGGGAGGCAGTCGGGAAAATTGACGTTGAGCACCACGCCCTCCGGCCAGCCCGCGTTGAGTAGCTTGCGCAAGAGCAGCGCGCCGTGGCGCATGGGGGTCTCCCATTCCGGCGTGCCCGTCTCGTTCTTGCCGATGGCGAGACTGAGGGCAATGGACTTGACGCCGAGCAACACCCCCTCGATGGCGCCCGCCACGGTGCCGGAATAATTAACGTCGTCGGCGAGGTTCTGGCCACGATTGACCCCCGATAGCACGAGGGCCGGCGGCTTGTCGGCGAGCAGGTAGCGCACCCCCATGATGACGCAATCAGTGGGCGTCCCCTTCACCGCGTAGCGGCGCTTGGCGAGTTCGCGCATGCGCAAAGGCTCAGCGAGCGTGAGCGAATGCGCCGCGCCCGACTGGTCGGTCTCCGGCGCCACCACCCAGACGTCCTTGCTGATACCGCTTGCGATGTGTTCGAGCACGTCAAGCCCGGGGGCCTCGATGCCATCGTCATTAGTAGCCAGAATGCGCATGGCTCAGCGCGCAGGCTCGATCTTGGTCAGTCCGCCCATATAGGGCTTGAGCACGTCGGGCACGGCAACGGAACCATCCGTCTGCTGATAATTCTCCAAGACTGCGATCAGCGCGCGGCCCACGGCGACGCCCGAGCCGTTCAGCGTGTGCACAAAGCGCGTATCCTTGGCGCCTTTGGGGCGGTAGCGGGCATTCATCCGGCGGGCCTGGAAGTCGCCGCACACGGAGCAGGAGGAAATCTCCCGATAGACCCCCTGTCCCGGAAGCCACACTTCGATGTCATAAGTTTTCTGGGCGGCAAAGCCCATGTCGCCGGTGGAGAGAACGACGACGCGATAGGGAATCTTTAGGCGCTTCAGCACTTCCTCGGCGGCGCCTGTCATGCGCTCGTGCTCGGCGGCCGACTGCTCCGGCGTGGTGATGGAGACGAGCTCGACCTTCGAGAATTGATGCTGGCGGATCATGCCGCGGGTGTCTTTTCCCGCTGCCCCGGCCTCGGCACGGAAGCAAGGCGTCCAGGCGGTGTAGCGCAGCGGCAGCTTGGCCTCGTCGAGAGTGTCCTCGCGCACGAGATTGGTCAGCGGCACCTCGGCAGTGGGAATGAGCCAAAAGTGCTCCTTTCTTTCAAGCCTAACTTCCCAGCGAAGCATTTCTGTCGCTACATCCGCAACACCCCCTCCTTCTCGATCAGGGAAGAGCCTTTTCGCCCAGGTATTCGCCTCAGCTTCGGTAAGCGGTTTTGTTGCGCAAAATTGATCTTCAGAGAACTTCGGCAATTGCGCGGTGCCGAACATGGTGTCATCACGCACCATTAGCGGCGGATTGATCTCGGTATAGCCGAACTCGGATGTGTGCAAATCGAGCATGAACTGGGCGAGCGCGCGTTCCAGCCGCGCCAGCGCACCTTTCAGCACCACGAAGCGGGAGCCTGAGAGTTTCGCCGCCGTCTCAAAATCCATCAGGCCGAGCGCTTCGCCCAACTCGAAATGCTGTTTCGGCTGGAAGCTGGACTTCGACGGCGTGCCGACTTTGCGCAGTTCCCTATTGGCGCTCGCATCGCCGACTGGCACATCGTCGGCAGGCATGTTCGGGGTGCCAGCGAGCAGATCGCGGAATTTCTTGTCCAGCTCGCGCTCCTTTTCCTCGCCTTGCTGGATCGTGCTTTTGAGCGCCGCGACCTCATCCATCAGGCGCTTGGCGGCCGCTTCGTCCTTGGCTGCTTTGGCCTTGCCGATGTCCTTGGACGCGGCGTTGCGGCGGGCTTGCACCTCCTGAAGGTGTTGAATCGTTCCGCGGCGTTGCTCATCGAGCGTCAGGATTTGAGTCAGCAGCTGCTTGGGCGCGGGTTCGAATCCACGCCGCTCGAGCGCCTGCACGAACGCGTCTTGGTTCTCACGAATCCATTTGATGTCGAGCAAGGCGTAATCCTTGGCAGGTGGTGGCGTTGACTCGAAAGCTCCGTATAAGGCGCTCCTCCCCCAATGTCATCGCCCGCTTGACGACATCCCTCCCCCTGCAAGGCTGAAGGGCGTGGCAACGGAAGTAGAGCACCCAAAGCCTGCGCACGGTCACTTAGGCCGCCACGGCCCAACTGAACGTAATCAAGGGCAGAGTCTTCGTGTCTAACATGTCCACGACGCTTTTCGCTCAAGCAGACTTGCCGGCG
>CAWJXT010000018.1:0-265000 GCA_963846875.1 uncultured Alphaproteobacteria bacterium
AGTCCTTCAGACCTCCGCCCGGCACTGTCAAAACCGTCCAAGGGCGCGGCGAAGTCGTCAGCGTGCGGGGCCGGCAAACCCCGCTGCTCCGTTTGGGCCACTATCTTGGGAGAACTTCGCGGGCGGTCAAACCGGAGGATGGCATCGTCGTCGTAGTCGAATCCGGCGACTCTGCCCGGGGTCTGCTTGTGGATGAGCTTCTCGGTAAACAGGAAGTCGTGATCAAGAATTCGGCCACGCATTCGGCCAGCAGAACCTGCTGGCCGGCGGCGCGGTTCTCGGCGATGGCTGGGTCGGCCTCATCCTCGACGTGGACACATTGGTCCAAATGCCCTACCACCCACCGCAGTCTACTGTCCCAGTCTCCCCTGCTATGCCATGAACCAAACGCCATCAGCCCGGACTGAGCCTGCCGCCGGGGAGGGACGCTATTTGACGTTCTCACTAGGCGACGAATCTTACGGACTTCCCGTGCTGAACGTTCGAGAGATCATCCGCCTTTGTCCGATCACGCCGGTGCCCCGGATGCCGCCGCATGTAAAAGGTGTCATCAATCTCCGCGGCACGGTTATTGCCGTGCTTGATCTCCGCGCCAAATTTCAGCTCACTCCCAAGGCCTACGGCGAACGCACCTGCATTATCGTGGTCCAGGTGGCGGCTCCCTCTGGCGGCAGCACGCTGATGGGTGCAGTCGTGGATGCGGTCGAAGAGGTGGTACAGCTGGGCGCAGCCGACATCGAGGCGACGCCGGACTTCGGAGGGGCGCCGGAGACGCAATACATTCTGGGCTTGGCCACGATCCAAGGCGGCGTCAAAATCCTGCTCAACATTGAAAGAATCTTTTTGGAGGATGGGACCTTAGCGCTGCCGCCGATACCAAAACCAGAACCATCCACCCAACCCGAAAAAGCATGACCATGAAAAACTGGACCATCTCGCGCCGAGTTATCGCCGGCTTTGTCACCATGCTGCTGATAATTATTGCGCTTGGAGTGTTCGCCCTGTGGCGAATGGTGGGCCTCGCGCAGAACATTTCGGAGTTGTCTGACGTCAGCCTGCCAAGCGTGCTGTTGCTGAACGAGGCATCCAAGGTTTCCCGGGGCAACCTAATTGACCTTCTGCAGATCGACGAGACGGGGTCGTCCGAGCGTAATGCCGCACACGAACAAAGGATCGCCGCCAACACGGTGCGCCGGGACGAGTTGCTCAAGGGTTACGAAGACCGGGGCTTGGTCGCCGACAACGAAGACCGTCGGCTCTTCGAAGACGTCCAGCGCGCGAAAGAGATTATGACAGCGTCCCGCACTCGCGCGATCGAATTAGCTCACCAAGGCAAGGCCGAAGAATCCCAGCAATTGCAGCAAGAGGCCGTAATCCCCGACTATGAGAAATATCTCAAGGCGATCGACCTCACTGTTGACTATAAAGCCAAGCTTGGCCAATCCGCCGCGGATGCGGGCAAGGCCTCTGCGCTCTTCAGCGTCCGCCTGATCGGGGCTGCCCTTGCCCTTGCCTTACTTCTGACGATCCTTCTGGCATGGCAGGTTATCCGCTCGACCAACCGTGCCCTCAAGGACATCACGGTCAATCTCGATCGGGGGGCGCTCCAGACCGCCTCGGCAGCTCGGCAGGTATCGACGGCGAGCCAAAACCTCGCTTCTGGCGCTAGTGAACAAGCGGCCTCCGTTGAGGAGACGAGCACATCGCTCGAGCAAATGTCCAGCATGATCCGTGCAACAGCGGAGAATGCCGAGAAGGCCAAAGAGCTGGCAGCCGAAGCGCGCTCCGTCGCGGCTACCGGTTCGATGACGATGGCCGAGATGACTCACGCGATGGCAGCAATCAACTCCTCTAGCGCAGAGGTCGCTAAGATCGTCAAGAACATCGATGAGATCGCTTTTCAGACGAACATTCTCGCCCTCAACGCGGCGGTTGAAGCGGCGCGGGCTGGCGAGGCCGGCGCCGGGTTCGCGGTGGTTGCTGACGAAGTTCGATCGCTGGCCCAGCGTAGCGCCGCCGCAGCCAAGGAGACCGCGGACAAGATCGAGGCGGCGATTGCCAACAGTCGAAAAGGGTCTCAATGCACCGCCAAAGTCGAGGAGTCGCTGACGCAAATCGCCGACAAGGTGAACACTACCGACTCGCTTGTCGCAGAAATCGCTACCGCCGCCCGTGAGCAGGCGCAGGGTATCGAACAGATCAATGCCGCCATCGCTCAGATGGACAAGGTTTCACAAAGCAATTCCGCCAGCGCCGAGGAGAGCGCCAGCGCGGCGGAAGAACTCGATGCACAAGCTGAGACGCTGAAGGATCTGGTGGCAAAACTTCGTCTGCTCGTCGACGGGCAGGCCGCTACCGAGAGCCCGTCTCCAGTGTCTCCACAGCGGCTCCTTCCGAAGCTAACTCCTGCCATCTCGGGGCGCCGCACGATCCCGATGCCCGGAGACCCCCTCGTGAACGACAATTCGGAAGACAGCAATTTCCGAAACTTCTGAGTCCAGCGCGCCGGTCATGCAACGATCGATTGGACGCTTCTTGTGACGATGTCTTTTTCCGGCAACGCGTATCGGATTCTCGTTGACTTGATCTACGAGCATAGCCGCATCCGTCTGGGCGCTGATAAGCAGACGCTGGTGTCCAACCGCCTGCAGAAACGCCTGCGCGCGCTAGGCTTGAACTCCTACGACGATTACTGCGCCGTTCTTCAGTCTCCGGAGGGGTCGGACGAAATCGAGGAACTGGTGGATCTGATCTCCACCAACCACACGAAATTTTTCCGCGAACCCGATCACTTTTCCTTTCTCATCAACCGTGCTCTGCCCGCACTGATCCCCAGGCTGGTTTCCTTGGGGGCGCCGTTGCGGCTCTGGTCGGCAGCCGCCTCCTCGGGCGAGGAGCCGTATACGATGGCCATAGTGGTCGCCGAGCACCTACGCGCTTATCACTCCCTTGAATGGCAGATTACTGCCTCGGATATCTCCAGGCGCATGCTCGCTCACGCTCAACGGGGCATTTATCAAATGGATGCCGTCCAAACGGTGCCACCGGAACTCTTGAAGCGCTATTTTCAGAAAGGGATCGGCATCCGGGTCGGGACTTGTCGGATCAAGCCAGAGCTGAAGGAGCGCTTGCACTTTGAGCGGATCAATCTTTTCCAGGCCAATTATCCCGTAGCTCGGAGACAGCATGTCATCTTCTGTCGCAACGTCATGATCTATTTTGATCCGCCCTCCCGCGCGATTGCGGTACAGCGGCTCATCCAGCATCTGTCCCCTGGCGGATTCCTTGTTGTCGGACACTCAGAAAGCCTGCTTGGCACCCGCCACGGCTTGCAGTCTATCCAGCAAGGAATTTACCAACGACCATGAGTGTGGGTGCACGCAAGATCCGAGTGCTCGTCGTGGACGATTCCGCACTGGCCCGACGCGCCATCAGCGATGCTCTGTCGCACGATCCCGAGATCGAGGTCGTCGGCGCCGCCAGCGACGCCTATATGGCCCGGGACGACATTCTGGCTCTCCAACCGGACGTGGTCACGCTCGACTTGGAAATGCCGCGCATGGATGGGCTTACCTTCCTCAAAATTTTGCAGGAACATTATCCGGTGCCTGTTGTAGTGGTGAGTTCGCTCACTCCGTCCGGTTCAGCCAAGGCGCTGGAGGCGCTTGCGGCCGGCGCTTTGGACGTTCTGGCCAAGCCGGACGGCAGCGGGAACCTTGGTCAGCTTGCGCACCAGCTCGCTTATCATGTGAAGGCAGCTGCATACTCACGCCGTGAGTCTCGTTGCCAGAGGCCGGCAGCCGAGCAAGCCGTGTTCGTCACGCCGTCGATTCGTCATGGCGCGTTCTCGGCTCGTCGGGTCATCCTTATCGGATCATCCACAGGTGGGGTCGAGGCATTGCGCTTTCTGCTCCCGCGCTTGCCCGATGGGCTGCCGCCGATCGTAGTGGTGCAGCACATTCCAGCAAATTTTTCCCGCATTCTAGCGGAGCACTTAGATGGGTTATGCCCCTTCACTGTACGCGAAGCCGTGGACGGTGATGAGTTGAGACCTGGTCTATGCTTATTGGCGCCAGGCGATTTTCATCTCGCATTAGTGGCGGCAGGTCGCAGCTACGGTGTCCGGTTGACGCAGTCGCCACCCGTGCATCACTGCCGTCCTTCGGTAGACGTTTTATTTCGCTCCGCGGCAGAGCTTGCCGGGGATCAAGCCGTCGCGGCCCTACTCACCGGGATGGGCGTCGATGGCGCGCGCGGCCTCCGGTCGCTGCGCGCAGCCGGGTCGCGAACCCTCGCGGAGGACGAGGAAAGTTGCGTGGTTTTTGGAATGCCACAAGCAGCGATAAAGCTTGGTGCCGCGGAGGAGGTGGTAACGCTTCCAAGGATGCCGGAAGCAATTCTTCGTGCTCTCGCGAAGACCAGTCGCAATGATCCCTGAATTACCTGTCCCAGAAATGGGCTCGGTCACTGCATCCGCGCTCGCCGAAGTGCTCGCCACCCAGTTCATGCTTTCAGCGATCTCCGCACCTGATGATAAGTCAAACGCTAACCAAACTGAACAGTATCTCGTCGGCTCCGTGGAACTGACCGGAGGACTATTCTCCGGTTACGTGCAACTCCAGTTGCCTGAAGCCTTCGTCGCCAAGCTAACCGCCGCGCTGCTTGGGCCATACGCAGCTAACGTCACGGACGAAGACGCTGCGGACGTTACCGGTGAGCTTTGCAACATGCTGGCTGGTCGCATCGCTGCAACCCTCACTGCAGCAGGTTACTCCAGCATTTTGAGCATCCCCACAGTCGCTCGCGGTCGCCGGGCGGAATTCGAGAATGCTCCGGGTGCCAAAACATGCAGGACCAGCTGGACTTGCGAGGGACACTTGCTCAAAGTTGTGTCGCAGTTCAGCTTCAGGTCGAGATGAGCCCGAAAATCCTCAGTGTGGACGACAGCAAGGCCGTCCGTAAGCTTCTGGCTCGGATGTTTCGTCCGTTCGACTGCGAATTATGCGAAGCCGCCAATGGGGAGGAAGGTCTGGCGGTGGCCGCTCGGGAAATGCCGGACCTGATCATCCTCGACTACAACATGCCCGTGATGGACGGCGTCAGCATGCTCCGGCGGATGCGGGAAAACGCCAAGCTGAGACGCACACCGGTGATTATGCTCACCGCCGAATCGAGTATGGAAAACATCGCGACCGTGGCCCGCCTTGGCGTTCGCGATTACGTCACTAAGCCATTTAGCGAGGAGCTTCTTCTGGCCAAGGCCGCCCGCGCAGTGCCTCTGGTCGCGCGCCGCACGCCTGAAGGGGAGCAAGAGCCGCACTTGGAAAGAGCTAGCGATGCCCAAGGGCCAGTGAGCCCAGAGAAATCGCAGCCAACGACGGAACTTGCCATGGGGACCTCCGCAGCATCGGCATCCGCGTTGCAGAGAGCCTCCGTGCTGGTGGTGGATGACAGCTCCACCATGCGGATGAGTCTACTTAGGGCGTTGAACGAACTTGGCTTCGACAACATTAAGGAGGCCACGAATGGCCGCCAGGCGCTTGAGCTCGCGCTCAAGGAGTCTTTCGACTTGATGTTGCTCGATATGGAGATGCCGGAAATGAACGGCATGGAGGTTCTTCTCGCTCTTAAGAACAACCCCCAACTGGACGGGTTGCCGGTCATCGTAATCTCCGGTGCCGACCAAATCGAAAACGCCGTTAGGTGCATCGAGGCCGGCGCGGAGGATTACCTTCCCAAGCCCTTTAATCCAACCCTGCTTCGCGCACGAGCGACCTCTTCCATCGAGAAGAAGCGCCTTCGGGACCTCGATCGAGTCCGGCTGACTCAACTGCAATCCGAGAAGGTCAAAACGGAATCTGCAAATAGGCTCGTTACGGAACAGAACCAGATACTCGAAAGCCTATCTTCGAAGCTGTCGAAATATCTCTCGCCGCAGATTTATCAGTCCATTTTTAAAGGCGAGCAAACTGTCGAAATCTCCTCCAAACGAAAGAAGCTTACGATCTGCTTCACAGATATCGCAGGCTTCACCGAGACGACGGACAATCTGGAATCGGAGGAGCTGACGAACGTTCTAAATCACTATCTCACCGAGATGTCCGTAATCGCACTTCAACACGGCGCGACCATCGACAAGTTTATCGGTGATGCAATGCTCCTGTTTTTCGGCGACCCACAAACCAAGGGTGTCGCAGAAGATGCGAAGGCCTGTGTCATTATGGCGATCGCTATGCAACGTCGCATGCGCGAGCTGGAGCAGGAATGGCGAAACCGCGGACTGCTGCGGCCCTTCCGGATACGCATGGGGATCACTACCGGATTCTGCACGGTGGGAAATTTTGGCAGCCGTGACCGAATGGATTACACGATTATCGGCAATGAGGTGAACCTGGCGGCACGGCTCCAATCTGCCACTGAGCCAGGGAGCATCTTGCTGTCCCATGAAACCAATGCCCTCGTGCAAGGGTTGGTCATGACCGAGGAACAGCCTCCGATCACGGTCAAGGGATTTCCGAAGCCGATTTCGGGCTACAAGATAGCCGGCACCTTTGACGACCTCGTCAAAGATGGAAAAGTGGTCCTAGAGGAGCGCGACGGCTTGCACGTGCTGGTCGATCTGACAAAGCAAAACAGGTCCGACGTGATCGAAATCTTGCAAGACATCCTCACGCAGCTGAAGCGACCGAGGGGGAGAGGGAAGAAAGCAGCAGGAGCAGCGCCACGACGCAAGAAGGGACTTTAGACATCGCTGAATTGCAGACGGAAACGGACACAAGGGGGCGACGAAGTCGATGTCCGCTATGGTCATATTACGATGTCAAGGTCGCTGTCCTCTCGCGCGCACCCTTTTGCTCGGCTGCCAAAGACCCGCAGTTCACTCACGAAAGCATTGTTCCTTGCCCACTCGGCAAGGGCCATTGTTTGAGCCTTGGTAAGACCGATCTTTCCACGCGGCGCCATTGCGTCCTGTACGCCTGCATCTGTTAACAACCGCCTTGCTAAGTTGATTTCATGTCATGGTATTTGGCAAATGGGGGAGCGGCATGTCGGACAAGCACAAAAGCGCAGAAGCAGAATGGTACGTGCAGGTAACTTTTTGGGCTGTGCTTTCCGCCTGTCTAATAGGTGGGGCAAGCGTGATTATCGCTTTGGTCAGGTGAATTGGACCCGCTTCACGACACATTCGAAGAGTTCGCTGGAGGTCATTGTTAGCGGGCGAGGACTGTCATGTCGTGCCGACTGCTGCTGATATCTGTTTCTTTAGTCGTCTTCTCCAGTCCAGCTTTCGCGAATTGGTGGATTGTTCGCTCATCCGATGGCGAATGCCTGGTTGTGGATATAGAGCCAGCAGGAGCCGGGGTTACCAAGATTGGTAAGGCGGTTTACGCCACACAGGAACTGGCAGAAACGGACGCCAAAGCGCTTTGTAAAGAACCAAAGCCCAAGGTTCCGCGCGAGAACGCGGAGTGACATGCCGCAGCCTAGGGTCGCCTACCCAATTTTTGCAATCAACTACACAGGCCAGCCAATAGTGGCCATCTGCCAAGTCGCGCGCGCAGAGGTGGTGAATTCCGAACTCGTCGCACAAGTCTTCCCTCGCGACCTCGCCGATGTGGCAGGTTGAGGCGGATTGTTTCGAGAGCGGACCTCCCTGCGCGGGCTTCAGTTGGTCTGCTTCTTCTGACCCTAAGCAGACATCGCCCCCGATCCAAAGTAGCGGACCGAAGCGATGATGCACTCGGAAGTCGGCTTTAGAAGCCGTATCCGAGAAGTAATCGAAGAGCTTGCGTGCCGAGCACGATTCTCCCGACACGCACGACAAAATAGTTAGGATGGAAAAGGCTTATTGTCCGCAGACGCTGGAGCCCGTCGTACAGACGTAAGGTACGACCACGCCGGAGAAACAGGTGGTGTAGAAGCGCGAGGTGACGATGTCCGGCTTCAGCTGAGCTTCTGCCGGAACCCCATCGGGGCGCACCATCTTCCAGAACGGATCGCCTTTCACTTTGTACGCAGTGAGGCTCACGGATCTCCATCCCTTGGCCTGCTTCAGATCGTTGGCGCTCTCCAGCGCAAGGACGCGGGACATCTGGGCGGCTTCAGCGGGGGAGTCCGCACTATGGGTGGCCTTAATTAACTGGCATGCAGCTTCAGCGGGCCAAGGTGCCCAAGAAGCAAATAACGCACATCCAATAACCGCTACACCCATCCTAAAGGCCCGAAGCATGACCGTTCTCCCAGATGACGAGACAGTGAGCCTAGCCTGCGGCTGGTGTGGTTAACTGGCGGTTAATCAGTGCCGGGACGTTTCATGCAGAGCCTCATAGGGCGCGCATCGAGGCCGACTTAGCAGACATTGTTGCCGACCGAGGACTGCCGAGCCCTCGCTCGCCATCGCTGCCAGGACCGAGCCCCACTTCATCGCCATCCCGACTCTCGCGCGGAGGCAGCACGGTCCACTTCACCGAGGAACAGCTTGACGCCATCCGCGGTCCGACGCAGCCATCTGTCCGCATTGACTAATGAGGGGACCTCTTTTGTGAAGTGACGGAGTAGATGCCCCGCCTCTGCGGAAACCCTGATAGGCGGCCCGGGGCCGCCTCAACGGAGGGAGCGGCACCCAGGCCTAACCAAGCCGCGAAGTGGGTTAGGCGTCACCTCGCGTTGGCTAGAGGAAAAACCCTCTGTTCAGGGCAAGCGTTCCTTACCGAATGTGTTGCTTTGGGCGAGGCCTCAGAAAGACCTCGACGGCATCCGCTCGTGCTGCAACTCAGACCTTCGAGGTCCGTGAAGCTTTCGAGACTCGTCGGCAGTGGGTCCATGGATTGGTTAACGCGCGTTTAGACAACTTTAGAACTTCACGGTTTGAGTCGCTGTTGCTCAATCGAGCGGTGCGTCGGCACGGTCTCCCCTAGCTCCCCTCTTACCGGTGGGGAGACCGTGCCTTCCAGCAGCAAGGGGGGCTTGGCAGTGATGGGGAACCCGGCACAAAGATACCTACGCATTGCGCAGGTTTACGAAAAAGCCGCCGCTGACGAGATCGGGGTACCCCGACAGCAGCGAGCGGCCTTTGCCCGCAAGGCCAATTGGTTTCGGCTACTCGCGAAAGTGAAAGAAATAAAACACGCGACCGAGAGGACGGCTCCGCAAGCCCATCTGACTCGCGGCACTCGGGCCTCAGTCAAATGAAACAGCTGATCGCCTCAATCGCTGTGGCTTCCTTGACCGGACTCGCAATTGGATTCGCTTCAGTTCTGACTATTTTTCCGAATGCACCTGAGGGCATTGAGATCAGCCAAACGGAGTTCGGAGATTTATGGCCGTTTCAATTGCGGGAGGGGCGTCTTCGCTGTGAGGGCGCCGGCGCTATCATTCTCTCAGCGGCAGGACAGGACTACGCAGTAAACGGCATGGCCAGCACGCACTATGGCTCCATTCAGCCAGTCTACAAACAAGAGGCCGGCGCAATTGTCGATGTCGGTCCTATCATCTCGCGCGGACTGACCCTTTGCAGGTGGTAGGCCGACACCACCCGCCGGTGCTTACATTTTATTTCCGGGCGCCTGCCATCATTCACTCGCATAACAAATGATTCCTTGACCTATGGCGCTTAGCGGATGTCGCGGCGCGCAGCATCACCTCTTAACAAATCACGGATTTCGGTGAGAAGCTTTACCTCAGCCGTCAGTTCAGGTGGGGGTGCGGCCGGCTGTTCCTTCTTCAGTTTGTTCGTTCCTTTGATGACCAGGAACAAGACACCCGCGACGATGAGAAAATTTAAAGCGACGGTCAGAAATTGGCCCCAGCCGAGCACAGCTCCTTCCTTTTTGGCGTCGGCATACGCGACGCCTTGCTGCACTTTCGAGGATAGCGGCAAATAATAATTCGAGAAGTCTAAGCCGCCGGTGATCGCACCGACGATAGGCATGATGATGTCTCAAACCGTAAGCGGATGTCTGCTAATAGCACTTACCAGACCAACTGCGCGCGCTGCGAGGTCCGCTTTCTGACCCAAAGCGACGTTCCAGGCGCTAGGCCAGCCCCCCGCGGAACTAAAGTTCACCCACGCGCGTTTAGCGGCGAGCGAGCAATCCTGCACCTTTATTACACCGCGCTTTTTGCTGTGATCGTCGCGAACGTGATAACCGTCCTCTTCGTCATTGCTATCGCGATTAACGGTCGAAAGCGCGACAACTAGCTCAGGCACTAGCGGCTCACGGGAAGCTAGGCCTTCGTGTGGGGATCGCGGTTCGACGCGCGTCAATTGACCGAGCGCCGGTTGGGGAGCAAGCCTTCAAAAAATGACGGACGAGGACAGCGTCGCTCGCTGCAACCATTGCAAGCAGCCTCTGATCGAGATCGACAATCGGAGCGAGCGCCTGAGGGGCTGTCTCACCTGCAACCTTTGGGCGGCGGGTGGCAGTAAGGGGTGGAAAAGACTATCCGAAGAGGATCTCCGCGCACTCCATCAATTGCGTCACAGCCGAGGGTGAGCAGCCGACCTTTAGGACGGTCCCGAACAACGCGCGGAAGCGAGGCGCCACCGCCGATTTCTACTTCTACCCGGTAGAGTGATCTTGTACCCGGACTGCAGCCACTTGCTCCGTGGCAAGATTGTCAGTGCGCCCCGACTGAGAGACGGGACTTGCTCAGCCGGGACGGCTTGCCACGGAAACTATCTAGGCCGTGTACTCATAAATGAGCATGAGAGAATGTCTGCTTTACCCCCGATAGCAGACAGGCGGCGAACCTGCTCAAACAGTCCGCTAAGTGCCAATAGCGGACCTCTGGCCCAACTCTTTCAAGTGCGATTATCCCGCGATCGCCATCACCTTGCCTCGGCACAGGTGCATCGTTTCGCAGAAATTCAATTAGAGTCGGCGGGGGAGAATGTTTGCTTTTCGCTTTCATCTGAGGTGAACGGAAAGGAGGCCGCTATGTCAGAAGATGAAATCATGGAGGTTAAGTACGTTAGCGGCATCCAACCCTTTATGGACGAAGAGGGGGAAACCGTTCTCGCCGTTTCGTGGGTGGAATGCCCAATGATGAAGACGAAGCGCATCACCATGAGGACTGCCGCCTCACGCGAGACGGCCGAACGTTTTTGTAGGGACTTGATGAAGCTTTTGGGAATTCAGGAGCAACGTAATGAGTAGTGATGATTGAACCGCGCCTTTCGCGGCTGTGGCTTGCACGCAGGAGGTGACCCGTCGAAACCCATAGGTCGATTTTGGGTGATTAGTGGACGTCGAGCGCGCTCCATTTACATCTGCTTCATCCACTAAAAGCGGACATGCTCCGCGTGACCAGCGATGTCGACTAAGTGCCATCAACAGACTTCGTTGCGCGGGGTTAGGATGCCGTGCCTAGCGCCTTGGAG
This sequence comes from uncultured Alphaproteobacteria bacterium, assembly GCA_963846875.1. Taxonomy (GTDB): domain Bacteria; phylum Pseudomonadota; class Alphaproteobacteria; order Rhizobiales; family Methyloligellaceae; genus Methyloceanibacter. The sequence continues at coordinate 11,384 of CAWJXT010000018.1, forward strand.
ATGTCGCGAAGTGTCGCCGTCTCAGCATCGCTTACTCGAACACCACCAAAGCCCAGAAAAGACCCCTCCACGGCAGCTTCTGCGACCTTCTGGCTGATCTCGCGTAGCCAAGTTTTGAAGGCCGCTGCCTCGTCAGGGGCCTTGGCATCGACGATGGCGGAAACCTCCCGCAGGCTCGCTAATGAACGCCGTACACATTCCGTGGGCTCCGCCTGGGCAAAGCGTTCGCGCATTGCAAGAATGCTCGACCTTCCATCGGATGTTTCAAAATCAGCAATTGCTGCCTTGATGAGTTCGTTAGAATTGGGATCGCGCTTAGCTGAAGCGAGCGCCAAGCCGCTTGCAGCGGCTTCTTTAAGAGTGCCCCACAAGCCGCTTGGATCGGCTGCCGAAACGGCCATGCCGGCGACCATGATACTCTCTAACACCTTGGTCCATTCTTCCGGTGTGAAGTCATTTTTATTAGCCATGGCCGTTTCCAATGAGAGGAGTTCGAGGAACGGAAAAAACCGGAAGCCGAAGTATATCCCACATGGTGCCACAAAACTGGGCTGAGAAGCCTGTCTTGAAGTCTCTCCCGCCATGCAGCCTTCAAATGTCCGCTATGGGTCAGAAGCGGACATTGATAAAGAGGGGCAAGAGATGTCTGCTTTACACCTCAAAGCGGACATTGCTTAGCGTGGGCTTAGATGTCCGCTTTGTGCCAAAGGCTGACATGAGCGATTGGTTTTTAGTAGCCGCTCTCGGCAGGGAAGGCGCCCTCATCCCCATTCGCGGGCGGATAGTCGCCGTACTCACTATCTGGAGGTGGATAGCCGCCATTCGATGGCGAAAATCCGTCGATCACCAAGCTCGAGGATTGGGCCCTGAAGGGCGCCCGTTCCTAGTAACGGAAAGCTCACCGCGGGCTCGTCACGGCTCCGTTGTGTTGCGCCTTCGGCAGCGCATCAAGGTTGGGCTGTGCATTTCCCCAACAGGGAAAGCGACGAATTGAGGGTGGAGACGCCAGCGGTCAAATTGCCAGTGTCCAATGCTATGACGGCACTCCAAGTCCTGTCGGCATCTTTCTTGCCGGTACCGTGGAGGAGGATCGCCTTATCGGTCACAGCTACGCTTTCAATATCGTCCGCACTAGGTTCTCCACCCAGCGGGGCTCGGCGGAGCTGCTTCTTTTCCAGGTCGATGAGCATGATCCCCACCAGATTAGCGTCCTCGAGAGAGATGCGGCTGCACCCAGTCACTGCTACACACTCATACACTTCGTTGATCGCGCAGAGGTAAGACTTCTCGGCGGCGAAGCCAGCAGCGGGGGCCATGCATAGAAAAACGAGCCCCACGCAAAATTTAGAAATCGAGATTCGCATCGCTCGCTCCTATCTTGAAACTTGGTAGCCTCTGGCTTCTAAACAGGTCTGCCCGGCTCTAAGGTACGCGTCATAGAGGTCATTGATGCGGCGGACCTCGGCGTTCCCCCTTGCTCCGCCTATCCCGCCAGGAGTGACCATTCTACGCGTAACATCGGAGATGGTTCGTGTTGGCACCCCGGCCTGCTGGGCGGCGTACACGAGAGTGGGATCGAACCCGGTCTGAGTGACAGCCCAGTTATGACAGGCCGCGCGATCCGCGTTCTCCTGCTCCGGTGTTTGCCCTTTCATGGGATAGGCAAATAATGCACGCCCGGTAGCTGTTTGCGCGCCGACGTGGGAGGCGGCGGTTCCGACCAACAACATGACGGCGGCGGAAAAGAGGAGTTGGTTCATTGGTTTCATCTGTATCCTCTCCACACTAAAGGTCGCGCTGCGGCTCGAAGCTTGCCACCGCGACCTTTTTCATTCGCAGATGCAGGCACCCCCGATCAACGGGTGCACCCTGCCGCAGGAGAATGCCAGCGGCAAGAGGTTCCGAACAGCCGTAAAAGCACTGGGTGATGTCCGCCTTGGGTCAATAGCGGACTCTCTTCGCAGCACCATTTTGTGTCTGCTTTAGCCGCGAAAGCGGACATATCAGCGCGTTGGGCGGAAGGGAGGGCTTTATGATTACACGCCCTAGAAAGTTCCGATGGACTCAGATTAATGAGGTGGAGAACAAAGAGAAATCTCTGCGAGGTCACCATGGGTGTGGGTGACAACAGGGTGACCAAAATGCATGTGGTTGAGCGTGGCGCCACGCAACGACGTGCAACACGGAAGAATTAAAAAGGCTGCCCCGGCGCGTTCTTGAGAGTGCAGGTTGAGGCGAGGGGGAGGCGTCTGATCAGAATCTAAAGTCACAATCATAATCCGCGTGTCGGGGGTTCGAGTCCCTCCTCCGCTACCAACTAAATGCCTGTTATCCTTCATCGTTTTGAATACCTCCTCATCGGTTGACCATCCGGTTTGACACTTTATCTGTCCAGTTTGACAACTTTTGTGCGCCGTCTGTTCACTTCGGCATCCCATTCGGTGACGACCCCGCGCATCTTTCTCTTAAGGTCAGCGCCCTTGGCATAGTGGCGCGCCATCTCGATAGTCTTCTGCCCTAAGGCATCGGCAATGGCCCTGCTCAGGCTGACTTGCGTGACTGCAAATGCAAATGATGCTTGCAATTGCATCGGTTACGACGGGCCCGGCGGTCCGGGTGGTCCGAGATATTCTGGCCCGAGCGGCCCTGCTTATGACGGCCCCGGTGGCGCTGCGTATGACGGTCCAGGAGGTCCTTGTTACTCGGGCCCTGGCGGTCCTTGCTATTCAGGAAGCTAACAGCTCGAGCGCGGTTTCCACGATAATTCTGGACTCAGAAGAGAGACTAAACCAGGCCGAACGAAATCCTGACGCAGGTTCCTTTGGCTGCCTGGCGGCTGGCGAGTGGTGGCCCAAGTAATGCAGATTTGAAGCCGGTTCATCTCGTCCCTTCTCGCGCTGCTGCCGTCTTCTCCGCCCCGATGAGCAAACCATTTTGGCCTGAGCTGCACTCAAAAAGGGTTTGGTCCACTGTTGCATGGACAGCTGTACGTCACCCACCACTAACGGCGACCGCTACGATTTGAGGAGGCATGTTTGCGCTGGTATCCTTACCTGGCCAGACTCCTTCGACCCGGCGTGTCGATCCTGCACCTGAAACTCGCACTCTAGAAAAGCCCAAGTCGCGAAATTTTTGGGCGATCAGCGCATTGTCAGCTAACTGTTCGACCGAAGTGAGGGCGAGGATTGCCCGATATCGCTTTCCTTGGTGGACGGTAAATTCGGCGGCAGAGCTCGACGCGCTGACGAAAGTGGCGGCGATGGCGAAAGCTACAAGGGCTGTCATTGAATTGCGAAGGGTCATCGCGAACGTCCTCTTGGTTTTGCTCTTTCGAGCCTGCCTTCAGGATTTTCTAACGGCCATTTGTAGTTGAGGCGTGCTGAACCCGTTCTGAGCCGCCCATTCATGTGGTGTTCAGGGAACTGGCGGACGCTCTAGCCCGCCATCCCACCAAAAATAAGGCCGACATGTGGTGTGCTTCCTCAATCCCCTCTCACGGATGATGAGCTAGCTTCCGTCCGCCCCGAGCAGGCCAGCGGTCTTGGCGGCCCTTGGCGCGCTCCGGTTCTGGCGCAGGCGGAAGCAAGCTGCAAAGCCAGCATTGACGGAATAGAGCGCGCGTGGCTTATCACGGTCATGAGTGCTTGCACGCGAGATCGCTGCGCGCACCAAACCCCGCTTCATCGACACGAACCCTCCTGAGCGCCCTCAGACCCTAAAGGAGTGCAAGGTGCTAGCGCGCACCATCGCCGCACGTAGCGAGCCGCGCTTCATCGCGATCGAGCCCAAACGCGGCGGCGCCAAGGTGCACTTCACCGACGAGCAGTTGAGCGCCATGCGCGGCGGGCTGACCGTCGAGCAGTATCGGCGGAAGACGATCCGGAAGTGGGAAAAGCGGTGAAGATGGTCCGCCTCGTGGTGGTCACCTCTTTGGTGTCACAATGTGCCACCCTTGCTTCTTAGGCACTCCAGCCTCAGTGCAATAAGCCTTAGCGCCTACCCCATGGCGCACTAGTTTCTCGTCCTGTCTCGCTGCCGCTCAATCTCTTCAGGTTGCAGTTTATCGATATTAGTAAGCCGACTGTCAGCCTGATCGAGCGCCCGCAAGATTTCATCGAGTTTCGCGTGCATGGCTTGGGTATCGCGGTGCTCGGCGCGCTGGATGAAAAGCGTCATAAGCCAGGTCGCGAGCGTTGCGATGCTGTGCCAATCGAAACTTTGCCGGTCGAAAATAAACCAGAGAACGGCAAAAACAGCCCAGATGAGGAACGCTATCGGCCGATACGTTCCTTCACCAACGCTTGTGAGAGCTTTTCGCAAACCATCGCTATGCATGGCAAATGAGTCCTCGCTTGATACCGGAATTTTTATTCGACAGACACCGTGACTTGGCGAGATGGCTGATTAAATAAAACTCACCGCGGATGGGGATTGCCAAGGGGAGGGGGTTATGTCGGGGCAAACACTTCTTGTGATTTTGCTTGTTGGCTTGATTGCCGGTTGGCTCGCCGGGCAAATCGTTCAGGGCACCGGCTTTGGATTGATTGCTGACATTGCAATCGGCATCGTGGGGGCGCTCGTTGGCAGTTGGCTCCTCCCCCACCTGCATATTCATTTGGGGTCGGGGATTATCCCGGCAATAGTTGGAGCGACCATAGGTGCGATTGTGCTTCTGCTGATTCTGCGACTTATCTATCGCCGCGGGCGATGGTGATTGGGCTGCACAATTTGCTGGATGGCATCTGTGCAAGCTCACGGTCGGGTGCGCTCGGAGGTCTTGGTGTGGCGGCTCCCTTTTTGATCACTGTTGACCAGCTTGCCGCCATGCGAACTGACGGCTGAGGAATATCGCCGGAAGACGATCCGCAAGTGACGACAGCGTTTCATCGCGCCTGATCTAAGGGCATGAGAACCTCCACCACTACCCCATAGTCAGCCTCGCGCGTCAGCAAGTGTGGCTTTCGCCCATCGCGTCAAGTCGTGATCTTCACCGAACGTCTCCGTTCGCAGCGGACTTCTTCCACTTCTCAAAATGTGCCTCATCGAGCATTTCTAACTCCTGACCCCGAGTCCTTTCCTCCGGTGCCGGACCACTTTGCTTTGCGGTGCTTCGTGCCCTTCACCGAGGAAAAGCTTGCGGCGATGCGGCGGGCTGACGGTGGAGCAATATGGACGGAGGACAATCCGTAAGTGGATGCAGCGCTAGACCCTAGCTCGCGCATCGAAGTACGACATTGCTCGAACATCTCATGCCGCTTTGTCAGCCGCTTTGCGGGCCTTCGCACTCGCCTTTTTGACAGCAGCGTTACGCGCTTTGTCGGCGGCCGCTTTGCACTTCGCCCTAAACTCATTCACTTCCTCTTCGGTAAGATGCTCGATGCCGATAAAGGAATTTGAAGCGGCCGTGACACGTATCAGCTCATCGAGTTTGGCCTGGATCGCTGCTCCATCGCGGTTTTGCGTGTTCTGAATGAGGAACACCATCAGGAAGGTGACGATAGTTGTGCCTGTGTTGATGATAAGCTGCCACGTGTCCGAGAATCCAAAAACCGGGCCGCAAGCAGCCCAAACAAGTATCACTAGGCAGCAAACTATAAATGCGACCGCGTGCCCGGCAGCATGGGAGACAGCCTCTGCGACCTTGGTGAACCACGTGTTCAGTTTCATGTTCAGGCAGGCATCCACACAGAGACCAAAAAGACAAGCGCGGCTGTTGCAGCGAGTCCGAAGAGGAACACCATCAGACCGGCACCTGCGGCTATTCTCTGACTAACTGCATGCTCCGGATTGTCCATGGTCTGAACTCCTGGCCGGAATCCCGGCTAGACAAAAGTCTTGGCGCGGCCGGCGCGCACCGGAAAATCAAGCGCCTACCTCTGACCTATTCAGCCTGTTCGTTTTGCCTTAGCGCGCTGCTTAGCAAGAATTGCTCCAGCGACACGCTTGCCAGCAGCCTTTGATCCGTATTTCTTCCCGGCCTTCGTTGCGATTTTCGAAAAGTTCTTTCCGGGTTTGCCGATGTCCTTGCCCTTACGGGCGGCCTTAGCTGAATAGCTTCGCTTCGTTGGCATCCCGAATTCCTCTCAGATAACGTGGAAGAGATAGAGGAAGATGATGACGATCACCGGCACACCAAGTAGCCAAAGAATCACTCCGCGCATTTGCGTCCTCACTTCTTGGTTGGTTTTGGGAGCAAGAATGCGGAGATCCCCATCGCGGTCACAATAGTGGCGAGCCAGGAATGCCTCGATAGCCAGTCTTTGAGACGTTCCACCCGCCTCCGCTTGAGCACCGCTTGGGCGACTTCCGCACGCTTCTCGCTGAGAGCACCCTCCGCGAGCATCGCCTTGAGTTCGTCGTCAGAGCGATCGTGGAGTGGCATGTAAGAATCCAGCGAGAGAGTCGAGCCTCAAACTCGGACGGGGCATCCAAGTTCCGCATGTGCCGTCACGGCGGGGGACCGTCGGCTCTGGAAGAAGTCCGTCGTGTCCGCGCGGAACTTCGCATCGGTCTCGCGCTTATGTCGCTACCCGCTTCGCAGCAGTGACGCTGCGCAGCAGATCCCTTACAATGGAGCGCAATCACGTTCTCGAGGTGCCCAATAAGTCGATCAGTCACAGCTATTTCATTGAATATGGGCTTGCTTCCATTGTCGCCGCCAACGGACACAAGCGGCTGGAAGTCGGGCTCATCGGCTGTGAGGGCATGACCGGCCTTCCGATCGTGCTCGGCAATGACAGGTCCCCCAACGAAACCTTCATGCAGGTGCCGGGGAACGGAATCCGTATCCCTGCCGACAAGCTGCGCAAAGCCATTGCTCAAAGTAGCTCACTTGAACGTGCATGTCTTAGCTTTGCCCATGCCTTCATGAACCAAACTGCCAGCACGCCGGTGAACGCGCGAGAAGCCCGGCCTTCGTCTGTACGGCCTGCGAAATGGCCAAGAAGCGAAACTAAAGAGGAGCCTGGAGCGTTTTTGAACCGAGACCACTATCATGCAACAATACGTTCCACCCAAAAGTGCATTCGATCCGCTCGAACTTGCCGTGATGAAGCGCGCGTTCGATGCCGCGTGGGTTGAGATCAGAACCACAGAATCTGATCGATCTCATAAAAGACGAGGCGCTGAGGAAGGCAGTATGCCTTAAGCTGTTTTCTCTCGTACGTACACGTCCGATCGATCCGGAAGAACTTCGTGACTCGTTGTTGTTGGCGGTCAGCGCGGATGCCGAGGAATAATATTCGGCGCCTTAAGCTACCTGAGTCCTGCGAGACCTCGTTGTAGTTTAATCGTTCTGGTCGGTTCTAACCCCAGTAGGAGGACACTTCGATGCCTCTCAAGAAAGGCTCCTCACGGAAGACAATTAGTTCAAACATCAAGACAGAAATGAAGGTAGGCAAGCCACAGAAACAGGCCGTGGCTATCGCTCTTAGAAAGGCCGGCAAGAGCAAAAAGTCGAAGCGATCAAAGTGATTCACTCAAAGGCCACGCGTGTAAGCTGCTAATCACTCAAGGGGCCCAGCTTTTGACCCTAAGCGGACATGCATAGAGAGCCGAAGGCCGTTCGTCGGAGACCGGGCACTTCGATTGACCACGCGTTGATTGTCGCCGACATACAAGCCCAATCAGCAATCCGCGAGCGCCTGGTTGGATTGCTATGGTCCTAGCTCCGACGAAACTGGATTCCGCTAAGCACCGACGCGTCTGAAACGACTTGCGCCGTTGTGACTCTCCCGGCCGGCTTGACACTCGAGAGAGCTATTCCCGAGGAAGCCCCAATTTCTCCATCAGGTTATTAATGGTGTTGGAGATGTCTCTTGCTTCAGTTTGGAGATTGATGCCCGCCGAGTTGGTAGAAATAGCCAGCATCATGAGATTTGAAGTTACTTCCTTATATTGAGAGCGTATGCCCTTAGTAGCCTGGTCGGATTCGCCACGTGCATTGATAAAGGCAAGGCACGCAGTAGCAAATGCATGTGCTGATAAGGCGGCATTCTCCAAGTCGTCCTTCAACCCGGCTTCATGACAAGCATTTTCAAAATTATTCAGCTGTTCAATTTTGTCCTGAAGGATTGACACGCTGGACCTGATATCGCGGACTCGGTTGCGCTCTTCGGAATTGCGTGTAGCGGCCTTAGAACGTATGCCCAGCATTCTCTTGAATGAATCGAATACCATTTGCCGCTCCCATGCAGATACGACCGAATAATCAATCCTACGTCATTACCACCATCGATATTGGTGAGGCGTATTGGGTCGTAGCCGATCAGTAAACGAGCAATGACAAAGTCCACAGGATGTGCTGTGGCCTAGCCTTTAGTAACTCATATAACCAGGGTGCATCACGAATACGACGCTAGTCAGCATAGGCATTGATGCTCGCGGCTGTATCGACCATCGGTTGTGGCTATGGGTAATGAAGCCACTGAGCGGCTTATCCAGATCCTGAATCATGAGGACGAACCGCCTCCGCCCGCGGAGGGTGATTACGGCGGCGAATATCCGGCCGAGAGCGGCTACTGACAGTCAACAACCGCATTTGCCGGAGCACAGCTGCTTATGGCACTTTCGGACATCCCACTCGCACTGACGAATGTCTGCTTTCGGGGGTAAAGCAGACATGACGCGGACGCTGGACAATGTCCGCTAATGGCACTTATCGGAAATTTCTGGATGGCTAGGCGCATGTCCGCTTTCGTGGGTAAAGCGGACATCTCCGACGCCTGCTCCAACGTCTGCTTATGACCCAAAGCGGACCTGACGCGTCGGCGCAGTCCGTCGGGCGAGTTGGGTGATTAAGCAGGAACGTAGGTCAGTCTAATCGCGTCCTCGCCAATTAGATCGCTGGCCACAAGGCGGAGCGGCGGCCGGGGACCGGCGAAGAATGGCTTGCCGCGACCAAGCACGACGGGGCGGAAATAGAGTCGATATTCATCAATAAGACCAAGGTCGGTTAGGCTTCGTGCTAGGTCTGGTCCGCCAACTTGAATCTCGCCAACGAGCTGAGCCTTGAGCCCACGTATCACCGCCTCGATGTCATCCTCGACAAGTGTGGCGTTGGGGCCGACTGACTTCAACGAGCTCGACACGACCCACTTCGTTTGGCTCCGCCACGCCGCCGCGAAGTCGCGCTCCTCCGCGTCCCACTCAGGACGGTCTTCGTCCCAATAACGCATCACCTCGTACATGCGGCGACCGTACACACTGCCGGTCAGGCCGCGGACTTGCTCGATGAAGTGACGAAAGAGCGAGGGACCAGGCGCAAATTCCTGGTGGTCGACATAGCCGTCCAGAGACTGGTTCAATCCGAAGACGAGCTTCGCCATGCTACAAAATCTCCATCCAAGGTTCTTCAGGATAGCTTGAGCCGCCGTTGAGCGACCGCGGGAGCAGCCGATCTGAGCACTGCCAAGCCGGCGGTGAGAACCACTACGGCGGCAAGTGTGCCTTACATAAATGGATTTCGATGGACTGGGTTGTCTTTCGGCCGAATAAATCGGGATCATACTCATGGGAGACTCCTCATACTTAGGCCCCCCTTACTGGTTGTCGCCAGCCGCCTTAGGCATCCGCGACGCGCCGGTTAAACATCCAGAGCGCGAAGGCGCTCGCCAACATCACCACCCCGCCGAGCAGCACCGACAACGGCGTGGCGCCGAGGCGTTCAAACCATTGGGTGTAGAAATGAATGCCGGCGAAGAGGGCGACGAGGTTGACCAGCCAGCGCCGGTTGACCTGCACGGCCCAGATCCCGGCGCCGAGCAAGACCACTGCCCAGAGGATGCTGAATACCGTGGCCGGGATTACAGTCTTGGTCATGTCCAGCGATGCGTCCTTGGCATTCATCGAGCGCAGCAGCATCAGCGGATCGCCCCATAGCGAGCCGATCCAGAAGCCGAAATTGATCAGCAGCAGCGAGGTGCGCGCGGCGGTGATCGCGAGGCGCTCATAGTCGGCCGGCAGGCGCTCCGAGGCCTGATAGGCGATCAGCGCCAGCGCGGAAAATAGCACAATGGTCAGCGTCGGCTCGAAGATCGCCAGCGAATAAACGGCGTTATCGTAACCGGTGCGCGCACCGAGGCAGGCGGAAGCCGCCAGCACCGCCAGCGCCATCAAAAGACTCGAGCGCGCGGCGATGGCCGCGAGCGCGAAGGTACCCGTGACGATAAGCATGGACGCAAGCGAGCCGGCCCCGTAGGCGATCACGCCGCCGCCGAACATCAGCGCGCCAATGACAAGGCAAATCTGCCCGAGCAGGATCCATTGCTGCACGCGGTTGAGCACAATCGCGCACCCTGCGGCGAAAAGTGCGAGCCCTAAGCCCACCGCAGTCAGCGGTGTGGGCACCAGCGCCACCGCGCCGGCCGCGATGGCGATCACGCCGAACCCGATCAGGATGTTTATGCCGAGCGAGCCGGTATCGTGGGCAGCGAGCGCCGTGAGCTTGTCGGCCTCCTCGCGCGTGAGCTTGCCTTCTTCGACGAGCTTGGAAATGTCCAGCGTAATCTTTATCGCGCGCCCCCGATGCTGGATCCCCGATGGCGCGACGATATCACGAACTCAGGTGTGATGTCCGCTTTTGGCACTTAGCCGACATCGCTGACGACTCTGAGCATGTCCGCTTTTAGGGGGTGAAGCGGACGTCACTGGTGCGCGCTCTGTCGTCCGCTTATGACCCATAGCGGACATTCATCCGCGACGAAGCAATGCCCAGGCTCCGATGGCGAGTGACGCGTCAAAAACTCGTAAACGTCAAAAGTAGATGACCATCAGGTAGGCGGCACCGATTACGCCCGGGGGCTTCAGCTATTTGATCTCCCAGGTGGCCTTGTGGTTGACGATCACGGCCGAGCGGCCGCCGACCGCCTCGTGAAGTTCCACCACAGTGTAGGGAACCGTTCCCGTGATGCCTTTATATTTCCCCGTGCCACCCATCAGGTAGTGGTTTTTGTCGTCGAAGGTCGTGAATACGTTGTCGCCATCTTTGTCGGTTTCAACGCAGCTCCCGTTTAAGTGAAATGTCTCTCCCACCGAGCTCCAGTGATAGAGGCAGCGAACAGACATGTCGTTGAACGGACCTTCTCCTTTGACATTCCGGGTGATTCCAGTGGTGTCGACGATGCCCCCCGTGCCGGCTCCGCTATCAATTTTTGCCAAAGTGTTATCCACATAGTACGTGTCGTATTCCGCGCTGCCAGTCTTCGGAAACTCCGCAGCTGCGGCTGGAGCCGCACAAAACGTGAGTACGACAGCCATCGAAGCGAGCATCGATTTCATAGCGGTACTCCTTTCTTGACTACGTCGAACTGGCGATCTTGGGCCAGCGATGTGCACTGACATAACTTCAGGCAACACGACCCAGGACGCTGGTGGCTTGTCTTTTTCAGTTTGCAGGTTTTTGTGCCGGCTCAGGGGCGATCAGATCTTCAGAGGCTACGATTTGCCACGCACCATTGCGGAGAATCCACGGTCGCTGCATGTGTGCCAGCTGACAAGCTTTCGTCAATGCCGAACCTTATTCATATCAAGGCGTGCGACGAGGAGAGAACTCACCAAGCCGCTGGCTAGAGTCCTAAGCCTGCACCCCAAAGCTCCGCGCCTTACTTTTGCAAATGTCCGCTTGTGGCACTAAGCGGAAGTCACCGCCTCAGCACAGGACGTCCGCTATTGGGGGGCAAAGCGGACATAACGCGAACCGGCCCTTATGTCGAAGCGGGTCTTCTGCGCGGCTATTTTCGCTGGACATCTAAAATGAATTGGGCCTTTGCCAGCGCGGCGAAAATGCCGCCTTTGCGCACTAGCTCGTCGAAGGCGCCACTCTCCACGATGCGGCCCCGGTCAAACACGAGGATGCGGGTCGCATTGCGCACGGTGGCGAGACGGTGGGCGATGACGAAAGTAGTGCGCCCCTTCATCACCTCGTTCAGCGCCGCCGTCACCTTCGCCTCGGTCGAGGCGTCGAGTGCGCTCGTCGCCTCGTCGAGGATCAGGATCGGCGGGTCCTTAAGCAGCGCGCGGGCGATCGAGAGCCGCTGACGCTCGCCGCCAGAGAGCGCCCGGCCGCGCTCGCCGACGATGGCGTTAAGTCCGCCCCCGTGGCGCTCGATGAAGTCGGCCGCTTGGGCGCGCTCGATCGCCTTACGAATGTCGGCTTCGGTCGCGTCGGGATTGCCCACGCGCAGATTTTCCGCAACCGAACGGTTGAACAGCAGCGGCTCTTGGAAGATCACCCCGATATTACGGCGTAAGCTTGCGAGCTTGACGTCGCGGATGTCGCGGCCGTCGACGCGTATCGTGCCAGATTGCGGGTCATAAACGCGATAGAGCAGCGCCATGGCCGTCGATTTGCCGGCGCCGGTCGCCCCCACCAGTGCCACGACCTGGCCGGGCTCGGCGGCGAAGATCAGGTCCACGACGGCGGGCATCTTGCCGTCATAGGAGAAGGTGACATGCTCGAATTGCGTCAGTCCGCGGACCTTCTTCAACGTCACTGCTCGCTTCCGGTCGCGCGGGCCCGGGGCCGTATCGAGCACCTCGAAAAATTCCTGCACACGCGGGGCATTTATGAAAATGCGGTTGAAGAATCGCGCCGCCTGCTCGAGTCGCTGGATCAGCATCCCGGCGAAGCCCATGAACATGACAATGCCGCCGACAGTGGTCTCGCCGTGCGAGAACAGCACGATACCCAAGATGAGGATCGCGAGCATGGTCAGGGTGGTCGAGGCCTTGGTCAGGGTAGAGACCAAAGCCCACCAAGACAGGACCGGAATTTGCGCGCCGAGCAGCCGGTCCACGACATTGCGCAAGGCGCCGACCTCGAGCTCGACGCGCGTGAAGCTCTGCACCAACGCGACATTGCCGAGAGTGTCGGAGGCGTGCTCGGCGAGGTCGGAATAATAGCGCTCTACGGATTTTTGCAGTGCTTGCGTCCGCCGCAACACCCAAATGTTCAGCGTTACGAAGATGAGGCACAACCCGATCAACACCACCCCCAGCCGCCAGTTCAAATAGAGCGACATCGGCATGAGCACGAGGATCGAGACGAGCGCGACGAGGTCCTCGCGGAAGAAGCCGAGCCAAAGGCCCCACAGCGTGTCGGTGCCGCTCAGCATCACCTTCATGAGGCGGCCCGAGTGGGTCCCGCTATGAAAGCTGAGCGGAAGCTGGAGAACATGCTCGAAGAACGCGGTTAGGACCGCCTGGCGGCGCCGATGCGCGAGCCGGTCGGCGTAGAGCGCGACCAGCGCGCTGCACACGATCATAAATAGCCCAAAGCCGACCCAGGCCGCGACCAGCGGCAGGAGATGCGGCCAGGAGAGCCCCGGCCCGCCGCCTTGTGCATGAGCGAGAGCGTCGATAATGCGACCGAACAGGACAGGCTCGGCGAATTGTGTGGCGGCGAGCAAGACATTGGCGAAAGCTAGCATCCAGCCCAGCCTGATTTGCGGACCGAGCAGGCCAAGGACACGGGCATAGAGACGAAGAATCGACATGCGTTATGGTGCGCTGCAAAGCCACCCTGCAGCAACATGTCACGATGGCGGCTAAACCCCACCCCGCTACGAGGCAGTTCCAGTTTGCTGGACTGACTGGCACGCTTGTCGAGCCTCGCGAGGTCCGCTTATGGCACTTAGCGGACATGGACAGCGCCCTCTGATCACGTCCGCTGTTGAGGGTTAAGCAGACACCGACTGGCGCTGTGAAGATGGTCCGCTTCTGACCCATAGCGGACATCTCCCTCAAAGCGGTTATCAGTAAAATAGCGAGCCTGGTCACCGGGCGGGTGTCATGACTGCGGGTGATCGTGACCCGATGCGCCTGCCCGTTATCCCGGCTTCGGCAGCAGCCGATGCGCCAGATCCACAGCACTTCTGCCCCACCTTCGAGACGCCCGTAATCCAGAATGCCGTCGCCCACCCGCAAGGGGCTATCCCCACGTTTTGCGTGTTAAAAATGGAGCGGTGACTATGCCAACAGGAGAGCGAGCATGAGCCTCATCGAGACGCGCCATCACCAGATGTTTCCCGTGTTCGATCGAGCGCAGATCGAGACAGCCAAGCACTTTGCGAGCGGCCCTACGCGTAATTTCGCCCCTGGCGAAGTCGTTTTCGAGGCGGGCGAGCGCAACGCGCCGGCCTGGCTCGTGCTCAAGGGCTCGATTGACGTGGTACGTCGTGATGGTCTCAATCGTGAGTCGCCGATCACGAGCCATTGCCCCGGTCAATTCTCGGGCGAGGTAAGCCAGCTCGCCGGGGCCGGGATGCTCGCTTCCGGCCGCGCGGGTCCCCAGGGCTGTACCGCGCTGCCCTTCGATGCCGCCCATGTGCGCGCCCTGATGATCGGCTCTGCCGATGTTGGCGAGATTCTCATGCGAGCGTTCATCCTTCGTCGCGTCGGACTCATCGAGGAGGGCGGCGTCGGCTCAGTGTTGATTGGCAAGCCGGGCACACCGGAACTCGTCCGGCTTGAAGGCTTTCTCGGTCGCAACGGCTATCCCTACACGGTGCTCGATGCCTCTGATGACGGCCGCGCCGTGGTGGAACGTTTCGGCGTACTCCCTGAGGAGTTGCCGCTGATGGTTTGCCCGAATGGAACGGTGCTGAAGCGACCCACGGACGCTGAGGCCGGGGTCATTCTCGGCATTACCCCCGAGCTTGATCCAGAGAAGGTCTTCGATGTGGCGGTGGTCGGCGCGGGGCCGGCGGGGCTTGCCGCCGCTGTCTATGGAGCGTCCGAGGGCCTTTCGGTCCTCGTGCTCGACCAGCGTGCATTTGGCGGACAGGCGGGCGCTTCGGCGCGGATCGAGAACTATCTCGGCTTTCCGACCGGCATCTCGGGCATGGCACTTGCCGGTCGCGCGTTCAACCAGGCGCTCAAGTTCGGTGCTGAGATCGCGATTCCGCTCGAGGTGGCAAGACTCGACTGCAGGCATAATGGGCATTCTCACGCTCCGCTACAATTGGAGCTCACCAATGGCAATGCGGTGCGCGCCAGGACGGTGGTGGTTGCCTCTGGAGCGCGCTACCGCCGCCCCCCGATCTCCAACCTCTCAGTCTTTGAGGGCGCAGGGGTTTCCTATTGGGCTTCACCGGTCGAGGCGAAGCTTTGCGAGGGCGAGGAGGTGGCGCTGGTTGGTGGGGGCAATTCTGCCGGGCAGGCCGTGGTCTTTCTCGCACCGAAGGTCAAGCGTTTGCACCTAGTGGTGCGCGGGGAGGGCTTGGAAGCTTCGATGTCGCGCTATCTCATCGATAGGATTGCTGCACTTCCCAATGTCGAACTGCACACCCACACCGAAGTTATCGGGCTGGAGGGCGACGAGGTCAGTGGACTTACTGGTGCGGTATTCCGCGACCGCAAGACGGGGGCGACACACAGTTGTTCGCTACGCCACCTCTTCCTGTTCATTGGCGCCGATCCGAACGCCACTTGGCTCGAGCATTGCGTTGCGGTGGACGACAAAGGCTTCGTGGTGACCGGAGCGGACTTTACTGAGGACACAAGCGCGTCCCGCCGGGCTGTCCTGCCGCTCGAGACGAGCCAGCCTGGCGTGTTCGCCATCGGCGACGTGCGGGCCGGCTCGACTAAACGCGTCGCGGCGGCCGTTGGAGAGGGCGCCGCCGTCGTGGCGCAGATCCACAGCGTGCTTGCCGCAGAGCCGTAGCGCCGTAGTGGTTCAGATGATGCCTCTTTCGTAACGGGAAAAGAACTACCGGGCGACGGTGGCCACACCATTGCTCGCGACCGCTTTAGGTAGACTGGAGAAGGGGATCATGACGATATCGGGTGAGGTAGGTGGCGGCGATCCGCTCTATCTCGATGACCTCCAGGTGGGGCAGCGCTTCACCAGCAAAACACACGTCGTGGACGCGGTACAGATCAAGGCGTTTGCACGCCAGTTCGATCCTCAGCCCTTTCACCTCGACGATGACGCTGCCAAGGACAGCCTGTTCTCCGGCTTGGTGGCGAGCGGGTGGCAAACCGCCGCGATCACCATGCGCCTGTTGGTCGAGGGGGGATTACCGTTAGCCGGCGGCGTCGTAGGCGCCGGAGGCGAGCTCTCCTGGCCAAGGCCCACCCGTCCCGGCGACGTCCTGCAGGTCGAAAGCGAGGTCCTGGAAATTATACCCTCGCGGTCTCGGCCGGATCGCGGGGTCGCCAGAATTCGCATCATTGCTCTTATGGTCGCGTCTCAGCTCCTTATTCCTGCGGCAAATGGAGTGGCCGCCAGCAAGGGCGCTGGTGCCTCCGGGACTGGGGGCAACTGCATGTACTGCATCCTCAAATGTCATGGATACCTGACCGCCGAGCCCGACTGCGTAAAAATATGCAATGACAACGGATGCAGCTGGCCTGCGGCAAAAGCCCAGGTTTCTAACCTCTCGCATCTCCAAAAACAAAAAAACTGAGCGTGGACGCGAAACCTGTCGGACCTAGTTGACTGACGCGGACAATTTCCCTCGCCATGGCTACGCGCGGGTATGGGGTCATTGGTTCAGAAATTGCGCGGGGCTGCGCCGCTCAGAGGTCGGCAACTGGCTGTGCACTTCACGCAGTGCCCAACGATGGCCGAAGTCCGCTATTGGCACTTAGCGGACATGCCCTCTGACACGCTTGATGTCAGCTTCTGAGGTTGAAGCAGACATAGAATGGTGCCGTGTAATCAGTCCGCTTCTGACCCATAGCGCATTTATTGACGCCGTGCGGGAACGCGTCAGTGAGACAGCGGACTAGAGGCCCCGTCGGGCTTAAGTTCCGCCGCCATCAGGCCATTTGGCCCCCTGCCGTAACGCACGAGTACGCTCTGGCCCGGCCTAAGCTCAGTAAAACCGAAGCGTCGGAGCGTTTCCATATGGACAAAGATATCGGGCGTCTGTGGGCCCCGGGTAAGAAAGCCAAATCCCCTTAGTCGGTTGAACCACTTTACCACCGCTGCTTCCCAATCGCTTTCGGCCGCGACAACGACATGGGTTCGCTGCGGCAACTGCGAGGGAAGGATGGCCGTCGAATCGTCCATGCTGCAGATGCGGATAGCCTTCAGGCCCTTCGGGGTCCTCACGGCTTCGCAGACCACGCGAGCCTCTTCATAGGCGGTTTGGAAGCCAGCGCTTCGGAGGCAGTTGACATGCAAGAAGACTTCGGGAAGTTCCTCATCTGGGACGATGAACCCGAAGCCCTTTGAAGGGTCGAACCACTTAATCGACCCTGATACTTCGGAGACATCAGGTGTGGTTTGGTCCCCCCGTTGGACAAAGCCCTCGAGACGTGGCGGCTCTTTCCCGCCCATGTTTCACGCCCCCACTCGCCGGGCAGGTGCGATTATTCCGCGCTTGGCAAGCTCTGAGAGCGCCTTTCTCAATTCTCCCCGAAATTTCGCGAGTGGTTGCGCGGACACTTCATCATCCATCCAAATAAGCCCCATACGCGTGCGTTGCCATGATGGGACGTGCCCGCAGGATTCTTGCTTTGAGCGAAAAGGGAAGGAATCAGACAGGAGCGTGACGTGATACTGACTACTCTGTACTTATGGCGCTCCTGCCAAACTCATTTCTGAGTCTGCCAACTCATATCATCTTGAACGGTATCTTGTTCAAGTCGTAGTCAACATTCTTGAACAGGTTATGCACAGGTTCCACCGACCAACGGGAAAACGTCCTTCACCCGTGACAATGATCGTGGTGGCGCACTTGCTGGTGCACTGTGAACGAGCGCTTTATAGGCGGCATCTCAGGAGCATCCGAGACCCGGTCTTGATGAGGCCATGGCCCTTGGCGGACATCGATAAAGACCCCGCGGTGCATCCGCTCCCGGAAGGAAAGCGGACATCTCCGAGCCGCTTGCTGAAATGTCCGCTTTTGACCCAAAGCGGACATAAGAGGGTTTTTGCAAGAGAGACGTTTTCGCAACCAGTCGCGCAGGCGTTATGCGCCGATCGTGGTGATTCCCAAGAACTTAATGATCGTCTTAGCAAGCGAACGCCAGGGCTCCCGAGTGCCGCCTGATATCATTTGCAAACGTCATGGCAAATCAATTGGCGCCCGGACGCAAGAACTGTTCGGGTGCGTCTTTCGGCACCGCGAACGGAGTGGCCGACGACGGATCGGGATTGAACTTGGCAAAGACTGGTGGGTTAGCGCGGAAGTGGTTTTGAAGCGTGCCTATGCGCTCCCCATTGGCTGGATGGTCCGATAGAAGCGAGGGCAGTTGATTAGGATCGGCATCCTGGAACTCCCTAAACAACCAGATCAATCCCCACGGGTTATAGCCGGCCGCCGCGCAGATGTCCGACCCGGTCACGTCGGCGTTTAACTCGGCCTCGCGCGAGTAGCTCAGCGAATGCAGTTCTCCAAGCAAGTAGATGGCGAGAATGTGGGCTCGAGTCGGGCCGAGTAAGATAGCGGCCTCGATCTCGTGCCGCTTGATCCTGTTCGACTTCTTCATGAGCTCAACACCGTCCTTGTGGATGGTATGGGAGACTTCATGGCATAGCGTTCCCGCCAATTGCTCGGTGTTCTTTACGAAGTAGAGCAAAGAGTCCACGACGTAGACGTTGCCGCCGGGCGTGGCGAAGGCGTTGGGCTGGGCCTCGTGGACGATGAAGAACTTGAAGGGATGCGGGTAGCGCGTCTGAGCGACCCGGGAGATCGAGTCGGCCATCGGTCTCAGCGCGTCGTAGAGTGGCGACGTTTCGACGATCTCGCCCTTGGCCTTGAGCTGCTTATACATCTCCTGTCCAAGCTCGGTTTCCTGGTCGGTGACGGGCTCGGGAACGGGAGCCTGAGCGCCGAACCCGATGGCGACCGCCAACAGTATGGGTACGATCCAGACCGTGGGCGCCAAGAATTGTAACTTCGGCATGATCGGTCTCCCTGGCGCGGGTCGCATTAGCGGGCCATGCGCCGCAGAACGCATGATGCGCATCGGCATAATCCGCCGCTGCTTTGAGCGAGGGTCAGCGACGGGCACTCGCCAGCGTTTTGACTAGGCTTCGCCCAGCGAGTGCCGCCATAGTTATGGCAACGCCCGACGTGATGAGGTTAAGGGTACCAAAGCGAAGTTGCGAGTTAGGATAACTTGGCCTTCCCAGCCTCAACGCGGCCGACAATGGCATCGAGAACGGCCGACTTTGCCTCTTCGATCGCCGCTACGGCGTAGTCGATCGCGAAGGATGCCTCCCACTCAAGCCGCTCGGCATGGTTTTCCGCGTGCTTTACGCCTAGGTCATGCTTGAACTGAGAAATCTTCGCGTTCCAGGCGTCCCTATCGGCAGCGACTTTCGCTTTTAGCGCATTCCAGTTTGCAACCAAGTTATCGCTGGCGGAATTGATGTCCCTATCCACCTTTTGGATAGCCGCAGTAGCAGCCTCATGTGCCTGCTCCCTGCGTGCGACAACCTTATCATGCGCTTCCTTCTGGGCGGCAGCGACAGCATCTTCGGCATTCTTAGCGCGGACCGACAAGTCGGCGAGTTGTGCGGAAAGTGGCTTGACCATAATACACCTCCTATAACGAGTGATGGACCCTCGCTCTGCGGCGTCGTTTTTCGGCTATGGTCGGGATTTTACTCATGGGTGCGTCCTCATACTTAAGGCGCCCCCCCTTTAGTAAAACCAGGCTATGCCTGTGTGCTGTCACAATCAAGACGTCCCAGGGTCGCATTACCGAGCGCGGACAAACGCGTGTCTTTCGGCGCGTGGCTGGCTTCCGATCAAGTTCGAGTTGCGCTTCGAGGCGGCTGGGACTCAGGAGCGGGTGGGATTTCAGCCAATTCTCAGGCACAAAGTTAGCTGATGGGTATGTCCGCTTCTGGCACTAAGCGGACATCGCGCTGATGGAACTGAAGGTCCGTTACTGACCCTCAGGAGACATTGAGCGCGTCCCAATTGAGGCGATTAGGCCCGCCTTAATTTGAGGCAAAATCCATGCTTGGGTCCTCCTGCACTAAGCGGGTTGACCGCGGGAGATTGATTTTCACCCCACGCTGACTTGCCGACGCCCGTGCTGCGCGCGGTTGACGATTTAAGGGATCCACGTGTCTCAATCGCTCACGTTTCGCCCAAGGCTGGGCGACAAGCCGATTAGGCTTGCGCCCCCTGGAGCCAATTCACTGGGCATTTGCAAAACAAAGCAATAATGCTGGCGTCAAACAGAAGACCCGTCCTGATCGTCGACGACACTCCGACCAACGTTGCAGTCGTTTCCGGAGTGCTGAAGGACTCATTCCGGACCAAGGTCGCCACCAATGGCGAGAAGGCGCTTGCCGTTGCCGCCGGTGCCGAGAAGCCCGATCTCATCCTGCTCGACGTGATGATGCCTGGCATGGACGGCTATGAGGTCTGCCGGAGACTCAAGGACATTCCCGCCACGCGCGACATTCCCATTATCTTTCTCACGGGCAAGACCGATGAAGCGGACGAGGAGAAGGGTTTCGACGTCGGCGGGGTCGACTACATCCACAAGCCCTTCTCAGCCCCAATCGTGCTTGCCAGGGTGAGAAACCAGCTCGCATTACAGGAAGCGCTCGCCGAGGCTAAGGAGACGCGCAACCAGGCCGACCAGCTGCTGCACGCGCTTCTACCGAAAAAGGTCGCCGACGAGATCAGGAGCATCGGCACCGTGATCCCGCGGCGCTACGAGAATGTCGCGGTGTTGTTCTGCGATGTGACCAACTTCACCGCCTATTGCGACCAGCATGAGCCTGAGGACGTGGTGTCGCGGCTCGATGCGCTCTTCGTCATTTTCGAGCGCATCACTGCGAAGCATGGGCTCGACAAGATCAAGACGATTGGCGACGGCTTCATGGCAGTTGCCGGTCTGCTCCATAAGGTCAATGACCCGATAGGCTCCGCGGTTCGCTGCGGCCTGGAGATGACCTCGACCCTAGTCGATGCCCAGCTGAACTGGGAGGTCAGGATGGGCGTCCATGCTGGCCCGGTCGTGGCCGGTGTTGTGGGCCAAGAGCGCTACCAGTTCGACATCTGGGGCGACACCGTTAATGTCGCGGCCCTCATGGTCGGCATGAGCGCACCGGGGAGCGTGGCCGTCACCAAGGAGATCTTCGAGCAGGTTGCCTCCGCTTTCGAGGGCGAGTCGCTCGGCGAACTCAACGTGAAAGGCAAAGGCGCGATCTCCGTCTTCGGACTACGCACCCATGAGAAGAATCAATAGCGCGCTGTCCGCGCGCAGAATGTCTGCTTATGGCACTTAGCGGACATTGATGCTGACGCTGATCATGTCCGCTCTTGAGGGTAAAGCGGACATCACTGAGCCGCGCTCTGGTGTCCGCTAATGACCCAAAGCGGACGTTCGCTCTGGCAACCATTGAAGGCAGTGCCGCGTCGGCCTACGCCGAGGCTTAGTAAGGTGCGAACTTTGAGTCGGAAGCTAAGAATGCCGCCGCCTGCCGCGTGAAGGATTCGTGAAATTGAAATAATGAGCCGTGGCCTAAGTCGGGATAGGTCAGAAGGACCGCGTTGGGCAGGTTGGCACTTAACCAATAGGAGTTTTGGACTGGAATCATCTCATCATAATTCCGTTCACCACCAGCGTTGGATGCTGGATACTCTTGAGGTTAGCGAAACGCTGACCGGTAAATTTCTCCCAGTCTCGAAAGGCCGCCAGTTGCGCCTGGGCGACCGCCGGGCCCGAGGCAGGCTCGCGATCCTGTGTGCGCCGGCTTAACCTTTCGATAAAAGCTGCTCCAGCCGCTTGGCTCAACTCTGTCGGCGCAAAGAAAATCTTCTGCAGGACCGCGTATCCTTGGAGCTTGGGATCGCCGAGATACTTTGCGAGGCTGGGCTTATCGAGGTGCATGATGTCTTGTCCACCTCGGGGTGCCGTGCCGACGAGCATCATCCGCCGAAAAATAGAGGGGCGGTCCTGCGCCATCTCCTGCGCGACCATGCCGCCGAGTGAGAAACCGAGAACATCGCAGGATGCGAGCCCAAGGCCGTCCAAGAACGCAAATGCATGCTTCGCCATGCCGGCGATCGTGTCCGGCACCTCGCCAGTGGACCGTCCGAGACCTGCGCTTTCGAACAGAATGACCTCTCGCCCAGATGCAAGAGGGTCGGTGACCGCAGGATCCCAGTTATCGAGTGTTCCGGTGAAGTGTTGAAGACACAGCAGGAGACTCCCGGGACCAGACCCGAAGCGACGGTACGCATAGGTTTCGTCGCTCGCCTCCAGAAATTGAGTTGGGGCCGTCGTGTTGCTGGCATGCTGCACGGTCGACATAACTTCGGTCCTCCATGAGAAGCGCGCCGGGGGGCGACTATCGCAAGCGCTGCATCGGTCCAAGCGCCGGCTTCGATCAGTTGATTGACCCTGGCCTTGGGAGTGGCCTGGGTACAGGCTTTCGCAATCACATGAGACATGAGTTCGGTTGAGAGGCGCGTGAAGCCGTTCCTCCAGGACATAGGGGACGCAGGCCTAAGCATTTGTCGCTTTCGCCACCAGTTCCAAGAGTTTTCCATCGAGAACCTGCGCGGCGGCGAGCAATGGCGGATTTTGCTCGATGACCATGAGTGAGGAAGGTCGGACGTAGGTCACTGTTGTTCCGCTACGGTCGGCGTCTTCGGTCACCAGCAACTCGACTGGCGCAAAAAGCCCCGCTGTAATGTCGTGGCGGATCATCGTGATGGCATAAAGCGGGTTGCCGAGGATCCAGCGCACGGTTCGCTGCTTGATGCCAAATTTGGGAAGCCAGCCCCCGTGATCGATCTCGGCGAACAGCATGAAGCCGCTTTCGCCGACGAAGCGTTCCTCAACCTCTCGCGTGAACTCTGCCTCGGTGATCGGCTTTTTGGCCAGAGCCTCAATTTCACCCGCGTTTGGCGCGCCCATCAGGCTGCGGAGCTTGGCCAGAACATCATCGTAGGCGCGGCTGGTGTGGACCACAACTCGCACGCCATTAAACGCCCTGGTCTCTACCTTGGCCTTTTCCATCATCTTCGTTCCCCTTCATGCGCTGGTTCGGCACCAGGCGACAAGGTTTCGAGCCGAGGTAGCGCCTCGCACACGGCGCGCAGCTAATTTGCCCGTCCTTTCCCGATGTAGGGACGCTCTGCCTTTGGCGGCTCGGTCGTTATTGCTGCGGCTAGTTTACGGTTGCGCCGATCGGATGGTAGTCCGACTGTAAGGTGCAGTTTGGGCCAGAAAATCGATCGCGGAGGCAGAAAACGGCCCAGCCTCCACTGGTTTCGCACCTTCACTACCAAGCCTGGTGGCATGGGCATGGGGCTCTCTATATGCCGTTCAATCATCGAAAATCACGAAGGACGGCTCTGGGCTTCCCGCAACGACGGCCCGGCTCGACGTTTCAGTTCACGTTGCTCGCCTGCAGAGAGAGCGTGTCGTGACGGAGGGCGATGGCTTCTCGATACCTTGGTCGTCATGTCCGGTTATGGCACTTAACGGACATCGAAACTGACCGAGCGAATGTCAGCTTCTGACCCTTAGCGGACGCAGCCCTCCCGGGAGAGGCTCCTTGTCAGAGCCAGCTTATGGAATGTGACAGTTCCAGGTGACAGAATGCCCGTTCGCGATCTGGGCATTGTTAATCCGTTGTAGGCCGCAAGCGAAGAGTGCAACGAAAGGGCCAGGTTGATGAAGATCGTAGTCATCGGAGGAACTGAACTCATCGGTTCGAAGGTCGTGAGTAAGCTGAAGCAGCTCGGGCACGAGGCTCTTGCAGCGGCGCCCAATACAGGCGTCAACACGATCACTGGCGAAGGTCTTGCCGAAGCGCTCGAAGGTGCGCAGGTCCTCGTCGATTTGGCGAACTCGCCGTCCTTCGAAGACCGGGCGGCCATGGATTTCTTCCAGACCGCGGGAAAAAATTTGATCGAAGCCGAGAAGCCTGCAGGAGTGCAGCTGCATGTTGCCCTTTCTGTCGTCGGCACTGAGCGTCTTCAGGACAGCGGCTATTTTCGCGCCAAGCTGGCGCAGGAGACGCTCATAAAGAACGCGCCGATCCCCTATACGCTGCTCCGCGCGACGCAGTTCATGGAGTTCCTTCGTGGCATCGCCCAATTGGCGACCGAAGGTAATATTGTGAGGCTGCCGCATGCGTTCATTCAGCCGATGGCTGCCGAGGATGTTGCGACCGCAGTGGTCGAAGCAGCGCTTGCGCCACCGGCGAACGGTACGATCGAAGTTGGCGGACCTGAGAAGTTCCACCTCGACGAACTGGTGGCTCGCGTGCTCGAATACGACAAGGATCCGCGCAAGGTCGTCACCGATGCCGACGCCCGTTACTCCGGCGTCAAACTGAGCGAGAACTCGCTCATTCCGGGCAATGACGCAAAGCTCGGCTCAACCAGATTCGATTGGTGGCTCGAGAACGTCGCGCCGCCGCCGAAGAAGTAAGGCGTACGTGCAGAAAAGTCGTCAATGGATCTGGAATAGGGGATTAGCCTCATGCATCGATTTTTACTGGCAAGCGCACTCCTACTCAACTTTGCGGGCTCTGTTGCCGCTCAAGAAAGCGCGAAGGTGACATCGTTGATGTCGCGCGACCTAAGCGATATTCCCGGCAAGGAGGGCGATATGCTGATCGTGGAGTATCCCCCTAGCGCGGTGGACCCCGTCCATCGCCATAACGCGAACGCATTCGTCTATGTGCTGGAGGGCTCCGTGGTCATGCAGGTTAAAGGGGGTGAGCCGGTCACCCTTCACCCTGGTCAAACCTTCTACGAAGGTCCCAACGACATTCACGTTGTCGGGCGCAACGCCAGCAAGACCGAGCCAGCGAAGTTTCTCGTCGTCTTCATTAAGAACAAGGGTGCGCCCATCTTGACGCCGGTCGAATGAGGCTCGAATAGTCAACCCGACGCTGAAACGTCGAGAGTAACTTGAAGGTCTTTGCGGCAGCCGTGAGCGGAGCGATTGGAGACCCGCTTATCGACAGCTCATTCGTGCAGGCCCCGAAGTGACAGGCGTGACGCGCTCTGCGGAGGGCGCTGATCGCGCCAACTGACGGCCAAGTGCTGCTGTTGCTCTCCCTTCATCTTCTTCGTCAAGCGCAGTCGCGTGCTCAGTCGACAATGACAACGACGCCCGTTGGCTCGCCCAGGGCCGCTACTGTCCGTTCGGCAGCTCGGTCGATGTGAACCCGAGGTTCCTCGGGTGGTCGCTGTTCGTTATACGTGCCAGGCCCGTAGAACCGTCCATAGCGCAGCACGACGCCGCCCTCGGCGACAATGGAACGCTCCAGTTCTGCGACAGCTTGGGCGTCTGGCCCATCAGGTAATTGCCAGGCGACGCTTTGAGCCAGGATTTTCGGCGACCCACTCCGCCGCGCCGCCTCGATCACATTACGTTCCTTCGGTTCGGATGCGGGCGTTCCGATCTGCGCGTTCACTGATTCGCGCTGCATCATCCGGCAGATCGGTCAGCTCGTTCAGCACGACGTCCGGTTTGAAGTCACGAAGCGCCTGGATAAATGCCTCCCGGTCGAAGACATCACAAAGAATCAGCTCGGCTCCGAGGTGGCTCAATGCGTCTCTTTCGCGGAACAACCCAGCCGATGTCTGTTTTTGGCACGAAGCGGACATCGATGCTGACGCTGAGAATTTCCGTTCAAAGGGCTAGAGCGGACGTCACTAATCCGCTCGCCCATGCCCGCTAATGACCCTGAGCGGAAGGCCGGTGCAAGGCGTTATCAGTCATGTCATTCTAGTCGCGCTGGCTCATCGTGCGATCCAAAGGACTGGCGCATTGTGCTTGGCGACGAGCCAAAGTAGAGCGACATCATTGGAACTCAGGGATGTTTTTAAGTGACCAAAGTAGGGTGCCAATGAAAGGAGCGCCGGTCGTTGATTTTTTGCTTGTTGGCGGCGGATTAGCCAGCGCAACGGCCGCAGAAACTCTGCGCGCGGCCGGCACCGATGGAAGTATCGCAATTTTATGCGCGGAAAACACGCTCCCCTATTACCGACCACCATTGTCAAAGGAATTTCTTCTTAAGGGTCCGGGCCAGACGAAAATTTTTATCCATGATCATTCGTTTTATCGTGATCGCGATATTGAGATTCATTTGGGATCTCGCGTGCGTCAAGTCGATGTCGATAGCCGGATCATCGAAACCGATGCTGGCGATCATTTCCGCTTCGGCAAATTGCTGATCGCCAGCGGGGCCAGCGTGCACAAGCTCTCGCTACCAGGCGCAAACTTGGAGGGTATCCACTATCTGCGCACGGTGAGTGATGCGCGCTCGTTGTATCAAGCTGTTGCCCATGCGCGGCGAGCGATCGTCGTGGGAGCTAGCTTCCTCGGAATGGAGATTGCGGCCTCTTTCGCAACTAGGGGAGTCGCAACGACGTTGATCGCCAGAGAGGATCTCGTTTACGAGAAGCTATGCTCGCCGGAGGTCTCCGATTTCTTCGCAGAATATTTCAGAGCACGCGGAGTAAATTTCATTTTTGGAGAAGAGGTCAAAGAGTTTTGGGGGAGCACGAAGGTTGAAGGCATTGTGACAAGCAGCGGCAAAAGGATGCCCTGCGATATTGTTGCGGTCGGAATTGGGGTTCGGCCTGAGGTCGGGTTTCTCGGCGACAGCGGCATCGATGTGGATGATGGCGTCCTCGTCGACCAGCACCTAGAAACCAACAAACCAGGAATCTACGCGGCGGGCGATGTTGCAAATTTCTATAACCCGATCTCGCGTACAAGGTACCGCGCGGAGCACTGGGATAATGCCGTAAAGCAGGGACGACTCGCTGCTTGGAACATGCTCGGCGAGCGGCAATCCTGGCGAACGGTGTCGTACTTTTTCTCTGATGTGTTCGATGTGACATTCAATGTGGTGGGGTCGATCGATGAAACTGACGAGCGGGTTGTAAGGGGATCAGTCAAAGATCAGTCGTTCTCCGTCCTTTACATCGAAAATGAGAGGTTGCGCGGGGCCTTTCTCCTTGACCAATCTCTCGTTGAAGCCAAAGCGGCCGGCGCGCTGGTCGCTAATCGCAGCGATATTTCCGCGACAAAAACAAAACTGTCGGACACCGGCTTCCCGCTAAACCGAGCAGCATTGCAAACAGTATTGGTCCTTCAAGGTGGTGGAGCCCTCGGAGCCTTCGAATGCGGGGTAGTCAAGGCTCTAGAAGAGAGGGATATCCATGCGGACCTCGTCGCCGGGGTCTCGATTGGCGCCTTCAATGCTGCAATCGTCGCGGCCAATCCCAGTAAGGCAACGCACGCGCTTGAAGCTTTTTGGCGCGACTTGAGCCTAGACACCCCCGACATTCCTAGTGAAGAATTGCGACGAGCTGTTTCTTCCCTCCAGTCATTGGTGTTTGGCTCGCCCAATTTCTTCCGACCGCGTTGGTTCGAGCCAATTCTCTCCCCTGCTCAGCTTCTGACTAGCTGGACCAGCTTATATGATCCGTCGCCCCTCAAGGCCACTCTAAGCAAGTACGTTGCCTTCGAGAAACTGAGAGACAGTCCGGTTCGTCTCCTCCTCACGGCAGTTGATGTCGAGACGGGACAGTTGACAATTTTTGACAGTTACGTCGACGAGATCACCCCTGAGCACGTTCTGGCGAGCGGGAGCTTGCCGCCCGGGTTTTCGTGGACAACGATTGCCGGAAGGCACTATTGGGACGGCGGACTAGTAAGCAACTCACCGCTCGATCAGGTGGTGGAAGTCGGTGGGCTGACGGGCAAGAATGTCTTTGTCGTGAACCTGTGGGCGGACAAAAGGGCTCTGCCACGTACGCTTCCGGAGGTATTAGCTCGGCGCGATGAAATCGTTTTCGCGGAGAAGATCAGCCGGAGCATTCGGACCTGGGAGTACATCGACAACTACCGAAAACTCGTCGAGGAAGTTATGGCGAGCCTAGACCCAAAGACAGCCGAGCAGATTAGCAAACGCCCTCGCTACATTGAGACTGTCGGTGAGGCCTGTCCGCTGTCGGTCACACGCATCACCCGCGAACCCGTTGAGGGCGAGTCCGTGAGTCGGGATTACGAGTTCTCACGCAAGTCTATCGATCAGCACATCGCAGACGGTTATGCGCTAACGGCGAAAACGTTGAAAGCCGCTGGGCATTCCTGATCGCTTAGATGTGAACCGTTCACGTCGCGTTCGGTTCTGGAACCGGCACGTCAAACCCATTGAGGGTCACCGATACGAGGCAATAGAGCCCAACCAGATAGATAAGTTCCGCCGCGCCGTTAACGCCGAATGCTTGAACGGCCTGCCGGTAATTCAGTTCGGGAAGAGCGCCGTGACTGACGAGCGCGGATGCAACGTCAAAGGCGAGAGCCTCGTCAGGGGCGAGGTCGCTCGGACGCTGTCCGGCAACTATCGTGGCGATTTTTTCGTCGGAAATGCCGCGCTGCTCGGCCAGCATCACGTGAGCGTAGATTTCATAGGCAGCTCGGAATTTGGCACCGGTGACAAGAATCGCTACTTCTCGAACGGGCTTCGGCAGCGAAGGCGAAAAGGAGAGCGCTTTCGTCAGCTCCCAGATCGGTTTTCCGAACTTCGGCTCATGCAGCCATGGATTCCATGGCCCCATCAACGCGCCATTCTCGTTGATGCTGCTGAATCCCTGGAAATTCTTTGCTATGCCGGCGCGCATGTCTTCATAGATCGGGCGCTGCTCGGAGGTAAGATCAGAGGGTGCAATCAAAGGCAGTCGCATGGCGTCCCTTTGATGTTCGGTGGCTCGTTCAGTCATAAGCCAGATGATCCCAGAAAGACAGGAGCATTTCGCTTTACTGACGAAAGTCAGAGGTATCCCGCACAGATGAGGCGCGCCATCGACGACCTCGTGCACCGTCGGAACTGAAGGAGGAGTTATGAACCTTGATGGCAAAGTGGCTCTCATCACCGGAGCCGCCAGCGGCATCGGTCATGCCATCGCCAAGCGCTATTTGGAGGCAGACGGCCGGGTGGTCATCGCCGATCTGAACGCCGACGGTGCGAAGGCGGCAGCCAAGGAGCTGGCGAGCGAGAAGTCTGCGATCGGCGTCGGGATGGACGTCTCGAAGGAGGACGAAGTCAACGCCGGCGTCGAGCAGACGATAAAGACGTTCGGCCGGGTCGATATTCTCGTGTCGAATGCCGGGATCCAAATCGTGCATCCGGTCGAGGAGTTTCCCTTTGCCGACTGGAAGAAGATGCTCGCCATCCATCTCGATGGCGCTTTCCTGACGACCAAGGCGTGCGTCAAGCACATGTACAAGCAGAATAGCGGCGTGCTGCTCTATATGGGATCGGTGCATAGCCACGAGGCTTCCGCGCTCAAGGCCGCTTACGTTGCCGCTAAGCACGGACTTCTCGGTCTTGCTCGCGTTATGGCCAAGGAAGGCGCGCACCACAATGTGCGCTCTAATGTCATCTGCCCAGGCTTTGTTCTGCATTCCGCTGGTCGAGAAGCAGATTCCCGAGCAGGCGAAGGAGCTCGGCCTCTCCGAGGAGCGCGTGGTGAAGGAAGTCCTGCTCGGCGAGACCGTGGACAAGGAGTTCACCACGCTCGAGGACGTCGCCGAGGTAGCCCTATTTCTCGCTGCCTTCAAAACGAACGCACTCACCGGCCAGTCGATTTGCGTGAGCCATGGCTGGCATATGAGCTAGAGGCTGGTTCAATCGAGACGCGAACCACAAGAGAGGAACCCCATGGACACAATCAAGCCCCTCTATACCGCGACGGCAACTGCCGTTGGCGGCCGCAACGGCCATACCAAGTCAAGCGACGGCATCGTTTCGTTCGACCTGTCGGTGCCGAAGGAGATGGGCGGTCCGGGTAAGCCGGGAACCGCGACGCCAGAGCATCTCTTCGCTGCAGGCTATGCCGCTTGTTTCGGCGGCGCGATTGACTTCGTTGCCAAGCAGCACAAACAAGACGCGGCCAACGCTCAAGTCACCTGCGCCGTCTCGATCGGCCCGCGCGACGGCGGCGGCTTCGGTCTTGCCGTGAAGATGCGTGTCGAGGACAAGAGCTTGAAGCAGGCGGAGCTCGCGAACCTGGTCAAGGAGGCGCACGAAAAGATCTGCCCCTACTCTCACGCCACGCGTAACAATGTCGACGTCAAGTTCGACGTGATCGGCGCCTAGCGCTGGACGACCCACGCCCATCGTTTTGCGTTTGCCCCATGCGGAGACTCCAGCTGCATCTGCCGTTACCTTTCTTGGCACAAAACGGACATGGTCGCGGCCACGAGCGGGTAGGTTGACCGCGGCCCTTGGGACGCAAGGAATGTCTGCTATTGGCACAAAGCGGACCAAGTCGTGCTCCTGGTCTATGTCTGAAACCAGGTGATAAGCAGACGTCGTCCCTCGAAGGCGGCGCTTGCTCGGCTGCGTTCGGCAAACGTAGTCGTTAGGCTGAGGCCAAGTTATTGAAATTGCGCACTCTGGAAGAGTGTCGGCGAGCGTTTGGAAACCAGATGCTTTTCGATCGCTGGCGTTCTCACTTGCTGGGAGACCGTTTCTCGTCGCCGTCGCTTTGGATTGACTGCAGCAAACGAAGCCCTCGCCCGGTTACTTCGTATTCGGGAGCGAACGACGACTGCAGCGCTTCAATTTTCATCCTGCTTTCGGCATGCGACAGGTAGAAGCGCTCGAGCTGGTCGACGCTAGTGAGCGCATTGTGCGCGAGCGTGAAGATGTCGATCTTGTCGCCTTTGAGAAGCCGAAGCATTAAAGCCGTGTGGCGCAAAGAGTAGAGTGTTCGCTCCCTCCCCTGCTCATCATACTTCAGCCCGGCTTCCTCCAGCACTCGCTCGAACTGGCGTTAGCTGCTACATACAAGTAAGTATGGCAGCGTCGATTAAGTGATTGAAACAGATCACTTTTTTGGTAGCGGAGGAGGGACTCGAACCCCCGACACGCGGATTATGATTCCGCTGCTCTAACCAGCTGAGCTACTCCGCCATTTGGCTTGCGAGCCGCCGATATAAGGAGCGCCAATAACGGGTGTCAAGAAAACGGCGCCCAACCACGAGCGTGCGCGCCACCGACCATTTGATCCTCACCCGGAGCGGCTCGGGCAGCCGTGCGCGGACGGGACGACGCGCTCGTTCCCCCGTGGCCAGCGCGGCAGCCGGCGCGAGCGCTGGGGCAAATCCATAGCCCGGTTGCTTGACGAAGCGGAGCATGGTGAAGAGGCCCAAGGGCCAAAGCGCCCGGCGCTCGGCGAGGCGCAAATCCTCGCAGATCAGCACCTGCTCCATACGGAACACGGGCCGCCAACCAAGGAAATCGGCGGCCGGCGCCAGCCTCCGCTCGACGAAGCCGCGCATCCCGTGTTCCTGGCTGAAGTGATTGACGAGAATGACTTCGCCGCCCGGCGCACACACCCGCTCGAGCTCGCGCATGACTTTTTCGGCGTCGGGCACGACTGTCATCACATACATGGCGACCACGGTCTCGAAACTCTCATCGGGGAAGGCGAGCGCACTTGCGTCCATCTCGTGCAAGCCCACGACATTGCCAAGACGCAGGCGCTCGACACGCACCCGCGCTTTCGCCAGCATATCGGGCGAAAGATCGATGCCGGTGACGCTGAGATAGGCGCCGTAGCGGGGCAGGGACAGTCCCGTGCCCACACCCACCTCGAGCACGCGGCCCTTGCGGCGATTGATGATCTGGACCGTGTGCCTCCGGCTCGCTTCGGCAATCTGGCCGAAGGTATAATCGTATACCGGCGCCCAACGGCGATAGGCGTGGCGCACCGTGGCGGCGTCCACGAGCAGAGATTTAGAGGCCAACGCAATCTCTCCGACCTGTTCCCGCCGCAAGGACGCCCCTTCTGTCGGAGACGCTCCTGGACGGCCTAACGAGACCCAGCCGCCAAAGGCTCTCGCTCCACGCGTGGCGCGGACGCGCAACCTCCCTCGGCCACCCACACACTCAACCCGGCGGACTTGATCCATCCGCCACCAAGAAGTCGTTCCTCTCCGCTCTGGCCCGCATAGAACACGCAAGCCTGTCCGGGTGACACGCCATCCTCACCATTGGCGAGCTCCACCAGGATGCGGTCCGCATCCCGGTAAAGCCTAGCCGGCTGCAAGGACCCGCTCGAGCGGATCCGGGCAAGGATATCCTTACCCGTCCCGTCGAATTCCTCCAAGGACTCATCGCCGAGCCAATTGACGTTGCGCAACCAAATGTGGCGCGTGCGCAACCCTTCGCGCGGGCCGACCACGACCTGGCGCCGCTCCGCGTCGAGTTTTAGCACATAGAGCGGCTCTTGCGTGGCAATCCCGATCCCGCGCCGCTGGCCGATGGTGTAATTGATGACGCCGCCATGGCGCCCGAGCACCCGGCCATCCACATGCACAATGTCCCCCGCCTCGGCGGCACCGGGGCGCAAGCGCTCGATCACCTGCGTGTAATGCCCGCTCGGCACGAAGCAGATGTCTTGGCTGTCGGACTTCTCCGCCGTCGTGAGCCCAAACTCGCGCGCGAGCTTGCGTGTCGCCTGCTTGGTGAGGCCCCCCAGCGGGAAACGCAGGACCTCGAGCTGCGCGCGCGTGGTGGCGAAGAGGAAATAGCTCTGGTCGCGCTCATGGTCACGCGCCCGGTAGAGCTCAAAACCGCTGCGGCCCGGCTTGCTCCTGACATAATGCCCCGTAGCCAGCACCGAGGCGCCGAGTTCCTTGGCGGTCCGCAACAGGTCGTGGAACTTGATCTTCTGATTGCAGGCGACGCACGGCACCGGCGTCTCGCCGCTCAAATAGCTATCGGCGAACGCGCCGATCACGGCTTCCGCGAAACGCTGCTCGTAATCGAGCACGTAATGGGGAATCTGCAAGGCCCCCGCAACGCGCCTGGCATCCTCAATGTCCTGCCCCGCGCAACAGGCCCCTTTGCGGCCAACTGCCTCGCCATGATCGTAAAGTTGCAGTGTGATGCCGACCACATCGTAGCCTTGGTGCTTGAGCAGCGCCGCGACCACTGAGGAATCGACGCCCCCCGACATGGCCACAACCACGCGGGTGCCGGCGGCCGGACCTGGGAGGTCAAGGCTGTTGAGCGGGAGCGGTTTGGTGGAGGCCATGGGCGACGACTCGGGAGGTTGCGCAAGGTTTAGGCAGCCACGGCTCGCCCCAGCGAAGATAGGGGCAGCCCACGCCTTAAGCAAGCCAAGGTGGTGCCGGACCCTGTCGCCGCAAGGCTCGCCAGCGTCCGGGAGCAGTGTGGCAGCTGTCCAAAACCTCAATAATACCGGCAAGTTTTGGCCATTTCCTTGGGGGTTCCTTTACCTCGGGGCTTAGGCAAATCTTAAATGGAGCTTGTTACGCTCCGGTCACGTTGGCTCATCGATGTAATGGTGTTGTGAGTACGATGACCGAGCATTACAGGCCGCGCGTCAGATATGTGATTGGGCCGGACGGCAGTCCCCTGACCGTGGCCGATCTGCCGCCGAAGGATACCAAGCGCTGGGTCATCCGCCGCAAGGCGGAGGTCGTGGCGGCGGTGCGCGGCGGTCTCATAAGCCTCGAAGAGGCCTGCGAGCGCTACACCCTCACCGTGGACGAGTTCCTTAGCTGGCAGCGGTCGATCGACAAGCACGGCCTGCCGGGCCTGCGCGCCACCCGCGTCCAGGATTATCGCGGCTAGCCTCGCCCGAGGCATGGCTGCCATTCAGTTCTCCGACAAGCCTCGGCTTGAGCGGCTTTCCTAGACGCAACGAGAAGGCCGCTCAGCAATGGGAGCTCGAACGCCGATTTCGTCTGCTCGAAGCAATCCCTTGATCGAAGCACCGATGCGGCTCTTCGCCATTATGGGCGCTTAGATCCGTGGGTAGCGGCCTTTGGCGGCGGAGCGGCGGCGGCGGTGGCCGACGGCGGCCCCTTCTTGTTGCAATCGGACTCGCCCCGTTGCCACCGGTCGATGTCATACTGCATTTTGGCGGCGAGGTCGGCTGGCATCGTGCGGTTCTCGGTGGTGATCATGGTCGAGGGCCCCGCCTGCTTGAAGTCGATGGCATAGGTGGAGAGGCCGGCGCGGCCAAGCTCCGCGCGCTCGTGAATCGTGATCTTCACCGTGGCGCCGTCGGGGCTGACATCGGCCCGGTAGACGTATTTGGGGAGCAGCGGCGCGTCGGCGTTAAACCAGCAGCTCTTGATGCGGCCACCCATCACCACATAGGCGTCAAAGGGTTTGGAGGAGCTGACCGAAGCGGTGGAGACCGAGGTCGTGGGAGCCGAACTATCGCCGGTCGTACCGCACGCCGACAGCCAGACAAGCGTCAATAGCAACCCGATCGTCGTCAGCAATTCTCGCGCCACAGCCCTTCCCCGCATCCGCAACTAATCGCGGAAGTTCACATATTGCAGCGGCTGCTCGACCGAAAGGCCTTTGAGGTGCTGGATCACCATCTGCAGATCGTCCCGCTTCTTGCCCGAAATCCGGAGTTCGTCGCCCTGCACCGTGACCTGCACCTTGAATTTCCCGTCCTTGATTTCCTTGACCAGCCGCTTGGCCAGCTCCCGATCGATGCCTTGACGGATCACGGCCTTCTGCCGCACCGCCTGTCCCGCAGCCTTCTCCAACGGCTTGTAGTCGATGACGCCGGCCTCGATCTTGCGGCGGGCAAAGTGCCCCTGCAACAGCTCGTGCATCTGCTTGAGCTTGAGCTCGTCGTCGGCATGGAGCGTGATCTCGGCCTCCTTCCGCTCGATGCGCGATTGTGAGCCTTTGAAGTCATAGCGCTGGCTCATCTCGCGGCTCATATTGGCGAGCGCGTTGTCGACCTCGGCAAGATCGGTCTTTGACACGACGTCGAAGCTCGGCATGGGGCCCCTATCCACTCTTCCGCGGGGGAATGATAGCATCGAAGAGCCGGCCAAGGGTCGCATTTAGGCCCTGTTGGAAACCGCGAATCCCGACCCCGTCCCCTTGCGGGAGAGGCTCTTTGCCATGACTTTGGTGGTCATGGCAGCAGACAGGGTGAGGGGTAAAGGGCGGACGGGAAATCCGATCAGCTCGCCACGCGATGATGCACGCCGCTGCGGACCTCCTCGAGCTCGGACTGCGCGGCGCGGGCCTGCTCGAGCTTTATGGCATCGCGCTCCTCAAGCAGCTCGATCTTGCCGAGCTCCTCCAGGGCTTCCGCCAGCTGGCCCCGGGCCACCTCGAGCTTGGCCTGAAGATCCACAGCCGAGGCAAGTAGGTTGTTGCGGCGCTGGATCGCGGCCTTGGCGAAGGTGGGATAGGCGTAGTGATTAGCGTCGGAGACGCCGGAGCGCTCCTGCTCGATTGCGATCTGGCGGTCCAGGTCCCCCGCCATATGGTTGAAATCGCCGATCATCATCTCGATCTCGGCGACCTTGCGGCGCTTCTCATCGACCTCAAAGCGCTTCAAGCGGATCAATGCATCCCGTGACTTCATGATTCGATACCCTCAAACACACTCGGACCCGGAGGAGGGAGAAATTCAATATCCGTGCCACTCTCTCAAAGCTCTGGAGCCAAGCCCCCACCCCTCAAGTCCGCGATCTTGGCCAACAGGCCTTAAGGGCCGGTAAACCATATGCATGGCATTTGACCCATGACCAGCAATTGTTAGTGCTCGCCACAGTGTCAGCTTTTGTTAACTATTGGCCCTTAATTTGTTGATTCGAATTAACCAATCTGCGTCGCGTACGGGTTTTTGGACCAGGGAACCAGCCGGGAAGACGGGGGACTGAAGATGCGGGTTCTTCTCATCGAGGATGACAGCGCCACCGCGCAAAGCATCGAGCTGATGCTGCAGTCGGAAGGGTTCAACGTCTATACGACGGACCTGGGCGAAGAGGGCGTCGACCTCGGTAAGCTTTACGACTACGACATTATCCTTCTCGATTTGAACCTTCCCGATATGAGCGGCTTCGAGGTGTTGAAGACGCTCCGGGTAAGCAAGGTGCAGACCCCAATCCTGATTCTGTCCGGCCTCGCCGGCATCGAGGACAAGGTGCGGGGGCTCGGCTTCGGTGCCGACGATTATATGACCAAGCCCTTCCACAAGGACGAGCTCGTGGCGCGCATTCACGCCATTGTGCGGCGCTCCAAGGGCCACGCCCAGTCCGTGATCCAGACCGGGGGGCTGAAGGTCAATCTAGACACCAAGACCGTGGACGTGAATGGCCAGCGCGTGCATCTGACTGGCAAGGAATATCAGATGCTTGAGCTCCTCTCCTTGCGCAAGGGCACCACTCTGACCAAGGAGATGTTCTTAAACCACCTCTATGGCGGCATGGACGAGCCGGAGCTCAAGATCATCGACGTGTTCATCTGCAAGCTGCGCAAAAAGCTCGCGGCAGCAACCGGCGGCAAGCATTATATAGAGACGGTCTGGGGACGCGGCTACGTCTTACGCAACTCCGAGGACGAATCCGAGGCCGCCGCCTGAGGCTCGCGGCGACCCATACGCGTCTCGTAAGGGCCGGGCTTGCCCGGCCATTACCGTTTTTTGGGATTGTCGCGCAAATCCTATCGCTGCGACCAGCCGCAGGCGCGCGCGGCGTCCCGCATGGCACCCGCGAGGGCCTTCCCATCCTCTGCCGCCTGCCCTTTGCGCGCCGCCCTTGCCTCTTGTGCCTCCCTCGTCATGACGAACACGCCATGCCGACCCTCCGGCACGGCGACGAAGTCCTGGCTTAGGCCAGTCGTCGTCTCCGCCGCGCCAAGCACGAGATAGCCGTCGCCCGCGAGCTGCGAGGCGAGCCGCGCTAGCACCCGCCGTTTGGTGTCTTCATCGAAATAGATCAGCACATTGCGGCAGAAGATTACGTCGAACTCGCCAGTCTCTTGGCTATCCAGGACCAGATTATGGGTACGAAAACGCACCATGGCGCGGATGTCGGGAGTGACCTCCCAGCCGCTACCCACTTTGCGGAAATATCGCACCAGGAGCGAGAGGGGCAGCCCGCGTTGGACCTCGAACTGGCTATAGAGACCATTGCGCGCCTTGCGAAGAGCGTCCTCGGCAAAGTCGGTAGCCAAAATGTCGACGGTCCAGCCCGAGAGTTGATTTGCCCGATCGGCAAGTTGCATGGCGAGCGAATAGGGTTCCTGCCCCGTCGCCGCGGCTGCGCACCAGAACCGGAGTTGGCGCTCGCCGGCGCGCGCCTCCATCAGCTTTTGCAGCATGACCGCGGAGAAATATTGAAACGGGACCTTATCCCGGAAGAAATAGGACTCCTGCACGGTCACGGCCTGGGCCACGCGCAAGCGCAAATACTCGGCCTCGGGTCGCATCAGCGCGAGCACGAGAGCGGAGACCGAGGGGAAGTCGAAAGTCTTGAGCAGCGGCCGAAGCCTTGCGTCGAGCAGCTCACGCCGGTCCTCGCTGAGTGAAAGTCCGGAGCGCTCTTGCAGGATCAAACGCAGATAGTTGAATTCCTGCGGCGTCATGGTCGCTCGCCCCGCACGAGCTTAGCCGCCACGTATGCGATCGCGGCGGGCGGCAGCGTGGCCGCGCAGGCCCCGGCAGCGACCGTCGAGCCCGGCATACCCCACACCACGCTCGAGCTCTCGTCCTGGGCGATGACGCTGCCACCGGCATCGGCGATGGCGCACGCGCCCGCCGCGCCGTCGGAGCCCATGCCGGTGAGCACGACGCCGAGCGCAGCCGGTCCGTAGGTCGCCGCGACACTCTGAAACAAGGGATCGACTGCCGGGCGGCAATAATGCAACCGAGGCTCGTCGCTCAAGCGCAATCTTTGGCCGTTCGCATCCGACACGGTCATGTGCCGGTCCCCCGGCGCGATGTAGATGGTACCGGGACTGATTGGCTCCCCCTCGATACCTTCCCTCACCTCCCTCCCGGTCAAACGCCCCAACCGTTCCGCCAGGACGGCAGTGAACATCGCCGGCATATGTTGGGCCACCACCACCGGGACCCTGGCAAGCGAAGGCGCGAGCGGACCAAGCACGGCGGCAAGCGCCTGCGGACCACCGGTCGAGCTACCGATGGCGATGATGCGCGGTGGCACCAAGGAAAACGCGCGCGTGTTGGCGCTAGCGCTCTCATGCTCGAGCGCGCGCGGCGGCCGCTCGGCCTTGCGGACCCCGCCAAGCGCCTTGATTTTGCGGATCACCTCGGAGCGGAACTCCGGCAGAAGCGTGATGTCGCGATTGGAGGAGGGCTTCGGCACGTAGTCCAGCGCGCCAAGGGATAGCGCCGCGAAGCTGATTTCCGCATTGCGCCGGCTCAAGGTGGAGACCACCAGCACCTTCGCGGCCGGTCTCGCGCGCAGCAGGAGCGGCAGCGCCGTAAGCCCGT
The DNA here is from genome assembly GCA_963846875.1 of uncultured Alphaproteobacteria bacterium. Classification (GTDB taxonomy): domain Bacteria; phylum Pseudomonadota; class Alphaproteobacteria; order Rhizobiales; family Methyloligellaceae; genus Methyloceanibacter. The sequence goes on from CAWJXT010000018.1 coordinate 49,603, forward strand.
CCATCACCGGCATCTCGATGTCGAGCAGAATCATGTCGGGCTCGCTAGCGGCCACATCCTCGACCGCGAGCTTGCCATTGGGATGGCGCGCGACGGTTATCAGTCCCGGCTCCTCGTCGACCCAACGCGAGACGAGGCCGCGCACGACTGCCGAATCGTCGACGATCATGACCTTGATGGGCCGTGCGGCAGGCGCGAGATCGCCGCCCACGGTCGCCTCGGAATGTTTGGCCGCGCCCTCGCCGAGCATGGTCATCAGGCTTCAGATCAGCCCGACCTCATGAAACTTGGCTTCGATGATGTCGCGATCGAAGGGCTTCATGATGTATTCGTTGGCACCGGCACTGATCGCGCGGGTGATATGCTCGACGTCGTTCTCGGTCGTGCAGAAGATCACCTTGGGATCTTCCCCGCCCCGCTCCTTGCGCAGCGCCACGAGAAAGGCAATGCCATCCATAACCGGCATGTTCCAATCGAGTAGCACGGCATCGGGCATCGAAACGCGGCATTGATCGAGCGCCTCGCGTCCATTTTCGGCCTCGGAGGCCGTAAAGCGCAGCTCCTCGAGAATGCGCCTTGCCACCTTGCGGATAACGGCGCTGTCGTCGACCACCAAGCAATGTTTCATACGTTCGTTTCCTTCACTGTTTTCTGTCCGGCCAGCGGTGCGCTCAGGCGACGGCGCCAAACCGGGTGAGATCAAGCACTTTGTCGACGTGGAGCACGACCATCAGACCGTGATCGAGCCGATGCACGCCGGCGCAAACGCGCGCCCAGCGTGCGTCGAGATTGACGGGGTTGGCATCGTGGGTGGCAGGCGAAAGCCAAAGCACGTCGCCGACCTTGTCGACGATGAGCCCATAGAGCTCGCCACGCTCCTCGATGCCGACGGCCACCGGCGCAGCACCGTCACTGCGCGGCGGAAGCCCCAAACATCGGCGCAGATCGATGGCCGTAACGATGCGTCCCCTTAAGTTGAGCAGACCCATAACCTCGGGGGGCGCCAGCGGCACGCGCGACAAGCCCAGGGGCACGAACACGTCGCGCACCCGTCCGAGCTTCAGCCCGAACAGCTGGCCCGCCGTAAGCACGGTAACGAACCCTTCCGTCGTCTGCTGGGCGCCGGCCTCCGAGCGATCCGCGCTCATGCCGCGAGCCCCCATTGTTTGCAACAATCGGCAAGCGCATCCATGAGCTTCTGACGGTCGAACTTGCCGACATGAGTCGCAAATCCCGCCGCCCGCGTGCGCTCGATGAGGCTCGGCGAGCCGTACGAGGAAAGCGCGATCAGCGGAATCTTGCCCCACCTCTGGTCGCCTTTGAGGCGCTCGGCAAAGGCGATGCCATCCATTCCGGGCATCTCCAGATCGGTGACGATCAGGTCGAAGCGGGCATCATGGTCCTTGAGGTGCAGGGCTTCCTCGGCGGACGCGGCAACGGTGACGTCGTAGCCGCTTGCCGTCAGAAGCGGCGCGAGCATATCGCGGAAGAACTGGCTGTCATCGACGAGCAAGAGCTTCACCTCGCGCTCGAACGGGTTCTTGCCCGCCGCACGTGAGCCGAAAGCCTTGCCAAGATAGTGTGAGACATCGACGATCTCGACCGCCTCGCCCCTCACGATGGCTGCGCCGATGAGGCCCGGCTCCTCGGAGCTAATCTCAAGGGGGGCCTCGACGATATCCACGATGGCGTCGATGGCGAGGCCGATATGGCGCCGCCCTTCGGTGAAGACAAGTACGGGCTGTGCGTTCACCGCGCGCTCGCGGCTCGTCTCGTCGACATAGACGAGCGGCATCAAGGCGCCCCGGTATTGCACCACGTCGCTGCCATTGCAGCGCTCGATCTCGGCTGCGTCAATCTCCTCGAGCCGGGTGATCAGCGACACCGGTACCGCTTTCAACGTGGACGAGCCCGCTCGGAACAGGAGAAGCGCCGTGGCGGCCGCTTCCGTGCTTGCGAGGGCGCATTGCTCTTTCACGGGCGCTTCGTCCTGTATGGCCTCCGGGCCCGCCACCGAGCCGAGCGCGTTCGGGTCAACGATCATGATCACGCTGCCGTCGCCGAGAATCGTGTTGCCCGAGAACATGCTGACATCGCGCAGCAGGCTCGACACCGGCTTCACCACGATCTCCTCTGTGTGGTACACACCGTCGACGAGGACGCCGAAGCGCCGCGCGCCGACCTGCATTACCACCACAATAGCCGTGTCGCTAAGCGTGTCGCTGGCCACCCGCTCGAGCGTAGTCTTCGCTCCGTCGAGCTTGAGCAGCTGACCGAAATCGAGCAGCGGCAAAAGCTTGTCGCGTAACCGGACTACGGCCGCGTCGTTGATCAGTTCGACGTTATGCTGCGACTTTCGTCCCGCTCGAACCAGCTCGACGACGCTGAATTGCGGGATGGCGAAGCGCTGGCCCGCCGTTTCGACGATCAGCACTGCCATGATGGCGAGCGTCAGTGGGATCTTGATGACGAAGACCGTGCCCTTTGGCGAGGTTGACTTCAGCTCTACCGTGCCGCCGATCACTTCGATATTTTTGCGCACCACATCCATGCCCACGCCGCGGCCCGAGACCGCGGTGATGGCACTGGCGGTCGAGAAGCCGGGCCGGAAGATGAAATTGTAGATGTCGGCGTCACTCAGGCGATCGAGCTCGGCTTGGGTCGCAAGCCTGGTTTCCAAGGCCTTGCTGCGAATTCTTCTGGGCGCTCAGGCCGCATCCATCATCTGCGACCTCGATGACGATATAGCCGCCCTGCTGATAGGCGCCGAGCTTAACCCGCCCGGCTTCGGGCTTGCCGGCCCGGACCCGCTCAGCGGGCTGCTCGATCCCATGATCGGCCGAGTTGCGAATCATGTGCGTGAGCGGATCCTTGATCTGCTCTAGCACTTCACGGTCGAGCTCCGTCTCGCCGCCGGTCATCTCGAGCTCGATCTTCTTGTGCAGATCGAGCGAGAGCTCGCGCACGAGCCGCGGCAGCTTCTGCCAAGCATTGGCGATCGGCTGCATGCGGGCTTTCATGATGCCCTCCTGCAGCTCGGCCGTGACGTTGGATAGCCGCTGCAGCGGCGTCTTGAACGCGCAGTCGCCCGTATGGCGCACGAGTTCGAGCAGCTGGTTGCGGGTGAGAACGAGCTCGCTCACGGTGGTCATCAAGTGCTCGAGCGTATCGACGCTGACTCGCACGGTTTGCCTGCGCGGCGCGTCAAGGCCGCTGCCGTCCCCGTTGCGGCTGCCGTCGGGCACGGCAAGGGGCTCCGCCTCAGGTTCGGGCGCCGCGCGCCAGGCGCGTTCGAGCTCCTCCAGGAGCGGGTAGCGCACATCCGCCGTGGCGCCTCCGGTCGCAGGGGCGACCTGCGATCGGTGGCCGGTCTGAGTTCCGACAATCGACTCCAATGGACCGATGAGATCGGCATCGGAGCCTGGCGGCTCCGAGCCGGTCCGCTCGATCCCATAGAGAATGTGTTTGATCCGATCGATGGTGGCGAGGACGAGGCTGACGCCCTCGACGGTGACCTTGGTTCGGTCGCGGTATTGGCCGATCAGCGTCTCGGCGGCGTGGGCCAGCTTGGCCAGCCGCTGTAGACCCATGAAGCCGCAGGTGCCCTTGACTGTGTGGACCAGCCGGAAGATGGTGTTGAGCATCTCGACATTGTCGGGCTCCTGCTCGAAGCTCACGAGCTCAAGGTCGACGCGATCGAGGCTTTCACCAGTTTCGGCGAGGAATTCGCCCAAAAGCTCGTCCATGCCCACCCTCAAGGCCGCCCCCGATGGGATCGGGAGCCCGTTTTGCAATCGCTGCCGGGATTGTGGTGAACTCTAGTTTACGTTTGGTTGAGCAAACGATCTATTTCGCTGGCTCCGCCTTCAGCTCCACCTCCGACTGCCCGGACGCAACTGTCACCCGCATGCCCGAGGCGGCAGCGACCCGGCTCGCGTAGTAAGGCTGGATCGAATGGGCGTCGACGGCCACACCATTGCCGCCCGTAAGCAGGCTCATGACCTGGTCATTGAGCCGCGCCGCATCGCCCTTGGCCCTGACCGTGAAGTGGACATTCGGCGGCTCGCCTCCGATCTCGACGCTCACCGCGCCCCCGCGCGGGAGCGCGACGACGCCCAATGCGACGAGGTTGAGCAGCAACTTGACCCTGTTCTTGGGGAGAGTGGCTGCGGGGCCGTGCCATTCGAGCTTGTGCTTCGGCGCCTGCACGAAGTCGCGGGAGACCTTCTCGGCATCGCGGAGGTCGATCTCCGCACCCGCCGACCCCGCGGCGCCGAAGGCAAGCCGCGCAAATTGCAGTTTGGCCGACGCCTGACTGGCACTCTTGCGGATGAGGTCCATGGCCTGTTCGCGCATGGCCTCATCGGGCTCCTCGCCGAGCATCTCCAGCCCATTGGCGATGGCGCCGACCGGATTGATGACGTCGTGGCAGATGCGGCTCGAGATGAGCGCGGCAAGCTCCAAGTCACCGATCGAAGCTGGCTCCGTCATGGCCTCCTCCTTGGCATTTCGCCCGCTCTCAGAAATGACTGAAAGGGCTCCCGGAAATCTGCTACATCGGGGCCGCAAATCCGCTCAATCCTGCGCATTACGCCGCAAATCACCGAATCAAGCTATCAAGCATACTGCCTTGTCAGCCCCAAGACACACAACAAAGCCGGGGAGCGAAGTCCCCTTCGACTTTGCCGCCGCGGCAGCCACGCTCGTCGATGCCGCGTGCCGCGCCGGCGCCTGCATCATGCAGCATTACGGGCGGGGCCCGGAGGTGGAACTCAAACCCGATGCGAGTCCCGTGACGCAAGCCGACCGGGAGGCGGAGGCGATTCTTCTTGCAGCGCTTCAGCGCGCTTTTCCCGCCGTGCCCGTCGTCGCCGAGGAAGCGGCAAGCGACATCGGCTCCCCCCTGCCCTCGCGCTTCTTCCTTGTCGATCCGCTCGACGGCACCAAGGAATTCATCGGGAAGCGCACCGACTTCACCGTCAATATCGCGCTGATCGAGGACGGCACTCCCCGTTTCGGCCTGGTCTATGCGCCGGCCCGGCGGCTTCTCGCCTTCACCCCGAACGAGAGACTCGCGGTCGAGGCCGAACTCGACCCGAGCCAAGCGGGCGCCAACCTCGCTTCCCTCGCCTGCCGACCCTTGCATGCGAGGATCGCAAATCCGGATGGGCTGGTGGCGGTGGTCAGCTACTCCCATCTCGACCCCGCTACCGAGGCCTTCCTCGCGAAGCTCAAGATCGTGAATCGCTCGAGCGCCGGCTCGTCGCTGAAATTGCTAATGCTCGCGCGAGGGCAGGCCGACGTGTATCCGCGCTTTGGCCCGACCATGGAGTGGGACATTGCCGCCGGCCACGCCGTGCTCGTGGCCGCTGGGGGCACGGTGGTCGATGAGGCCGGCCGCCCCCTCCGCTACGGCAAGACGGAAGCGGGTTTGTACAACCCGAGCTTCATCGCTTGGGGGCGCCGAATTTAGCCAAAAATCTAGCGTGGCCACAGTTTAGTAACAGTTTAAGCAAATCATAGCCGTCGCGAGCCAAGGCCCGAGTCGGGTCTGGCCCAGGCTTTCATTGGCCACGGGGACGGGACATGAACCTCAAACTCTCCTCAACCGCCGCGTTTACCGCAGTCTCGGGCGCGGCGCTTGCTGCGATTCTGCTCATCGCCGCTTCCGCCTCCGCCGAGGATCGGCAGGGCGTGAACGCCCCCACGGTGCTCGCCCAAACCGACGACGCGCCCATGGTGATCTCGCCGCATCCGGCCCCGGGCCAGGTGCCCCGCGCTGAGGACAATCCCCCCCCACCGCCAGACGCCGGCGGCCCTGGCAGGCCCTATGAGCCGGCCCCGCAGGCGACCTATCCGAGCGATCGCCCCTATGTGCCGCCGGAGGCCGAGGACCACGGCAGCTTCTCCCTGGAGGAGATCAACGAGACCGGCCACCGCTTCTTCGGCACCGTGTCCATGGGCCTCGCCAAGGCAATCGAATACACCTTCCAGCGCGCCGGCAGGCCGAACGGCTACATCCTCGGCGAGGAGGCAGGCGGCGCCTTCATCGCCGGTCTCCGCTATGGCGAAGGGACGCTCTACACAAAGGACGCCGGCGACCATAAGGTCTATTGGCAGGGGCCCTCCTTGGGCTATGATTTCGGCGGCGAGGGTTCCAAGACCATGGTCCTCGTCTACAATCTGCAAAGCCCAGGCGAGATCTATCGGGATTACGCCGGTGTAGACGGCTCGGCTTATCTTGTCGGCGGCGTCGGCGTGACCTTCCTGACCCGCGACCACGTCGTTCTTGCCCCCATCCGTTCCGGGCTGGGACTTAGGCTTGGGGCCAATGTCGGCTACCTGAAATATACCCGCGAGCCCACCTGGAATCCGTTCTAGATTGGCGCTAAGGAAGCTTGGCGGTGGCAAGGGAAAAGGCGCGTATCCGCGCCGTACGGCTTAAGCTTGCTCCGCAAGGCGTCTTTGGTGACGCGTAGGCGCGAATGGGAGCCATGATCCGATGATCGACGCGGTGATGTATGCGGCGCTCGGCTTCCTGGTCGCGAGTCTGCTTGCGCTCATGCTGGCCCCTCCGCTCTGGCACCGTGCCGTGCGGCTCACCACGCGCAAGCTTGAAGCGACCATGCCCATGTCGGTCACTGATATCCAGGCCGATAAGGATCAGTTGCGTGCGGAGTATGCCATCGAGTTGCGCCGGGTCGAGGTGGCCCTGGAAAAAGCCAAGGACAAGGCCGCCCGCGAGCTGGTCCAGGCCAACAAGCGCCAGGTTGAGATCTCCGTGCTCAACCAGGAACTCGTCGCCGCAAAGGGGCGGCTGCAGGAGAACGAGAACGCCAACCGCGTGCTCGAGCAGACCATCAAGCGCCGCTTGCCGGATCTTGATGCCCGGATCAAGGCGGCGAAGGAGGCGATCGCCGAGCTTGAATCCGCCAATACCGAGCTTCGCAACACCGTGGCCTCGCAAGCGGAAGCGCTGAAGGAGGCCCGCTCTGCGGTGCAGAACCAGCGCGGCGACATCGAGGGCCTGCGCACGGCACTGGAAGGTGGAGGCAACCCATTGCGCCGCCTTGCGAAGTCCGACTCCGAGCTCGCCAAGGAAAACCAGCGGCTCAGCGCCGACCTGTCCCGGGTCAAGGAAGAACTCGAGCGGCAAAAGATGAGCAGCGAGGAGGATGCGTTGCTCCGCCGCGAGCTCGACAAGCTCGCCCAGCAAATCCTCGCCGTTGCGCAGACGCAAGCCCTGCCCGAGCCCGAGGGGCCTCCGGCCAGCTTCATTCCTCACCAGCCGGAACCCATGCCGCAGGAGCCCGAGCCGGTTCCGCATGGCGCCAATGGCGGCGGCAACGGGATCGAAGCGCCGGAGCAGCACGAAAGCCCGGCGGCGATAGAGCAAGATCCGGAGCCGACGGTCGAGGACGTCCAAGCGGCCGAAGAGGAGGCCGAGCCGCACGGGCCACTCGTCAAACGGCTTGCCGCCCGCAGGGCGAGGCGCCGAGCCGCCGCCGCTGCCAAAGGCCGCGGGCAAAGCTTGAGCGAGCGGCTGAAGGAAATCCCGGCTGACGCCCCCGAGAGCTGATCTCTGTCCGTTGTCCTCAGGTCTGCAAAAAGCTCTTGCTGCGATCCTGAAGCTTGAGCGCCGTTAGCCTGCCCGTGAAGCAAGCGCCGGTATCGATTCCGATGCGGTTGGCGCGCAACTGAGGCTCTACCGCCGGCGTGTGGCCGTGCACCACCACTTTGCCGAACGGTTCTTCGCTTTCGAGGAAGTCTCCTCGGATCCAGATTAGATCATGCGGCTCTTGCGTCTCGAGCGGCACGCCCGGCCTCACTCCCGCATGCGCGAACAGATAGCTCCCGCGCGACACCATGAGCTCAAGCCCCCGGTAGAAGCGGCGATGCGTCTCAGGAAGGGCTGCGACGAACGCGCGCCGCCACTCTTCGGACGGCGCCCTTGTGCGGACGAGCCGTTCCACGTCGAGGCTATAAGAGAGAAACGTGGGATCGGCGCCATTCGCGCGCCAATAGTCGAGCCATGACGCATCTTCAAGGAAATCGAGCAGGATCGCCTCGTGATTGCCCTTGAGGAAGTGGACATCGAAGCCTTGCGGCAGTCCGCTGATCAGCGTCTCGACGACCTGCCGGCTGTCCGGGCCCCGGTCCACATAGTCGCCGACAAAGATGAGCGTCCGCCGCGTGGCATTGCGACTCGCCGCAGCATCCGCCGCGATATGCGCGAGCAGCAGGCTGAGCAGATCGGCCCGACCGTGGATGTCGCCAATGGCATAAATGAGCTCGCCGTCGGGCACACATGCGTCATCCATAACGGCCGATGGTCTGCTCCGCTCTCGCCAATTGGCTCGGACCACGCGCAAGCCTACGCGCTGTGGCCGTTGGCCAGGATCTCGCGGTAGATTGCCGCAGAAAATCCGAAGACTGTTTTCACGCATTTGAGCTTCAGCCCGATGAACAGGACCATATCGCCGTTACGAAGCTTATCGTCCTCGGTAATGACGTAGAGGTCGTCGACATCGAGGGGCGGCAGGCCCTTGAGGTCGCGCGCGCGCGCGTGAAAGGTTCGAAGACTGTCCCCGGTCAAGTGATCGAATTTAGCGTGCACTTGCTTAATGGCGGTCAGGATCGTCTCTTCCGGCTTGCAGATGACCGGTGCCGTGGGGGGACCGTCGCCATTGTAATACGTGGTGCCGTACTCCTGCACCAACGGCCGCAGCCGGTCCGAATAGGCCTGCACCCCGGCAACGGTCAAAAGAGAGACAGCAAGCGCCATACCCACGGTACGTCTGAGCCAGGTCGGCATCAACTCCTCTCCTCCTCGCGGGCGTGCTAGCATCCTCGCGCGCTGACGCGTGTGGCAACAGGACCAACCTGACGCTAGCCCTGGAGCGGCGCCACAACAGTGTAGAGGGTTTTGGCCACCTTGGCGCGCGGTCTTTGCAATGTCGAGGCTCGGCCAGCTTTGTCCTGCTACACCGCTGGCGAGGCTGGTGACCCTTAAGATCGAGGGCGAAGATAGGGGCTGGCCTCGGCCACACCCCGGCCAAAGGCGGCATAGCGCCGCGGAAAGCCTCATCGTCTCCTGAGTTGTCTTGCGGTCCGTCCCATGCTTTGTTTCCCCACCTTTTTGAGGGGTTAACCGCATGCCGACGTCGACCGCGCGCAAAGCCACGGGCAAGCGCGCCCCATCCCAGCTGTTTGAGGACGTCTGCTGCCCCTTTTGCGGTTTGCTTTGCGACGATCTGGAAATCGAGCGAAGCGAGAATACCCTCGAGGTCCGCAAGAACGGCTGCGAGAAGGCGATCGCCGGCTTTGAACGCCAATTGCCCAAGAGCAGTCCTCAGATTGCAGGCAAGAGCGTCGCGCTGCCGGAGGCCATCCAGGCAGCAGCGGCTCTGATCCGCCAAGCCCAAATGCCCCTGTACGGCGGTCTCGCGACCGACGTGGGGGGAATGCGCGCGGTGATGTCGCTTGCCGAGCGCTCCCGTGGCGTCGTCGATCACGCCCTGAGCGAAGGACAATACCGCAATTTCAAGGTCCTCCAATCCACCGGCTGGACAACATCCACTCTTACCGAAACACGCAACCGCGCCGACCTCATCATTGTGGTGGGAAGCGATATTCATGCGTTACACCCACGCTTCTTCGAGCGGATCGTCTGCCCGCCCGAGTCGATGTTCGATGTGACGCCGCCTGCGCGCACCCTCGTGTTCATCGGCAACGCCCCGGACGGCTTAAGCACCGCCGGGCAACGCATCGGCGAAGTCATGACGCTGCCCTGCCAGATCGAACATGCGGGGGAGGTCTTGGGCGTGCTGAGGGCCCGCCTCCGCGGCTTTCGCGTCGAGCCCTTCAATCTGGATGGCGTTACCCTCGCCGATGTCGAGGCGCTTTCCGAACGGTGCCGGCAGGCAAAATACGGGGTCGTCGTCTGGGCACCCCCCAGTCTTGCCTTCCCGCACGCTGAGCTCGCCGTCGACCAGATCGCCGGACTCGTGAAGGATCTCAATCAAACGTCGCGGTTCGCCGGCTTGTCGCTGGGGGGCAACGAAGGCGCCGTGACCGCCGGCGCCGTTTGTACCTGGCAGAGCGGCTATCCGCTCCGCATCAGTTATGCAAACGCCGCTCCAGACTTCGATCCTTACCGCTATTCGATCGGCCGGATGTTGATCGAGGACGAGGGGGATGTGCTCATCTGGATCGCGTCGCTTGCGCCGGACCTGACGCCACCGGTCACGAAAGTCCCGACCATCGTCTTGGGAACACCAGGATTGCGGCTTAACGCGACACCCGCCGTGCTCATCCCCGTCGGCACTCCCGGTATCGACCACGCCGGCCGTCTCGTTCGTTGCGACAGCGTCGTTTCCTTGCCCTTAAAAAATCTCGCTCGGCTGCCGCTTCCGCGGGCGGCCGATGTGCTTTCGGCCATCGAAGCAGCCCTCTGAGACTGGAGACCCCCAACAAAATGCTAATCAAGCTTGCGAGCGGAAAAATCTACGACCCCGCCAACGGGGTAAGCGGTGAGGTTCGCGACATCTATGTCGAGGACGGAAAGATTGCCGCGACCAAGCCTCCCGCTCGCATCGATCAGACATACGATCTCAAGGGCCGGATCGTCATGGCCGGTGCCATCGACCCGCACACGCATATCGGCGGCGGCAAGGTGACCATCGCGCGCATGCTGATGCCGGAGGACCACCAGAAGGATGGGGTCGCGCGCACGGACCTTACCCGCGCTGGCTCTGGTCACGCGCTGCCCTCGACCATGATCACCGGATACCGCTACGCCGAGATGGGCTACACGGCCTGCTTCGAGCCGGCCATGCTCCCCGCCAATGCGCGCCAGGCGCACATGGAGATGGGCGATACACCCATGGTCGACAAAGGCGCCTTCGTCATGCTCGGCAGCGACGACTTCTTCCTGCGTCAGCTAGCCGCGAAGCAGGACTTCGAGGCGATCAAGGACTACGTCGCCTGGACCATGCATTCCGCGCAGGCGATCGCCGTCAAGGTTGTCAATCCCGGCGGCATCAGCGCGTTCAAGTTCAACCAGCGCAAACTCGATCTCGATGAGCAGCACGCCTACTACGGCGTGACGCCGCGGCAGATCATCTTGAACCTCGCTCGCGCACTGAGAGAGCTCGGCGTTACCCACCCGTTGCACATCCACGGCTGCAATCTCGGCATTCCCGGCAACGTCGAAACGACGCTGGCGACGATCCGTGCCGCGGAAGGGCTGCCCATTCACCTGACTCACATCCAGTTCCTCAGCTACGGCACCGAAGGCGATCATGCATTCTCCTCCGGCGCTGCGCGCATCGCCGAGCTGCTCAACAAGAGCCCGACCATCTCCATCGACGTGGGACAGGTCATGTTTGGGCAGACCTGCACTGCATCAGGCGACAGCATGCGCCAATACGCCATTTCCAGGAACGCAAGCCCCAAGAAGTCGGTGGTCATGGACATCGAGTGCGACGCGGGCTGCGGCGTGGTGCCCATGCACTATCGCGACAAGAGCTTCGTTAACGCGCTGCAATGGGTCATCGGGCTTGAGACATTTCTTCTGTTCGAGGATCCGTGGCGCATCTTTCTCACCACGGACCACCCGAACGGCGCGCCGTTCTATTTCTACCCGCACCTGATCCGGCTTTTAATGGACCGGGGCTTCCGCAACGACATGCTGCAGAAAATCCATCCGGATGCGGCGGCCCAAAGCATCCTCGGCTCGCTCACCCGCGAATACACGTTGAACGAGATCGCAATCCTAACCCGCGCCGGTCCGGCGCGAAGTCTCGGCTTGCAGGACCGAGGGCATCTGGGGGCTGGCGCCTCGGCGGACATTACCGTGTATCAGGACAATGCGGACCGGGAGGCCATGTTCGCCACCCCTGAGCTCGTCTTCAAGAACGGCGAGCTGATCGTACGCAACGGCAAGGTGGTCAAGGTCGTCCAGGGCGCGACCCATGTGGCGCGGCCCGACTTTGACCGCGCCATCGAGAAGCCGCTGCATGACTACTTCACGCGCTACCACACGATCCGCATGAACAATTTCAAGTTGAGCGACGACGAAATCGTCGACGGCGACCGCGGCCGCATCGTCGTGCAACCCACCCGAGCCCGAGTGTCATAAAAGTCAGTGGCTGAGCCTCACGCGGCCGCCTCGACCGCGCTTCAATGCGCCCCGCCGCAGAAGTCAGGCCGCAGACGCAGTATCCCCGCCCTTGTTGGCGATGTCCCTGAGCGGTTTCATTCCAACTCTTTCGGGCTGCCGCTCAGTCGACCCCTTGACTTGCTGGCGACCCGTTGTCCCGCCGGCCTGGATGGAGCGGCCGTCAAAATATGCGCCGCTCTCGATTGCAAGCGTTTGATGTTGAATGTCGCCAACGACATGCGCCTTGGATTTGAGCACGACGGCTCCGCCTTGAATGGGGCCCTCGACCGTCCCATCCACAACAACTCGGTCGGCTACGACGGCTCCTACGACATGAGCCTTGCGAGAGATGATGAGCGAAGTGCAGCGCAATTCGCCGTCGATCTGACCATTGACTTCCACCAATCCCTCGGCGGTGACGCTGCCGACAATCTTGAGGCCTTCGGCAATGACCGTACCTCCGCGCTTTGACGCAAACATGGTTCCCTCCTACCCAGAACAACAACTTGACTGGATAAATCTAGATTTTCCCCGTAGCGGCACTAAGGCCGCGGACATCAACACCGGGCTGCACGTTTTGGTTCCGAGGTAAGGTTACCAATCGGACGAAATGACGAAGGTTACATATTGCTCCGGCTGCCGAGCCAGCTGCAGGGCGCCCGGCATGATCCCTCCTTTGCAGCGCAGGCGCCCCCCCTCGCCCAGAGAGTCGCTCGGCGCAACCGCACCCAAGTTATGGAAACACTGCCTAGCGGTGAGAAAGGGGAGCCTTTTATCTCGGTCTTGTTCATTCGGACACGAACGCTGCCTGGCGGCGACGGTCCGATGGCCAACCCTGCAAGGAGACGCATTATAAAGAAGCTTGCCCTCGCCTTTGCTGCCACCGAGGATCAGCGCTGCGGCCTTGAATGCGGCATTGTTGCGCATGCCGGAACTGGCGGTCGCCCCAGATGGTCGTGGTTATTCCTCGTCCGACCTCAGCCGGCTGCTGGGGCCCAGATGCGCCGAGGCGCGAGTTAGCTACAAACGAGATGGACTGAATAATGCTCAAAAGAGGGATCGAACTTACACACCTAGAACATGAGGGGTGGGCCGTGAGCCGCAAAAAAGAAGCCCCGAGCGGGGGGACCGGGGCTTCTTCGGTTCCTTTGGTGAGGAATAGCGATGGGGAGGGGTGCCCATCACATGATCAAAGTACTGATACAGACTTACGCGAAGATGACTGCATTGTATCGGTTCTCGAGGTCGGGCCAAGCAGGACGACCTCACGACCATCATGAGGTCTAAGCCGGAGCTATCGCAAGCCGACTGCGCGCCAACAAGTCGGCTGTAAAGAGGGCAATGCGAACGCTCGCTCAAGAAAAGCGCGTCGAGAAAACCCGCGGTTCTTGGGCCTTGGCGAAGGTTGGGAAAAGGCGGCTCCGACTGGGCCTAGATCGGCGCGAGCCAAAGACGAATTCCCCTTCTGATGCTAGGGTGTGGACTCATAAAGCGCGCGCCGGTCGTCGACCGCCACGCGGCGTGGGCTTGTTCAGGACATCGGCCGAATGACGGTCCGTTCGTAGTCGCTGATTTTCATAGTGCATAATTCGAAGCTCCGGCGTTGAGAGCCGTGCCGCGACCAATCGCAAATTGACCGACCGGGCCCTCGACGTGGAATTCGATCCCCGTCATCTTCGCGAACAGATCGATATTGGCGATCCCGATCGCACATCCGCCGAGCCCCAAGTCGGTCGCCATCATGTAGAGCGTTTGAATCAATACGCCGACGTCCTTCAGAATGAGCGCATATGCGATCGAGCTGTACTTCCATGAAACCCGGCCAAAGCGCGCAGCGATCGTGATCAGGATCTGAGGTGCAGCGGGCGCGCCCATTGCAAACTCGGCTCCCGTCAACAGTGCTTCGAGCTCATTCCTGCGAACATCGATTGGCACCAGCGCGTGTCCGCCGGCGTCGTAATGATAGAATCCTCGTGCAAGCCCTTCGCATTTGTCGACGGCCAGATAGAGTTCGAGCTCGTAACAGCCGCCCCCCGACGGATACGGCCTGACGGCGTATGTGACCATCGGACTGCCGTCGCCGAGGTCGAGCCTGCTTCTCCATCTCGACTGGACACGCGCGGTGCTGTCGAGAAACCGCGAAAGCTCGGCGAGCGTGATCGGTCGCTGGTCATCGAAGCTGCGCGTCGAATGACGTTCACGCAGGAGTGCTGCCGCCGGCGAGATTGCCTCCGAACGCGCGGCCGAAAACTTGCGCAGATCGATCTTCTTCCCGGGCCACCGGCGCCGCACCGCCGGCAGCGGAGAAATGACGCCCACATACGGATAAAGTCCGCCCAGCGGGTTGGCGTGCCGGCCTTCCGTGCTGCGCGTGTGGAAAATAAGATCGTGAAAGTCCCAAAGAACGAGGTCGTCGTCACCCTCGGCCGGTCGGAGACCACTGGCGCTAGCAGCCTCGGTCTTGAAAAGGATTTGGCAATCAACCAGCAGGGCAAGAAGCTCAACCCCCGGAAAACCGTCCTGCCGACGGAGCTTTTTGATTTGTTGAGGTGTAGCCAGTATGGCCAAGGCGGTCGCAATCTTCGGATTGCAAATCTTGAACAACGCGCCAGCGCGCGGCAATTCCAGGACCATCTCGTTGCCGCGCCGTCGCATGTACGCGAACCGCGAGAGGACGAGAGCGTCTGCATTGCAGAGCTGCGGCGTTCGTGGCCAATAATCGGGAACCTGCGGTTCGATGACGACCAAGTCCTCGCCGTTTCGCGAGCGCCCGAGGCGGTACTCCAATAGACCATGCCTGGCCAATCGCCGGACCAATAAATGAATCTCCTTGTCGATGTTCCGGCCGTCCGACGCAAACGAGCTGAGTGGCAGACCAATGCGGAGCTCCTGCGCGCGATCCGCAGCGCCCGCGCTGAACTTTCCCAGGTCGACGGAATGGCCATCGAAGCAGGCGACGAATTCTCCGTTCGAGTGCACTTCGAGCGTGACTTGACCGCCAAGCCGGCCGGACAAAGTTGCCGGCGCAGCCCGTCGCCCTCTCTTTATTCCGGGAGCGCGCAAACCGGGATGACCCTTAGGTCCGGGGGTGAAGCGGATTGAGCTCGCTTTCCAACAGCGGCCGGTCTCGCAATCCGAGCTTTACCGGGACATCGTAAAGCCGGCCAGGCGCGAAACGGCGATAGAAATGCCGCAATCCCGGAACAATCACTCTGACGACCGGGACCTCGATATCGGGGCGCGTCTGATCGAGGACGAGGAAATCGAGGCCCTCCCGCTTGGCGAGGCGCACGCAAGCCATCACCTGCTCGCGCTTGTCGAGACGGCCGAACTTCGAGCCGAAATCCGGTCGAACCAGCGGATTCCCGCTTGGCGCTAAATAAGGATGGTCCCCCAGCCGCAATTCACCGGAGTCGTCATGGCACGTTTTCTCCGCAGCGCGGCCTCCCATGAGACCGATGGACAGAAATTGGTTCAGCTCGGTCATCGCGCGCAGTATGGCGATTCGCGTATCGAAGTGCGCGCCAGAACCGAACTCGATTTGTTCCTGCGAGTTTTCCATCCAATGCGTTACCGCCACAAAGCTCGGAACGCCGAGATCGCTGGTGACGTCGAGCACCCAAAGCCGGCGTCCAGTTTCGGCAAGTTGGATTTCTAGATCACGGACGTAGGAATCGTCGAGTTGACCGAGGTCCACTTTCGCCCGCTGCAATCGATTATACCACCAGATTGCGTATGAATCCCGTTCCACCAGCTCGAGGAATCCCTGGACGATTGCTTCCTCGAGCGTGTTGCCGGCGGCGCAGCCGTTGGAATCCGCCGGGGGAACCTGCTCGACGCCAGGACCCCTGTAGAAAAAATACAAAATGTTGGTCGGAAGATATTTGAAGCGTTCGTCGCGCAGAGACCAGACCGGCGACCATTCGATCTCAGCTGATCGATCGAATGGGGACAGCATCGCCGGCGTCTCGTTTGGGCCGGCCGTCAGCGCCTGGATTTGCCGGTACTGCGCGTCGCTGAACAGCATGACGTCGTTCGGAAGAATCGCGTCACCTGTCGGAAAATCCGTGAACCGGCGGGTCACTCTGATCTCGTCGCCCTGGAAACTACCGGAATAACGCTCAATCGCCTCCATGAGCGCGCTGGCTTCCCCCTGGTCGGCAGTGCTGCCCTTACCGAAGCTGCCGCCGCTCAATCCTGCCTTGAGCTCGCCGACCGTCTCGGGGCGCGCCGCAAAATTGTGCGTCGCAAAGTAGTTGGTGTTCAAGGGCAAGTCGGCTTCGATCCGCTCAAGACGCGAGACCACGCCGGTAAGCGGGCTCACATGCTTTCGGTAACGTGCAACCGTGGCCATTGACGAAATGGCTCGGTATCCGCCACTCGTCATGACCAGCTTACCGCCGGCACCAAGCTCGATCGGCGCCGGCGCACGACCCGGATCGCGCAGTTCCTTTCGGCCGCAGGTGGGGCATTGCGGGCGAGCCGCCACGTAATGCTTCACGATGGTCGAGCCCAACAGGTCGAGGCTGATAATGTGATCGCTCAATTTCGTGCGAAAGTCGGTGGCGATCGCTTTCGCGATCTCGACAGCCGCAAGTTGAATGGCAGTCTGTCCGAACGTGCCTCGCGCGAGAGGCGAAACCGCGACACAGCGGGCATGTCTGCGGTCAAGAAGCGCCTTCACCTCTCGGTTCCGTTTCATCCGCTCGGCGAGACAGGTCCAACAGGCGCTTTTGCCTGGGGTGAACACGGGCCCCACTAGTGGAAAGATGCCGGAGGGTTGGACGAGTAGCCACGGCTTTTGTTCCGACAAATGCTGCCGGTTCAATTCGGCCAGTCGTTCTTCGAGATAATCGCTCACCAGCGTGACCGTGAAGTCGGCAGGGCGCTTTACGACGCGAACGCCCAGCCCCCTCAGGGCGGCGCCGAGTTCCGTTGCACCCGACACATCGATCGCTCGAATGCGCACACGAAGTTTTTGGAGATTTCTCTCCGCCGTCTCCGGCGAAAGCCCAAGGCTCGCCCAATAAGCAGCGGTGGCGCCCAAGGAAGACGGCGAGGTAGGGACGACAAAGCGGCGGTCGAGGAGCCGCTCGAGCGCCTCACGGATTTTGTCGGACGGAAAATTCTGCTCCAGCTCTCGAACGAGATCCTGTAAACTTTTTCCGGCTCCTATTGCGGACGCAAGCGCATAATAGAGCTCACCGTGAAGAAAGAACTTCCGGTCCTCGGAATAGAGGCAAACGACATCGGGTGGCAGCACATAGACAGTGAAATTCTGCGCGAACCGCGGAACGTCTTCGGCGTTATGCTGCGTAAAGCCGTTCCCGCGATTGCCCGTCATAAGGTCGGCACGCGCACCTTTACCCTTCCCGCGACGAGTGGGGGCCTCCATCGCGGGGGACGCATCCTCCGAATTGCGAAAAGCACGCCGTTTAGATCGCACGCCAGCGTTTCTCAACTCGCGCCCACGTGCGCAGCGCTACAAAGCAAGACATGGCCGAGTCAAACCCAGCCACGTGTGGCCTACCAAGAGCACCAGACCCGCACGCCGTTCCTCCAGCACCAATAGCCACCGCCACCGCAGCCGCCGCAGCCGCCCCACCAAATGCCGACACAGCCTCCCCAGCCGCAGCCTCCGCAGCCTCTGCAGCCGTGACAGCCGCCGCAGCCTCTGTGGCAGCCGCCGCAGCCGTGGCAGCCGCCGCAGCCGTGGCAGCCTCTGGCAAGTTGTACGCCGGGCCGGGATGTTCCTGGGTTTTCCTTGTCGAAGACATAGAACGTCGCCAAGCTGACGTCAGCGATTTCCTCTTCACCGAAAGTGATTTCGTGACTCACCCCGGTGTTCCGCGTTGGCATATCCTCTGCCGGCCCCGCGGTTATCGCGGATGCGCCGCTCGCCAGCGACAACGACAACCCGGCGGCCCCCAATACCGGTACCGCGCACGCCCGACGCTTTCGCTTTGAAGTTTGCTTCCCGTGCGACATGGTAGATTCCTCCCATACCTTCGGGCAACGACCAATGGAGCGTATCTTACGGCTCCAAAGCGGACGCTGGCAAGCCAACCTGGGCGTGTTTATTGAGTCCACGGCCTTGCTCCGGGGATCGCAAAACGGCCGTGAGACGGTGTAATCAGGTGCCCCCGGCACCGTTTCGCGAAACGATGTTTAAGAACGCTTGCAGGGCAAGCGCCTTGGGGCCGTTTCTCCCGAAACAGGGACCCAACGGGTTTTATCATAGGTGCCCAGCCTGCCCAGCCCGCAAGCTGTTGGGCCCAAAATGGCCTGCAGCACCATCACAACTTTAGCTTACATTCAGCGAGCTGACCCCTCTTGTTTCCCGAGGCTATGAGCTAAGACATCGAGCGAAACCTAAACTATGCGCTTAACCCGCTTTGAGCACATTAACCAGCCGATCGCGCCGCGCCGCGTGTTCCTTCGCCGGTGGGCCACGAGTCTTGCTCTTGTGTTGATGCTTGCCGGTGCGTCGCTCCTCATCGGGGTTATCGGTTACCACTATTTCGAGGGCCGAGAGTGGCTTGATGCCTTTGACGATGCAGCGATGATTCTGTCCGGCATGGGGCCGCTTGCCAATCCCAAGACGGGTGGAGGCAAGCTCTTCGCCGGCGTCTACGCGCTCTACTCAGGTTTGCTGCTTATCGTGACCACGGGGATCCTACTGGCGCCGATCCTCCACCGTGTCCTGCACCATTTTCACGTTCCAGACGAAGATGGCCAGCGATCTTCATCTTCGCGACTAAAACGGTTAGCGACCGGCCGCAGGCTGACAAGTAAATAAACGCGGGCGCTATCGCTGCGGTCGACCTCTTGCCGAATTTAAGGCTGTCGTCGGCTCATCCCAATCAGCGCAGCGATGAAAATCGGAAGTCAGGCACCTCCGCAGGATATGTCCGCTAAACGGCGCGAAGCGGACCTCTGCGAGGGCCGCATTATCATCGACGCTAACACCCATAAGCAAAGTATCCAGGGCTTGCGCCGGTTCTACGAGATCGCCGCAGCCGAGACCAAGGTAAGCATGACCGCGATCCAGACCGTCGGTACCAAGGGCCATGACGGCTTCGCCATCGCGCTCGTCGCCGCCAACCCTTCGCCTGCGCCAACGACTAACCCCGCAGGAGGGCGAGTTGGAGGGATCGCGGAATCTCAGACTTCCAAGCGCCGCCTCCGTAGCTTATGATTTTGGTGGGGGTTCGCGATGGCTCTTGCGGCGCATTCTTCTTTGATCAAGCGCGCGAGCTTGGCGCTGCCCATGCCCTATGTGGCGCCAGTTGATGAGCTAGAAACACTGGTCTCAGTGATCTTCTCCGAGGTCTTCAACCTCGACCATGTCGGCACTAATGACGATTTCTTTGACCTCGGAGGAGATTCTCTCCTCGCCGAAGCCCTCAGCATGGTTCTTTCCGAGCGGACTGGACATAACTTTCCGCTTTCCTCCCTCGCCGAATATGGCTCGCCGAGGAAAATCGCAGCATCGCTTAGAGCTAAATCGAACGAGACGGTCCATCCCACTACGCCCCCTGGTGAACGCATCCGGCCTCCTATTTTTTTGGTACACGGTCAACTTGGGTTTACCCTACCCAAACCCGCCTTTCGCGAGGCTCTGGCCGAGGGGCAGAGGCTATGCATGTTCGAGCTTCCCGGAATCCGGGGAGGCCATTGTTACGAGCGGATCGAAGACATCGCTGCCGTCTACGTCGGGCAGATGACGGCGGAATATCCCCAAGGGCCGATTCTGCTCGCTGCCTTCTGTGTAGGGGGACTGATCGCGCTAGAAATGGCTGCTCAACTCGCCGCGATGGGGCGCCCGGTTTGCCAACTCGTGCTGCTTGATCCAGGGGTCCGCAGAGATGGCACTCTGGGAATCCCCCGAAAGGGCAAAAGAAATCGACGGTCCTCGTACGCACTCCCCGAGTATTGGCTAAAAGCGAAGCTGCAGCGTCTGAGCCTTATGCTCGCGCCTCAACGCCGGACTTATCTCGCGGACTCGGGCTTTGCCGACGATGAACTGAGATTTCGAGAAAGCCTCTTGCGGAAGAGATTGAAGGGTCGTCCCCAAAGATATCCCGAACTTCGGCTCTCCATAGAGGCCCAGGCCAAATTTTATGCCGCCTTGTTGCGTTATCGGCCGCGTCCTTACGATGGACCCGTCAGCATCCTTTCATCCACCAAACGCTATGCCAAGATCCAAGGTGGATCCCTCATAAGCAAGTTCCTACCGCAGGGTCGGGTCCAACTGTTCGCTGGACATCATCGTGAGGGCCATGGCACGAGCGCGGCTCATTTTATGCAAGCAGTGTTTGATGCCGCTCTTGCAAAGGATTGAGTGGATGGCCGAGAGTCATACCGATCGGCCTCAGTCCGCGTTTTCGAGATATTGGCGAAGCTGTGCCCGCATAATCTTGCCGTTGGCGTTGCGCGGAAGTTCGGTCATGAGCACGAATCTGCGCGGCCGCTTATCTGGGCTGAGGCGGGCGCGACAATGGGCGATCAGAGCGGCCTCGGTCAGATGGCCCGAGGCGACCACAAAAGCAGCGATCTCCTCACCTTCGCGTGGTGTAGCGAAACCGAGCACGGCGACATCCTTCACCCCCTCACGTTCGGCAAGAATGACTTCGACTTCGGAGGGATGCACATTAGTCCCGCCGCGGATGATGACGTCGGATGTCCGGCCAATTAGGCACAGGAAGCCTGCTTCATCGACCGCGCCAATATCGCCGGGGTACGCCCAGCCGCCCTTAATGCGGTCGCCGTCCGTTCGCGTCCTGTCCCCATAAGTCTTGAGTGCCATTGCCGGCGAGCGCACGCGAATAGTGCCCACTTCGCCAACGCGTAGCGGCTGGTCATGATCATCCACGGTTTGGAGTTGGACGTGCGGCAACACGCGGCCAACTGTTTCGGGGCGTGCGTCGACGTCGGCGCCATAAAGTACACTTATGCGCCCAGAAACACTTGAAGAATAGCCCTCGACAAAATGCTCGCACAACTCCGACCTCGCCCGCCGCTTCTCCTCAGGCAGGATGGGCGCCCCGAAGCAATACAGCAAATCAAGGTGGGCAAATAGGGGCGCAGCGCGCTTGCTATGGAGTTCAAGCAGCCCGCGCAGAATGGTCGGAACGACGCCCACGGCAGTGGCCCCTTTGGACAGAATCGCATCGGCGATTTCGTCAGCGTTGAACAGCGGCGGGTGAAAGAACACGGTAGCGCCATCGAACAGCTGGCCGAGCGAATGGTTGCGAGGGCTTGATGACGATACCGGAAAAGGATTGAGAAGACGCCCGCCGGGGCGTCTCCGTCCCAGGTGCAGGTTGGACGCGAGACGGAAGAGGAGCTGTTCGTGGTCAAGGACAATTCCGAGCGGCCGTCCGGTCGTGCCCGATGTAAGGGAGATCAGTGCCGACGCCGGCTGATGCCTATCGAAATCCGGCGCATTATCGTGGTGCGCTATGACACAGGTCCAGGTGTCGTCAACCAGAATCGAAGCGTAAGCGGCTTCCTGAGGCCCGTGCCGATCTTCGAGGATCGCGATTAGGTCGAACTCTTTGGCGAGCAGCGCTCGCTCCATCGGTTTGGCACGGAAGTCGATCGGCACGGGCACTGCCCCGACGATCCAGAGCGAGAGCATGAGGACGATCGCTTCGCCGCTGTCCCTGACGGCGATGCCGACATTTTTGTTAGGGCCGACACCGAGGGCACGCAGCTCGCGGGCACCACGGGCTGCACGGGCGACGACCTGACCATAAGACAGGGTTAGGCGCGGAGAGACGATCGCCGTGCGGTCTTCCCACCGCATCGAAAGTCTGATGAACTTTTCTGCCGCGTTGATTTGGTTCAAGGGCGCATACCCCGCCAAAAGCAGCTACTGGAGTGCGGGCGCCCCACACCGCGATTTACGCCTCTGTGAGGTTCAACTGTAAGCAAGGTAGACGCTCGATAATTTAACGAGTCGCTTCGCCGTACGCCGTTTTCGGACGTAGATGCAGTCGGTTCACTCCAGCATGTTTTTGTTCAATACCATCTTCCGCAGCTGTAAGTCGGAATCGCGAGTCGGATAGATTTTAGGCTCCATGATTACTTCGCTGAAATCGGTTCGACAGGCACCGGTGTACCCGATCATGAGCTGAAAGCGGGGTTTCGTCGAGTTGCGGCTGCCATAGTGGAAGCAACCCGAGGACTCGATAAATAAGACGGTTCCGCGCGGGTGGCAGAACTCAATGACGTCCTTGCGATCAATGACGGAGTAAATCTCTTCGTCACTAACGCGGTACTCGCGCGGACGGCTCCAGTAGTTCAACGCAGCCGCAGCCTTTTGCGAAACCCCGCGGGGCAGAAATGTCCAGGGGCCCTGCTCGCGAGCGGTGTCCCGCAGGAGCACGAGCACGTAGACATTCGGGAAAGAATAGTAGTCGATGTGATAAAGCTGGCTGTCGTGCGGCTGGTCGGGATGATCATCGAAGGCGGCGTTCGACTCCACGAAGCGGATGCCGGACGGCAGCGTGGTTGAAAGCGCGGGAATGCATTTCAGGTAATCACCAACCGTCGCCAACACGTCACTTGAAGTTGCAAAATCGAGAAACGATGGATATTTCGCCAGATCCGCCGGCGTCCAAGCGTCCTGGAAATAGCTTCGGTAGGCGCCTTCAGTAGAAGAACGCACTCCTGAGCGTTCGGTGATGATCTTTTCCGCATCTTCTAGAACCCGGTCGAGGTGTGGGAGAGACATCGACGTGTCGATCGCCCAGCCGTCTCGCATCTGAATCCTCAGGCGCGTGGGCGGGCCGTTCTCGTTGAGCAGAGCCGCGAATTGCTCGCGATATAGTAATCGGCGCCAGGTGTCCTGTCGGCCAAATTTGAGTCGGTTGTACACGTGGGCCAATCGCATCGTATTGGCGATGCCGAGGAAAGACATATGATCGGCGTGCAACCGCCTTGCTAACGGACGGAAGAAGTTATCAAGCTTGGAATAATTGGCCGCCTCGCGCGATAAGAGGCATGGGCGGTTCACTTGTTCCTCCTTCTTGTAGGATAACCAAAGGCTCAAAAATTTAGAGACTCAAAATGTCCCCCTAGGCTTGGCCGTATACCGTTTGCGGGCGAGTGAAGAACTCGATGTCAAAATTACCATGCTCCGGCGGCCCGAGGCCAGACGCCTTCCAGCCGCCGAACGGTGCATCGACTGCGACTCCGGCGGTGGACTGGTTCACTTTTAGGATGCCGGCCTCTGCATGGTCGAGAAAGTTGCGGACAAGGTCGCGCGATGTCGTGAACACCGCGGCTGCAAGTCCCTGTCGTACGCCATTGGCGAGCTGAATTGCGTGATCCCAATCCTGCGCCACCTGCACCACCAAAACCGGGCCGAACGTTTCCTCCTGTACGATCTCCAGCGCTGGATCGTCACAGCAGAGTATCGTCGGAGGATAGAACTTCCCCGCATGATTATCGACTGTTGGCGGCGCCTCACCCAATGGCAACAGGGGCGCACCACATTCACTTACCGCGCGAGCGACCGCGGACGCCACTCGATCGCGATGAAGCGTGCTGACCAGAGGACCGATATCGGTATCGCCTTGCAATGGATCACCCCACTTCAACGCGGCAGTTTCCTGCACGAGCAGCTGCACGAACTCGTCGCGGCACCCCTCGTGTACAATCACGCGACGAATAGCTGTACAACGTTGGCCAGCCATCTCAAAGGCTCCAGCCGCCACCATCGTTGCCGCTTCTCGCATGTTCGCGTCGAACCAGACTAGCGCAGCGTTGTTGCCGCCAAGTTCAGCCTGTAGCGGAAGTCGCCGGCGCGCGCAAATTTCCTGCGCAGTGTAACCGGCGGCCGAGGAGCCAGTGATCGTCACAGCGCCGATACCGACGGCGTTCATCAAAATCTCGGCTTCCCGCTGTCCGCCTTCTATTAGGTTCACGAGCGCTTCTGGCCAGTCGGCATTCGCAAGACATTGGAATAATCGCCTCGATACCATGAGCGCCGCCGGTGCCGGCTTCCACACCACGGCGTTTCCGTACACGATCGCAGGCACGATCTTGCCGAGAGCGATGTAGATCGGATTGTTCCAGGGCGTGATCACGGCGATCACACCCTGTGGACGCCGCACGACACGTACTGTCTGCTCATTGAGCGCGTTATTTGTGCGCTCAGCACGCCGGACGATGTGCACAAGCATCTCGAGGCTGCGTTGTCCCTCGGCACGTCCAAAGCGCATGGGCTTGCCGATCTCTTTTGCCATGAGCACCGCAAGGTCGTCGACTTTCGCAGCCAGCACCTCGATTAGGAGACGCACGAGGCTCGCCCGATCCTCGATCGAAGTGCTGCGCCACGCCCGGGAAAAGCTATGCGCCACAGCGACTGGCACGGCGCTTGGAACCTGATCTCTTCCAGCCATTCTCGCCGTGCGGCCGTTCAGCCTCGCCATCAAGTCCTTAGTCGACACGAACTCTATGCCGCGCGCTTCGAGAAATCTCCGGGTGGCTACCGCGTGCAATGGATCATCACTGGCTATTGCGTCGGCCGCAATCCAAATGGTCAATCCCGCGTGCCAGGCGTCCAACGCCAACCGCCGAACGCACGCATGCGTCTTGACGCCGGCTACGATGACCGTGTCGATCGCCAACTCCCGTGCGAGGTCCGCCAGCTGCGTCGGCGTGACAGCACTGAGCCCCGTTTTATGAAAGATCGGTTCACAATCGAGCGGCGCGAGCACGGCTGGCGGTCGATGCCCGGGCGTTCCCTTCTCGCACCGCCAGACATTTGCGCGCCTCCAATGCGACATGCGATTGTCGGGTTCGCGCGATACCGTTGTCCACACATGAGCGGCCGGCGTGCCTTGCTCGCGGCAATAGGCAAGGAGCGTCGCGGCCCCATGCACCACGATTCCTTCGGGGGGATCTAAATCTGGAGAGGTTAGGAAATCCTGTTGCAGATCAACCAGGATGAGCAGCGGCTTCATTACCAACACTCGTGTCCACTAGCCGCGTGCGGGCTTCCAGAATCTCAGCCGCGCGCTCTGCCACACGGGAGCCCATCTCGTGCGTGCCAACGATCCGCGTTCCAGCCACAGCGACGTCTTCGGTGCGCCAGCCGTCGCGCCACACCAAACGCATGGCCTCTTCAATGGCTGAAGCCTCGCGGATTAGCCCGAAAGTCTCACGTAGCATCATTGCCAGCGCAAAAATCTGTCCCGCTGGATTCGCGCGATCGGTGCCCGCGAGGTCGAACGCGGCGCCGTGATTCGTCTGATACACTGCGTTGCTGGTTTCGCTGTAGTTGCCCGAGAACGACACGCCTCGCGAGCCCAGCAGCACAGCGCCCAGATCGGCTAGCACATCGCCAAAGAGATTCGGTGCCGCGATCACGTTAAATGTTTGCGGCGCTTGAACGAGCTGATAGCCCATCAGATCGATATCGACCATTTGGAAGCGCACGCCGTGTACCTCCGCCGCTTCCTCGGCGCAGGCACGCCAAAGATTGCTGATCGAGGGCAAGCCTGATTCCTTCCATACGACGGTTAGGTCGCCGAGGCGCTGCTTCGCCAGTCGCGCAGACGCGTGCAGGAATCGCCTTACCTGGTACTCGGAGTAGGAGAAATGATGCCGGGCCAGTCGACCACCTGACGGATCGTCCTCGTCCTCCCAGCTTCCCTGGTAGATGCCGCCCGAATTCTCGCGAGTCACAAGGATGTCGACATTCCGCACGGCTTCGGGCTTTAGGCGTGATGCCTCCGCTAGGCCGTAGGCGATCCGTATCGGACTAATTTTTAAGAAGAGATCGAAGCGCTCCCTCAGGTTGTAGACGAAACGTCCGCCGGCAGGCCCATGAAGTATTGCACCGCCACGCGCGAACACGTCTTCGCAAAACTGGATCACGTTTTGGGGCAGCGACGTTCCGAAGATCTGCGCTGCTTCACGGCCGACGAAGCCGCCCTCGCAGATTTCTATCGCAAAGGCCCGCGCCGTTACGGCGTCGAGCTGCTCGAGCGCCGCGCTTATGACCTCCGACCCAACGCCCTCGCCCGGCAAAACTCCGATGAGCAGCGGTTCATGCGTCCGCGCCGCCCTGCGCAGCTTCAGGCAGTCCGTCCAACGCAATGATTCCAATGCAAAGCCCCCCACCCAAGAATATCATACAGAGCTAATCAGCTCCATCAAGGGGGGTTCTGTGGTGTCTAACCGCAATTCTATCGCTTCTGCTTTAGAAACCACAGATTACCAAGCCGGAATTACGAGCTTTCGAACCGAGTCATCGCCGAACTTTTCGAGAAAGGCGGCACTCCGCTCGACCCGGTCATGTTCAGGCCCGTCCGCAGGTCTTTTGAACTGGATCATGAGCATCAGCCGTTCGTTGGAAGAGGCTCGGCGTCCAAAATGGAAGCAGCGGCACGTGTCCACCATAAGACCGGTCCCCGGCGGTCCAACAAGCCTCATCGTATCAGTGGGTCGCGCATAACTATAGATCACCTCATCACTCACCTCTTCGCCCATTTCATAGCGAAGCGCGCGCGCGATTTTTTCAGAGACATCCGCCGGAAGAAAGGTAAATGGCCCGCTGTTCTCATCGACGTCGCTCATCGTGAAAAGAAACTTGGCTTGGCGGCGAACAGGGGGCCTGGCGCGACTGCCGATATGGAACAATTGCGTCCCGCCTAGCTTGGCGTCCGGCTCTTCCGGTTTTGTCCACCAGAGCCTAGGCTTCAACAATATGGGTATTTCCCCCATATAATCGCACGCTAGTTGCAAGATCTCATCTGAGAGAGCAAGATCGAAAAACCGTGGTGCATCTTCATATCTCGTTGCGGCTAACAGATCGGCGCCCCTGAAACTGTGCAACTCCGTCTTCGCCTCAAGCCGCCTCTCCTCCAACGCCTGATGCGCAAATCTCACTGCGGCAGGAACGCCGCTGAAAGGACCGGCCGAAAGCCATGCGTAGCCGGTCAATTCCCCCACCAGATGCTCTAGCTCGCAGCGGCGAGGAATATGACGCATTAATTCTCGACGCCGGTGATCCACCTCGAGTTTGGACGCCGCCACCGACCGCGCAGATGTTTTGGCATCCATGACAATCTCCCTCGCTTCCAACATGAATATTGGTCTCGGACGCCGCGTAAAATGATTGCCTCAAGACGAGTCTGCCGTCTTTTGGTCCCCGCAATACCTCTCACTTATTTGAGCATAGCAGGCTCAAGCAGGCGAGATTTTTTATCGCGGCCCCCGGTGCTCAATGGCAACCTGGATCCAAACCAACCGATTACCCACACATCCGTCTGGTTGATAATAAAAACTCGGGGTACGAAGCTCGCTACTTTCGGAGTCGAGAGCTAGCGCTTGCGCGTCAGCACCTTGACCTCGAAGGCGGCTTGCGTGGACTAGTAGTGGCACCACCGACAGCGGCTGGGGAACATTCTTGAATTCGGTCAATCTAGCCGATGTATTTGTCGGGCTGGCGAGCCGATGGCCCGACCGCAGGGCAATCGTCTCCCCGCATCTCATCTTGTCCTATAGCCAACTCGTCGTTCGGTCTGCGCAATCAGCACGCGAATTGCGCTTACGCGGCATAGTCGCCGGAGCAAAGGTTGGCACCAGCATTCGCGATAGTGCTGAAACCGTCGTTTTGATGGTTGCGATCTGGATGTTAGGGGCAACGGCCGTTCCCATCGATTTCAGAACGAATGCAGTAGAGCGACGTCGGCTTGCCGGTGAATTCAACTTGATTGCAATCCTTGAGGATCGGCAAATGCCGGCGGCTGGTTATCAATCGATCATCATTGACGCTTCGTGGGCCGAACTGATCGCGCACCACAACGGCAGCCCCACCTGGACGAGTGGAGAGGGGCCAGTAGCAGCTGCGCTCATCTCTTTGACGTCAGGCACAACAGGGCGGCCGATGGGGATCGTCCTCGATCATGAGCGGGTGTTATTGCGGTCCATCTCCGATCCTTCGCCGCGATATGGCGCCACCTTACTAAACCCGCTACCTCTTTCCTTCTCAGCCTCTCGCAGCCATATTCTCGCCGCGTTGCTTCATGGTGCGGCCGTTTTCTTCCATCCGGTGCCCTTCTCCGCACAAGAACTGGCCGAAGCCATTTTGGCGTGGAAGGTCAGCTCTCTCTGCACTGTTCCGACAATCGTTCGTAATGTGCTTGAGTGCTCCGGCGAGCGATCTTCCCCTGCGTTCGACGGACTGGACGCGCTCTATTGCTTTGGGGCTCCGATCCTCCCAGAAGAAAAACGCCAGGTAAGGGCGGCCTTGTGCGCTAATTTCATACAAGAATACGGTTCCAGCCTTTCTGGCCCCATAAGCTCACTTTGCGGTTCCGATCTCGAGGTGCGGGCCGACACTGTCGGCCGCGCGCTACCATATGTGGCGCTGCAAATCGTGGACGCCGATGACAAAGTTCTGCCGTCCGGGGAGGCCGGCACAATTCGTGTGCGTTCGCCGGGCATGGCGCGGACCATTCATGGGGAAACCACGCGCGCTTCGGGCGACAAGCTCAAGGCAGGTTGGGCTTATCCGGGCGATATCGGCACGATCGACGACAACGGTTTCCTCCAACTTTTAGGGCGCACCTCGGACCTCATTATCCGTGGTGGCGTCAATGTACATCCTTCCGAGGTCGAAATCGTGATCGGAGAACATGAGGGCGTGCGAGAAGTCGCCGTGGTCGGGTTCGCAAAATTGCCTGAAGGTGAGGAGATCGCTGCCATCGTTGTTCCCTCAGGTAATCTGACTGAAGCCGCTCTGATCGCCCATTGCCGCACCCGACTCAGTCCCGATAAGCGACCCCGCAAATTTGTGTTCGTAACGAAATTGCCGCGCAACACCAACGGCAAGGTTTCTCGGGCGGAGCTTCGGCAAAAACTCGAAAATTCGGGCTGATCCTGATGCTAGTCGCCCGCCACGGAGTTGAGGTGACCGCCCCAGTTCGCTCGGATGAGATTCAGGACTACCACTGCCGTTTGACCGCGTTACGCTTCCAAAGTTCCCATGCCCGGTCGGGGTCGTTTGGAATTGTCCGCGCAGCGTGTCGAGCTTCTTGTCGACTGAGATACTTTACCCGCCCCATCAGCATCGCCTGAATTTGCTGCTGTGCGTTCACCTCCGCATAAATCGCGCGCCACACAAGCTGGCGTATCGAATCGCCAACGGTTGCCGAACCATGACCTCGCATTAGCACAAGCGCGCTTTGTCCCAGCTTACGCGCGAGCGCCTTCCCGAGTTCCGGGGTCCGGATCAACATGTCTCCGCCCTTATCCACAGATCTGATGTCGAAGACCGGCGCGCCAGTTCCCAGAAACCCCGATACCTGGGACAACGGTCGCAGGCGCGTCGAACTCACCGAGTAGACAATCAACATGGGCGAATGCGTATGCGCAACGGCCATAACGTCGGGACGCGCCCGATAAATCTCGCTGTGGATGAACCGCTCCAGGAATAACTTCCGGCTGCTTCCATCGACCGGATTGCCACTAAGTCCGAACAACAAGAGATCGTCGCGTGTAACCAGGGCTGGCGCGATGCTACGCGACATCCAGAAGCGACCTGAATTACGTTGATCGCGGACGCTGATGTGCCCGAAGGCGTCGAGGACACCTTGGTCATGCAGAATGTGATGAGCGGTAACAAGATCGGAGAGAAGACTTGTCTTTCTCCCAGCGCTCCGGACTGCCACCATGGCCAAGCTTCCGACTCACTCAATGCTGGATAGACACTTCTCGCCGCGCGTCGGCAAATCGTTCTGGGTGCAGGTCGGGGAAGAATGCCTTCGACCAGCGGGGCTTGCATGGCATAAAGCAGATCTGAGGCCCCCGGAGGGTCAGTGGCGAACCAAATTGACATCACAAATATACAGGTTTTCGGAATCGAATTCTCCTCAAAACGGTAGACAGTGCGGATCGATCTACCTTGAGGAATGAGCTCCAGAGAAATTGAGCGCACTATTTCGCAGCACAACGACACTAGCGAAGGGAGAGACCTATGTTCCGAGGTTCTCTGGATCGGCAGGCCAGCAACGTACTAGGATGAGGTTGCTCGCCTGCTGCCACTTCGGAATGAGGGAATTTGCCATGGCGGAGACGATACACGTCCGCGAGAATCGAGCGCCGCTGGATGTCCTTATTCGAGCATTTCAAATTTCTCAAATGATTCGAACTCGTGGCGGATCTCGCAATTGCCGACAAGATTGCTACGGATGGTCCCTGCGACATTCGCGAGTTAGCCGCGACCTGCTCCGTGCTACCTACACCGCTGCTTCGTATTCTGCGAGCTCTGGCCGCCTTCGGTATCTTCCGGGTCACCGCAGACGGCATGGTGTCCCATTCTCCGCAGTCCCTGCGCTTGCGCAGGAGTGCACCGAACAGTCTGCATTATGCGGCTCGGTTTTTCGCCGCGCCTGGCTGCTGGAAAGCTTGGGGCGCCCTAGACGCCGCTCTCTACGGGGAAATACCCCACCAAGTTGCATGGAACACGAGCCGCTTCGATTACCTACGTGACCACCGCGATGAAGCTCGCTGACGATTGATGGCGCAGTTTTCAGATAGTCGGCACAATGCGGTTGCCGACGCATATGACTTCTCCGGGGCTAGGCTGATCGCCGATATTGGCGGCGGTAATGGCGAGGCACTGCGGCGGATACTCGTACGCTTCGCTAAGCCGCGCGGCCTGTTGTTTGACCGCCCGGAAGTCATTGCGGAGATTACGCCCTCAGCGTGCTTGAACGGACGCATCGCGCTGGAAGGAGGTAGCTTTTTTGATCGGGTGCCTGCCGGTGCGGATCTGTATCTTTTGATCGGGGTGCTACATAATTGGTCAGATAAAGACTGCGTTCGAGTTCTCCGAATGGTGCGTGCGGCCATGCCGTTCGACGCGCTGCTGCTGATCGTGGAACAAATTCTCGAACCTGATCCGGCGATCGGAAATCCAATGATGTACCTCCTCGACATGCAGATGATGGCCATGTTCGGCAGCGCGCGAGAGCGGACGGAGGCCGAGTTCGGCGAACTCCTGGCTGCGTCCGAATTTGGTCCGCCGCGCCTGATTCCAACCAAGGCGTCCGTTTCGATCCTCGAGGCCGTTCCACAGTGAACGCCGCGCAAGCTCTGTTTGCTCGCCATAAAGACTTTCCTACGCTGTTTTTCAGCGACGAGCGTGGCCTGAGCCTCAGGCCAGAAGCGATGCGAGCCAAAATGGCCAAATTCACCATCCAGGCGAATTGCCCCCATTGATCCGCGTCAAGCGGTCCCTGACATGGCAGGGTCGATGCGTCGGGATGAGAACAAAGCCAGCATTCAAGAGCCTGTCGATGAGCCTGCCCGTAGGACAGTCGTGGACAGGGTGGGACGAGTTCATGTCCCTTGTGCCCCCTTATGCTGCCGTGTTTCTGCACCCTCACAACGCGCTTCCTTCTTGTCACCGCCCTACTGGCCGCCGACCGTGGTATGGATTTGACCCCCGGCAATTTTATCCTGACCTTAACAAGCGTCCTATGACCTCGATCTGGCCTTGGCTCGTACTGGTCGGGCTTGGCGCATTTCATGGGCTCAACCCGGCGATGGGTTGGCTCTTCGCCGTCGCGCTTGGCATACATCGGCAAAGCCGGCGCGTGTTGCTCGTCTCGCTGTTACCGATTGCGCTTGGCCACGCGATCGCAATCGCCATTGTTGTTTACAGCGTCATGGTCCTAGGCTTCGCGATTGGAACAGGTCGAACTCGGCGTCATTTGCGGCCTACTGCTGATCGTCTGGGGCACCTATCACGCTCTCCACGGATATCGTCATCGGGTGAGCGTAGGTCTTCGGACAGGGTTCGTCGGGCTCACCATTTGGTCTTTTCTCATGGCAACGGCGCATGGCGCGGGGCTTATGCTCATCCCCGCGTTGTTACCCCTGCAACACCACTTGGAACACACCCATGGATCGATCCCGTCAGGCTCGATCATGATCTCTAGCCTTGCCGTGGCCGTGCACACGTTGAGCATGCTTACCGTCACCGGTCTTATTTCCCTCGTCGTCTACGACGGGGTAGGACTGGCGTTCCTGCGCCGTGGCTGGATCAATCTCGACAGGCTCTGGACCGCGGGGCTGATCCTCGCTGGCTGCCTACTTCTGTTTGTGTAAGCGCCTCACAGCTTTGATCAACCGGCGGACGCGACGTAGGCCCGCTACTAGCACCTAGCAGACATTCCATGAAAACTCAGAACATGTCCGCTCTTGGGGGTATAGGGGATATGAAACCAGCATGCCCAGATGTTCTGACCCAAACCAGACATCCGGGATGTGGTTCGCTAGCACGAGCTTCGGTTCGCGAATTCCCTCGCAGCCAAGACTTCACAGGGTCGGCTAACTTTATGAAAGAAATCTGGCTTTCCTATGCGAGGTCGTGCGTTTTGGATCGCGCCGGACCGCAATCTCGCCGTAGTAGGACGGTAGCACGATCCGTGTCACGACGTCACTAAGGGAGGTCGCTGTGGAACGGAGAACATTTTTGGCGGGCGGTGCTGCTGCCATCGTAGGAATGGCAACGCAGCCTGCTCTGTCGCAATCTCCCCCTGTCCCGGGCCAACCGTTGGCGCCCACTGACCTGGCGTCAGCCGTCGCTCGTTTGCGCAAGCAATTCCTCGCGGAGTTCGATCCGGCCTATGTCGAGAACGTTATCGTCCCGCATTTTCTGGTGAGCATTTACAACGGCGAACGGCTGTCCCTCCCGATGATCGGTGAGGAGTTCACCAAAGAAAACGCGCTGCCCTATGACCTTTGGGGATTGTTAAGCGACAGCTGGAAGCCCGCCCCAGAGGATGGAGTCACCGTCTTTCTTCAGGGGTTGGAGAAGCGCGGTCCAGACAATCGCCGGAAGCGTATTTACATGACCGCTTTGACGCCGGACCTGTACCGCCCCATGTACGGCGACAAGGTCGTGCAGTTTTTTGACCAGTTCTTGGACGACACAAATGCCGGCAAACCGTTGATGCGACCCTATCTCGAGAGCTATTTCGACCTCTATTGGGATCTGCATTTAGGGGTCAAGGGCGACGCCATTCCGGCTCACGTCCGGGAGATCGGCGAAGCCTTCAACACCGTACTAGCCTATCGCGACGTCACCCAGAAGATCGTCTACGACAACTATATGACGGTCCGCTCGCATCTCGACTACTTGAAGCAATGGATCGACGAGAGGCTTGCTGACCTCGCAAACGGCAAGACCCCCAATCCGGAAAAGACCTTCGCCCACTACTGGATAAAGAACGCAGGCGACGGAGAATATTTCGCGCACAAAGACGTTGTGTTCGAGGTGTTCCACAATTTCGTGGCGCTGAGCCAGTGGGGCAACACGATGTACAACATCATGCTCAAACTCGCCAAAGATACAGGCGATCCCGACACGCGCACATGGTTTCACAAGACGATGGAAGGAAGTCCAGATGATGCCGGGGGTAAGCCATTCACGCCGCTCGAGCGTTTCGTGATGGAATTGTTCCGAACCATCACGCCGAACGGCGGAAGCATCTCGGCAATGGAAGAGACGAGAACACCGCCTTACCAGCGGCATGGGTATGTAATTACCCCGCATGAAACGACAAGTTTTGACCCTGTGCAGTGGAAGGATCCGGACAAATTCGACCCTGATCGCTATAACAGCGCACCAACCAGCCATGACATCAATGAGGCTAAATGCGAGCAGATCGGCTTTGCTCGATGCCCGTTCAACAGCAGCTCATTCGAGGTCGAGGACGGACGTAAGGCCACCATCCATAACAGCGGCTTCGGCACTGTCTATGGCATCGTCGATGGCAAGCCGCTACCCGTCTGCGACTATGCGGGCTTCGCGCCGTTTGGCTTTGGCTATCGACGCTGCCCTGGCGAACAACTCACGATCCAGGTCTTCGAGGACTTCCTAAGAAAGGTGTGGAAGAGCAAGATCGAGTTTCAGAAGTTCGACATTACGAGTCCCGAACCGCTTCCCATTGGGCCAACGACAGTTATCGGTGACAATGTTGGGTTCACCCGGACTGCATAAAAGATGACGCGTGTGCGCCAGCCAGGGGGAGCAAACATGAGTAAGCTAGCCGTTACTGCGGCGGTGTCAGCAATGCTCCTCGCTGCGTTTCTTACGTGGAAGGCTGACGCAATCACGTTGACCGGAGCGGCAAACTCGTCAGTTGTGACCAAGAACACTTCGCTATTTTGGAAGACCGGGTGTTTCTTGGCCGGACGCTACTGTGGCGTGGGCTCCCATTGGGTTTGCGGCCTGCCGCCGAACCCGGAGCGGCGCAGATGCCATTGCGTTCCCTGTTAGAATGCCGACTTGTTGGGCACAATATCGTTGGCTCTATCGCGGGCTCGCCTGAGCCATTGGGCAAGAAGTTTCAATTGTTCGGTTGAAATGCAACGGGTGACTCCCGCGATCCAGACACCCTTCTGACACAACGGACCATGACTCAAAGTGGCTTATTTCTCGTTGATGGGGGTCACACAAAACATTGGTTTCGTTGCTCGAAAACGGAGAGCAATCTTGTGCATCCAGAAGGTGGGATGTAGCGCGATGGAGAGAGACGAGCTTGTAAGATCGACCCTATTGATCGTGGTGCTTATCGTGATCGCCGTTGTGATTGCTCAGAGTCGCAGGAATTGCGAAGTGCCAGGGTCTTCTTTGGTGCCTTGCGCATCCCTCAAGCCGATTTGGCAAGATTTAAAAGCGCGTGGCTGGATGAAGAACAACCCTCAACGCGAACGGGGACCGTCAATCGACGCAAAGTGAGTCAGCGGGCCCTCTGCCCTAGTCACTATAGTCAAAGGAAAGGAAGGGGTAGGCCTCGGCTTCGGTCGGCGCCTTTTATGACGTCTAGAATTCCAGCTGTCCGTTCAGCTTGAGCGCAGTGGCCGATGTTGCGTCGGTAAGTCCAAACTGCAGGCCGACGCCCAGTGTCAGGGTCGCGGACTCGCCCCCAGATTTCTCGTCTTTGCTATTGTCGTCCTCGTCGGCCTTCGCACCCTCATTGGTATCGACCTTCCCGAAGGTGTAATAGAGCGTTGGGCCAAGGCTATGATTTTGATCATTGAATGAACCGGGATTTGCCAGATCATCGATCTCGCCGAACATCTCCAAGGCCAATGCCCAGCGAGACTTCAGCTGGTATTTCAACTGCCATCCGTACTCGAAACCTAGTCCTTCTTGATTAGCAAATTCGCCTTGTTGCTTCGTGAAAAGCGGGTCGAATGTGAAAGAAACTGGCCCTTCGACCACCTCAACAATTGGACCGACTTGAATCTCATTGGCATTGCCTTGGACCGTCGCTTGCTCATAGCTCGCCTGAAAAGCTAAAGCGAGCCCATCTCCCTTCCTCTTGAGGAATTGCAACTGGGTGCCAACCTCAATCGAACTCTCCTCCAAATTGTCGCCAGGCGGCTGCTGCAAGCTTGGAGTGACAGAGATCAGCCAATAGTCGGTGATCCCCATCTGCATCTCAAATTCATGGCTTTGATGTAATGGGTCAAAACCGGGGTCAGCCAAACCCCAATGCAGAGCTCCACGGTATTCGAGCTCGATCTCGCCCCTTTCGATGTCGGCTTCTTGAATTTCAAATTCAGCAAGGGCGGGCCTTACCGTGATCGATGCCATTCCGGCAGCTGCGACAGCGGTAATGGGCATCGCCAGCGCCAGATGCTGCATCTTGCGCCAGATGGTCTGCATATTTTGCAAGAGCTGCCCCCCATTGACCCTTGCGCTCTTCCACGCGGAGCCACCCTATGCGAATGCTGGAACATGAAAAAAGTGAAAGTTATACAGGGGGAACAATGCATCGGATGCACTACCCTCACCGAGGACGCAGGCTAGTCCGCTGCGCCCGAGCAGCATCGGCAGCTGCATCTGGTGCAATCGCATTGCTGCGCAAAGCTCATTTTCTTGGAGCGCGATGTCCTACATACTCGGCTGGCTCTAGCCAAACTCGGAGAACTTGATGACGCCGCGTTCTGAGCACGACGCCACCAAAGTCCCCGAGCTTACTCTGGGCTTCTGGATCATCAAAATTGCAGCGACCACGCTGGGCGAGACCGGTGGCGATACCGTGACTATGACGTGGGATGTGGGCTACTTGGTTGGGACAGGGATTTTTCTTTCCGCGTTGGTCGTCCTGGTTGGCATTCAGATCGCTGCCAAGACGTTTCACCCATTTCTTTATTGGTCGGTGATTGTTGCATCCACTACGGCGGGCACGACGATGGCCGACTTTGCGGATCGCTCTCTTGGCATTGGCTACGCAGGAGGGTCGTTGCTCTTGTTCGCTTGCCTCATGGCGGTCCTTGGCCTCTGGTATTGGTCCCTCGGTTCAATCTCGGTCGAGACCGTCAACACGCCGAAGGTTGAAGTTTTCTATTGGACGGCCATTACATTCTCTCAAACGTTAGGAACGGCTCTGGGTGACTGGATAGCGGATGCGTCGGGCGTAGGGTATGGCGGTGGCGCCCTCGTCTTCGCCGCAGGGTTAGCCCTACTGACGGCGGCATATTACTGGACGGACGTGTCTCGGGTCCTACTGTTCTGGGCCGCCTTCATCTTAACTCGACCGCTGGGCGCTACGGTTGGCGACTTCCTCGACAAGCCCTTGGATCATGGTGGCCTCGCCCTTAGCCGTCCGCTCGCCTCCCTCGTCATTGCGACTTTCATGGTCGCCTGCATTCTTCTGTTTCCGCAGAAAGCGGGCACTCATCCTAAGAACGTTGAGCAAACCTCCGTCTAAAGGTGTCATGGCGGACGAGGCAAGCCGCAAAGCGAGCAACATCTCCAAGCTGCCCGCGCTACTAGGCGGAGCTTAAAGTGAAGATTACCGCCCCGAAGATCACCGCTCAAAGGGCTGCACAGTCACCAGCGGTTCCGTCTTCCAGGTTGAAAGCGGCCATCGCTCTTGTCCCTGTCGCAGAAGTGCCAGGAGCGGACTAAGTCAGATTTTAACCGCAGACTGCTTTACCTCACCAGGAATTGTCGCCGTACCCAATATGCGAGCGCGGTTCCCGCTAATGCAATAAGCGCGACATAGAAGATTTTCGTTGAGACATTTTCGTCCGCAGACAGCGACCGACTCTGAAGTGCTCCAAAAAACACTAGCGCGGGCGCCCAAACCGCTGCCGCCAATATATTGGCCACGCAAAAGCGCGCCATCGGCATGCGCATCATCCCAGCCACCAATGGAATAACGGCGCGTAAAGGGCCAAAGAAGCGTCCGACAAAAACGCTGCCTCCTCCATTACGCTCGAAAAAGACAATCCCGCGCGTCAAGCGTTCGGGGTGGGTTCGGAAGGGCCATATTCGCGGAAGGACGGGCCCGAATATCTGCCCGAGCCAGAATGAGATCGAATCACCGAGAACGGCGCCGACAATTCCAGCAATCACGGTTGAGACAGGATCAATGACACCAGCCGATACTAACGAGGGAAGGTGGAGTAGGAGCCTTTTAGGCTCACTCTTTCTTCGGCAGTTCCTTGTCGAGCGCTCGTGCCGCTGCTGCGCGATGGATGGGAGTAATATGCGAGGTGACGAGCCCGAACACGGCAGCAAGCACGGCTGCGTCGTCGGTGAAGCCAAGTCCGGGTATCATATCGGGAATGAGATCGAAGGGCAGGATAAAGTAGGCAAGCGCTGCCAGAAGCATGCCGCGCACCCGCATCGGCGTGGTCGGGTCAAGCGCGCAGTAGTAGGCGGATACCAGATCCTCGACGAACGGCACCAGTCCCGCGAAACGTCTCAGCTTTGCCCAAAAATCGCGGCGGACCTTCCGCTCCCGTTCCTGGAAGCGGTGCAACGCAATCTCTTTTCCAAGCGCGTCGCGCCTAAGCTCATCCGCTTCATTCCAAGTAACCATGCTCTCACCTCGGCATAGCGATCACAGCCTTGGCATAGATATGGCGGCAACCCAAGCTCTGCAAGCGAGTCCCTCGCCATTGTATCGGGTTCAGCTCGGCCCGTAGCCGGCAAGACGGGATTTGGTGGGGGACAATCACAGCACACGAAGCCCGCTTTTAGGGGCAGTAGCTGCGTAAGAGGGTTCGATCGAGTTGCCCGCTTGGCGCCAACAGCGGACATGCGCCACTTGGCGCCAACACCGTGCTACTGGGATCCAAAAGGTACCCATCCACGCAACATGGGCGGAGGGCCACCCACATAAACGAGGTCGATATCGGCGATACCGCCAGCGACGTTCAGGCCCACGTCCCCGCTAACACTGAGGGGATTGAGCACTACCTTGTTGCCGCCAACGAGGGCGTTCGCGCTCGCACCGACACCCGCCACTAATTCCGCTGATGCGCCGACGTAGTTGCCGGATAGCGAACCGGGACCCCGCGTCAATCCGGGCGAAAGCACAGCCCAAACGATCACTCCGCGCGATTGGAAGCCGATATCGAGGCCAATCTTGTTGATCGTTCCCTTGTAGTATTCGGGAGGACTGTCGGTCGGCGTAAAGACGCAATCGAGCCGATGGCTCGACCCCACAAAGAAGCTCATGCCGCCCTCGACGTCGCATTTTAACTGCCCACCCGGAGGAGACATCGGCTGTGCCAACGCGCCGCTTCCCGTCAAAAGCGCGACCAAGGCCGCGATGACTGCCGTGCTCAATCTTGTGAGACCCATGATGCGTCTTTCTCTGGGGAGACTCCTCACTACGGAGCGCCTTGACTGCGATGATTCAATCGAAAAGGAGCGTGCGACGGGCACACTCGTTGGGAAGGGGACACCTTCGATCAAAATCAAGGCACCACGCAGGCGACGTTCACGCCCAGGTCCCGCCATACAACCAGGAGTTTAACGACAGTCTGGACGCGACTGCCACCGCCGAAGGGGTGCGCGAGGCGAGCCCTGCAAGTGGCCTCCGCTCCCCTCTCGGCGGCTTCTGTGAAATCCCGATTGATCGGCACCCTCGATCCTGATGAATGGGATCTGCCGCCTAAACCGAAATGGATGCGGTGGCGAACCTGCAAGAAGCATGTAGAGCGATTTGACGCTTATGAAGCAATTTTGGAGAACGGTTGCGAAAGACCATCCGCGCTTTCTTGAGTGCGTTTGCGGAGCAGTGGTCGCCTGCGCTTTTCTATCGTCTAACGCGAATCCGGGCAGCCCCAAAAAGACGGGGCGCTTCCGCCGTTTCTGCCAGCGGTCCTAACGAAAGACTCGGTTGACGACCGCGGTAGCCACCTCGACAGGTCGTATTGTCTCGATGGTTGCGCTGTAGGACCCACCATAAACGTGTCGGATCAGACTGGCGCGCGCCCTCGGCGTTTCTGCAAATCGCAAAGCGAAGCTCCCGCCGGCAATGCGTGCTACCGTTGCATCAACATCAAGATTCTCGAAATGCACGTGAACCGATGAGCCTATCGAACTCGGAGCTACGCCCACCAACCTCATTCCCGTGACGGAAATATCGGAAATTAGGAAAGTACTTTTCTGGCCCGCCGTTGTGAGGACAGCCCAACGATTGACTTGGAAGCGTTCACTGCTTCGACGGTCTGACCCCTCTACCGTAACCAAGCACGCAAGCACAAGAACAAGGAGGTTGTACCAGCTCCAAAACAGTGCCACGCCACTCGCATCAGCAAGCGGCCGGGTATCATCTAAGACAAAGGCCCAGAGGATACCCGCGACCGTCAGCACTAAATAAAAGACGAAACCGCGCAGCAGGGGCCATTGAACGAAGGTCGTATTGCGACTGCGGCCTTTTGGGGTCACCTTGAATTTGTGCCCCCTCGACTTAATCATGGCGACTGCAACAGACCTTATGATGGCGTCAGCGCACAGGAGCTGGCTGAGGTCCAACATAACGGGCAGCACCCGCCCTCTAGAGATCCAGGCGACGACGGTTACTTGGGCGGCGACAAACGGAATAAAATAAGATATGGCCTCGGTGACATTGGCATAGATGGCTTGAATTCCGAAAAGCAGGTAGAGAGCTGGCACAATCAAGCCTAGCACTCGAAGGCAATAGGTCGCTGACCAGTGAAGAAATGTGTCTATCAGCATCATGCGATCGAGCATTGGAAGTCCATTGCCAAACCGCAGCGGGCCGCTTGGGCCCAAACAGATTTGTACAAACCCTAAAGCCCATCGACAACGCTGGTCGATGTATTCCTTGAGGCCCTCGGGTGCCAGGCCGACAGAAAGCACTTCATTGAGATAGACGGTGCGATACCCCCTTTCACGGAGCCGCAGAGACAGTAAGTAATCTTCGGTCACGGAATCCGTTGGGATTCCACCGATTTCTACAAGGGGGGCGAAGCGAATGACGGCAGACGTGCCACAACAAAAAGCGCCGCCCCAAGCATCCTTGGACGGCAAAATGATATCGAAGAAGAAGCGCTGCTCATCGGGCCAAACCCGAGACATCGAGAGATTCGTCTGGATTGGGTCTGGATTGAAGAAGTGTTGGGGTGTCTGTACGACACCGACATCTTCCTCGCGCATCAGAGAAAGCGCGCGTGTGAGAAAGGCCGGCTTGGGAACGAAATCCGCGTCAAGAATAGCAATGAAATCAGGTGACTCTGGCAATGCGGCGAGGTGCCTCAAGGCATTATTGATGTTGCCGGCCTTCGCGTAGGCATTGTCGTAACGAGTGATGTAACCACACCCATGCTTTTCGCAAAGCACCTTGAGCGCCGAGCGCCGGCCGTCGTCGCAAACCCATAAACGATAGTTCGGATAATTGATCGCTAGCGCCCCGATAATGGTGCGCTCAAGAATTTTCTCATCCTCATCGTAGGTGCATATCAGAACATCGACCCTCGGTGTCTGTGGCAACGCACAGAGCCAGCTCATATTTACATCGGCGTCGGCCGTTCGGCTGCGCGTTCGCGTGAGGAACGCGAGCGTAAGCGTGCCGCCGATCATGGCTAGGACCTCAACGGTAACAAAAATGAGCCCGAAGGCAAAATCGAGGGTCAAGCCAACCGGAGGAAGCGTATAGCTCACGCGCCAAAGCATGTAGCGCCAGGAGAGAATGATACAGGCGGCTATTGCGCAGCTACGCACAATCCGATTGTCACGATCAAGCCAGGGGAGCACCGCGCCAGCCAAAAGAATGACAATGAGCCCCGGCTGAAACGCCTCCCAATAGGTCGTTCCCGATGCGTAGATCATAGGCCGGCAGCGGCCGAGCGTGTTTCGTCGCTGCCCATCGAAGTGTCGAACGTCACCTTGCCGGTACGT
This sequence comes from uncultured Alphaproteobacteria bacterium, assembly GCA_963846875.1. Classification (GTDB taxonomy): domain Bacteria; phylum Pseudomonadota; class Alphaproteobacteria; order Rhizobiales; family Methyloligellaceae; genus Methyloceanibacter. Next base: position 90,972 of record CAWJXT010000018.1, read on the forward strand.
CCTACATAGCAATCAGACCTCACGCCAAGGCTCGGCACTTGGACGGTGACGTGATAGGGCTCCTGCGCAAGAGCATTTTGCTCGATTGCGAAATTGGAGGGTACCGCGGCAAGACCATTGAGGCCGACAATGCGGCCCGCCCGCTCTTCCGATTCTCCGCGAAGGTGAAACGTCGCTGTTTGTCCAAGCTTAAGTTTATTGTAGGCAGATTCACTTACGGCGGCGGTCACGACAACGCCGCCGCAATCGAGAACGCGCATGAGGTCCTGGCCGCGCCTCACCTCTTCGCCTTTTGCAGTCAGCACCTCCCATACACGCCCCGGGACGGGAGTCACGACGTTAGCGGATGATAGGTCGGCAAATCGCTTTTCCTCCTCAAGGAGCTCAGATTGGAGCTGGGAAATGCGCCTCTTGCGTTCCTCGAGGTGGCCGGCGAGGTCGATGATTAACTGCGTAATTTCATCCACACGCTGGGCGGTGCGGGGAATATCGTTATAGCTATCGCCAACGAAGAGACCTTGACGCGCCGCATCAAGTTCGACCTTGGCTCCGTTTAGCCGCTGCCGCAAGGCCTCTCCTGCGCTTTCGGCCACCTTGTTGTCCCGGTCGGCACGGATGAGTGCGGCCTCCGATTGATTTCCCGTAATCCGAAGCTTTTGCGTGCGGTCGAGCGTGCTAGCGGCATCCACTCGTTGCGCCTCTGCCGAGGCAATGTCCGCAGTGAGCTCGTCAATGCGCGCCTGCAGCTCCTGGATCCTGCCCTGCTTAAAGGCGTCTCGCTGCATACGCAGGTCATTGCGAAGTGTTTCAAGTTGTTGCCGCCGCACTTCCAGCGCCTGACTTTCAGATTGCAAGCCTGAGATGGTGCGACGCAGATCATCGAGGTGACTGCGGTCGGCCCGGCGGTTGTTGATACGCAAGACTTCCTCACCCTCTTGTACGAAAGTTCCAACCTCGACGAGTTGCTGAGAAGCGGTGACTTCACCGTCGATCGGCGCTCGCAAGGTGATCAATCGCGCATTAACCGCTGCCTCAGCACTCGTCGTCTGCAGCAGACGCTGTAGCGGCGACCAACCGAGCGCAATCGCCGCTGCAAGCGCGAGCAGGGTCTTGATGCCACGGCGAATAATGAGTTCACGCTTGGCGGAATGGCGGGGAGCAGTGACTACCTCGGGCTCAGGAGCGTCGTTACGGCCGTCCCACGCCTGAACCCTATCGACTAGGCTTGCTTGAAGCTCGACCGCATCAAGACCGGGCATCGCCTTCTGTGCTTGCGGTGACGACGAGCCGGTGCTCACCGCCGTCTCTTGCTGGCACGATGTATCCGGCCTGGCGGAACTTACAAACTCCCTCTGGATGATGCGGTGCATTTTTTAACTCTGCCCCTGAGTCTGCCTGGTTGCACCCGTTAGCCATGGCAAATGACCATTTAGGTTGGATTTTTATCCTTAAAGCAGACGAGACTTTTCCCGAGTCAAAGCTGATCGATTCTTAAAAAATGAACATGCATTTTGAACTAATCGCTCCCCCTACAATGAAGTCATGGCCTGGAGCCGCTTGCGGCGCAAAAGGAGCGCTACTCTCTCCTAGTCACCGAACGTTCATCAAAGCAGCGATTGATCGGCACCAAAGATCCCAAGGAACGGGATCTGCCGCCTAAACCGAAATGGATGCGGTGGCGAACCAAGGCATGTAGAGCGATTTGACGCTTATGAAGCAAATTGGAGAACGGTTGCGCCGAGCTTCTCGCCAAGTTGCTCGCTGCAGGGTGGTGACACCCTCAATCGAACTCCACGCCCAACTGGCCTTAGCCCTTCCAATTCGTGCGGGCCGCATGGTGGCCCCCGTCGCTGTCAATGTGGGGTCGAACCTTTGACCTGGCTTATCGATGTCGATTGGTTCGTCGCAGCCGACTTCGATCAGAACGATCAGATACGCCAGCCGTGATAACTTCATCCCCCGCTCCGCCGGACGGCCGGCACCCTTTCACTCAAATAGTCTGGGCGTCAGTCCGACTGTTCGTCATCATCGACAGACGTAGCGCGGCCCAACCAGCTGAGGTGAGCCGTGGACCCTGGATGAAGCCGTGCTCGACCAAGTCGACAAAGGCTTCCTTCTCTTCGAGGGTCGCCATGTTGGAGGCTGTCACGGCCGCCACTGCTAGCCGCACGACATGCAGTTCCATTTCGGTGAGGCACAAGGTGGCGCCGCTCTATCAGAAGAGGAGTAGGGCAGCCGAGACCGAGAGGCATACGAAAATCAGAGACGAGACCACCGCCCAAATGAATAAGTCGAGCGAAGGCAATTCTTGCTCAACGTCGCGTGAGCTTTCTCCGTCCATGCTGAGTTAGATAGCTGGCAGGTTTTGCTGCAATGTTGCTGCCACTGCGGCAAGTGAGCGCAGGAGCCGATATAGGTACGGCTGCGACGCCGCCCCTCGTTGGCGGGTCCTCAACTCGCGAGTTACAGATTGTTGCTAGAGCAAATTCCGAAACAAACCGTTTCGAAGCAGCCACACGGGCGCTGCAATTTCCACCTCAAATCAATCTTCTTGAGACGAAGTCGTGGGGCGCGATGAACGCGTTCGAGCCTATTCTAGCGTGGGCCGTGATTGAGCCATGCGGAAAGCTGGCGCTGTTTTCGATTGCAGCCACTCCGGATCAGGCCAAGGAATTTTTCCTGGGGAGTGACGAAACTGAAGGGTGGAATGCGCTAGAGACAGTTGGCGTGCACGTCGTCGCTATTACTATCAAGCCTAGTCAGGGCAAAGAGCACAATCTCGGCGGCACCAGAGCGCGTCACCTGCATCCCGAGCGATCACATTTTCGAACCGGCCACACACGTCACCCAGATAGCACCCCGCGGACAGCCCTGAAAGGCCCGGCGATCGGCGGCTAAATCTCATCGCCAGCGAGATTACTGATCGCTCGGTTCCGGTGGAGGCGTGGCCTCTGGCGTGGCGGCGGGTGGCATGGGAGGAGTGGGCGCTGGCTCCACGATGGGCGGCTGGGGCCGTGATGGAGCGGCGGCGGGAGGCTCGGCTGGCGCGTTAGTGGCCTCAGGAACTCCTGCCGGTTCGCGGACCTTTTTTGCCGTCTTGCACTTGTCGCTGTCCGAGTTCCAGACACATGCGTTGTCAGTGCCGCACGAAGCCTGCTCGGTGTGGAGACGGCAAGGGTCACTGGGGTGGCAACCCACAAGCAACAGAGTCAACGAGCCAAGGAGCATTCCGATTTTCATGAGTTGGTGGCCCCTTGACGGCTCTTTCACGGGATCCACCCCAGCTCGCGCGCCTTGTCATTGGCGGCCTGCCATGCGCGAGCGCGAAACTTGGATACGCTCGGGGTCGTGAGATGGAGGTCGAATGAGCTGTAGGTCATGACGAGGTGCCCCAAGGCCGTCCACTGTTTGTAAGTCACAGTGTAGTCCGTGCCCGGCAGAGTGACAGTGATGTCGCCACCTTGCACCCTCACGTGGAGATCGTGCTTATCCATCCGCCGGTACCAGCAAAAAGGGCCTGGTGAAAGTCAAAGAACGACCGTCGCTTGCCCAAAGGGAGAAGCCCCGACACGAGGAGCGCCGGGCCTCGAAGGTGAGAAAGGCGAAGGGCGAGGCAACGTCACTTAGGAGACGCTACTGTCACTAGGGAGACGCAACTGATGTCACGCGCCGTTGTTTCAGGGACAGCAATTGAACGTGGCGATTGCATGGCAGGCTTGTAACGGTTCGTTTCGGAAGTGGCGACGGAAACAAACTGAAACAAGAAATCCACCGAGCTTTGCTCGACGCGCTTCCAGAGCGCACTATACTCGTTGGGCTGCTGAAGCATGGGATTTTTTTGTATCCCATGTCCTAGAGTTTCGAGACGCGAGGCAGCCATGCGGGCTATACTGGTCGGCTCCCTAATTACGGGCGCGATCTTTTTGCTGGCCGTCGCCCTGGTCGATCCCGACACGTTTCACCAGTGGGTCTCACCGATTGATCGGCTTGTGTTCGCACATTGAACGATCGGAGCCGGGTGAGCTTGAGGACGAAATGCACATACCGTTCGCCTATCTGGTTGGCGTCCCGGCAATCATGCTGGGGGCAGTCCTGCTTATAGGGGGCATAATCCGCCTGTTTGAACCAAAGAAGAGCCCTGACAAGGGTGCTACCGACTAGACCCCACGCCACTCCCCATCTCGCCGTCGCCCTTCCAGACGATGCGCGCATGCTCGCCGAGTTTCTCGCTGAATAATTCCTCTGGAAATCAATGACCAACTCCAAGTTAGCCAAGAGATTTCGATCCGAGAGCATTTCGATCCGAGAGCACCCGATGAAAGTCGCAGTCATCGGCAGCGGGGCGGCGGCATTGGGGGTGTTGGATCGTCTATCAACCCTGGAGCCCGTTCCGGACATTACCCTGGTCGGCAGGTCTGAGTTCATCGCTGCCTCACCTGTCAATCTCTGGACGAGACAGCGATTGCACGCCTTTTATAAGGAGATCAGCTTCGAGCCCGGCGTGCAATTTCCCCCACCCAAGACCAATTTCGGCTTGGTCCCCAAAATGCAGAATGTCGAAGATTGGGGCCGAGTCTGGGACAGTTGTGGCTATGGAGGGCTCACCAATTTTTGGGGTTTGTCGGCCACCCCCTTCAGCAACGCTGATTTTGAAGGGTGGCCTTACGGTCGCACGGAACTCGATACGCATTACGCAGCGATTGCGAAACGGATCGGCATCGCTGGTCAGCGAGACGCGCTCAATGATTGGATCGGCGAAGATTTCGTCAACCGACCGCCGATCCAAAGGACACCTTTGGCCACGGCGTTGGCCGGAAAAATCAATTCACAACTCCCGACGAAGGCATACCGCTTTGTTGCAGGCGCGAGTCGACTGGCGGTTGAGACGCGATCAGCGGAGTCCAATTGTTGCACCTACTGCGGTGAATGCATGATCGGCTGCCCGCAGCGATCCATGTATTCGACTGTGCGGGATCTAGACCTCTGGCGGCGTTCTGGTTTAATCTCACGCGTCATCTCAGGACGCGTGCTCTGCGTAGATCGCGAGACCGTCAGTGTAATCATTGAGACGAGCGGCGGAAGCCGTGAGATGTTGGGGTCCTTCGACCGTATATATATCTGCGCCGGCTGCGTCGGAACGACGGAAATCGTGATGCGAACGCTTGATATGCGCGACGGACTGAGGATAGTGGATAACAGCGTCTACACCTTTCCCATCGTCTATACCGGTCCGGGAGTCTTCCACGGCTACGATCAGCAATGTTACTTTGGATTATCGAATCTGCTCATCAGCGCCCTATCGCTGACGCCCGGCCGGCGGAATGCCCAGCTACAAATCTACGTCATTTTCGACCATCTCTGGCGGTACTACACACCTTCCGTGCTTTGGTCCCCATTAGCTGCATTGGGCCGCGCACTGCGACGAAGAGTGTTGTTGGCACGTCTTTATCTACATGGAGACCACTCGCAGCACTATTCAATCCGCGTCGACGGCAATCAACCAGCAAGGCTATCATTGGCCCACGCCGGCACGCCGCTGTTAGAAGTTCCAGATTTGTGGCTGGAGACTAGGCGATTGCTAAGTGGCGACGGCTTTATGGTTCCACCGATCAAACCGGTCCGGCAAAAGACGAGCGCGCATTACGCAGCTTCTCTTCCGCTCGGAATTGGCCCGGTCGCCATTAATGGCTCAATTTCCTCGGGCATCTTTCTTTGCAATTCCAGCACCTTCCCAACGGCCCCTGCCACGTCTCCAACTTTTACGATCATGGCAAACGCGCGTCGCATTGCCGACATCAGCGTACAGTGATTGGTTACCGGTGATTTCCGAGGCATTTCAAACGAGGCGTCGCACGTAGCGGTCGTGGCCCCGTGGATCCTCCTGGTGGCTCTGAAGGGCCCAGACAAATAATGCTTTTGCCGCCACAGCCCCGATTCCGTTTCTACAACGGCTTCCGCAATATTCGCCTTGCTCTTCGAGATTTCGTACTAGCGAGAGTATTTACGGGGCATGCGGTAGAAAAGGCTGAGCATTGCTTGGCAGAATGGTTAGACGTGACAGAAGTTATTCTTGTTCCCCAAGGCCGCTATGGCATCTACCTGGGTTTGCTAGAAACAATCCAGCCTGGTCAGCAGGTCATCATGTCACCCTATACGCTCTACGATGTTGTCAATATGGTTGTAGCGGCAGGCGGTGTGCCATGCTTCGCCGATATTGAGCAGGACACGTGTAACATCTCAGCCGAACAGGTGGAGCGGCTAATCACTCCAGATATAGGTGCGGTCTTGGTTACGCACCTACACGGTCTGGCTACGTCCTCTCTCGGTAAATCCGCGATATATGTCGTAGCTACGGCGTACCTCTACTAGAGGATGCTAGCCAAGCGCTTGGAGCAAAACATCTTGGCCGTAAAGTGGGGACGATCGGCGATATGGGCTTCTTTAGTTTTGGACGCGCCAAGAACATAAATGCGTTCTTTGGGGGGGCGATCGCAACCGACGATCGACAAAAGGCCGATCGTATCCGTCGTCGGCTAATGCAACTGCCACGTGAAGACTATCACCGACTTTTGACACGGATAGCGCATTGTGCGCTCGGTCAGGCGCTAACCTCTTCGCTGGTTTTTTCCACATTAACTTATTGGGTCATTCGTTTCGGCGCCCTCAAAAACGTCGAGGCGGTAACACGACAGTTCAATAGCGAGGTTAATCCCGTTCTGCGCAAGGAGATCCCCGAACAGTACCAGCGGCGAATCTCGCAGATGCAGGCGCGGCTTGTTCTCGATCAAATCGAAAATGTAGATTCTCACGCGCGAAAGCGAACGGAGCTTGCCCAAATCTATCACGACGGCCTCAGCGACGTTCCGGGAATAATACTGCCTCCGCGCCCGGGCGATCTCTCCCACATCTACCTGCACTTCGCAATTCAAGTGCCTGAGCGCGGAGAGTTACAGCGATATATGATGCAGCAGGGTCGCGACGCCGTCATCCAACATCTAGGGAACACGGCTGATCTTGAATGCTTTGCCCATTACCGCCGCGATTGTCCCAATGCTCGCCGAACAGCGAAGAGCGTGCTCCTTCTGCCAACCTATCCAGGCTATATGCGTTCTGAAGCGCACAAGAATGTGGAGGTCATTCGTCGCTTCTTCCGTTCGCGAGCAAAAAATTGCGCTTCGATCGGTGAAGTTCCTCTTTCTGGCGCATTCTGAATCATGCTTAGCTCCCATTCAATTCTTGGGCAGGGCACGATCGTACGCCGGGGGGAATGATATTGTTCGCGCGACGTAGCCAGTCGTCAGTCAAAGTGACGCTTCTCTAAACCCACAGTGACAATCGCGCAGTCGGGGGCGCATCGACTTCTAAGCCCATGAAGCCGCTCACGGCGAACAAATAAATACAATGCACACCGCCGCGACCAACATGGGCTGGGGGTAACCCGCCCTAACGCTTGTCAAGTAAGGGGCGATGCACGCGAACATCGGTGCCGGTAAAAGACCATAGGAGCGCGAGTGCCAAGCAGAGTTCAATCGCAAACACGCCAAACAGCGGCAGATTGTAGCGGGGGATGTAGTGCGTCAGCACCGAATGGACGCCGACCGTGTAAAGCGCTGGGAGGTGGAAGGCGAGCCTCGCACGGTTTAGACGCCAGAGGTCTACGCTGAAGTTGAGAAAAAAGGCCGGCATCATTCCCATCGCGATGGCCGTTGCCAGAGCGAGGGAAAGCAGCCGAACGGCACGCATAGGCCAGGAGCCATGCCTTCCGTGATGGGAATTGCTCCCCACCGGAAGAAACGCGCTACGATAGACGGTCAGTGGAATGAGCGCGAGTTCCATTGGCCAATGCTCGACGAGCGCGCCGAGCGCTCCTTGCCTGCTTCCACCCCCAACGACCTCGTCACGATGGTGGTTTTCCTCAAGGCTTTCGGGACTGCTGCGGTCGAATACCGCGACGTTAGCGGGATCGATCCCGAGCAGGTCAATCAGCTTGGGACCAAGCTTGGGGGTAAAGGCAAGATAGCCGCTCCAGTATTGCGGCCAGGTCATGGTGGTGAGGGCGGCGCGGGTTGACATTACACTCCCGGCTCTTCCGGCAACCGAATTGCTCCCGAAGCGTTCTTGATTGCGGTAGATCCATAACCCACTGATGAGAGCAGCAATGACAACTGCCACCAGGGTGCCGGCAGCAGCTCCACGCCTTGAACGGAATGCAAGCGCAAGCAGCGCGAGCAAGCCGAGGACTGGCACTAAATAGAAGTAGACCGCCTTGGTCAGCGCAAGCAGCCCGAGCGCTATCCCACAGACGAGAGTTGAAAGCATCAGGCGACGTAGGCAGGCGAGGCGGTACAGCATCCACGCGACAAGCAAGAGCAACACGGCCGCCGGTGGTTCGGTCAAAAACGCCATTGAGCCTTCGATAAGACCGGTCCCGAACGCAGCGCACAGCGCGGCTGCTGCCCCCAGGTTGGCGTTGGCGGTGATGTCATAGCCGGCAATATAGACGAGTAGGATGAGAGCAAGGAACGGGAGCAGCAGGAGCATGCGCTGGTGCGTCCGGAGCGTCTTGCACCATTCTGGACTCGTGGCAACGCAGGCTCGAACGTCTCGATCGCCATCGGCCAAGGCAAAAGTCAAGGCAACCAGTGCCGGCGTTCCGGGTTCACGCTTCATCGACGGTTGGGGCGCTACGCCCGATGCCCCCTCAACGTCATCGCAGTCATTGCTGAGTACGCCGGAGACATACAGATTAGCAGCCGCACAATAATTCTGCTTGCCGTCCTTTTTTGGCTCTGCGTCGTCGATCGCAAGCGCGTAGTTGATCGAACCTACCAACAGCGCGATCCCCAGTATGACGTGGCTAAAAGTCGAACGCAGATCCGCTTTCGATTCTCGCTCTCGAAAAACGTAGAGGGAGTAGCTGAGGTACCGGACTCCGAACAAAATCGCGCTCATGATGACGGCCGAGATAACCGGATAAATGCGCCCCGTATAGGTGAGGGCGAGGAAGCCGAGATAGTCGGCAAGCATTAGGGCAACGGTGGAGTGGGAGAATCTCCAGGCCGTATGAACGCTTAGCTCTGTCTTGAAGGTGACTTTGCTATGATAGGTCCAGCCTACAATGGTCAGGGCTACAGTGATGACGAGGTAGCTCAACCATGCGGCCACGCCGAGCTGCCCGGCCAGATACAGGCAGCCGATCTTGATGAGAAAAAATAGACCCGAGCCAAAGGTCATGAAGCTGAACTGCGCGATGATTTTTCTCAAGCGCGGCAGGCTCTGAGCGAGGCGTCCACTCATATGATGGCCAGAAATCTCGAAGCAACGGAGAAGACGTTATACCCGCACCGCGCGACAGAAGGTGCTTGCAGGTAGCGCTGTAACACTGCTCTCGACGACCGAACCAGGAACAAAAACTGTCCCACTGACCGCACGTGGGACAAAAAAAGCGGAGAAAAATGATTATGATTCAAAGACCAAAAGCTTGGGTGGCGCCCCGTAGGGGTTTCGAACCCCTGTTTCCGGCGTGAGAGGCCAGCGTCCTAGGCCACTAGACGAACGGGGCTTCCGATCAAAACCTGCGAGGCGAAAGCTATAGCGTGGGGCGGCGAGGCCGATCAAGGCTTATTGCGGCTTGAGCCGTACGCGGGCCACGACCGTACCGCTGCCAAGATCGATGACCACGATCTCTGGGCCCTCGCTTGAGGTGAGATCCAGCGCAAGCCTATCGCCATCCAGCGACATGGCGGCGAGAGCCGCGTCCTTACCCACGGGCAGATCGATGCCGGCCGCGCGGCCTGCGTGGAGGGAGGCAGCGGTGCCCATGCTCGCTTGCCTCGGATGCGATGCCTGATAGACAATGGCCGCAAGCACAAAGGCAAAGCCGCCAACCAGCAGCACCCCCATCACGATCACGGCGATCTTGAGCAGGCGCACCTGACGCGGTGTGAACACCGAACCCGGCATGGGCGCCTTGCCCATGTCCCCGACCATTGCCATCTTTCTCAAGGTCTCATGTCCCTTCCGCCGGAGTCCATCAACGCCGAGGCCGATACGAGCCATTCAGGCATGCGGCTGGATCGTTTCTTGAGTGATCGCCTGCCGGACTTCAGCCGCACACGGTTGCAAAATCTGATCAAGCAGGGTCAGGTGACCCGCGGCGGGGCGACCATAGAGGACCCAAAATACCGGGTCAAACCGGGCGAGCGCTTCCTGGTCGCTTTGCCCCCGCCCGTGCCCGCGGCTCCGGAGGCGCAATCGATCCCGCTCAATGTCGTCTATGAGGACGACGCCCTCATCGTGATCGACAAGCCGGCCGGTCTCGTCGTGCATCCGGGGGCCGGCAATGTGGACCGGACTCTCGTTAATGCACTGCTGGCTCATTGCGGCACGAGCCTGTCGGGCATCGGCGGTGTCGCCCGGCCGGGCATTGTTCACCGCCTCGACAAGGACACGAGCGGACTCTTGGTAGTGGCCAAAACCGATCAGGCGCATCGGGCACTCGCCGCGGAATTTGCCGAACATGGACGCTCGGGCTCGCTCGAGCGCGCTTATCTCGCGCTTGTCTGGGGCACGCCGCCGCGTCCGCACGGCACCATCGATGCCGCCCTTGGCCGGCATCCCGCGAGCCGCACCAAGATGGCGGTGCTTAAGAACAAAGGCCGCGCCGCCGTCACCCACTACCAGGTGCTCGCGACCTTTGGCCGCGACCATGGCAAGCGAGGACCCATCGCGTCGCTAGTCGAATGCCGGCTGGAGACGGGACGCACTCATCAGGTGCGCGTGCATCTCGCCCATATCGGCGTCCCCATCATCGGTGACCCCTTCTATGGTCAAGGCTTCAAGACCAAGAGCGGACTTCTGCCGGAACCGCTGCGTGACAAGCTCGAGAGCCTCCACCGTCAAGTTCTGCACGCGAGCCGGCTCGGCTTCGCTCACCCCGTCACCGGCACATTGCTGGAATTTAATAGTCCGCTGCCGCGCGATCTCGCCGAAATCGTGGGATCATTCAAGGAACTGTGAAGTGCTGCCAGTCTTTTATCATCATCCCAAACGCTCTATAGAGTGCGAAGCGAGTGACTGGCGTAAAATATGCGGCCCAGTCACCGCCGTGGGAGACAAGTTCTGATGGCTGCGAAGACGAAGGCATTGCCGAGCGTGAGCGCGCATGGCGGACTGACGCGCTACCTTGAAGAGATCCGCCAGTTCCCTATGCTGGAACCGCAGGAGGAGTACATGCTCGCCAAGAGTTGGCGCGAGCATGGCGACCGCGACGCGGCTCACAGACTCGTCACCTCGCATTTACGCCTCGTGGCGCGCATCGCCATGGGCTATCGCGGCTATGGCCTGCCCATCGGTGAGGTGGTCTCCGAAGGCAATGTCGGCCTGATGCAGGCCGTGAAGCGTTTCGATCCCGACAAGGGCTTCCGGCTCGCCACTTACGCCATGTGGTGGATCCGCGCCGCGATCCAAGAATACATTCTACGCTCCTGGAGCCTCGTCAAGATGGGCACGACCGCGGCCCAGAAGAAGCTCTTCTTCAACTTGCGCAAGATCAAGGGCCAGATGAAGGCCCTGGAGGAAGGCGACCTCAGGCCCGACCAAGTGAAGCGCATCGCCACTCGGCTGGGCGTTACCAACGAGGACGTCATCTCCATGAACCGGCGGCTGGCCGGCGACAGCTCGCTCAACGCGCCGGTCCGCAACAACTCCGAGAGCGGCGAGTGGCAGGATTGGCTGGTCGACGAAACCATGGATCAGGAGTCCGCCCTTGCCGAGTCCGAGGAGAAGGATAACCGGCACACGATGCTCAACGATGCGCTCAAGGGCTTGAATGAGCGCGAGCGCCGGGTGTTCCAGGCGCGGCGCCTCGCCGAGGAGCCCTTGACGCTCGAGGAGCTATCGGCTGAATTCGGCGTGAGCCGGGAGCGCATTCGCCAGATCGAGGTGCGCGCCTTCGAGAAGGTGCAGAAGGCGGTGCAGAAAGCGGCCGCGGCCGAGGCGCATCCGGCAACCACCGGCTAGTCCCCTCGAGTTCAACCATTCTCCCGAGGTGCACCGGTTGATCCTCGATCATCTCGCCGCTCGACGGTCGTGAGCGGCCCGTCCTCGTCGGGCTGCTCCTCGGTATCGCGGGCAAACAGCTCCTCGAGCTCCGAGGCCTGCGAAAGGGCATTGGCCCGGACCTTCTCCAGGTCCGTGTAATATTGATAGTCCTGGTACAGGCGCCGCTCGTCGTGTCGCTTGAACGTCTTGGTGATCCGCCGCGCCGCCGCCTCGCTGAGGCCGAGGCCCCCGAGCAGCCGACGCGTCAACTGCAAAGCCGCGAGGAACGTCTCGCGCTCAATTATGTTGACGCCGAGATCCATCAGCCGATGCACATGCGTGCGGTCGCGGGCGCGCGCATAGATTGGCAGGTCCGGAAAGTTATGGCGGACGGTCTCAGCGACCCTGAGCGAGCCCTCCACATCGTCGATGGCAAGCACGAAAGCGAGCGCCTTGTCGGCTTCCGCTGCGCGCAAAATATCGAGACGCCCTGCATCGCCATAATAGATCTTGGCGCCGAAGCGCTTCACAAAATCCACCTGCTCGATATTGGTGTCGAGTGCAGTGAAGGGAATGCGGCGGGCCCTGAGCACGCGCGCTACAATCTGGCCGAATCGGCCGAAGCCCGCGATGATGACGTGGTTGTCACCACCCGGCGGTGTCTCATAGTCGGGCGCTTGCGGTATGACGCTGCGGCGAATCATGTCGTCTGCAGCGAGCAGCAACGGAGTCGTGGCCATGGACATCGTCACAGCGAGCGTGAGCAGGCTCGCCAGCTCCTGGCCGATCGCGCCCGCAACCGCCCCGACGGAAAACAGAACGAAGGCGAACTCCCCGCCCTGGCTGATGACAAGACCGAGCCGCGTGGCGGCGTCGCTCCTCAGGCCCCACCAGCGGCCCAGGACGAAGAGCAGGATCGTCTTGACCGCAACGAGGCCGACAACGATCGCCAACAGCGCCGTCGGTCTCGCGACCAGCACCGAGAGGTCGATCGACATGCCGACGGCAAGAAAGAAGAGGCCGAGCAACAATCCCTCGAAGGGCGCGATATCGGCCTCGATCTGGTGGCGGTACTCCGAATCGGCGAGCAGCGCGCCGGCGACGAAGGCCCCGAGAGCCGCCGACAATCCGGCCTCCTCCATGACCAGAGCGACGCCCACGACTGTGAGAAGCGCGCTCGCGGTCATCGCCTCGCGCACGCCTGTTGCCGCGACCAGGTGGTAAAGCCGGCTGAGCAAGAACCGCCCGGCCAAGACCACGCCCACAATGGTGCCGATCGCAAGGACAGCGGTACGCAAGTCCATAGCCGGACGCTCGGCGCCTCCAGCGGTGAACAACGGTACGAGCGCGATGAGCGGAATGGCGGCGAGGTCCTGGAACAGCAGCACGGCGAAGGCGAGCCGGCCGTGACGCGTGTTGATCTCACCCTTCTCCTCCAGCACCTGCAGCGCGAAAGCCGTAGACGAGAGAGAGAGGCCAAGTCCCACAAAGAGCGCCTCGCGCAGAGTGAGTCCGACCGCTATTCCGACGGCGCCAAGCACCAGCGAGGTCGCGGCAAGTTGCGCGGTGCCAAGACCAAAGATGGCCGAGCGCATGGACCAAAGCCTGATGGGTCTAAGCTCGAGTCCGATCACGAAGAGCAGCATTACGACGCCGAACCTCCCGAACTGAAGGATGCTTTCGACGTCGCCAAGCCCGAAATAAGGACCAAGCACGAAAGGGCCGATGACCACGCCCGCGGCGAGATAGCCGAGCACGGCGCCCATGCGCAGCAGTCGGCCGAGCGGCGCGGCAATGGCGGCAGCTGCAAGAAATACCGCCACCTGGATCAGTCCAGTATGCACCATGGTCAACACCCGCGCTGCGCGGCTCTCGTTACCACGCCAAGGACAGGGCTCGCCAGAGAACACACCACCCTCCGAGTCACGCAGATTACCCCACGCCGGCATTGAACCTAGGATTGCGACCTGGGGCTTTTCGCGGCCGCCCCGTCAGGGCACCTGCCTAAGCGCCGCTCCGTAAGGCCTTGGCCTGCGCATGGAGTGGGAACGCCATGGGCTCGATTGGCGATTCATCCAAACCAACGTTCCACCAAGCGCTCGCCGTGTGGGCCAAGATCGGCGTTCTCTCGTTCGGTGGCCGCGTCGGTAAGATCGCACTGATGCACCGCATCCTCGTCGATGAACGCAAATGGATCGCGGAAGACCGCTTCCTCGATCGCCGCCGTCGGTTTCCTACCGCCGACGCTGGTCGCGCTTCGATGTTAGGCCATCGGGCAGGCGACGAGTGAAGGAACCATAGCTCTGCCATCCCGCTTTGCTACCCGCCATTGCGGCCCGCGGCGGTCCAAAGCCTCGGCCCTCAGTTCTTCTGCACGACGCAAGCGCCGCCACTCGCACGGAGGCGCTTGCAGAGCGCGTCGGCGTCGTCGCGGCTCTCGGCTCCGATCTCCACCATGTACAGATAGCGCCAGCCGCGGCTCAAATTGCGCTCGGGCATCACGAGGGGCTCGGCATCGGCAAGCACCGAGACATGCTGCTGCTTGAGCCGCGCGAACCAGGCAAGCGCCTTGGCCTTGGAGAAGGCCGTGGAGACGTGGACGCCCCAAGGCCGCCAGGCAGCACTCGCGGTCAGCGGCTCCGTTTCATAGACGGCCCGCACGACCAAAGGTGCGAGCTTGCGGCACGAACTCCACGACGGGCTCGGCGGGGTTCTTCAGCGAGTCGGGTAGGTCGGTCTCGGGCAGCTTCCACTCCTCGGCGGCGCGCCCGGTGACGAAGAGGACGTAGTTTTCGGTCTCCGCGGGAAGGCTCCCTTTGCCCGACAACCAGCTCTGCACCCGCTCGGCGCCCGCGTTATAGGCGGCAGCGGCGAGCCCGATGTTGCCGAACTCGGCCTTAAGATCGGCAAGCAGGCTTGCAGAATGGACGATCGCCGCTTTCGGCTCGAACGGATCGTCGAGGCCGCGGTCCTCCGCCGTTGCCGGCATGAACTGGGCGATGCCTTCCGCTCCCTTGGGACTGACCGCGCCTGGATCGAAGCGGCTTTCCTTCCAGATCAGCCGCACGAAGAACATGGGTGGCAGGCTCTTGGCTTCCGCCTCCTCCTGCATCAGCGGGCAGACGGTATCCACGAAGGGGTTCGGCCCTCCCGCCGCCACGAGCGCCGCCGCCTTGGCGCCGTCGGCGACGTCGTCGCTGCGCGCAGGAACCGGCGCAAGAACGAGCGCGGCAAGCAGAAGCGCAGAGCCCATGCGCCCTACGCATCTAGGATGGCAGGTGCAGCTCATCGAGCAGCTCGAGCCAAAGCGTGAAATAGGCGACAGCCCCGGCAGCAGCCAACACCGCTGCCAGCACGAGCCATCGCCCTTTGCGCGCGAGAATTAGGGGCGGCAGGGTGAAGGGCAGGAAGATGAGGATGAACGCCGCGCCTACGCCCCACCATCTCCATCCCGTCTCCGCGTGGGTCCGCGTGCCAAAAAAGAAACCCGGTGAGGAACACGATGAAGCCGATCTCGGCACCAACGGCGAAAAAGCACGCTCGTGCGAAGCAGCCGGTCACCTTTGTAGGACGGTATCATCGTGCCCTCCGAGGAAAGGCGTGAACCACTCTATTCCTCGTCCTCGACGGAGGTTTCCGGCCGGTCGCGGCCAGAGTCCACCTCCTCATGCCAGACGCCGTCGGCGGTTTCATATTCGATGCCCACCGTGTCGCCCGGCACAGTTTGTTCGGCCGCCGCGCGCTTCGCCGCGAAGAGCGCGGCGTCGTGGCTCGGGAAGGTTTCGGAGAACACATCCCCTACTTTGTAGGCCCAGCCGTCCTCATGCTGCACGATATGGTAGGTGACTTTTGCCATCGGCCTCATCCTTTTGATAAGTGCGCGAATTCGTTACTTGAGAGTGTCGAAATAAAGGCCGGTGAGCACGGAGGCCGGAACTTCGCAGGTCGCATTCACCTGGATGGACGTATTACGCGGCTCAATAGCGCCCACCGACACAGACCCATCCTTTTGGTCGACCCAGAAATCCACGTCATAAAGTGCGTCCTTGCCGGCTTCGCGGAAGGCGGCGCAGACAAAATAGCGGCCATCGCTTTTCAATTGCCGCACTGGCTGTAAAACCTCGATCAGCTCCAAGGAAAGATCCTTGCCTGTCTTTTCGTCCTTGACCCAATAAACACCGTCCTTTTGCTGGTTAAGCACGTAGGTGTAGATCGAAGACATGATGTGCCAGTTGAGACCCGCGTCAGGACGGCTAGATCGCTGTATGGTTGGAAGCCACCACCAGGCGAGGGGTATTCGCGTGATCATCACCCAGGACTGCCCGTACGGCTGCGGCTCCTTCTGCACGCGTATATCCATAAGCTTCAAGTGATCGCCGTCTGGGACGAGCCAAAAATCGAGGGCGTACTGCTTCTCGGGATCAGCTTGTTCATGAAAGACGACGTTGGGAAACCATCCAAATCCTCGCATGCCACGCACCAAGCGGACTTCGTCAAAAACAAGGGCGAGATCGGTGCCGGTCCAGGAGTTTTTCATCCTAAAGACACCGTCCTTTGAACTCTGAGCAATGATGGCCTTCACGGCCTCCGTGGCGTCATCTTCCGTAAACTCTTTGCTGGGCATAGCCGCCGGCACACCAATAGCAACGTTGTCCGCCGCCCTCGCCTCCCATCTAGGAAGACAAAGACCGCACAAGAGGAACACGGCGAAAGCAACCGGACGAAACATATCGGGTTCCATGACGTACGCTAGGTTGGCCATTGATTTTGTGGTGGTTGTTCAAGCTGCCTTCGCAGTCGAACGCCGTCAAATTAAAAAGAGCGGCTTACTTCGACAATTGGCGGGATAGTGCTTCATGAGATCGGCGTAGATTTTCTCCACCATGGCGTGAGAGCTCAGGCCTCGCCGCAGATGCGGCCCACGGCGGCGGCCGCGGACATTTTCGTGAATTCGAGCTTGCCTACGATCGCTTCGCCCACTTTGGTGCCCGGCCCGAACAGCCAGAACCCACGCGCGCCAAGGCCGCCTATTATGCCGCCCTGTTCAACCTGCCCTATCTCGAAGTGGCGAGCCGCCGGCCGAGCTTTGCCGTTTTCAATCCCGTGCTCAGGAATGTCGCGCGCGATGAAAATGGCACCCCGGCTAGCGACGCTCCAAACCTAACGGTCCGGCTCGCGAACACCCAAGTCCTAAGTCGCCTGCTTACGAGGGGGGCCCACGTCATTCCCCCTCCACATAGACCTCGCCGCCGAGCGCGCGGAATTTGGCGCTCATCTCTGCCATGCCGGCCTCCTTCTCGGCGAGCTTCGTTGCATAGTCGCGCACCTGTTGCGTGATCTCCATGGAGCAGAATTTCGGCCCACACATGGAGCAAAAATGGGCCAGCTTGTGCGCCTCCTTGGGTAGGGTCTCGTCGTGGTAGCTGCGCGCCGTCTCCGGATCGAGCGACAGGTTGAACTGATCCTCCCAGCGGAACTCGAACCGTGCCTTCGACAGCGCATTGTCGCGCGCGACCGCCGCCGGGTGCCCCTTGGCGAGGTCGGCGGCGTGGGCCGCGATCTTGTAGGCGATGACGCCTGCCTTCACGTCGTCGCGGTTGGGCAACCCGAGATGCTCCTTCGGCGTCACATAGCAAAGCATGGCTGTGCCGAACCAGCCGATCATCGCGGCCCCAATCGCCGAAGTGATGTGGTCGTAGGCGGGCGCGATGTCGGTGACAAGCGGTCCCAGCGTATAGAATGGCGCCTCGCCGCATTCCGCGAGCTGCTTCTCCACATTCACCTTGATCTTGTGCAGGGGTACGTGGCCCGGCCCCTCGATCATCACCTGGCAACCATGGTCCCAGGCGATCTTGGTGAGCTCGCCCAGTGTCGCGAGCTCAGCGAATTGTGCCGCGTCATTGGCATCGGCGATGGAGCCAGGCCGCAAGCCGTCGCCCAGCGAGAACGACACGTCATAGCGACGCATGATCCCGCAGATCTCCTCGAAGCGCTCATAGAGGAAGCTCTCGCGGTGATGAGCGAGGCACCATTTGGCCATGATCGACCCGCCGCGCGACACGATCCCTGTCACGCGCGGGGCGGTGAGATGGATGTAGCCGAGCCGCACCCCGGCATGGATGGTGAAATAGTCCACGCCCTGCTCAGCCTGCTCGATCAGCGTGTCACGATAGACTTCCCAATCGAGCTTGACCGGATCGCCGCCCACCTTCTCCAGAGCCTGATAGATGGGCACAGTCCCGATGGGCACCGCCGCGTTGCGAATGATCCATTCCCGCGTGGTGTGGATATTGCGCCCGGTGGAGAGGTCCATGACGGTGTCGGCCCCCCACCGCGTTGCCCACACCATCTTCTCCACCTCCTCCTCGACGGACGAGGTCACGGCGGAATTGCCGATATTGGCGTTGATCTTGGTAAGGAAGTTGCGGCCGATGATCATCGGCTCGCTTTCGGGATGATTGATATTGGCGGGAACGATGGCGCGGCCGCGGGCCACCTCGGAGCGCACGAACTCCGGCGTCACGAAGGTAGGCAGCGAAGCGCCGAAGCTCATCCCATCTTTAAGCCGCGCGCTTCGCCTCTTCGGCTGGCGCGCGCGCCCGAGATTTTCCCGGTGCGCCACATAGACCATCTCCTGGGTGATGATTCCGGTTCGCGCCCATTCGAGTTGCGTGACGGGCGGGCCGGCGAGCCCCCGCAGCGGCTCAGGCTTCGATGCGAAGGGGCGCGCCGCATGGGCGAGCCCTACAGTGCCATTGTCTTCCGGTTTGACCACCCTCCCCGCATAGGCTTCGACACCGCCGCGTGCGTCGAGCCAGGGGCCGCGCAAGGGCAAAAGTCCCCGGCGCACGTCGATGGCGGCGTCCGGGTCGGTGTAGGGGCCCGAGGTATCGTATACGCGGAAGGACTCTCCGTCAGGCGAGGCCGATAGCGCGGAAGGGGACGCGCATATCGTCATGGCCCTCCGGCGCGGAATAGACCTTGCGGCTGCCGGGCAACGGCCCGGTGGTCACGCTAAGGTTGGCGAGGTCCGCAGGCGCAATGGGCTTGTTCATCGGCTCACTCCCGTGATGCGAGGGCCGGCCGAGGCGCGGGCAGATTGGAGAGCGCGGACGCGCGTTCCTGTCCCTTCGCCGGCACGACCCGGATCAGGTTCGAAGGGTCACCGCAGGGCCTTTGGACGAGGCCAAAGGCAACGGACTCTCAGCCCCCTTCCCGGGGCTCCCCTCGGAACGGCATTACTCTAGGCTGGACCGAAGCCCCGATCAACCGAGCTTGACGCTCACCGCCGGCGGGGGCGCTTGGCGCTGCTACGGGCGCCCGTGCTTGCGGCGGCGCGGCGTGGATGCCGGTGCTCGGCCCACAGGTCCTCATACCCCATAAAGGTAAGGACCGCGCCGAGCGCGACCGTGATCGCCGCAGCGGTGAGGAGGCCGACCGAACTCGCCAGCATGCGTTCGCCCATGGCTTGCACGCTGGACGGGGAACAAGAGGCTGGCGACGCCGCGCACGATGGCGAGCCAGCCGAGGACGGTGATGATCGCCCGCCAATCCGGCTCCCACAGATTGTGCGCGTTGACGATGGCGAGACCCAGCAACAAGAGCCGAGCAATCCGGTGATGTAGATCAGCGCCTTGCTGCCGACAAATTCCTTGATCATCGCGGAAGAGGTATCCCCTTCCACCCCCAACCCCAAGGCGATACCGATGCCGATGGCCAGCAGTACCGGTCCCATCAGGCGCGCGATCAATGTCGACGTCGTCATACTCCGCTCCTCCCGCTTTGAAGCTCATGCTCCAAGATACTCGAATCGGGATGCTTTGCTCCGTTTGGAGCAAGATGTTCCCGCCTCGATCCATCGTCACGCTTGACCAAGCAACACGTAAAGACGTGGGGATCCGCCGATCCCAACGCCGCACCAGCCTTGCGCAAACCGATTACTGGAACGAGTAGGGTGCCGACCGGCTCGAAAGCGTGCTATCCGCGCGGGCAGCCACTTGAATTTGGCCCAATTTAAGCCGATCCCTGGTGAAGGCAAGGCTTGCGAAATCTCCGCGTACGGCGTCAAACCGGGCAAGATATCGTTATTGAACAGGCGGCGGAGTTCCTCGCGGGCGAAAGACCTTATCAGCACAAGGGAAATCTTGCGGGTTGCGCCCTGGCGGATTAAGCCTCGTCATTATTCTGCCGTGCTTCGTCTCGAAGTGCTGGCTATAGAACCCGCCGATGGCCGGCCATTCGCCCCCGCGCCGCAACCGAGGTAGGACATCCGTGAATCAGGACGCTTCGACCGACGCCTCTACCCACTCCGCCCGCACCTTCGCCACCGTCAGGTGGATCGCGCTCGTCGCGCTCATTGCCGCGACCATCGGCGGCGCCTTCGCCTATTGGCGTTACACCGCGCTGTACCCCACCACCGAGAACGCTTATGTGGGTACCAACATCGTCCGCGTGGCGGCGGAGGTCTCCGGGCCCGTGGTCCGCGTCTACGTCCAAACCGACGAGAGCGTAAAGAGCGGCGATCTTGTATTCGACATCGATCCCACCCTCTACGATGCGCAACTCAGAAATGCGCGCGCGCAATTCGATGCGGCGACGGCCGCCGCCGGCACCGCCGCCGATCCCCTGAAGGCGGCCGCGACGAAATTCGAGGAGAAGCGCACCGCGCTCGAGGACGCTGGGCAGGCCTATAAAAAGGCCAAGGGCGCACAGGGGCAAGGACGAGCCGCCTTCGACCGAGCCCACCAATGCGCAAAACGCCTGGCACGACGCGCTGAAGGCCTATAAGGATGCCGAGGACGAATTCGCCAAGGCGGAAGACAAGGCGCTGACGGTGACCACGCCGACGGTGCAACTGCGCGCGGCGGCGGCCCAGCTGCACAAGGCCACCCATGACCGGGTGAAGACCCATGTGACGGCGCCCGCCAATGGCACGCTATCCAATGTGAGCCTGCGGCCGGGCGCCACCGTCCAGGCGGGCGCCCCGCTCTTTGCCATCATCGAGGGCGACGATTGGTGGGTCGACGCGAACTTCAAGGAGACCGACCTCGCCCGCATCAAGATCGGCCAGAAGGCAACCGTCCGCCTCGACATGTATCCCGACGTGACCTTCGACGGGACCGTCGACAGCATCAGCGCGGGATCGGGCGCTACCTTCTCGGTGCTCCCGCCGGAGAACGCCACCGGCAACTGGGTGAAGGTGACGCAGCGCTTCCCGGTGCGGATCCGGATCAGCAACCCGCAAGCCTCGGAGCGGCCGCTCCGGGTCGGCGCCAGCGCCGCGGTGACCATCGACACGACCCAGGACGGAAAATGACGCGTACGGCATCCGCGGCGCCCCGGCGGCGGCGGCGGCGCAAAACGGCGATCGCGGCCATATCGGAGATCGCCCAAGATGCCGCGAAGCGGCCTTCGGTCGCGCTCGTCGTCGCCGTTGTCCTTACCGCCATTCTCGAGGTGCTCGACATCACTATCGTGAGCGTAGCGATTCCGCACATGCTCGGCACCTTCGGCGTGACCTCCGATCAGATCAGCTGGGTGCTCACCTCTTATCTCGTCGCGGCGGCGGTGGTGATGCCGCTCACCGGCTATCTGTCCGCGCGGCTCGGGAGAAGACGCCTACTCACCTTCTCGATCGTGGGCTTCGTCGTCTCCTCGGCACTATGCGGCTTGTCGTGGAACCTGGAGAGCATGGTCATCTTCCGCCTGGCCCAGGGCATTTCTGGGGCGCCGCTCCTGCCCTTAAGTCAGGCCATCCTCCTCGATGCATTCCCACGCGAGAAGCAAGGACAAGCGCTCGCCATTTTCGGCCTCGGCATCATGGTCGCGCCGGTGCTTGGGCCGGTTCTCGGCGGCTGGCTGACCGACACCTTCGTCTGGCGGGCGGTGTTCTACATCAATGTGCCGATCGGTCTGTTCGCCCTTCTGCTCGCCATGGGACACCTGCCGCGCACCGAGATCAAGCATCTCCGGACCGACTGGGCCGGTCTAGGGCTGCTCGTGCTTGCAGTCGGCTCGCTGCAACTCGTTCTCGACCAGGGTCAAACGCGCGATTGGTTCAATTCGCGCTTCATCCAGGTGTTCACCGCCATTACCTGCTTCTCCGGCGCCGCCTTCCTGATGCGTGGCTGGGACAATCGCGACAACATCGTCGACCTGTCGCTGCTGCGGGATCGGAATTTCACTGCCGGGCTGCTGGCCATCACGGCCTATGGCATCACTCTGTTCGGCACCGTCGCGCTCCTGCCGCTACTCACCCAACGCCTGATGGGTTATCCACCCATGAAGGCCGGCATGCTGTTCATCCCGCGGGCGATCGCGAGCGCGATCGCTCTCGCGATCACGGGAAACTTCCTAATGCGCTGGATCGATTCCCGCATCCTCGTAGCTGCCGGCATCATTCTGTCAGCGGTGGGCACCATGCTGATGGCGGGTCTCAATTTGCAAGCAGCCGCCTGGAACATCGCCTGGCCCGGGATCGTGGCCGGCATCGGCATGGGGTTGTTCTTCGTACCGCTGACGAGCGTGGCGTTCGGCAGCGTGACGAACGAAAAACTCGATGAGGCCTCCGGCCTCTATGCCCTGATGCGCGGCATCGGCGCATCGATCGGCATCGCCGTGGTGAGCTGGCTGTTCGTCCGCCAATCCCAGGTCCACTGGCAGATCCTCATCGACCACATCACTCCATTCAACCCCGCCGTACCGCCTTATCTCGCCGCCCATGGGCTGAACCCTCGGTCGCCCGAGTCAATGGCGGCGGCAGCCAATGAGATCGGCCGTCAGGCGCAGATGCTGGCCTTCGTCGATCTCTTCTGGTTCATCGGCCTCGTGACGCTCGGCATCTTGCCGCTCGTGTTCATGATGAAGAAGCCGGCGCGCGAAGGCCTGTTCATTCCGGCAGCCGCCTAAAGCAGCATCGACGTCGCGCGCCAGCCACAGCGCCCCGGAGACAGACAGTGGCAGCTACCAGCAGACCTTGGCGCCCGAGGTGCACACCACCGGCGAGACCACACCATGCCAGCACACGGTGTAGGACTTGGCCGTGACGACGTCGGGCTTGACGAAGAGATCAGCCGACACGGACTCGCGCCAATAGGGCTGCGGCGTGGCGCGCATGGCGCTTACGCTGAGGACCCCGCCTTTGTTCTTAGTCTTGAAGTCGGCGATGGCACCGGCCAAAGCCGCTTGAGAGCCGCTTACCGCGTCCCCCTTATCCCAACCATCGGCGGTTCCGATGAATTTCGAGCACCCCCCGGCGCTCGCCGGCGCATCGAGGGCAGCGCACACCCCCGCCGCCAATACTGCAACACCCGCCACGCGCAACAACGACGTCATGTGAGGCCTCCCTCGGCAACAGTGAGATACGGTAAGATTATCCGGCCCAAAGGCGCTGACTAGTATCTTTACCGGGCCGGGACAAAGGTTCCGCTCGGCCTGTAGCTATTGTGCCACAGTTTCCTGTCCATTCTTAGGACACCAGACGCGAGGGAGATCGAGATTAATGTCGGCAAAGCTCGTTTTGGTGACCGGGGCCTCGAGCGGAATCGGGGAGGCAACGGCCAAGCGGTATGCGGCGATCGGCGCCCGCGTTCTCTTGCTCGCCCGCAGTGCAGAGCGTCTCGAGAGTGTGAGCGCCACCATCCAACGGGGCGGCGGCAACGCGAGCACCTTCCCCATCGACCTTGCCGACGCAGAGACGGTCGCCGAACTGTGCGCCAGGATCGAACGCGAGGCCGGCACCCCCGATATCCTCATAAACAACGCCGGGGCCGGCCGCTGGCTGCCGCTCATCGAGACGACCGCGGAAGACGCACTCGCCATGATCGAGGTACCCTATCTCGCAGCCTTCAACCTGACGCGCGCCTTCCTGCCCAACATGCTCGCGCGCCGGAGCGGTGCGATCGCCTGCATCACCTCCCCTGCCTCGTATGTCGTCTGGCCCAACGCCTGCGCCTATATCGCCGCCCGCCACGCCCTTGCGGGCTTCACCGAGGCGCTCCGAAGCGAGGTGAAAGGGAAAGGGGTGACCGTGACCCTTGTCGTGCTCGGCATGGTCGAGAGCTCGTATTGGAAGCACAATCCCGGAAGCCGCGAGCATCTCCCCGTCGCGAACCCGAAGTTCGCACCGTCAATGACCTCTGCAGAGGCCGCGGAAGCGATCTTTGCGGGCGTGGAGGCGCAAAAGCGTACCGTGGTGAAGCCCCCCATTTTCCGCGCCCTGTTTCTACTCAACGCCCTCGCCCCCCACCTCGTGGCGCGGCAGCTCCGCGGGACCTCCAAGCCGCGCTATTGATCTCCGTCAAATCTTTCGCGCTCCCCGGGGCACCTCTATACCGGGTTCAGAGCCGCACTCTGGCTGCCTGTATTTGTCGCTCGTTTCCCCTATTGTCATGCGGGGCCAGCGCGTTCCCCGGGGGGATCCATGGACATCAAGCAAGACGCCACCATTCAGAGCTGGGATGGCACCTGGACTTACCGGCCGAAGGTGCTGGTCACGCCGCAGTCGGCCGAGGACCTCGTCGAGATCATGACGAGCGAGGTGCGCTTCCCCGCGCCCGTGCGCCCAGCGGGCTCGATGCACTCCACGGCGCGCATGAATGGCGACGACGGGGGCACCATGGTGGACATGAAGGCCATGAACCGCATCCTCAGAATTCGGCGAGGATACGGTCACCGTCGAGGCGGGTGCCACCTATATCGTAGTTTCCAACGCGCTCAAGGAGCGGGGCCTGCAATTCCACGTCACTACGGAGATCGGCAACGTGACACTCGCCGCAATGGCCTGCGCCGCGACCAAGGACAGCTCCTTTCCCGGCGAATACGGCCAGATCAGCTCCTACGTCACGGGCGTCCGACTGGTCACGCCGGAGGGCAAGATCCGCAGCATCACCGAGCGGGAGAACCCGGAGGAGATGCAAATCATCCGCTCGAGCTATGGGCTCATGGGCATCGTCTTCGAGGTAACGATTAGGGTGCGGCGGACCACAGCGCTCAGCGTGCGCCATTATTCCATGGGGCTGGCAGACTTTCGCAAGCGCTTCCCGGTGTTCAAGGCGCAGGGCTACGCGGTGATGTACTATGTCTTCCCCTATACGCGCCGCGTGCTCGTCGAGCTGCGCAAGGACAATCCCAACGTGCTGCCAAAATCGCGCCGCCGCTGGAGCTATCGCAACCGCTTCTGGCGCAAATACGGGCCTGCCATCACGCTGTGGATTCGCCGCAGCACGCCCTCGCCGCGGCTGCGCGCGACGGCCGACCAGCTGCACTTCTTTCTGCTCCGCCAAGCGCTGGTCCGCGTCGTGCGCAGTGACGCGACCTGGCCCCACGCCCAGATCATCAACTATCCGCGCGATCCCGGCCGCAACAAATATCTGTTCAGCATGTGGGC
Source organism: uncultured Alphaproteobacteria bacterium (assembly GCA_963846875.1). Taxonomy (GTDB): domain Bacteria; phylum Pseudomonadota; class Alphaproteobacteria; order Rhizobiales; family Methyloligellaceae; genus Methyloceanibacter. Next base: position 116,401 of record CAWJXT010000018.1, read on the forward strand.
TTTCCGCGAGGCTGGCTTCTTCACTATCCTCGAGGACTATTGCGACTTCTGCGCCGACTACGACAAGCAGATCGGCTTCCGCTGCGACCTGCCCAGCGTCGGCTATGCCATCGCGGTGGACCGCAATGCACTGCTCTCATACTGCTGGGACAGTACGACGCTCTCGATCGATCCCGCCTCAACCGGCGGCAAGGAGTGGGAGGAGTTCTTGCGCGTCTATAACGACTTCTGCAGCGCGCGAGGCGGCGTGCCGCTCTTGAACCAGACGCCGTTCCTCACCCGCGCACAGGTGACGAAGGCCTTTGGCGAGCGGCTCGCACTGTTTGCTGCGGCTCGCGCCAAGGCCGATCCTAAGGATCGCCTGCTCGACAGCTATTTCCGCGAGCTGCTGACCGACGCGTGATTCAGACCGCGCTAGCGGTTGCGTCGTTGCGGGGCGAAAGGCACAGGCGCGGCTCCCTGGGAGGCCCATCCCCGAAACGCGCTGGAACAGGATCAGGTCGAGCGACGGTGCTTCGCCGGTGATCCTGGTCAGCACACCGTGCCCACGTGATGGGTCTGGTGATTGAAGACTTAGAGCAAGGCATAGTCCAGCCGCTGCTCGATGTCGCCGGGATTTCTGAGCGTACGGTAGCACACCATGCCCTCGAGTTTCCGGTGGCGCCAGCGAGACGACACAGGCGATGATGCGCACGTCCTCGGCCTTACGCGCCTCTCGCAGCGCCTGGAGATCATCATGCTCGATGGCATCGAGCGCGGTGGGATGAGACCTTAGCCGCTGAAGCGGTGCATGCAGATGCGGTCACCTACCAACAAATGGTTCAGCTTCCCGTGCACCAAGCCGAAGAACGCGCCGTGGTCGACGAGGTAATCGCCCAAGCATTAGAAGCGGCGAGCATCTCGAGCATCGGCTTCATGATTGGTCCACTTTGCTGGTGAACCAGCGGATCAGCGGAATGGAGACGGCTCGCGGTAGTGAGCGCATCGTCTTGAGAAAGCCTTCGACTTGCGGGGGAAAAGCAATCTCGTATGGCCTCCTCCCGAGCTTCTCGAGGATCTTCCGCGCGCACCGCTCCTTGCTCATGACGTAGAGCTTCTTCTTCGCGTCGTAGGACGCGTTTAGCGGCGTGTCGACGAAGCCCGGATTAATGAGGGTGAGGTCAACTCCCGTCCCCGCCAATTCAAGCTTCAGGCCCTCGGCGAGATTGATCACGGCCGCCTTGCTCGCCCCATAGGCGCCACTGCCGGGCCAGCCCGCATAACCGAACAGCGAGCCCATGATCGTGATGTGGCCGCTTTTCCGCGCCAGCATTGACGGCAGCACGGCAGCGATCCCGTTGATCACCCCATCCACATTGAGCGCCATGGTGCGGTGGAAGCCGTCGAGGTCGATGCTACGGACATCGAAGGGCACGTACATGCCGGCGCCGAGCAGCGCGAGGTCGATAGCCCCAAGCTCGCTTTCGATCTTCGCCACACACGCCTTCAACGCGTCAGGCTTCAGTACGTCGGCGGGATAGGACTTGATCTTGTCGCTTGCCGCAGCGAGTGCATCGAGCCTCGCGCCCGGCCGTGCGGTCGCCGCCACGGTCACGCCGCCTGCGGCAAGCCTGCGCGCCACCTCACCGCAAATGGCGCCGGAAGCCCCGGTGATCCAGGCGAGCTTCCAGGGAAAGGCGTCAGCCATGGGATAAGTCTAATCCACAAAGGGATCATGCACGAGAATGGTGTCCTCGCGCTTCGGGCTAGTGGAGAGCAGGGCCACTGGCGCCTCGATTAGCTCCTCCAGGCGCCGCACATATTTGATGGCTTGGGCGGGCAGCTCGGCCCAGGAGCGGGCGCCCCGCGTGGAGTCCGGCCATCCCTCCATGGTCTCATACACGGGCTCGACGCGGGCTTGCGCCCCTTGCGCCGCGGGCAGATAGGCGATCGTCTCGCCGTCAAGCCGATAGCCCACGCAGATCTTGAGCTCAGGCAGCCCGTCGAGTACGTCGAGCTTGGTGAGCGCGATGCCGTTGATGCCCGCCACTTTCCGAGTCTGGCGCACGAGGCAGGCATCGAACCAGCCGCATCGGCGCGGGCGGCCGGTGACGGTGCCGAACTCCTGGCCGCGCTCGCCCAAGAGGCGCCCGGTGTCGTCCTTGAGCTCGGTGGGGAACGGCCCCTCCCCCACCCGCGTGGTGTAGGCCTTGGTGATGCCGAGCACATAGTTGATCGAGCCGGGACCGAGCCCAGAGCCGGTCGCGGCCTGAGCGGCCACGGTATTGGATGAGGTGACGAAGGGATAGGTGCCGTGGTCGATGTCGAGCAGCACTCCTTGCGCGCCTTCGAACAGAATGCGCTTGCCGGCGCGGCGCTCGGCGTCGAGCAGGGCCCAGACCGTATCGACGTAAGGCTGGATCGTGTGCGCGATCTCGGTAAGTTGCCGGCAGAGATCATCGGCGCTGATCTCCTCGACGCCCAGCCCCCGGCGAAGCGGATTGTGATGGGCAAGGATGCGCTCGATCTTTGACTTCAGGCTCGCCAGGTCCTGCAAGTCCATGACGCGGATCGCGCGCCGACCGACCTTGTCCTCATAAGCGGGCCCGATGCCGCGCTTGGTGGTGCCGATGCGGCCCGCGCCCGCTTGCGCCTCGCGCAGCGCGTCGAGCTCCCGGTGCAGCGGCAGGATCAGGGTGGCATTCTCGGCCACGCGCAGATTGTCGGGACCGATGCGTATGCCCTGCGCTTCGATCTTGGTGATCTCCTCGGCCAGCGCCCAAGGATCGATCACGACGCCATTGCCGATGATCGAGAGCTTGCCCTTGCGCACCACGCCGGAAGGAAGCAGCGACAGCTTATAGGTGGCGCCGTCCACGACGAGGGTGTGGCCGGCATTATGGCCGCCTTGGAAACGCACCACGATGTCGGCGCGCTCGGACAGCCAGTCCACGATCTTGCCCTTGCCCTCGTCGCCCCATTGGGAGCCGACGACTACGACATTGGCCAACTTGGGTTATCCTTCGGAAGCGAGTGCAGAAAAGCGCAAACGGCCCCCGATAGAAGTGGGGCCGTGTGTGCTTATAGCGTGCCGGTCGCGCCGAGGCGAGTACTCGCAATTGCTGAGAATTCCACGCGCCGGGGGTGATCGGTCGCAGCGCTCGCCATCATTGATTGCATTGCCGCCCCCATCCACGACAACTAATCCCGATTTACCGTTCAGGACTGCCCTCCAATAACCCAGAAAATAGGAGCAAAAACATTAGGGTACATATCCTTGCCACCCTTCTGCTGGGCTTGTCGGCGATACCCGTCAACGCCGAGCCCATAACGCCAGAGAGACCTCCGGCATCGAGGCCATTGGGGAGCCATGGGCTACGCGACCTCGCCCTGGCTCAATCAGGCGCTGCGGGACCTCGGAACGAACCCCACCGGCTGGAGCCGCCAGTGGTGCGCCAAGTCGGTCAATCTCTGGCTCCAGCAGAGCGACAAGCGCGGCTGCGGCGGCAACACCGCCATTTCATGCCTCAAGGCGGGGCGGCGGCTGTCCGGTCCACAAGTCAGCGCGCTTGCCGTCATGGCGCATCACGTCGGCATTGTGAAAGCAGTGAATGGCAACTCGCTGACGCTTGTGTCCGGGAATCACAATCGCAAGGTCGGGATCGGCAGCTACTCGCGCGGGCGCGTCGTCGCCTATGTGTGGCCGGACTAGCTCGAGACCACTCTTCGACTGAGTCATTGGGGAGAGATTGCCTTCGACGTGGGGAAATTGCCCCATCGGACGTATCCGCGACGTCGTCTAAGCCGCCTTGGCAACGCGAGCTTCACTTCGGCCAAGGCCCAGTCGAGCCACGGCAAGAGCGCTTCGACATCGCTCCGCTCCACCGTGGCCCCGGCCCAGATGCGCAGGCCCGGCGGTGCATCGCGATAGGAGGCGATGTCCTTGGCCACGTCTTCGGCCTCGAGCAGCGCGGCCATACGCCGAGGGAATTCGGCGCGCATGTCCCTGGGCAGCGCCTGCACTTGCGCGTCCACCACGTTCAGGCACACCGAGGTGTTGGAGCGCGTCTCAGGCGCCCGCGCCAGGAAGTCGACCCAAGGTGTCCGCTCCACCCAATCGGCAATGAGCTTGGCGTTGGCGTCGGAGCGGGCGATGGTGCCCGCAAGACCGCCCACGCGCTCTACGAAGCCGAGCGCGTCGAGATAATCCTCCAGGCATAGCATCGAGGGCGTGTTGATGGTCGAGCCCTCAAACAGCTCACCCATGAGTTTGCCGCCGCGCGTCATGCGGAAGAGCTTCGGCAATGGCCAAGGCGGCGTGTATGTCTCGAGCCGCTCGATCGCCCGCGGGCTCAGGATCAGCATGCCGTGCTGCGCTTCGCCGCCGAGCACCTTCTGCCAGGAAAAGGTCGCTGCATCGAGTTTCCGCCAGTCGATGGGTTGCGCGAACACCGCCGAGGTCGCATCGCAGATGGTGAGCCCGCACCGGTCACTCGCGATCCAATCGGCGTTGGGTACCCGCACGCCCGATGTCGTCCCATTCCACGCGAACACGACGTCGCGATCGCAATCCACTTGGCGGAGGTCCGGCAGGTCGCCATAGGGCGCCACGAAGGCGCGCACGTCGTCAAGCTTGAGCTGCTCGGCGATATCCGTGACCCAATCTTGACTGAAGGCTTCCCAGGCAAGCACGTCGATGCCACGCGGGCCGAGCAGCGACCAGAGCGCCATCTCCACTGCCCCCGTATCGGAGGCGGGCACGATAGCGACGCGGTAGTCGGCGGGAAGCTCGAGCAACTCGCGCGTCTTGAGCAGCGCGAGTTCGAGCCTCGCCTTTGTTTCCGGCCCCCGGTGATTGCGGCCGAGCAACGCGCCCCGGAGCCCCGCCAGCGACCAGCCAGTATGCTTGGTGCAGGGCCCGGAGGAGAAGCGAGGGTTATCGGGGCGCCGGTTCGGCTTCTGAGACAAGGTCACGGGGCTCACTCCTTGCGAGGTCGTCGCGGCCCCGGAGCGGGGAAGGACTGCCCATACTTTCAGCGTTTCGCAGCGTCAAGTGCGTCCCGCAAGATTGCCTTCCAACCAAGGCCGCGAGGGCCGTAGACAAAAACCCGTCCGTGAAACGGAGGGCGGATCGAGGTGGGATGGTGTTGTGGAGGGGTCATTTGAAAGAGACGGGCATGGGCCGCCACAGCCGAACTCCCAGCGGAAGCCGAGCATCAAATCGTTGGAGGTGATGTGGTTAATCTCCAAACCGTTATAGGAGGCAGCGCCATCGAAGAGTGACCCTGCCGCTCTTGACATCACCGAGATCGGTATAGCGATAGGAGAGATCGGAGCGTGACGGCAGGGGTTACGTCATAGGCACCATAGACGGCCCAGGCGAAATTGGTATCAGTGCTGTCGATGGGAGGGGAATGGTTAAGGACCTGCTAACCGTGGTCCCACGGCAGGACCGGTGCAGTCCGGCTTACGCGGCGGCGTCGGTCAGCGCGTGCACGATGTCGGAAACGACGGTGTTGACGAGCCGCTCGTCGTCACCTTCACCCATGACGCGAATCACAGGCTCCGTGCCCGACGGCCGGATGACCAGGCGACCCGACTTACCGAGCCTCGAATTGCCGCTGTCGATCGCACGGCGCACGGCGACATTGTCGAGCGGCTGGCGGCCGTTCTTGTAGCGCACGTTCTTCAAAACCTGCGGCAGCGCCTCGAACCGGCTGCAGATTTCGCTCACGGCCTTGCCGCTCTGGGCCACGACCGCCAAGATCTGCAGCGCCGTAACCAGGCCGTCGCCGGTGGTAGAGAAATCCGACAGCACGATGTGGCCCGACTGCTCGCCGCCGACATTGTAGCCATGCTGACGCATATGCTCGACCACGTAACGGTCGCCGACCGGGGTGCGCGCCAACCCAAGGCCAAGGCCTTCGAGGTAGCGCTCGAGCCCGAGATTGGACATCACGGTGGCGACGATCCCCCCGCCGGCAAGGCGCCCACGCTCGAGCCAAGTCTCGGCGATGACCGCCATGAGTTGGTCACCGTCGATCACGCGCCCCCGCTCGTCGGTGATGAGGACCCGGTCGGCATCGCCGTCGAGCGCGATGCCGATATCGGCGCGCACCTCATTGACTTTACGCGCTAAGTCCTCGGGTGCGGTTGAGCCGCACTCCTTGTTGATATTCAGACCATTGGGATCAACGCCGAGCTTCACGACATCTGCGCCCAGCTCCCACAGAGCCTCGGGCGCCACTTTGTAGGCGGCACCATTGGCGCAATCGATGACCGCCCTGATGCCGTCGAATCTGAGGTTCTTAGGCAGGGTGCGTTTGGCGAATTCGATATAGCGCTCCCGCGCGCTGTCGATGCGGGTGGCTCTTCCGATCTTCTCAGGCTGAGCAAGCAGCTCGGCCATGTCGCCGCCCATCAGCTCTTCGATCTCCGCTTCCTTCTCGTCGGAAAGCTTGTAGCCCTCCGGTCCGAACAGCTTGATGCCGTTGTCGGCAAAGGGATTGTGGGAGGCCGAGATCATCACACCGAGATCGGCGCGGAGCGAGCGGGTCAGCATGGCAACGGCGGGCGTCGGCATGGGTCCCAACTGGAATACATCCATGCCCACGGCGGTGAAGCCCGAGACCAGCGCCGATTCGATCATATAACCCGATAGACGCGTGTCCTTGCCGATCACCACGCGGTGGCGATAGGAGCCGTTGGTGAACAGCTTGCCCGCGGCCATGCCCACCTTGAGCGCCACCTCCGAGGTCATCGGATAGGTGTTCGCGCTGCCACGGAAGCCATCCGTGCCGAAGAGTTTGCGAACTCATTGCGACGTCCCCCTTACGCTCTGTGGCGCCGTCCGCCTTGCGGGCTCGGTACCTGGCGTTGCATGGGATTATAGTCCTGTCATCCTAGCAGAGCTCCGTTCAAAAACTGTAAGCAAAGATTACACCAAATTTTCTCCGTAAATCATTGGGTTACCCAGGCTCTCGCGGCCCTCGACAGCGGCGCGCCAGACCGCGAGCGCCTGGGCCGTGCCGGCCACGTCATGCACCCGGAAGATCTGTGCCCCCTGACCAGCTGCGGCAATGGCTGCGGCAAACGATCCCGGCTCCCGGGCGCGCGGGTCTTTCCCTTGGCCCAGACCGACGAAGCGCTTGCGCGAGGCGCCGATCAGGAGCGGAACGCCGAGACCGTGGAACAGGCCCGTGTGGCCAAGAAGCGCCAGATTGTGCGCCAGAGTCTTGCCAAAGCCGAGGCCCGGGTCGGCGGCGATGCGGGAACGGTCGATGCCCGCGGCGAGCGCCACCGCGATGCGCGCCTCCAGATAGTCGAAGACCTCGAGCACCACGTCGTCATAGGCCGGATTGTCCTGCATGGTCTTGGGCTCACCCTTGGCGTGCATGAGCACGACGGAGAGACCCATCTCAGCCGCGACCGCAAGACGCCCCGCGTCATGGGTGAGCGCCGAGACGTCATTGAGGATGCTGGCGCCCTTTTCCGCCGCCGCCCGCGCGACCGCGCTTTTGCGCGTATCCACCGACAGGACCGCGTGCAGGCCGCAGAGCCCCTCAATGACTGGGACGATGCGGGCAAGCTCATCCGCCTCCGCAACCGCGTCCGACCCCGGCCGTGTGGACTCCCCGCCAATATCGACGATGTCGGCACCAGCCTCGGCGAGTTCGGCAGCATGCACGATCGCCCCCTCCGTGGTGTCGTAGAGGCCACCATCGGAGAACAAGTCGGGAGTGACATTGACGATGCCCATGAGTACCGGTCGGTCGAGGCTGAGACCGGCAAAGGGAGGCCGCGGCGCGGTGGTCCGGGCGACCAGGGAGCCAAGATCGGGATCGTCTGAGCCAGCAATCTGTTGTGCGGTGAGGAACCACCGCTTGGTGCTGCCGGGGACGCCGTCAATCAGCTCGGCAGTGGTGAAGGCGATCGCGCCGCCCGCCAAAGGCAGGGCCAAACCATTGGCGACGGCAACGCGCGCCACCGCGCCATAGATGAGCCCAATGGGATTGAGGTAGAGCTTCGTCATGGATGCAGGCTTTAGCACGCAGTGCGGGCGGCGGGGCGGTGTTCCTCCACCCTAAGGACGGCGATGCCCGGCACAAGGCCGGGCATGACGCTCTGGCAGAAAGAAGCAGTCAGCCTCAGGTCTGCGGCTGCGGCTCCATGCCCCCGATATCCGGCTCGGGCGGCGCCTTCTTGCCGCGGCCGGCGACCGGAACAGCGGACGCTGGAGGCGGCCGCGTGGTGACTTCAGTCTCGAACTCGCGCACCGGCGGCTTGCCTCTGAGCAGGTCCTTGATTTCATCGCCCGACAGCGTCTCATACTCAAGCAGCCCGCGCGCGATGACATGCAGATCGTTGATATGCTCCTCGATGATCTTGCGCGCGGTCTCGAAGCCCTCGTCCACGAGGCGGTGGATCTCCTCATCGACGATGGTCTGCGTCTCGTCTGACAGGTTTTGCGTCCGCGCGATCGAATGTCCGAGGAACACCTCTTCCTCGTTGTCGCCATAGGCGAGCGGCCCGAGCTTGTCAGACATGCCGTATTGCGTGACCATGGCGCGCGCGAGCAGCGTTGCCATCTTGATGTCGGACGCGGCGCCCGAGGTGACTTTTTCGTAGCCGAACACGAGCTCCTCGGCCACACGGCCACCCATGGCGACGGTGATGTCCGCCTTGAGTTTGGCGCGGGTGTAGGAGAGCAGGTCCCGCTCCGGCAAACGCATGACCATGCCGAGCGCGCGGCCGCGCGGAATGATGGTCGCCTTGTGCACGGGATCGGAGGCCACCTGGTGCAGCGCGACGAGTGCGTGGCCGCCCTCGTGATAGGCGGTTAGCGTCTTCTCTTCCTCATTCATCACCATGGAGCGGCGCTCCGCGCCCATCATGACCTTGTCTTTGGCGTCCTCGAATTCGAGCTGGGTGACGACGCGCTTGGAGCGGCGCGCCGCGAGCAGCGCCGCTTCGTTGACGAGATTGGCGAGGTCGGCGCCGGAGAAGCCGGGCGTCCCGCGGGCGATCACCCGCAGGTCCACATCGGGCGCCAACGGGACTTTCCGCACATGCACTTTCAGGATTTTCTCGCGCCCAATGATGTCCGGACGCGGCACGACCACCTGGCGGTCGAAGCGGCCGGGCCTAAGCAGCGCCGGGTCCAGCACGTCGGGACGATTGGTCGCGGCGATCAGAATGATGCCTTCATTGGCCTCGAAGCCGTCCATCTCCACCAGCAGCTGGTTCAGGGTCTGCTCGCGCTCGTCATTGCCACCGCCAAGGCCGGCGCCCCGGTGCCGGCCGACGGCGTCGATCTCGTCGATGAAGATGATGCAGGGCGCGTTCTTCTTCGCCTGATCGAACATGTCGCGCACGCGCGAAGCGCCCACGCCTACGAACATCTCGACGAAGTCCGAGCCTGAGATGGTGAAGAACGGCACATTGGCCTCGCCGGCGATGGCCCGCGCAAGCAGCGTCTTGCCGGTGCCGGGAGGACCGACGAGCAGAGCGCCGCGCGGGATGCGCCCGCCGAGCTTCTGGAACTTTTGCGGATCGCGCAGGAACTCCACGATCTCCTGCAAATCTTCCTTCGCCTCCTCCACGCCCGCCACGTCGTCGAAGGTGACGCGGCCGTGGCGTTCGGTGAGCAGCTTCGCCTTCGACTTGCCGAAGCCCATGGCGCGGCCGCCGCCGGACTGCATCTGCCGCATGAAGAAGATCCAGACGGCGATCAGCAGCAGCATCGGGAACCAGGACACGAGCACGCCGAGCAGAGAGGGCACGTCGTCCTCCGACGGCTTGGCCGTGATCTTCACACCCTTCTGCTGAAGCTTGTCGACGAGACCCGGATCGTTCGGCGCATAGGTCTGGAAGTTGCGGCCGTCACTGAAATGCCCAGTGATCTGGTTGCCGGCGATGAGCACGTCCTGGACCGAGCCGGCATCGACCTCACTCAAGAGCTGGGAGAAGCTGATCTCGTTGCCCCGGACACGCACGCCCGGTGATTGGAATAGGTTGAACAGCGCGACCAAGAGCAGGCCGATGAACACCCAGATGGCGAAGTTGCGGAAGTTCGAATTCATGAATTGCCCTGGTTAGGTCGGGCGCGGAAGCGCCGAGCGCCCACCCCAAACGTTAACAGATCGTTTGACTAACATAGGAACCTGCAATCCCTTTGCCAAGTAAACCTAACCCAAAGAGGTGCATGTTTCCTCAACGACTTAGGCGCGAATGGCTTCATCGCGCCCGGGAGCATTGACGAAGCTCGCCAGGAAGCCGTGGGCCGCGCGCCCGCGCCCGAAGGCACACTTTCTGTCAAGCTCAGGCACGAAGATGAGGCCATCGCCTCGCCAACAGGCGGGAAGCGTAGCCCTGGCGAAGCGAGGCAGGGCGGCCAGCCAGCCCGACGCGCCGCTGGCGTCACGCCACCCCACCTCCCCGAGCGCGCGCACGGTTACGGGCTCGCGCTCCTGGCCGCCGAGCTCAACGCGAAAGCGGCTGTCCCACAGCGCGCGCTCGCCGGGGGAAAGGGTCAACACCGGCAGCCCGCGCCTTCGCGTCTCCCGGAACACGCCAAGCTCGTGACCGGCAGGCTGCAATCGGCATCCACCGATGGTGTGTGCCTTCGCCGGCGCCTGTTTGAGGGCCGCAAGCAGCGCCTCGAGCTTGGCCAGTCGCGGCGGCATGTCGCGGCCATCCACGGCGGCGACGGCCTTGGCCAACACTCTGAGCGCGATCTCCTCGGGGGCGGCGGCAAGGGCGCGTGCCTCGAGCATGCCATAGCCCGCCTCGCTGATGCGTCCGTGGGTAGAAAGATGCGCTTCCGCCGCCTGGTCGAGGGCCGCGCGCGCGCGCCTGAGACGCCGCGCCGAGCGTGCCAGGGCGGCAGCGGAAAGGCCGAGCTTGGCCAAGGCATCGCCGCATCCCCTCAATCGTGCCCGCTCGAAGCGCGGGTCCTGATTGCTGGCATCCTCCGCAAATGCGATACCCCCGGCGTTGAGCGTGGCAACGAGCCGCGCCTTGGAGACGTCGAGCAAGGGACGGAGCACGGCAATACCGGCCCAGCTGCCGCGCTCCGGAATCGCCGCAAGCCCGTCCAACCCGCTGCCACGCGCCAGTCGCATGAGCAGGGTCTCGGCCTGGTCATCGAGATGATGGGCGGTGACGATAGCGGCGATATTATTGCGGTGGCAGTAGCCCGCCATGAGATCGTAGCGCGCGATTCGCGCCGATTGCTGCAAGCCCCCACTTCGCCACTCGCCCCCTGTCCAGGCGAGGATGGCGTGGGGTAGCCCGAGGCTCTCGGCCATGCGCGCCACCTCCATGGCTTCCCCCGGGGCCTCCGGGCGAATGCCATGGTCCACGGTCAGGACGCTCACGCGCGGCCCGGCCCCCCGCACGCCGCGCCAACGCGCAATGAGATGCAGCAGCGCGACGCTATCGGGGCCACCCGAGACGGCGAGAGCGAGGTGAGGATAACAGCCAAGCGGATCGAGCAGCGCCTGCGCCTCACCCCAAGAGAGAGGCTGCGGGAGGGTCATCTCAGCAGCCGGCCTTGCGGCGTTCGCTCTTCGCCTCATCACGCAGGCGCTCATCGGCCATAGGAAATTTCGTTCCAAGCTCGCTGAAGGCCGAGCAGGCCTCCTGCTTCTGACCGAGGGCTGCGAGTGACATGGCGAGCTTCAAGAGGCTGTCGGGGGCTTTCTCACCCGCCTTGTAGCGCTTGTAGCCCCTGAGAAACGCTTCGGCCGCGTCCTTGTACTGCTCACGCACATAGTAGGTCTCGCCCAGCCAGTATTGCGCCTTCCCGGCGAGCGGATCGTCGGGGTAGGCCCGCACCAGCTGGCCAAACGCGGTCGCGGCGGCGGCATAGTCGCGCCGCAAAAGATCCCCATAGCCCTGATTATAAATGGAGGTGGCGTCGGCGCCTAGGCAGCGCCGCCATGAGACCTTGCGGCTGGTCTTCCGCCGCCGGGGCGGGGCTGGCGTCGTCGGAAGGCGACGGCCCACCGTCGCCCTCGCCGGCCGCTTGCGGCGCCAGGGCGGCGTCCTCGCCCATATCTGCTCCCTCTCCCGCCAGCACCGCATCGGGCGCTTGTGGAGACGCAGCACCTTGCCGGCCAGCTGCGCCATTGCCCGCGGGCGGCGGCAAGGACTGCGCTTTGCCGGGGAGCCTCCCTGCGAGGGCATTCATCTGCTGCGTCATCTGCTCGAGCTGGCTCGTCAGCGCGTTGATTTGCGCCTCAAGCGCGTCTACGCGCGCGCTCACGTTGCCTTGCGCCCCGGCGCCGGAGCCTTTGGCGCTTTCTTGCGGAAGTACCGCGTCGGGCTTCGCTTTCAAGAGCGATTCCAGCGCCCCGACCATCGTCTGCAGATCGCTGAGCTGCTCCTCGACTTTGCTGAGTCGGTTGCCGACCGAATCGGCTGGCTCCCCTGGGGGCACCTTTGGCTGGGGTGATACTCCGGGGGCCGAGCGCGGCTCCTGAGGCGCTGGGGTGTCCTGCTGGGCAAAGGCAACGCCATGACCAAGCGCGAGGGCCACGGCCAGCAGTGCGGCTAGGAACGGAAACGGGAATGGGAACACCAACGTGCGCCCCTTCGGAGCTTGAGCGATCACGATGCGAGCCCTGTCAGCAATGTTGGCAACCGGCAGGAGCGTTCTAGCCGTTAAGCGCAGCCCGTCAATCGCAACGGCGCGCGTCAATCCATTTGCTGCGGCGTTTGAGGCCAAACTGTGATCTGCTCCGGCGGAGGCCAGACAACCAGCCGCCGGAATTCAGCAACGTCCGATCAGTTCCGCGCCATGGCCCGGTTGTTCAAGACGGTCTGGGCGCGCCTATTCTGCGACCAGCAAGAGATGTCGTCGCATACCGCGATCGGCCGCTCCTTGCCATACGAGATAGTGCGCATCCGGCCCGGATTGACGCCCTGGCTGGCGAGGAAGCCCTTGACCGCCGTCGCCCGCTTGGCGCCCAGAGCGATGTTGTACTCCCGGGTACCGCGCTCGTCGGCATGGCCCTCAATAGTGACCGTATACTGCGAATATTGATTGAGCCAGCGTGCCTGGTTGCGCAGGATGCCCTGCAATTCCCCGGTCAAAGCCGCGCTGTCACTTTCGAAATGGACGACATCGCCGACATTGACCGCAAAGTCCCGGGACGTGCCGGGCTCCGCTGGCGCTTCGCCTCCGACGCCGTATTGCTGCGGCTGCGCATGACGCGCACACGCCACAAGGATCAAGGCGACGGCAAGAACGCCCACAAATCTGCAGGCGCGGTTAACCCCACTACTCAACCGCATTGACTAATTACTCCCGCTACCCAGTTAGGAAATCGTTAAATGCAATTCGTTAACGATTTCCTAGTTTCCTCAAATTTGAGACAACCTGGCAGCTGAGAGTGGCGCGGATAAGGGGCCAGAAGGTGGCCTGTGGAAGGTCCTAATTCAGGCCCTAAAAATAGAAAGGATGCCTGGGACGCCGCCGCATCTCGCTTCGGCGTCCCGGCATCCAGATCCCATCTTGCGCGGAAGGCCACCCTTCCGCCGCAGAATCTCTTGGCGCGCGTTAGACGCGCACAACCTGCTCGACCACGACGTCGGCTGACCCGAGCTTCAAGGGCTCGTGAGTCACGGCCTTCTCGTGATGGAAGCAACCACCGAGCGCAACGGTGGCGGCCACGATGGTGGCGACGATGATAACGCCCTTCAAACCCTGCATGGTCTTCTCTCCTTTGGTTAAACGGCAGTAGCCGTCTTTGCATGTACCGGTGCGGCGGTTTCAGATCAAGAACGGACTACTGTCCCCCGACTGTTTTCTCGGCGATTGGTGCCAAAATGCCACGCCGAATCTCAACCTCCGACAGCGAACCCACGCTAGCCGGATCAACCAGCCTGATCAAGTATGGTTAAGAAAGGACTAAGCGAAGTTTCCCAACTGTTGCACGGCTGCCTCAGTATGGGATTTCAAGTCTTTAAAACGGGCGATTCTCGTTCAGGGGAATAAGCAATTCTCGACCTGGAGAGCGGTTAGTTCTCGACGGGGAGAGCGGCTAATTGATGAGCGGCGACCAGGCCGGATCGGAGCCGAAGGACGGTGTCGCAACCTGGCGCTCATTGTAGCCCGTGAGGTCGATGGTGAAGAGGCGTGGTCCCCCCGTGGCTCCCGGGGATTCCCGGAAGAACATCAGGACGCGGCCATTGGGCGCCCACGTCGGGCCCTCATTGTGAAAGCCCTCGGTGAGAATTCGCTCGCCTGTGCCGTCGGGCTTCATGACCCCGATCAGGAACTGGCCCTCGGTCCGCTTAGTGAACGCCACAAGGTCGCCGCGCGGCGACCAAACCGGTGTTGAATAGCTTCCGGACCCGGAGCTGATGCGGTGCTGATCGGAGCCATCGGCGTTCATCACGTAGATCTGCTGGGAGCCGTCGCGGTCGGTCTCGAATACCACGTGATGCCCGTCGGGCGAGAAGCAGGGGGCGGTGTCTATGGCCTGGGTCTTGGTGAGCTGCATGGTACGCCGGCTACGCAGGTCCATGGCGTAAATGTTAGCGTTGCCGCCATCCTCGATGCTCATGACGATTCGCTGGCCGTCCGGCGAGAAGCGGGGGCTGAAGGTCATGCCTGGGAACGCGCCCACGATCTCCTTCTGCCCGGTCTCGATATTCAGGAGATAGACCTTGGGCGTATCGCCCTCGAAGGACATGTACGTGATCTCCTGGGTCGAGGGGCTGAAGCGCGGCGTGAGCACCAGCTCTTGGCCCGACGAGAGCAACCGGACGTTGTGACCGTCCTGGTCCATGATGGCCAAGCGCTTGACGCGCTTGTCCTTCGGACCCGTTTCGTCGACGAACACCACGCGGGTGTCGAAATAGCCCTTCTCGCCGGTGATGCGCTCATAGATCGCGTCGGCAATGAGGTGACCGATGCGGCGCGCCTCCTTGGGCTGGGTGAAAAACTGCTCACCGGTCAACTGTTTGCCGGCGAAGGTGTCCCATAGCCTGAATTCCGCCTTCAACCGTCCATCGGCGTTGCCGATGCGGCCGACGACGAGGGCTTGGGCATTGATAATCCTCCAATCTTCGAAGCGCGGCGCCCGAGCGGTATCGAGGCCCTTCTCGATAAAGGCGGCGTGGTCGATGGGCTTGAACAGTCCCGACGACTGGAGATCGCTCGCCACCACGTCGGAGACCTCTCGCGCCGCGTCGGGCTCGAGGGAGCCGTCGCCCGCAAAGTCAGTGACGGCGATCGGCAGCGGCTGGATCGTGCCTTGGGTGATGTTGAGCTCAACCACGGCGCGCGCGCTCAAAGGCGCCACGACGAGAGCAACCAGAGCGAGCAGCGGCACGACCGTCGAAGGTCGGCGTGGACGCTTCCGGAATGGGGTGACGACGGTGGGCATGGTGATGGGGAGGTGGGCCTCTAAGTGCGAATCGAAGCGGACTAACCGCTGCCGTACATCTGTCTTGGGTCGAAATTGAGGATCATGTCGCGCCAGAGCGAATATTTATCGGTCGGCAGCGTATAGGGCTGGCATTGATAGACGGCCCGCACGGCGCTGTCCGCCGCCGCCTGGAAGAAGGGTGAACTGCCGCTGTTGGCGAGCGTCGGATAGCCAATCAACGTCCCGTCCGCATTGAGCTGGAGCCGGATCTTGACCGCGATCTGATCGGCGCCTAGACCCCCGGGCGGCGGGCTCCAGCATTGGGCGATCTTAGCCCTGAGCGCGTCTATCTCATTGACCGACATGGTCATTTGAGTGCCGTTCGCTTGCCCGTGCACGGGCTTTCGCGGCGTGTCGGCAGGCGCATCCTGCGCCACCGGCTCCTTCGCCGTGCTGGGGATCTTATTGAGCAGCGCAGCAATCCGGTCGCTGTTGAAGTCGTGCTTCTTCTCGGTCGTGGGCGCAGCTTTGGGCTTGGGCTTCTCGTCCTTGACCGGCTTGGCAGGCTTTGCGTCGACCGCCTTAGGCTCCTCCTTCTTGGGCTCGGGCTCCTTCGGCTTTCTTCCACGGTTTCCGGCTTGGCCTCGGAAGGCGTGTCGCTCTTTTCCGACTTGGGTCCGCCTTAGATGCGTCCTCGACCTTCGTCCGGCCGCGGCGGCCACCGGCTCGGATGCCTTGGCCGGCTCCTTCTCAGCAATCGCCGCAGGCTTCGGCTCCTGTGGCTTGGCGGCAAGCGGCGCGTCGTTCTTGGCGTCGGCCATGCCCGCCTTGAGCTTGGTGAATTCGGACGGCGTCAGAATATCCACCGGCACGTCCTCGATCTTCGGCAAATCGAGCGCGCGCCCAACTGGGAACGCCACCAACACCCAGAAGAGGATGGCGACGTGCAGCGCAATGGAGATGAAGGCGCTCTTGCGCACCTTGGTCCTCTATTTCGGTTTCTCTTCGAGGTCGGATACGAGCGCGATGCGGCGGAAGCCCGCCGCGCTGATCGTCCCCATCACGCGCATGACCACGCCGTAATTGACCCGACGATCCCCGCGCACAAAGATCCGCTCCTCATAGCCGTTCTTACTGATAGCGGTGAGTTTGGGCGCAATTTCGTCAAGCTGAAGCTCGGTGTCTTGCAGGAAGATCTTGCCGTCGGGATCGACCGTGACGGTGAGCGGCTCCTTGTCGCCTTCAAGCTGCTGCGCCTCCGATTTCGGCAACTCGATCGGCACGCCGACGGTGAGCAGCGGCGCCGTCACCATGAAGATGATGAGCAGCACGAGCATCACGTCGACCATAGGCGTGACGTTGATCTCGCTCATCGGCCGGGCCGCGCGGCGGCGGGACCGTCTGCCGCCTCCGACGCCGCCTTGCTGAACACCCGCACTCATCGCGCTACTCCCTATGACGTCCGGTCGATCTGCCGCGACAGGATGGCCGCGAACTCGTCGGCAAAGCCTTCCAGCCGCCCTGCCTGGCGCGACACTTGGCTATTGAATTTGTTATAGAAAATGACCGCGGGGATGGCCGCGAGCAGCCCGAGCGCGGTGGCGAACAACGCTTCCGCAATGCCCGGAGCGACCACGGCGAGATTGGTGTTCTTGCTCACGGCGATCGCCTGGAAGCTCGTCATGATGCCCCACACCGTGCCGAACAAGCCGACGAAGGGAGCGGTCGAACCCACGGTCGCAAGAAAGGTGAGCCGCCGCTCAAGCCGTTCGACCTCGCGGGAAATGGTCACGTCCATGACCTTCTCAACCCGGAGCTGAACCCCCGGCATGGGCTTCAAACTCTGCGCGTCGGAATCGCGCTCCATGCTGCGCTTCCATTCGCGCATCGCCGCCACGAACAGCGCGGCCATGGAGGTGTTCCGCCGCTGGGCGAGCGCCTGATACAGCTCCTCCAGCGACTGCCCCGACCAGAACACCTGCTCGAACTTGTCGGTTTCCTTGCGCGTCCGCGCGAAGAGGAAGAACTTCTCGAGGATGATGGCCCAGCTCCACACCGAGGCAGCGAGCAGTCCGATCATCACGATCTTGACGACGATATGAGCGTTCTGGAAAAGCTCCCAGATCGAGAGATCGATGGCGACATCCGGCGGATTCATGGCGGCCCCGTGGCAAAAGCCCAAAGAATCGTCGCCTCGGGCGTGACCCTCGCGCGAGACGACAGCTTGGCCCCCGCGGGATCCCGCGCGAACCGGACGCACATCACTCTTGGAGAGCGCCGCACTTACGCGATCAACCTTACCCGAGCGAATATGACTAAACTTGGGCTCGTCGGCCCAAGGGCCTTGGCATCGACCGGGCGGGTTTGACTGCGAAATTCGAACGCTTGCGCAGTGCGCCGAGACTACGTTCACCGCCCTTGGTTAACGAACCGTTGAAGCGCGCCGCGAACCGAGCTCGCCCAGCCGCTGCGGCTTGCCCGTGACGGAGACCAGCACGACGCTCACTCTGGCGCGTGCAAGCACGCTGTCTCCGCGCCGCACCTCCTGCCCGAGCGTGAGGCTCGCACCTCCGATCTGAAGACAGTGCGTCACCACCTCCAGCAGGTCGTCGAGGCGGCCGGGGTTGAGGTAGTCGATCTCGATGCGACGCACGACAAAGACCGCGGCATCGCCACGTTCGGGGTTGGCGAGCCTTTGATGGTCGATGCCCAGCAGGCGAATGAAGTCGGAGCGGCCGCGCTCGCAGAATTTGAGAAAGTTGGCGTGGTATACGAGGCCACCGGCGTCCGTGTCCTCGAAATAGACGCGAATGGCGAGGACATGGGTGTTTTCCTCGATCCGCCCGGCGAGGTCCCTCCATTCTCGAGAGCCGTCGCTCATCCTTCCTCGCCATTGAACAGCGGGAACTGCGCCGCGGCCTTCGCCGGCGTGGGAAGCCCGAGATGGGCAAAGGCCTGACCCGTGAGCAGGCGCCCGCGCGGAGTGCGCGCAATGAAGCCTTGCTGCAAGAGATAGGGCTCGATGATCTCTTCGATGGCGTCGCTCGGCTCCGACAGCGCGGCGGCCAGCGTCTCCACTCCCACCGGTCCGCCACCGTAGTTCTCAGCGATGCAGCGCAAATACCGATGATCGAGCGCATCGAGCCCGCGCTTGTCGACCTCCAGCTGCGCGAGCGCGCCATCGGCAAGCTTAGCATCGACGGTGCTCGCGCCCGCGACCGAGGCGAAATCGCGCACGCGGCGAAGCAGCCGTCCCGCCACCCGCGGCGTGCCCCGCGCCCGGCGGGCGATCTCATGCGCTCCTTCCGGTGTCAGCGCGAGCCCGAGCAGCCGCGCGCACCGGCGCACGATCTCCTCGAGTTCCGGCACCTCATAGAATTCGAGCCGGATGGGAATGCCGAACCGCTCCCGGAGCGGGGTGGTGAGCAGCCCGGTGCGCGTGGTGGCGCCCACGAGCGTGAAGCGCGCAAGGTCGATGCGCACCGACCGCGCCGCGGGCCCCTCGCCGATGATCAGGTCGAGCTGGAAGTCCTCCATGGCGGGGTAGAGGATCTCCTCCACCGCCGGGTTGAGCCGGTGGATCTCGTCGATGAAGAGGACGTCGCGGTCCTCGAGATTGGTGAGCAGCGCTGCGAGGTCGCCTGCCTTTGCGATGACCGGGCCGGAGGTGGCGCGGAAATTGACGCCGAGCTCACGCGCCACGATCTGGGCGAGCGTCGTCTTGCCGAGCCCGGGGGCCCTGCGAACAGCACATGATCTAGCGCCTCGTGGCGCCCCCGCGCCGCCCCGATGAACACCTTGAGATTGGAGCAGACCTTGGGTTGGCCGATAAACTCGCCGAGCGTTTGCGGCCGAAGCGAGACATCAGCCGCATCGTCGTCACGCCTGGCCGCCGCCAGCATCCGCTCACTCATTGCGCGAGCTCCTTAAGGCCTAAACGGATCAGCTCCTCCGCGCGGGCAGCACGCCCTGCTTTGCCGATCGCCGCCTGGATTGCCGCGGCGGCTTGAGCATGGGCATAGCCGAGATTGGTGAGAGCCGAAACCGCATCCTTGGCCGCCAGCCCTTCAGGGAGCATCGCAATGGGCGCAGCTCCTCCTGCCCGGATGGCGGGCGCGAGCGACGGCATCTTATCCCTGAGCTCGGCGACGATGCGAGCAGCGACCTTGGGACCCACTCCCGGCGTGCGCGCGACCTGGCCCTTGTCCTGCAACGCGACCGCATTTGCGAGGTCCGTTACGGTGAGCGTGCCGAGCACCGCGAGGGCCACCTTGGCGCCCACTCCCTGCACCGTCTGCAGTGCCCGGAACCAGGCGCGCTCATGCTCGCTGGCAAAGCCGTACAGCCGGATGGCGTCGTCGCGCAGGTGCGTGTCGATGGCGAGGCTCACGGTCTCGCCAACGGGAGGCAGCGCGGCAAGGGTCCGCGTGGGCACGGTCACCTCGTAGCCGACGCCATCGACGTCGACGATTACCGCGGTGGTGCTCAGCGCGTCTAGGCGTCCGGTGAGCTTGCCGATCATGGCGCGTGCCCTCCGAGGGCAATTGCGGCTTCCCGCCAGGCGCGGGCATGGGCATGGGTGATGGCGATAGCAAGCGCGTCGGCGGCATCGGCGCTATCGGGCACCGCACGCGGCAGGAGGTGGCGCACCATAGCCCTGATCTGATCCTTGTCGGCGTGGCCCGCGCCCACCACGGTCTTCTTCACCGCGTTCGGCGCATATTCGGCGATGGGCAGCGCGAGCAGCGCCGGCACCAGCATGGCAATACCCCGGGCCTGCCCGAGCTTCAGCGTGGCGGAGGCGTCGCGGTTGACGAAGGTCTGCTCGATGGCAGCCTCCACGGGCGAAAGCCGCGCCAGCACCTCCTGCAAGCCATCGAACAATTGGCGTAGACGGACGCCCAAGCTCTCCCCGTCGTCCGAGGCAACGGAGCCGCAGGCGACGAAGCCAAGCCTGACCCCGTCCGTGTCGATGATACCCCAGCCGGTACGCCGAAGGCCCGGATCGATGCCGATGATGCGAATCGCTTCGCCCCTCATTGCGCCGTGATAGCACAAGGGCACGCTATCGGCTCTAGGCACTCAGGGACTGGATCAGGTTGCCACCGGCGCAAATACGGTCTGCGCTTGGTCAATGCCCTTGAGGAAAAATGCCCCGAGATTGCGAAGTTCATGGTCCGACAAGCAGCGCTGGAAGGAATTCGACAAGAGCAGGCTTTCGCCGACGTTGCGGCAGAGGTCCGCGATGCGCGCCGCGAGATTCACGTCGCGACCGATGACCGTATAGTCGAGGCGCGCGCCCGAGCCGACATTGCCATAGGCGGCGTTGCCGAAATGCAGCGCGATCCCGACTTGGAAACCGATCCCGGCTTCGCGGCTCGCAACCCGGAGCAGGCCGGCGCGGGCCGCCGCGAAGGCCCGAATGCAGGCTTCGATGTCCGCGTCCTCGCCGGCGCGGAAGATCGCCAAAATCCCGTCGCCCATGAATTTCAGCACTTCGCCGCCGCGCTCGTCGATCGGGGGCACGATGCAGTCGTAGTAGTCATTGACGAGGGCCGTCGCCGCTTCTTCGGAGAGGTGCGAGGTGAGCCCGGTGAAGTCCCGCATATCGGCGAACAGGATCGCCGCGCGAATCCGCAACACCTCCCCGCGCCTGACGTCGCCCGAGAGAATTCGAAGATGCGGCTCGTTGCCGACATACATGCGCATCACCTCGCGCATGACCCGCTGCAGCGCCAGAACCTCCTGAAGCGCCGCGAGTGTGGGAAAGATAGACCGCAAGACTGCGATGTCCTGATCCGAGAAGCCGTGCGCCGCGCGGGTAGCAAAAGTGAAGCCGTTATGCATGCCGCTCGGCAGCACTACGGGAGCGGCGATATGGTGGGTGTAGCCGGCGGCCTTCAGCGGCGCGACGATGTCGTAGGCATCGTCCGGCGTGTCGGGGAGCCAGGAAAGGATCCATTCGTTGAGGCGATGCGCCTCCGCAAGCGGCCGCTTGCCACTCGCATCCGAGCCACGTTCATGCGCGTAGATGTGCTCGCGGGCGGGCCTCCCGAATTCCCAGACGCGGGCATTGGCCGCCCGCTCCGCGTGCCGGAGCTCGATGGCGCTGGTCGCCCGGTCCACGGGCACGCCCGCGTCTCGGAGCTTGAGGCAAAGGCCCTCGATAATGACATTGGGGTCGCCGATCTCGCGCGCGTCGCCGAGAAGCCAGTCGCGCACCGACAGCGCTTGACGCAGCCGCTCGTCGGAAAGAATTGTTGCCGGTTCCGCTACAGCCAAGACCATGCGCACCGCTTTGCTTGCCACCCCACTTGGCGACAGGCGAAGTGTGGCATCCTTCGCGGAGAAATGCCACGCGGGCCGTCGGCCGCTTCTGCCTCGGGCGAGGCCCCTCAGGCGCTGAGGCGCTCCAGCACCTCGTCGGCGATCTCGAAATTGGCGTAGACGTTCTGCACATCGTCGGAGTCTTCGAGCGCATCGATCATGCGCAGCACTTTCTGGGCCGCCTCCTCATCGATCGGCACGCCGTTTGCCGGCAGCCACAGGATACGCACGCCGCGAGGCTCGCCGAAGCGGCCCTCCAGCGCCTTGACCACCTGGTGCAGGAAATCGGGATCGCAATAGAGAACATGCGCCTCCTCGCTCGAATTCGACATCGTTGGCGCCGGCCTCGATTGCCGCATCGAGCATGGCGTCCGCGCTTGCCTTGTCGGGGTCGAACTCGATGGCACCCACCTTCTCGAACATGAAGGAGACCGCGCCCGTCTCGCCGAGATTGCCGCCGAACTTGGTGAAGATGGAACGTACCTCACTGGCGGTGCGGTTGCGGTTGTCGGTCAGGGCCTCGACGATGACGCCGACGCCACCC
Source organism: uncultured Alphaproteobacteria bacterium (assembly GCA_963846875.1). Classification (GTDB taxonomy): domain Bacteria; phylum Pseudomonadota; class Alphaproteobacteria; order Rhizobiales; family Methyloligellaceae; genus Methyloceanibacter. The sequence goes on from CAWJXT010000018.1 coordinate 138,631, forward strand.
GGACCAAAGCCTTCGTAGCGGACCTCGTCGTAATTGGCGCCGCCCGCGTCTTCGCTCTTCTTGATCGCGCGCTCGATATTGTCCTTGGGCATGTTCTGGGCGCGGGCCGCTTGGATGGCACCCCGCAGCCGCGGGTTCATGGCGGGATCCGGCATGCCCATTTTTGCCGCCGCGGTGATCTCACGGGCGAATTTGGAGAAGAGCTTGGCGCGCTTCTTGTCCTGTGCGCCCTTGCGAAACTGGATATTCTTGAACTTCGAATGGCCAGCCATTGACAGTCCTATTAGTTACCGGCCTTGGGGTGGGTGGCGACTTATAGGAGGGCGAAGAGGCAAAAGGAAGAGCGCGCGCCGGACGGCGGCCGCTTCTCGATCATTAGCGGAACCTTAACCCGATTGGCTCGACAACAGGTGAGCCGCGACCGGGATCGGAACCCCCGTCTCACCGCAAGGCAAAGGGGGCAGCCATGCCGCGCAAGACCGAAGATTCGCCGGAGCCCGCGTCACCACCGGCGCAACAGATCCCGACACTCTCTGAGCTTTGCGCCGAGGCGGCCCAGCACGTGGCCAAGGCGCGCATCGCGCTCTTCGACGAAAGCACCGATGCCGAGCGCGCGCTTGCCCATCTAGACGAGGCGATCGATTGCCTGAAGCGTCTCTTGGCCGATGGCCGGGCCGTCCGGCTCAACGGCGGCGCTACGCTTCATCCGGCTTAAGCGCGCCAGAATTCAGGCTCCGTCTGTGACAGCCTGCCGCCCAGCCGCAAGGGCGCGATGGCGCGCGCCAGCCCCGTTGCGTCGTCAATCTCGATGCCGACACCCGAGATGGTCGCGTCTCCGAGCGACGGTTGAAACCGCCCGACTGGAATCTTGGTGAGGAAACGGGCGAGCGGCTCCTCCTTGCCCATGCCGAGCACCGAATCGTAGTCGCCACACATGCCCACGTCGCTGATATAGGCGGTACCCCGACTGAGGACCTGCTCGTCGGCCGTCGGCACATGGGTGTGGGTGCCGATGACGCAGCTGGCGCGCCCGTCGACGAAATAGACCCATTGCCTGTTTCTCCGAGGTTGCCTCGGCATGGAAGTCGATCACGATCGCATCGGCGCCCTGCTGCAGCCCGCAGGCCTCCAGCTCGCTATCCACGGCGCGAAAGGGACAATCTAGATCGGCCATGAACACCCGGCCCATGGGGTTGATCACGAGCACGTCGGCGCCGTTCCTCGCCTTGTATAGCCCAGCTCCCCGGCCAGGTGTTCCTCGAGGAAAATTGATCGGCCGCAACAGCCGGTCGTACCGCTCGATGAACACGAGCGCCTCGCGCTGGTCCCAGACGTGATTGCCGGTGGTAACGACGTCGGCGCCCGCATCCAAGAGCTCCATCAGGATTGCCTCGGTGATGCCGAAGCCCCCGGCCGCATTCTCGCCGTTGACCACGACGAAATCGACGCGGTAGCGCTCGCGCAAATCAGGCAACGCCTCGACTATGGCCGTTCGCCCAGAGCGTCCGACGACATCACCCAGAAACAGAAGACGCATGCTCTTTTCGCCGATCGGCAATCTCTTGACACGCTTATCCTGCTAGCTCGGTGGCGGACTGGATACTCGAAAGTAGCGAGGCCGCGATGGCCGTCGGAGCGAGATCCCTGGTGTCCCTACTTGCGTAGGTGGGCGCCGAGTGTCGGAAACCAGGGTCCCCGTCAGAGTCAGCTCCCGCAGGATCTTATAGGGCCCGGGGAATGGTGTTCCTAACGCACCTCGCAGCCCGCCAATTGGGCAATATAGCGACCGCCGCTGAGAATACTAGCGACGGCTGGCGGGGTGCAAAGGTTGTGGGGCGCCGGTGGCGCCCTTGGCAATCCGCTCGTTCAGCATTTCGAGGCGGTCGGCTGCGCCCCCGATGGCATCGGCGATATCGGCGCGTTTCGATTTTAGCGACTCCTCGACCGCCGACTTATCGCGGCGAAGCTCGGTCATTGCCGTCTTCAACTCCTGCATCTGCCGCCTGACTTCCCACAGCTCGTCGGTCACCATCAGTGCCGCCATAAGGATCAGCCGGTCGTCGCCGACGTGGCCGAATTTCCGCTTCATGGTGTCGACGTGAGAGCCGAGATATTCAGCGAGCGCGATGAGATGGGCTTCCTCTCCCGCTCCACATTCGAGGCGGTAGGTGCGGCCGTTCAGAGTGACGCTGACTTGTCCCAAGTTACCCTCCGCCTAGGGCCCCGCCGGTGCCATGTCCCGCAGTGAGCCCATCACCGCGCCGAGACGGCCGGAAACTTCGTCATTGGCGGCTTCAAGCCGACTTGCCCGGCTCCGCTCGGCATCGAGCTCCGCAAGCAGCCGGTCGCGCTCGTTCTCGACGGACTGCAATTTCTGCTTGAGAGTTGCGATCGAATCCTCGTCGCCGAAGAGAGGAGCGACAAAATTCTCAAGTGCGTCGACTGCTGCGCTCAACCGCGCCGTTGCCAGTTGGAGAGCGTCAGATTCGGCCATCGTGACCCCATCCCCCCTTGCCGATCGCGCCGCCCAGAACTTCAAATACCTTAAGCGGCTGATTATATGACTTTGTGGTGACGATCCACACCATGTTTAACATGCTGTTCTGCCTCCCCAGTGGCTCTCTCGCTGCTCATTGACAGCGTCTCGAGTCGAGTAATTTGAGACGGGCGCCGTTAACGCCCACTCAATGTGGTGAGAACATGGAAAGCGACATGACAAGTGCGCCGCCCGATTGCCGACTCTACCTCAAGGTACCGGCAAAACGTTCGACTAGTATCGAAAATTCCTTCACGCAAGTCATTGCCCAATCTGGCGCTCAAAGGTGTTGCGTGCTGCTCTGCGGTGATGCGGCTGGGCCCGATGCGGCTGCTCTCGGTGCGTGGGCTGACCAAGCCTTGCAGTTGGCCCATGACCGCGGCGTGGCCTTTCTCGTTGAGGGCGATGTGGAACTCGCGCGGAGGATCGGCGCGGACGGAGTGCATATCGCGGCCGATGCGGCGGTTTACACCCACGCCCGCGAGTGCCTTGGCGCGGACGCCATCATCGGCGCCGGTTGTGGTCAGAGCCGACATGACGCCATGATACTCGCCGAGCGGGGTGTCGATTACGTGGCCTTCGAGGCGCCCCTGCGCAACGTGAAGCCCGAGTTGGCCTCGCTGATCGCATGGTGGGCCGAGGTTTTCGTCGTGCCTTGCGTCGCCTTCGGCGCCGAATCGGCAGAGGAGGCGAAGCAGCTTGCAGCCTTGGGCGCCGATTTCGTGACCCCCGCCGACAGCATTTGGCAGTCTCCGAACGCGGCGCAGCAGTTCGCCCTGTTCGCCACGGCCCTTGGCCAGGCGAGAAGTCCGGCGTGAAGCGGCGGCTTGCCTGGTTCAGCCCCTTTTGCCTCCTGGCGCTCTTGCTCGCAGTGACCGCATCGGCAACCCGCGCGGCGGAGAGCCCGGCCTATGTGGCCTTCGCCCAAGGTCAATATCAGACGGCACTCAAGCTCGCCGAGACCGAGGCGGCGCAGGGCTCAAAAGAAGCCTATACGCTGCTCGGCGAGATCTATTCGGAGGGATTGGGCGTACCGCAGGATTTCCAAAAGGCCGCCGACGCCTACGCCCAAGCCGCCGATCTAGGCGATGCTAATGCTCAATTCTCGCTGGGCGCGCTCCTAGCGGAGGGGCACGGAGTCAAGAAAGACCTTGTCCGCGCCGCCGATCTGTTCGAGAAGGCGGCCGCTAACGGCCACTCCTCGGCGCAATACAACCTCGCCCTCCTCTACCTGGACGGAAGGGGGCGTCACGCCGACGAACAGAAGGCCGTGGAATGGATGCAAAAGGCAGCCGAGCAGGGTAACGCTCCAGCCGAGTATGACTTGGGCGCCCTATACCAAGAGGGGCGCGGCGTTGGGATCGACATGGCGAAGGCAGCGGAATGGACGGGGCGCGCCGCCGAAGCAGGTCTTGCGGAAGCCCAGGTCGAATATGGCGTCATGCTGTACAAGGGCGAGGGCATCGCCCCCGACGAGGCTCGCGCGGCCAAATTCTTTCGCCTGTCCGCGGAGCAAGGCAACCCGGTGGCCCAAAACCGGCTCGCGCGCCTCTACGCCAATGGCGCGGTGGTCGGTTCGGACCCGGTTCAGGCTGCCAAGTGGCACCTGCTTGCGCGCGCCGCAGGGGTGAGCGACTTCTCCCTCGACCTTCTGCTTGCCAAGCTCACCCCGGAACAGCGCTCCGCCGCTGAGAAAGCCGCCGACGAGTGGCGCGAGGGCCGGCTCCCGGACTAAGCACCGGCCCATCGGCTGCCTCCCCCGCACTTGACAAGCAGCGCCGCCCCACGTCTTAAAGGCGCCACACTAATTTTCCCGAGCAGCTCCATGAAAATCAACGGCAACGAAATCCGCCCCGGCAACGTGATCGAGCACAAAGGCGGACTATGGGTCGCGGTGAAGACCCAACATGTCAAGCCGGGCAAAGGGCCGGCCTATGCCCAAGTGGAGCTCAAGAACGCTATTGACGGCAGCAAGCTCAACGAGCGCTTCCGGTCCTCGGAGACTGTCGAGCGCGTACGCCTCGAGCAGAAGGACTATCAGTTCCTCTATCCCGAGGGCGACATGCTGGTCTTCATGGATATGGACACCTACGAGCAGATTCACGTCCGCCGCGAATTCCTGGAGGAACGCGCGGCCTTCCTTCAGGGCGGCATGCAGGTGAGCGTCGAGAGCCACGAGGGTAGGCCCATTGGCATCTCCCTCCCCGACCAGGTTACCCTCGAGGTCGTCGAGGCCGATCCCGTCGTGAAGGGCCAGACCGCCGCGTCCTCCTACAAGCCTGCCAAGCTCGAAAATGGTGTCCGCATACTCGTGCCACCGTTCATCGCGGCGGGTGAGCGGGTAGTGGTCGATACCAACGAGCTCACCTATGTGAGGCGCGCCGAATAGCGCGAACGCCGTCATACCGGCGAAAGCCGGTATCCGCGACAAGACTCCGCCATGCCGGCGAAGCGGGCGTCCGGGCTCGTGAGCGCCGCGCTTTTTCTTTTGCTGGATTCCGGCTTGCGCCGGAACGACGCCAGCCGGACTGACGTAAAAGGCACAGCCATGCCCGCTTCCGCCCTGATGAACGTCATGCTCGGCGCCGCCCGCAAGGCCGGCCGCAGCCTCGCGCGCGATTTCGGTGAGGTCGAGCAGCTGCAAGTTTCACTGAAGGGTCCGGCCAATTTCGTCACTGCCGCCGACACCCGCGCCGAGGAGATCCTGCACACCGAGCTTACCCGCGCGCGTCCAGGTTATAGACTGCTCATGGAAGAGCGCGGCGAGGTGCAAGGCGCCGACAGCACCCATCGCTGGATCGTCGATCCTCTCGATGGCACGACCAATTTCCTGCACGGCATTCCGCTCTTCGCCGTCTCGATCGCGCTGGAGCGTAACGGGGAGCTCGTGGCGGGCCTCATCTACAATCCGGCAAGCAATGAGACCTTCACGGCCGAGAATGGCAAGGGCGCCTTTCTCAACGACCGGCGCCTCAGGGTGGCAGCGAGGACTGAGCTTACCAACTGCGTGCTGGCGACCGGCATCCCTCATCGCGGCCGCCAAGGTCACGCACTTTTTCTTCGGGAACTCAGTTCCGTCATGGGCGTTACGGCCGGGGTCCGGCGCACGGGGGCTGCAGCGCTCGACCTTGCCTGGACCGCGGCGGGGCAATTCGATGGCTACTGGGAGCAGGGCTTGCGCGCTTGGGACCTCGCGGCGGGGATCGTGATCCTGCGCGAGGCGGGAGGTTATGTGTCGGACGGGGAAGGCAGAGGACATATGCTGGACAAGGGGAGCGTGGTCGCCGGCAATGAGACGGTGCACCGCAAGCTATTGAAGTTGCTCAAAACGGCTGGCGCCGAGCGCGTTGAAGCCGCGGCCACCACGCCATCATCCTGATGGGCGCCACTGCCGGCCGCCGAACGTATCGTGCTCCAAACAGCTTGGCACGCCCTGAGGTTGCCGTTTTGCCTGCGATACTATTCGGTTAATCTCTGCGCGCCGTTGGCACCGACTTTGAGAACGGACGTTGCATGGCAGCACCCACCTACCAGGCCAAGCTGACGCGCCCGCAGATCTTCCTCTGGCGCATGAGCCTCTTCCTCATCCTCGCCGTCCTGCTCGTGATCATCGTCGACGGCCAGACCCAGCAGCTCCGCAAGAGCTTCTTGGCCAATCCCGGCTTGAACGCACTCATCATCGGCGTGCTCCTGGTCGGCATCGTCTATGCCTTCCGACAGGTGCTGCGCCTCTATCCCGAGATCCACTGGGTCAACAGCTTCCGCATCTCGGACCCGGGCCTCGCCGTCGACAAGCCGCCTGTGCTGCTCGCCCCCATGGCCACCATGCTGCGCGACCGCACCGGGCACCTCCAGCTCGCCACGGGCTCCATGCGGTCGCTCCTCGACTCGGTCGCTTCCCGGCTCGACGAGGCGCGCGAGACGACACGCTACCTCGTCGGCCTGCTCGTGTTTCTCGGCCTGCTTGGCACTTTCTGGGGGCTGTTGCAGACCGTAGGCTCCGTAGGCAATACCATCAGCGCGCTGGACCCCAATGCGGGCGAGAGCACAATGCTGTTCGATCAGTTGAAGGAGGGACTGGCGGGACCGCTGAAGGGCATGGGCACGGCCTTCTCCTGCTCGATGTTTGGGCTCTCCGGCTCGCTGATCCTAGGCTTTCTCGACCTCCAGGCCGGCCACGCCCAGAGCCGTTTTTACAACGAGCTCGAAGACTGGCTCTCGGGCATCACCGAGCTGCAATCGGCGGAGGGCACCGCGGCCGCGGGCGTCCCCCCGCAGCTCCGTTTCGCCCTGCTGGATATGCAGCGCTCGCTTTCAGACCTTTCCGAGAAAGTGGAGATGCGCGCGCTCGGCGACAACACGGGCGCCGCGGTGAAGGACCTGGCACAAGGGGTCGAGAAGCTGATCAAGCAGATGCGCGCCGAGCAGAAGGTGGTGCGTGAATGGGCCGACGAGCAGGCCCAGCAGCAGCATGAGCTGGCGACAGTGCTGCGTCAGATCACGGAGAAGTCAAAGCCCCCTGCGCGCGAGGAGTGGAAATAGCCATGGCACTCGCGCGCGGGCGCCGGCGGCTGAGCGAGGCGAATTATTGGCCTGGATTCGTCGACATGCTCTCCACCCTCTTGCTGGTGGTCACGTTTCTCATGTCCCTGTTCATGCTCACCAACTACTTCGTCACCCAGCAGGCGAGCGGCAAGGATACGCTCCTTTCGCGGCTCAACCGCCAGCTCTCCCAGCTCACCGAGCTGCTCGCGCTCGAGCGCTCCAAAAAGCAGTCGGTGGAGGACAGCCTCTCTGCGCTGCAAGCGACCCTGCTAGACAAGGACAAGGAAAACCAGCGCCTGACCGGGCTGCTGGGCGAGCAGGGCGGCAAGACCGAAGGAGCAGAAGGTCGCGCTACCCAACTCGGTAGCGAGCTCGATCAGCAGAAGCAGATCACCACCGACGCGCTCGCCAAGGTCGAGATGCTGAACCAGCAGCTCGCGGCGTTGAGACTCCAGCTCGCCTCCTTGCAGCAGGCGCTCGACGCTTCGGAAGTGAAGGACCGCGACAGCCAGGTCAAGATCGCCGAGCTCGGCCAGCGGCTGAACGTAGCACTCGCCAAGAAGGTGCAGGAGCTTGCCCGCTATCGCTCCGACTTCTTCGGCAAGCTGAAGGAAGCGCTCGGCAACCGGCCCGACTTCCAAGTGGTGGGCGATCGCTTCGTGTTCGCCTCCGACGTGCTGTTCGACTCGGGCTCCGCCGATCTAAAGCCCGAGGCCACCCCGCAGCTCGACAAGCTGGCCGACGCGCTGAAGCAGCTCGAGACCAAGATTCCCTCCGACATCGCCTGGGTGATGCGCGTGGACGGCCACACCGACATCCATCCGATCGCGACCCCGCAATTTCCCTCCAACTGGGAGCTGTCGGCGGAACGCGCGATCTCGGTGGTGCGCTATTTGATGGATCACGGGGTGCCGGCGAACCGGCTAGTGGCGGCAGGCTTCGGCGAGTTTCAGCCCATCGATGCGGAAACCACCGACGACGCGTTCGCCAAGAACCGCCGCATTGAGCTCAAGCTCACGGAGCGGTAGGACCAGTGCGTTACTCCGCGGCGTCGGGCGCGAATTGCAGCTCCGCAAGGCGCGCATAGACGCCGCCATGGGCAATCAGGGTTTGATGCGTCCCCTCCTCCACCAGCCGTCCCTCGTCGAGAACGAGGATGCGGTCGGCGCGCGTGACGGTTGCAAGCCGGTGCGCGATGACGAGGGTGGTGCGCCCCTCCATGACCCGGTCCAACGCCCGCTGCACCAGCGTCTCGCTCTCGGAATCGAGCGCGCTCGTTGCCTCATCGAGCAGCAGGATCGGTGCATTGCGCAATACGGCACGCGCAATGGCGATGCGCTGACGCTGGCCCCCGGAAAGTGTCACGCCCCGCTCGCCGAGCATTGTGGAGTAGCCCGCAGGCAAAGCCGCTATGAAGTCGTGCGCAAAGGCCGCGCGTGCAGCGGCTTCGATCTCCTGAGGGGGGGTGGCTACGTCCGCGCCATAAGCGATATTGGCGGCGACCGTGTCGGCGAACAACGCCGTCTCTTGCGGCACGATGGCAAAGCGCGCGCGGAGTTCCTTGAGATCGACCTCGTTGACCGGAACGCCATCAACCCTCACGCTCCCGGAGTCCCGATCATAGAAGCGCAGCAGCAGCGAGAAGATCGTCGTCTTGCCCGCGCCCGAAGGCCCTACTAGCGCCACGCGCTCGCCCCGCGCCACATGGAACGAGACTCTGTCGAGAGCGCTGAGGGTTGGCCGCAGCGGATAAGAGAAGGACACGTCGTCGAAGTCGAGCTCGCCTCGGGGCGGCTTGGGCAGGGGCTGCGGATGCGCAGGCGATTTGATTTGCGACTGCACGGCGAGCAGCTCTCCCAAGCGCTCCATGGCTCCCGCCGCCTGGCTCACCTCGCCCCACACCTCGCTGAGCTCGCCGATGCCGGCCGCCGCAAGCAGGGCATACAGCACGAATTGCCCGAGCCGGCCGCCGGTGATGGTGCCCGAGAGCACGTCCTGGGCGCCGTACCACAACACGCCAACGACGCTGGCGAAGACGAGGAAGATCGCGAGCGCCGTGAGCCCGGCGCGGGCCCGGTTGCGCGCCTTGGCCGCGTCGAACGACCGTTCCACGGCAGGCGCGCGAAGCGCGCCGTCGCAGCTCCCTCATGGGTGAAGGCCTGCAAGGTACGCACCTGGCCCAAGGCTTCGCTCGCGTAAGCCGAGGCCTGGGCGAGACTATCCTGCGCCCGCCGCGAGCGCGCGCGCACCGCCCGTCCATAGGCCACGAGCGGCAGCACGATGATGGGGATGGCGATGACCACCAGCAGCGACAGCCGCGGGCTCGTCACCGTCATCATCACCACGGCACCCAGCAAGAGAACAGCATTGCGCAAGGCTTGGCTGATCACCGTGCCCGCGGCTGCCTTGATCTGCGTCGTGTCAGCGGTCAGCCGCGACATCACCTCGCCGGAATGGGTGGCCTCGTAGAAGGCGGGGCTCAAGCCGGTGAGATGCGTGAAGACATCGGTCCGAATGTCGGCAACCACCCGCTCGCCGAGCCAGTTCACCGAGTAGAAGCGGGCGGCGGATGCGAGCGCCAGGATGAAGCCGACGCCCACCAGCGTGAGAAAGTATTTGTCGACGAGGTCGGGCTCGATCCCGGTGAAGCCGAGATCGATCATGCGCCGCACGGCAAGCGGCACCGCCAAAGTGGCGCCGGCGGAGACGAGCAGCGCCACGAGCGCCGCCGCCAGCATCCCGTTGTAGCGCCGGAGATAGGGTTTGAGGCCAAGCAGCGGGCGCAACCGCGCGCGGCCCTCCCGCTCGGTGTCGGGGGAGTGAAGCGCGGTGCGACGGCGGTTGCCGGTCCTGACCGTCAGACTTGGCTGTCACGAGCTCTCGAGGTCCGAAGCTATGCTAGGCACTCGGACAATGCTTCAGGGCTGGTCGGGAGCGCAAGGGTAGCGCCTGTGCCTTTCCGGCGCAGTCTTGTGCGGCTGCTCAACTTCCGTTATAGGCTCGGGCCTTGCACGATATTCGATTTCCAAGGCAACTCGCATGAAGAAGTCCATCCATCCCGATTACCACCGCATCAAGGTGGTGATGACCGACGGAACCGAGTTCGACACCTATTCGACCTATGGGGCCGAGGGCGACACGTTGAAGCTCGACATCGACCCCAAGACCCATCCGGCCTGGACAGGCGGAAGCCAACATCTGCTCGACAGAGGCGGCCGGCTCACGCGCTTCAAGCGCAAATACGAAGGCTTCCTCAAATAGGTCTATTCAAGGTCGGTCCCGAAGGCCGCCCGCAGGCGCGAGAGCTGCAGCTTTAGCGGGTGATCGGTCTCTCCTGACATGGGCACCTGTTTCGAGCCCAGCATGCGGTCGAGCCGGATCACCCGGTCCTGCAGCTTGATGCTCTGCTCGACCAGCTCCTTCAGCCGCGCCGGCAGCGCGCCCCACTCCTTGCTCGGCTGATCGGCGCCCTTGACGGGAAGCTTGATCTTGCGATGCTCCTCGGCAGCCTGCTCGGCCGTGAGCTCTCCTTCACTGACGGCACGCCGGATGAGGAGCCATGAGGCGAGCTGCATCAGCCGCGTGGTGAGCCGCATGCTTTCCGTGGCATAGGCGAGCGAGTGGGGTGGGCGCAGCTTGCGGGCCTCTTTCCGCCCGTCGCCGTCGAGATAGGAGGCGGCGGCCTCCACAAGCGCCATGCCCTCGCGGAAGACGACCCTGAATTGATCCGATTGCGCAAACTTCGCGCTGAACGAGACCGTGACGCCGTCACTGCTCTCGTTTTTTGAAATCCCCACCATTGCCCACTCCCATCAACGCCGTGCCCGAAGGGCATACTATGCGAAGCCAAGGGCTCGTCGGCCCGCTTGCGCCCAACAAGGTTAAGGCGCCGAATTAGGCAAAAAAAGAGCCGCCCAGAGGCGGCTCAGGAAGTTAACAGGGAGGCGTCAAACAGAGTGGACAAGCCACTCAGATCCAGAGGACTGGATAGCTTTCAGGCTAACGCAGAACTGCTAACAGCGGGTTAAGACTAAGCTCCGGTTTACCTAAAGGAACCGTATCTTGCGGGTGCGGCCCCGAGGCACTCAGCGCTTGAAGACCGCGTCGGCCGCGCTTTTGGAGGATTGCTTGGCGGCGATCGCCTGCTCGAACCGCGCGATCTCGGCTTGCAGCGTCTTGACGAGCGCCTTCAACTCGCCGACGGAGAGTTTACTGAGGTCGGCCCCGATCTCATGTTTCGGAAGCTTCTGCGGTTCGAGGTCGTCGAGGTCCATGGCGTAATCCTACCATCTCGCGCGATCCTGTCTAAGGGGACCGCGGCGGATGAAGTCGAAAGGCGCAATCTGGAGACGTTAATGCTGCCCAAGACCATGACCGTCATTGAGATGCGCGGGGCTGGCGCCCCCGAGGTACTCGTCCCGGCGGAGCGGCCGGTCCCCGAGCCGGGAAAGGGACAGGTCTTGATCGCCGTCAGGGCCGCCGGCGTCAACCGGCCCGACGTGCTCCAACGCGAAGGCCTCTACCCCGCGCCCACGGGCGCGTCGGATCTGCTCGGGCTGGAAGTGGCGGGCAAAGTCGCGGCCGTCGGACCGGCCGTGACGCGCTTCAAGCCAGGCGATGACGTCATTGCGCCTGGTCAATGGCGGCGGCTATGCCGAGTTCTGCGCGGCCCCGGAAGCCACCACTCTGCCCAAGCCGCGGGGACTTTCTTTCGTCGAAGCCGCCGCGCTGCCCGAGGCGGTGTTCACCGTGTGGCACAACGTCTTCGAGCGTGGAGAGCTCAAGCCCGGCGAATGGCTGCTCGTCCATGGCGGCACCAGCGGCATCGGCACCACCGCGATTCAAATGGGGCGGCTGTTCAGCGCCCATGTGATCGCGACGGCCGGGAGCGCCGTCAAACTCGCGGCCTGCGTGCGCCTCGGCGCCGACCGCGCCATCAACTATCACCAGGAGGATTTCGTCGAGGCGGTGCGCGCGGCAACGGCGAACCGCGGCGCCAATGTCATCCTCGACATGGTGGGCGGTCTCTATATCGAGCGCAATCTGAGGGCCGCCGCCGAAGACGGCCGCATCGTGCAGATCGCCTTCCTGGAAGGCTCCAAGGTGGAGATCGATCTCATGCGTCTGATGCTGCGGCGGCTCACCCTCACGGGCTCGACGCTGCGGGCACAAAGCCTCGAGGCCAAGGCGCGCATGGCCAAGGGCATCGAGGAGCGCGTCTGGCCACTGGTTGCGGAAGGGAGGCTCAAGCCCGTGATCGATTCGACGTTCCCGCTGAAGGACGCGGCCCAAGCCCACCGGCGCATCGACGCGCCCGAACATATCGGAAAGATCATACTGATCGCCGAATAGTGGACATCCGGCCTCCTGGGGAAGCATTTGCCTCCGGAAGCATCGCACCCTATATAGGACCCATTCCCCTTCAAGTTCATCGCATTGGCTCTCGCCGGAAGGGGGCGGGAGACGGCCGCTACATTCAACGGCCGCTACAGTCTAGGTATTCATCATGGACCGAACCCCATTAATGCCCAAGGCGACCGCCGTCTGGCTGGTCGACAACACCTCGCTCACTTTCGAGCAAATCGCCGGATTCTGCGGCCTACACGTCCTGGAGGTGAAGGGCATCGCCGATGGCGACGTGGCCCATGGCATCAAGGGCATGGACCCGATCACGAGCGGACAGCTCACCCGCGATGAAATCCTCAAAGCGGAGCAGGACAGCTCCTTTCACTTGAGGCTCGCCGAACCCAAGGTCGAGGTACCCGAGGTAAAGACGAAGCGCGGACCGCGCTATACGCCCGTGTCGCGCCGCCAGGACCGGCCCAACGCCATCCTCTGGCTCCTGCGCAATCATCCCGAGCTCAAGGACTCCCAAGTGATGCGCCTGGTCGGCACGACCAAGCCGACCATCATCGCAATTCGTGAGCGCACCCACTGGAATTCGCCGAGCCTGCAAGCGCAGGATCCTGTGACGCTCAGCCTCTGCTCGCAGATCGACCTCGACGCCGAGGTCGCGAAGGCCGCGGGGAGACTGGCGCGCGAGCGGAAGAAATCGGGCGCCGTCGAGCCGGCGCGCGGGGGCACACTGATCCCGGCGGAGGAGAGCATCGCCGTTGCACCGCCGCCGCCCGAGCGCGAGGCGCCGTTGGCCACTGCCCTAGCTCAAGAAGCGCGCGAGGCGATGGCCGCCGATCACGATAAGGATGAGGATGTCCCCGACGCCGAATCCGTCTTCGCCAAGCTGAAAGAGCTGAAGCGCGAGCCCGGGGCTTGAACCGCCGCTTGGACCAAGTCCCCCCTCCGCGGGTACCGCTTGCGCGCCCCCTTGACCTAGATCAATGCCACGCGCCGTTTCGCGCCTAAAGCTTGCCCTCCCGATCGGCTTTCCGAGGTACAGCGATGTCAACGAGCGGACTGTTTTTCCTAATCATGTTGGTGGTCGTGTTCGCGTTGTTCGCCGCGACCCTTGCCTATTATTCGCACCGCTGAACCATGGCCGCCCCTAACGGCGGCCGTTAGGGGTCTTCTCTGTTGCGGCGAGGGAGGCAGTAGAGACGGGGGGCCTGTGAGTCTGGATCGTCGCGTTCTCGGGCCCCCGGTCTGTCGTTGATCGCGCGAGAGAGGAATTGATCGGAGGGGTTGAGCCCAGCTAGGGTGCGACAAGGAAACGCGCCTAAGTCTTGAGTTATGGCCAGCCCTTACGAAACCGGCCTCGACAAGAACCCGGCCAACTATCAGCCGCTGACGCCGCTTGTCTTTCTCGCGCGTGCCGCCGGCGTGCATCCTCACCACACGGCTGTCATTCACGGCAGCCAGCGCTATACCTATGCCGAGTTCTATGGCCGCTGCCGCCGCCTCGCCTCGGCGCTCGCTGCCTGCCGCATCGGCCAAGGCGACACCGTCTCGGTCATGCTCGCCAACACGCCCGCCATGCTCGAGGCCCATTATGGGGTGCCGATGAGGGGCGCCGTGCTCCACTGCATCAACACGCGCCTCGATGCGGGGGCAATCGCCTTCATGCTCGACCACGCAAACACGTGCGTGCTCATCACTGACACGGAGTTTGCCCCCGTAATGCGGGAGGGGCTGGCTCTGGCCCGCGTGAAGCCGGCGGTGATCGACTATCGCGACTTCGAATGCGGCGTTGAGGGCGAGCGTCTGGGCGAACTCGATTATGAGGCGTTCCTCTCTTCCGGCGATCCCGACTTCCCCTGGGCGATGCCGCCGGATGAGTGGAACGCCATCTCGCTCAACTATACGAGCGGCACGACGGGCAATCCCAAAGGCGTCGTCTACCATCACCGCGGCGCGCACCTCATGTGCTACGCCAACACGCTCGCCACCGGCATGGGTCAGCATCCGGTCTATCTCTGGACGCTACCCATGTTTCATTGCAACGGCTGGTGCTTTCCATGGTCGCTGTCCCTGGTCGCCGGTACCCATGTCTGTCTCCGACTCGTGCGCGCCGGAGCCATTTACGACGCCATCGCCCACCACCAGGTGACGCATCTCTCGGGCGCGCCTTTCGTCATGGCCTGCCTGCTCAATGCGGGCGACGAAGATCGGCGTCCCTTCGACCACCGCGTCGCCTTCAATCATGCCGCCGCACCCCCGCCTGCCGCCGTGCTCGCGCGCATGGACGCGGCCGGCTTCGAGCTCACCCATCTTTACGGGCTTACCGAGACCTATGGCCCCGCTACCCTGAACGAATGGCACGCCGCCTGGGATGAGCTTCCCCCCGAGGCGCGGCTCGCCAAGCGGATCCGCCAAGGGGTGCGCTATCACGCGCTCGAGGACCTCACTGTGATGGACCCCGAAACCATGGATGAGGTGCCGGCCGACGGCGAGACCCTCGGCGAGGTCATGTTTCGCGGCAACATCGTCATGAAGGGTTATCTGAACAACGGGCCCGCGACGCAAGCGGCCTTCGCGGGCGGATGGTTCCATTCCGGCGACCTCGGCGTCATGCATGAGGACGGCTACATCCAGCTGAAAGACCGCTCCAAGGACATCATCATCTCGGGCGGCGAGAACATCTCCTCCATCGAGGTGGAGGACGTGCTCTACAAGCACCCGGCCGTGCAGGCCGCCGCCGTCGTCGCCAAGGCCGACGCCAAATGGGGCGAGACGCCATGCGCCTTCATCGAGACGCGGCCCGGAGCGCTCGTGACCGCCGATGAGATCATCACCTGGTGCAAGAAGAAGCTCGCCCGCTACAAATGCCCGCGCCACGTGGTCTTTACCGAGCTGCCTAAGACCTCCACCGGCAAGATCCAGAAGTTTAGGCTGCGCGAGATGGCGAAGGAGGTGTGAGGTCATGCCGCTCATCCGCATCGACGTCATCGAAGGCAGGAGCGAAGCGGAGATCAAGGCCCTGCTCGACGCGGCGCACCGGGCGATGCTCGCCACCTTCAATGTGCCGCCGCGCGACCGTTATCAGATCGTGCAGCAGCATCCCCGCGCGCATATGATCGTCGAGGACACCGGCCTCGGCATCGAGCGCAGTGACAAGGTAGTCGTGGTGGAGGTCACGACCCGGCCGCGCAAGAAGAAGCTAAAGGAAGCCTTTTATCGCCTCCTCTGCGAGGAGCTGGAGGAGGCTTGCGGCCTCGCCCCCTCCGACGTCATGGTTACCATGGTCGAGAACAGCGACGAGGACTGGTCCTTCGGCCACGGCCGCGCCCAGTTCCTCACCGGCGAGCTGTGAGTTCGGAACTGGCTTGCAACGGATCGGCGGCTCACGCCAATCTGGAGCCGGGGGAATCAGCCATGACGATCGACGGCCAGTTCAAGCAGATTGCCGAATTCGTTGCGCTCGTCATTCAGGCCGGCGCCGTGCTCGTCGTCACCTTCGGCGCCGTGCAGGCGCTCGCGCTTGTGGCGGAAGCGATCTGGCAGCGCGAGGCTGACTCCCCGCGCGGGCGCGAGATCTGGCTCAATTTTGCCACCTGGATCCTGCTCGCGCTTGAATTTGCGCTCGCCGCGGATCTGGTGCGCACAGCGGTCGCGCCCACCTGGGACGACATCGGCAAACTGGCCGTCATCGCCACCATCCGCACCATGCTCAACTACTTTTTGGCCAAGGACATTGCCTCCTTCGACCGGTCGCAGGACCGGGACGCCAAGCCGCCCGCCTCGCCAGGCGCAACTGAGGCGCCGGGCATCGCCCCTATTCGATGGACGCCTACCTGATAGTATGGTTCAGTCCGATTGAGGGACTGCCTGTCGAGTGACAGCCGCGGCGGAGCAAGGATTTGCGCTTGGGGGTTCTTCCACGCGAGTGACGCTTCCTGCTTGACCGCAGGCTTACGGCGAACCGCCTTCACGTCCCCCGAGCGTGCATGCCTCCAATAGGGAGCCGACGCGTGTTGATCAAAGCAGCGAGTTGGCGTTTCCAGCTCATCCTCATCAAGCCGTCGCATTATGACGTGAACGGTTACGTCGTGCAGTGGTTGCGCTCGACCATGCCGTCGAACTCGCTCGCCGCCGTATTTGGTCTCGCCCGCGGCGCCGCCGAGCGCGAAGTCCTCGGCCCCGATCTCCCCATCGACGTCCTCGCTATCGACGAGACCAACACCCGGGTGAAGCCGAAAGAGATCGCGCGGCGCATCGCGCGCCATGGCGGCTTGGGGCTCGTGGGGCTGGTCGGCGTGCAATCGAACGAGTTTCCCCGCGCGCTCGACATCGCCCGGCCGCTGCGCGCGGCGGGCGTGCAGGTAATGATAGGCGGTTTTCACGTGTCCGGCTGCTTCGCCATGCTGTCCGAGACCCAGGCCGACATCAAAGTTGCCCAAGACCTCGGCGTTTCCATCTACGCGGGGGAAGCCGAAGGCGGGCTTGACGAGGTCCTGGAGGACGCCGCCAAGGGCGCGCTCAAGCCCCTTTATGACCACATGAAAGAGCTGCCAAGCATTGGCGACATCGCCTCTCCGCCTTTCCTACCGCACGATTTCATCAAGCGGACGATTGGCAATGTGACGAGCTTCGACGCGGGTCGCGGCTGCCCCTTCCAATGCTCCTTCTGCACCATCATCAACGTACAGGGACGCAAGTCGCGCTATCGCTCCCCCGATAGCGTCGAGCAGATCCTGCGCATGAATAGGGCGCAAGGGGTGAAGCGCTTCTTCATCACCGACGACAATTTCGCCCGCAACAAGGATTGGGAAGCGATCTACGACCGCATTATCAAGCTCCGCGAAGAGGACGGCATGGACGTCCGCTTTATGATCCAGGTCGACACGCTGTGCCACAGGATCCCGAACTTCATCGAGAAATCGCGCCGCGCCGGCGTCACGCGCGTGTTCATCGGGCTGGAGAACATCAACCCGGCCAACCTGATCGCGGCCAAGAAGCGCCAGAACAAGATCACCGAGTACCGCAAGATGCTGCTCGAATGGAAGCGAGTGGGCATCATGACCTTCGCCGGCTACATCCTCGGCTTCGAGAACGACACGCCGGAATCAATTCGCCACGATCTCGAGATCATCAAGGAGGAGTTGCCTCTCGACGCGCTCGAGTTCTTCGTGCTGACGCCGCTGCCGGGCTCCGAGGATCACAAGGTCCTGTCCGAGAAAAATGTCTGGATGGATCCGGATATGAACAAATACGAGCTCGAGCACGTCGTCACCGGCCACGCCAAAATGACGCGCGACGAGTGGCAAGCCGCCTATCGTTCGGCCTGGGACGTTTTCTACACCGACGACCACCTGGAGACGATCTTGCGGCGCGCGGCCGCCACCGGCATTAACGTCCGCTCCCTGATGCCGGTTCTGATGTGGTTCTCGAGTGCGGTGAAGATCGAAGATTTGCATCCGCTGCAATGGGGTATCTTACGTGTCAAATATCGCAAGGACCGACGCCCTAGCTTCTGCGTGGAGCCGCGGCTCTCTTTCTATGCAAACTATGCCGGGGAGACGGCGCGGAAGGCGCTCGAACTCGTGCGGCGATGGCGGCACTTGAAGCGCATCGTCGCCAAGATCGAGGCCGACCCCAGCGCGAAGACCTATATGGATGCCGCGATGACACCGGTGGTCGATGAGGACGCCGAGCATATGGGACTTTACACCCAGAACGAGGCGGCCCGCGTCGCGGTGGAACGAGAGTTGCGGGTGGCGGGCCATCGCGGCAACGGCCACCGCGGCAACGGCAACGGACACCAGGGCAATGGGCATGCTCCCGGCAATCACCACACCCACGAGCGCGACGTACTCTCTGACGCTGCCCTGAGCTCGCTAGGCCAGCCCTCGGAGCCTTGAGGGAGCTACCAGCCGCCGCCAAGGGCACGGCGCACAAAGTCGCCGAAGCCGCCAGCATGACGGTGGCGCTGCTGCCAGCGCCAATCGTCCTGGCCGTCCCAATCGTCGGCATTCGCGTCTTCGTCTGAGTTGCCGTAGTCGCGCCGCTCGCCCGGCGCGCCGATGGGTGCAAGGGCCCGCGCATCCACCCAGCCCGTGCCGCCGCTCGCCGCGTCCTGCACCTGCGTCCAGCCATGGTCACGCGTCAGCACGCGGACTTGGCGCCCTGCGGGCAAGGCATAGATCGAGGGCGCCTGCGCGGAGGGTTGGGAATGGACATCCGCCGCGGCTGTCACGATCTCGGCCCACTCGGCCTGGCCTTGATCTTGGTTGGCGTCGGGCTTCGATGCCTGCCCTTGCTCTCCGCTGCCGGGGGGCGCCACATCATCGTATGGCTGTGGGCCCGAATCGGCTTGGCGAGGCGGGGCCGAATCACCATCAGGCGCCTGGTCCGCCTCGTCCCCAGCCGGAGCGGGTAATGCTGCCGTCTTCACCGGCTGCCGCGGCTTGCTGTCTGCCTGCGCCGAGGCGATTTTTTCCTGATCCTGCCGGAGCTTAGAGCCTTCTGCCCCAGTGACGGTGCTGCCCAGTGCGCACTGCCCCTCCGGCGCCGCAGCCACCCTCGTCGTCAGCCCCTTGTCCGCCGCAAGGTCCGTGGACCGGCTGCCCGCACCCAAGATGGCATTGGCAAAGAAGATCGTGCCAGCCAGATAGAGGACGCCCCCCACCAGCCAGAGCGAGAGCAGCATCTTGTTTTGCATGGGAATTCTCCAGTTCCACCGCTATGCTCGAACCGAGCGGGCGAAGGAGCTCTTACCATCCAATTAACCAGAAAACCCGAAAACAGAGCGTTAATTCGCACGTCAAAGTGGCAAGACCGTGGGGGCGCGAGAGGCTGAATCCGCGCGGTCAAGCGTTCCGTCCATCAATATCCACGATAGAAGCGGCGAAGATATGTGTCCGCAAGGCTCGGAGTGTGCTCGCGCGGGGCTGCCGCAGGCCGATCGTCTCGCGCGTCCGAGCTTGACTGCGAGCTCGGGTCCTCGCCGAGGGCCCAACGCGGTGCCGCGCCGGGCGGTGCAGTAACCTTCAGCGGCGGACCCCGACCGCGAGATTGTACCTCGGCGGGAGCGGCGGCTGGCGGAGGTTGCGGCTCAGAGGCCGCGTGTCTCTGCTCGTTGGGCACAGCAATCGACGCCACGTATTGTTCGTAAACCCAACCGACCTGTCCGGTCGTGTCTTGCAGCTGAACCCAACCATTCCTGTAAGCAAGAATGCGGAGCTCCTTTCCGACCGGAAGGATCGAGATGACGGCAGCGTTCACGGAGGACTCCGAATGCACATAGGCGCCTGAGCGCTGGATCTCGGCCCAATCATAATGGGTGCTGTCTTTAGGCGGCGTCGCCGCCGGCGAGTTGGCCGCAGCGATTCTGTCGGCCGTAGGAGCGGACGACGATTGGTTCGCGGTGCCGTTCTGCTCCGTTTTGGCCGGCCCATCCTCGGTCGGCCGCACAGCCACTTTGATGGGTGGCTCCTTTGGCTCGACGCACTCAGGCACGGCACCGCCGCTTCCGGACGGCGATGCGCTTAAAATAACGACGTTGGCGGTGTAGGTAGACGCGCCCAGGAGCCAAAGTGACAGCAGGGCCTTTTTCATGCCTTCTCCGCATGTGCCCACCGTCTGGTTGGAAGAACAGTCGCCGAAGCAACTCGTTCCCGCACTCGCTCTACTAGATTTCGGATTTTGCCGGAATGATAATCGAATAACGTGGTCAAATGCCCGTTACTGACGGCAACGGGGAGTACCAGCGCCTTGCCGCGCCATGGGCGCGCCTTTGCTACTGGGCTTGGACGCTTTGCAGATATTGGATGATGGCCTCGACGTCATCAGGGCCAAACACGAAGATGGGCATGTCGGGATGGCCGGAGACGATGCCCTCGGCAAGCGATTCCGCAAGGTCCTCGATCGGATATTTGCGCGACAGCGTACGGAAAGGAGGGGCCTCAGGATGCAGGCTGTCGCCCTCCTTGCCGATAGCGTGACAGCGGGAGCAGTTCTCGCGCACCAGCACTTCGCCTTTGCCGGCGAGGCCTTTCTCCGCCGCAGCCGCCTGTCTGACCGCAAGAAAAAGCAATACCAGCACGGCGAGGAGCGCTGCCGCGACCGCCACCAGCAGCCACTCCTTCCTCCAAATTGTGTGCGCCTGCATCGTCCTGATTCTCCAAGCTGTGGCTAAAGCTGAGCGCGCCTTCTTCCGGCCCGCGTTGACTTGAGTCAAGGACAGCGCCCTGGGATCAAGCCGACCGCCACACGCGACAAGGCCGCGAGGCGGCTTCAACATCCACCCCACGGCCTTGCAAAACTCTCCGCGAATTCAGTGCTCGATCAAGAGCCCATTCGCAACGCTAAGCGCTCGAATCGCTAATGGCTCGGCGCGAGCTTGAGCCGCTCAATCTCATCCTTCAATCGTAATTTCTGACGCTTCAACTCCGCGATCTTGAGGTCGTCTGCCGTTGGCCGAGCCAGCTCCTCTTCGATCTTACGATCTAATACGCGATGTCTCTCAGACAGCTCCACGAGGTGTGCGTCAAGCGCCATATCGGACCTCCATAGCAGTTGGTCTCGGGCCATCCATAGTGACAAATCAGCGACGTCTTGTCCAATCTGCGGGCACGGAACCGCCTCACATTTGGTAACCCTTTTGCGCACCTCTACGGCCCAGCCCGCCCACAAGCCCTTGCATGCACCCATGTTCGCCGCAATACTCCGGCCGTCCCGGGAGGGCAGCGAGGAGCAGGGACGCCCCATGGAGAGCGAGGACATTCGCGAACTCCGGACGACGCTGCTCAAGCTCAAGCAGGAGCATCGCGATCTCGACAGCGCCATCAACGCGCTCGAGCTTTCGGGCCGCGCAGATCCGCTCCAGCTGAAGCGGTTGAAGAAGAAGAAGCTTTTCCTCAAAGACGAGATCGCCCGCATCGAGGACCGGCTGCTCCCCGACATCATTGCCTAGAGCTTGGGCAGGCTCCGCCTGCGCGCCGGCAGGACAAAGGCCTAAAATGCCTAAAAGCAATTCCGCGCCGAGATAGACGTCAAGCACCCTGCTCGGCGCGCCGTCGACAAGGAGGTTAATCATCCGGCCGAGGGCGATCGAAAACATGAAGAAGACCGCCCAGGCCACCACCACGCACTGGCAAGCTGGTTTGAACGCCGCTATACAGCAGAACGTGGTCATGCCGAGATAGAGACACATCAGCGCCCGGAAGATCGGCGTCCGGTCGGTTCCCTCTACGGTGATTGTCATCATTTTGGGGGAACCGCCTTCGGGTCCAACGCCCTAGCTCAGAGCGACCGGCACCAGTTCTAGGCCGACGACCAGCAGATAGAGCCTCGTTATCCGTTCGGTTTCTTGCCTTGCCAAGGTTGGCGCAACCCTATAATCCCGCGCCTTCCGCAAAGTCTGGGGCCTCTCCAAGAGCACGAGATGAGCGAGCCTAAGCCCAGCGTCGGCATCATCATGGGCAGCCGCTCGGACTGGCCGACGCTCAAGGCTGCGGCCCACGTACTCGACGCGCTCAAAGGTCAGCTTACGAGACCCGTGTCGTGTCCGCCCACCGCACGCCGGATCGGCTTTTCAACTACGCACACACCGCGCGAGGACGCGGGCTGAAGGTGATCATCGCTGGCGCGGGCGGCGCGGCCCACCTGCCCGGCATGACGGCGTCCATGACCGAGCTACCGGTGCTCGGCGTGCCCATCGAGAGCCTTGCGCTCAAAGGCCTCGACAGCCTGCTCTCCATCGTCCAGATGCCGGCGGGCGTGGCAGTGGGAACTCTCGCCATCGGCGAGGCTGGCGCCGCCAATGCCGGACTGCTGGCCGCGCAGATCCTGGCGCTCAGTGATGCGCGGCTCGCAGCCCGCGTCGCAGCGTGGCGCGCGAACCAGACCGCTTCCGTGTCCGAGGCGCCGGAGGATCATGCCTGACGCGCTGCCCGCTGGGTCGACTATCGGCATCATGGGCGGCGGTCAACTCGGCCGCATGCTTGCCATGGCCGCAAGCCGGCTCGGCCTCAAGACCCACATCTATTCGGACGAAGGCAATCCACCCGCCTTCGACGTGGCTGCGGTGCGCACCACGGGCGGCTACGGTGACGAAGGCGCTGTCGAGGCCTTTGCACGCACTGTCGACGTGGTGACATGCGAATTCGAGAACGTGCCGGCGGAGGCATTGCAGGCCGCCCGGCGCGCCGCAGCCGTCTATCCGCCACCCTACTCCTTCGCCGTGGCGCAGGACCGTCTCACCGAGAAGACCTTCTTACGAGAGCTCCGGATTCCGGTAGCCCCCTTCGCACCCGTCGCCACGCCCTCCGAGCTCACAGCCGCGGTTCGAGAGGTGAATCTTCCGGCCATCTTAAAAACCCGGCGGCTCGGCTATGACGGGAAGGGGCAGGTGCTGGTGGGCAGCGAGGCGGACGCGCGCGATGCGCTCGCACAGCTCCAAGGCGCGCCCGCTTTGCTGGAGGGCCTGGTCGCGTTCACCCGCGAGCTTTCGGTGCTGGTGGTGCGCGGCCTCGAGGGCGAGAAACATTACTACGACGTGGTGGAGAATGTGCACGAGCACGGCATCCTGGCGACCAGCCGCGTGCCGACCCGCATTTCTGCCGGCGTCGCGTTCGAGGCGAGGACCATTGCCGGCAACGTCGCCGATGCGCTTCAGCATGTGGGCGTGCTCGCTGTGGAGATGTTCCACTGCGATGGCGTCACGCCCGCCCTCCTCGTCAATGAGATGGCGCCACGGGTGCACAATTCCGGCCACTGGACGATCGACGCCTGCCTCACGAGCCAGTTCGAGAACCATGTGCGCGCGATTTGCGGCTGGCCGCTTGGAGAAACGGCGCGCCACAGCGATGCGCTGATGACCAACCTGATCGGCGGCGACGTCGAGCGCTGGCGGGAGTTTGCGGCCGAAGAGGGGGTAGCCTTGCATCTCTACGGTAAGGCGGAGGCGCGCCCGGGCCGCAAGATGGGCCACAGCGACCCGCCTCTATCCGAAAAGCTGACGGCGATTGTCGGGCCTCATGGCGAGGAGCAGGCATAAGCCTACGTCTCGAACCATGCGGCTTACCCACTCTGGACAACCAACCGCCCTTCTGTTAGAGCAACTTCGAATGCGGGACCGGCTAGTTCCAGTCAGGGCTAAGATCAGCCCCTCCCGATCCTCTTAATCATTCAACGGCCAATTGGAGCTGATGCGGGTGCAAGTCGTCGTTCGCGATAACAATGTGGATCAGGCCCTTCGGGCACTGAAGAAGAAGATGCAGCGCGAAGGTATCTTCCGCGAGATGAAGCTCCGCAACTATTACGAAAAGCCGTCGGAGAAGCGCGCACGCGAGAAGGCCGAGGCCATCCGCCGCGCCCGCAAGCTCGCGCGCAAGAAGGCGCAGCGCGAAGGCCTCATTGCCGCGCCCAAGCCCCGCACTCCCCGGGGCCGCGTAGCCGCGCGCCAACTTTCCTGAACTTTCCGTTTTAAGCCGGCTCGCCTCGCGCGCTGGACGATTAGCCTTCGAGCGCCGCCTGCACCGACACGTCATAATGCTGCGGGTGGCGGTGGTGCGGCTTGGCAGGAACGGGAACCTCCTCGAACGCCGGAACGCGCGTCTTGCCGAGTTCCGCAAGATAGGCGTCGATCTTTTCCCAAGCTCCACGATCATACAGGTCGTTGTGGTCGCCCCGCGGCAGGATGACGAGCCGTTTCGGGTTGCGCGCCTTGGTGTAGAGGTGACGGGCTTGCCCCACGGGGATAACCCGATCGCGCGCGCCATGCACGACGAGGAGCGGCACTCGCACCTCAGCGATATGATCGATGGTGCGATACTGGTCGACCATGATGTAGCGCAGCGGCAGGAAGCCCCAGGAGAGCATGCCCACATCGACCACCGAGGTGAAGGGCGCCTCGAGCACGAGCGCCCGTACCGGCCGTTGCAGCGAAAGCCGCGTCGCGACGGAGGTGCCGAGCGACTCGCCATAGGCCACGATATACTCGCACGCCACGCCTAGGCTGAGCAGCCGGTCATAAGCGGCCACCGCGTCGGCAATGTTGTTTCTCTCGGTCGGCCAGCCGCCCGAGCCGCCATAGCGGCGATAGTTCAAAATGAATAGCCCATAGCCGCATGCCCTGGATGCGCGCGATCTTCTGCGCGCGCGTCGCCGCGCAACCACCATTGCCGGTGAAATAGAGAAGCGTCGGCTTGTTCCTCTTCGCCTGCGCGTACCAGGCAATCAAGTTGACGCCGTCGCGGGTCCTGATCGTGATCTCTTGGACGCCGGACAACCCTGCTTCCGCCGGTGTGAAGCGCCTGCGGTCCGGCATATAGACAAAGTATCGGTGCAGCAGGAACCCGCAGAAACAAATGAAGGCGTAGGCGCCAACGAGCGAAAGCAGAAGATCGACCATGTGGTTACCAATACCTTTCCAGAACCAGCGAACGAAAGTCGAAACGTATCTAACCCATCAAGGTTGAACCGCGCGTGAATGACGCGTTCATGGGCTGCAGAACAGGCCTTTTAAAACTCGCATCATCAATCAGCCGCGACGGAGAATCATTTTCCCTCAAGGGCATGTGTTGGGAGTATGGGCTGGCATGGCCCGTGCCATCGCACGTGGCCTGATCGTGGGGCTAGCCGCAATGGGGCTTCGCCTATCCCCAAGGCGATTAAATGGCGGCGATACGGTCAGAAAGAGACGCAAGCAGGCCGGATGATGACCGCCAGCGAGCCGAATGCTGCGTCCAGCCTCACAGCGCCTTGCCGATACCCTCCGTCATCTTCTTGGCGTCGCCCAGCACCATCATGGTGTTATCGCGATAGAAGAGCGGATTGTCGATGCCGGCGTAGCCGCTCGCCAGCGAGCGCTTGTTGAAGAGCACGGTGCCCGCCTTCCACACCTGCAATACCGGCATGCCGTAGATCGGCGAGGAGGGATCGTCCTCGGCAGCCGGATTGGTCACGTCATTGGCGCCGATCACATAGACCACGTCGGCTTGCGCGAATTCGCTGTTGATGTCCTCGAGCTCGAACACCTCGTCATACGGGACGTTGGCCTCGGCCAGCAGCACGTTCATATGGCCGGGCATGCGTCCCGCGACCGGGTGGATGGCGTATTTGACCTCGACACCCGCCTTCTTCAGCCCGTCGGCCATCTCGCGCAGCGCATGCTGCGCCTGCGCCACCGCCATGCCGTAGCCTGGCACGATGATCACCTTGCTCGCATTCTTCATCAGGAAGGCCGCATCCTCGGCCGAGCCGAGCCTCACTGGCCTCTGCTCGGCGCCCGCGGCCGGCCCCGCGACCTCGCCGCCAAAGCCGCCCAGGATCACACTGATGAAGGAGCGGTTCATGCCCTTGCACATGATGTAGGAGAGGATGGCACCCGACGAGCCGACCAGCGCGCCGGTGATGATCAGCGCCGTATTGCCGAGGGTGAAGCCAATGCCGGCCGCGGCCCATCCGGAATAGGAGTTGAGCATCGAGATGACGACCGGCATGTCGGCGCCGCCGATGGGGACAATGATGAGCACGCCGAGAAGAAACGAGAGCCCGGCGATCGCCCAGAAATAGACTTCCATCTGCTCGCGGCAGAACATCACCACGCAAGCGACGAGCGCGAGCGCAAGCCCGATATTGAGGATATGGCGCCCGGGCATGAGGATGGGCTTGCCCGACATGCGCCCGGACAGCTTCAAGAAGGCAATGATGGAGCCAGTAAAGGTGATGGCGCCGATCGCGACCCCAAGCGACATCTCGATCAGGCTTGCAGTGTGGATGGCGCCGGGCACGCCGATGCCGAAGGCCTGGGGCGCGTAGAAGGCGGCTGCGGCGACCAGCACCGCGGCCAGACCGACCAGCGAGTGAAAGGCGGCAACGAGCTCGGGCATCGCCGTCATGGGGATGCGGCGCGCGGTGACGGCGCCGATGCCGCCGCCAACCGCTACGCCACCAGCGATCATGGCCCAGGTGAGGGGTGCGGCGGGCCTCGCCACCGCCAGCGTAGTAAGCACGGCAACGGCCATGCCGATCATGCCCAGATAGTTGCCCCGGCGGGAACTCTCGGGCGACGACAGACCGCGCAGCGCGAGGATGAAAAGAACGCCGGCGATAAGATAGAGCAGCGCAACAAGATCGGAGTCCATGGTCTATCCCGCCGTCACTTCTTTTTCTTCTGATACATGGCGAGCATGCGCTGGGTAACGAGGAAGCCGCCGAAAATGTTGACGCAGGCCATGGTGAGCGCGACAAAGCCCAGTGCCTTTGCCGTCCAATGGCCGGACGAGCCCAGAGCATCTGCCGCCTCCACCGATACGGCAAGCAACGCGCCCACCACGATCACCGAGGAGATCGCGTTGGTCACCGACATCAGCGGCGTGTGCAGAGCGGGCGTCACGCTCCACACCACGTAATAGCCGACGAAGATCGCAAGCACGAAGATCGAGAAGCGCGAGACGAGATCATGTCCGCCCCCGGCGCCCGCGGCGACGTCTTGCGCAGCGGCGCTGCCGATCAGTATAAACTCGGCCAGTATCGCAACGGCGAGCCCAAGCCAAAGAGTTGCGTGTCTCATTCCTTGCCTCGCTTGGTGCGCGCACCGTTGCCGATCTTCGTGGCATTGTTCTTGGTCGCGGGACCGACCTTGGCCTTGGCGGGCTTTGTCTCCGACTTTGCCGGGGAGCCCAGCCGCTCGGCAATCGCCTTGTTCGCGATCGCCCCGTCGCGGGCGACCAAGGTGCCCTTGATGATGTCGTCGTCCCAATTGATGGCGAGCCCCTGCTTCTCCTTGTCGATCATGAGCTCGACGAAGGCGAACAGGTTGCGCGCGTAGAGGCTCGAGGCATTCACCGGCACAGCGCCCGGGAGATTGAGCTTGCCCATGATGCGCACGCCCTTGTGCTCGACGATCTCGCCAGGCTTGGCAAGCTCGGCATTGCCGCCGCGCTCCACCGCGAGATCGACGATGATCGAGCCCGGCCGCATACTCTCGATCATGGCCTTGGAAATCAGCCTAGGCGCCGGGCGGCCGGGGATCAGCGCCGTTGTGATGACGATGTCCTGATTTTTCACGTGCTCGGCCACGAGCGCGGCCTGCTTCTGCTTATAGGCGTCGGACATCTCCTTTGCGTAGCCCGCCGCCGTCTCGGCCTGCTTGAACTCCTCATCCTCCACGGCAATGAACTTGGCGCCGAGCGACGCCACCTGCTCCTTGACCGCCGGGCGCACGTCGGTCGCGGTGACGACGGCGCCCAGCCGCCGCGCCGTGGCGATGGCCTGAAGACCTGCCACGCCCACGCCCATGACGAACACCCGCGCGGCGGGAACGGTACCCGCCGCCGTCATCATCATCGGCAGTGCGCGTTCGAACGCAGCGGCCGCATCGACCACGGCCTTGTAGCCCGCGAGGTTCGCCTGGCTCGAAAGCACGTCCATGCTCTGGGCGCGGCTGATGCGCGGCATGAGTTCCATGGCGAACAAGGACACGCCAGTCTTGGCGAGCCCGGCGAGGCCGGATGCGTCGGAGAACGGGTCGAACATGCCGATGAGCACGGCGCCCTTCTGCATGGATTTGACCAGCGCCGGCGATGGCCGCCGCACCGTGAGCACTACATCGGCATCGCCGACCGCGTCGGCATCGGAGCGGGCCAGGCTCGCGCCGGCGGCGCTGTAATCGGCGTCCGAGAAACGCGAGCGAAGCCCCGCGCCCGCGCGCACCTTGACCTTGGCGCCAAGCTTGACGAACTTCTTCACGGTCTCGGGACTGAGCCCAATGCGGGGCTCGTCCGCTTCCTCGGCCGGCACGCCAATCGCGATCATCGAGGCTCCGTCACGCGCTGAGCGCAAGACGCATTCCAAGCGCCCGCGCGGGTCTTAAAAGTCAAAAAATGAGAAGCCGGCGCCCTGAATGCCGCCGTCAGGGGAGGGGTAAGCTGTTCAAACCACGAATATGGCCAAAAACGCCATGATGGCTACGACTCCCACGATCAAACAGACCGCTCCCTTGAGGAACAGCCTGTAGGTCCGCTGATGCTCAGCGTAGTCCATCGCCGGATGGCACTCGGACGGGTTGATGTGCATTCCCCACTCCCCTTTGGTCTTTCACTGTGTTCCTGGGCGAAATAGCACAAACCGCAGCGCGGCGGCAATATTCGGACTGCGGCGCCTCAGCCCAACCCGTCAGGGTAGCGGCACTTGGGCGGTGGCGAAGGCTTCCTGCTGGCGCCCGGCGACGTCGGCAATGTCCGCGCCCCCAATTGTTTCCTCGAACAGGTGGTGGAAGTTGAGCTCGGCGCCGAGGTGCAGGAATACGCCCCCAAGCCCGATCGCCGCCCGGTCCATGAACACGAATTCCCGCGGCACCCTGACCGGCCCTTTTTCGCGCAGGCCCTGATGCACGCGAAAGGCCTCCCACCTGCCATACATGCCGGGGCTGACCTCATCGGCGATGGTGCGGACGCGATCCTCGAGCATCGGGCCGTAGATAAATCTCGCCCAGATGTTCAGGATATCGATCAGCTCGTTGGAAAGCCCGCCAAAGCCCCAGGTCTCATAGGCGTGCACCACAAGCGCGCAATCGCCGGTAAGCAGTCCGCGATAGAGGTCGACCACCCCTTGCACGAACTTCGGCGCGAAGGTGCGCATGCAGCCGTAGTCGAGCAGGTTGATGCCGGCGGCGCTTCCCTCCCCATCCTCGAACACCGTGTAATTGCCAAGATGCGGGTCGCCGTGGATCACGCCGTAATGGCTGAACGGATACCACCAGGCCCGGAACATGGCGCGCGCAATCTGGTTGCGCTCCTCGAGCGGGCGCCCCGTGTAGTCGAGCAGGCGGCGCCCCTCGAGCCAGGTCATGGTGAGCAGACGATTGGTTGAGAGCTCCGGCAGAACTTCCGGTACACGGATCAGCGGATCATCTTGGAAGATCGCCGCGTAGAGCCGCATGTGCCGGGCCTCGAGCCCATAATCGAGCTCCTCGCGCAGCGCTTGCGCCAATCTCCTGCTTCATCTCCGAGGTCTCGATCGCCGGCCGCATGCGGGCGTGGATGGAAAACAGCATGCCGAGCTGAATGAGGTCCGCTTCCACGGCGGACTGCATGTCCGGATACTGCAGCTTGGCGGCAAGCAGTCGCCCGTCATGACTGCGGGCTCTATGCACCTGCCCAAGGGAGGCGGAGGCCGCCGCCGCATGCTCAAAGGTTGCGAACTTATCCTCCCAATCGCCGCCGAGCTCCGCCGCCATGCGTCGGCGCACGAAGGGCCAGCCCATTGGCGGCGCCTGGCTCTGCAACTGGCCGAGCTCGGCGGCATATTCGGCAGGCAGTGCCTCAGGGATCGTGGCGAGCAGCTGCGCCACTTTCATGATCGGCCCCTTCAGGCCCCCGAGCGCCGTCGCGAGCGAAGCCGCGTCCTTGTTGCGCTCAGGATCGAGCCCGAGAAACCGGCGCCCCGCGATCCGTGCGGCCACGCCGCCCACATTGGCGCCCACGCGCCCATAGCGCTGCATGCGGGCACTGAGGCGGTTGCGTTCTTTGTCGGAGCTCATGCACTTGTCCTTGGGCGCGCGTCTCAGGAACGTCGGGCGCGCATGCGAAGTTGTCAGGGGCCCTGCGGCTCAGAAGGATGTCACGGCGAAAGTCCGCCAAGCCGCTAAACTTTGGCCCGAGAACGTGGCTTATTTGCCGAGGCTTGCGCGGTCGGTGCGCATTTTCTTCCGCACGCTCTCCAGCTCCTGCTTCCAGTCGCAGAGTTGAAGGCGGCTGAGGTCGGTGGCGCGGCGTCGCGAGCAATAGCACGAGAATGACGATGGGCGTGAGAAAGTCGGTGATCATAATCGGCCCGGCATTGCCGGGGGCAAAATTGCCCTCCTCCACGATGTCCTGGATGTGGCCGAGGCCCGCGCCCACCAAAAAGCACGCGGCGGCAACGGCCGTCGCCGCCCGCGCCTGAAAACCGCTGAAGGCCGCATAGAACGACGCCAGTGCCAGCCCGAGATTGGCGACGCCCACTTCATATTGAAATGGGCTTGGCGCCCAGCCGATCGCCGCTGCGGACTCTTCCGGCAGGTAAACGTGGCAGAAAAACGCCCAAAGCCCCTGCACACCAAGCGGAAAGAAGAACAGATAGCGCAGGAGCTTGTCGATCACGACGGCGCGGGTGATGGGCCGAGGCGCCCACCAGATCGCGATGATCGTAAAGAGCAGTGCCGCGCCCCAGACCAGGATCGGCACGTACCAGACGATATTGGCAGCCGCCTCTCCAGGCGCGGGGGTCCAACCCTCAGCGTCCGGCATCCATCGCCTCCAGCTCGTCGATAAGGCCTTCAATGACCCCAAGCCCCATGGACCAGAAATGGGGCTCCGAGGCGTCGAGGCCGAATGGCTTCAGCAGCTCCTTGTGGTGCTTGGTACCGCCCGCCGCGAGCATGTTGAGATAGCGATCGGCAAAGCCGGGCTCGGCCTTTTCATAGACCGCGTAGAGCGAGTTCACCAAACAGTCGCCGAAGGCATAAGCATAGACGTAGAAGGGCGAATGCACGAAGTGGGGGATATAGGACCAGTAGGTCTCGTAGCCTGACTTGAGCTCGATGGCGGGCCCAAGCGCCTCGCGCTGGACCTCGAGCCAGATCTCGCCCAAGCGCTCCGCGGTGAGCTCCCCCGCACGCCGCTCGGTATGCACCTTGCGCTCGAAGCTGTAAAAGGCGATCTGGCGCACGACCGTGTTGATCATGTCCTCGGTCTTGGCCGCCAGCAGCGCCCTTCGCTCGCGTTGGCTCGGCGCCCGGCGCAGCAACTCGCGGAAGGTCAGCATTTCGCCGAACACGCTCGCCGTCTCGGCGAGGGTAAGCGGCGTCGGCGCCATCAGCGGGCCTTGGCAATTGGCGAGCACCTGATGCACACCGTGGCCGAGCTCATGCGCGAGCGTCATCACGTCGCGCGGCTTCCCCTGAAAGTTCAACAGAATGTAAGGATGCGCGCTCGGCACTGTGGGATGGGAGAAGGCGCCAGGCGACTTGCCCTCGCGCACCGGCGCGTCGATCCAGCGCTTGGCGAAGAACTCACCTGCAATGCCCGCCATGCGCGGCGAGAAATCAGCATAGGCCTTGAGCACCGTCGCTTGCGCCTCATTCCAGGCAATGACTTGGCTCGGCTCCTCGGGCAACGGTGCATTACGATCCCAATGGGCAAGCCGCTTCATTCCGAGCCACTTGGCTTTTAACGCATAGTAACGGTGCGAAATGCGTGGGTATGCTTCCCGCACGGCGGCGACCAGCGCGTCCACCACCTCCTTCTCGACCCGGTTGGAGAGATGGCGGGAATCCGCGACGTCGATGAAACCGCGCCAGCGGTCGGAGATTTCCTTGTCCTTGGCGAGCGTGTTGGTGATCAGCGTGAACAGGCGGGCATTATCCTTGAACACCTTGCTCAACGCCTCGGCAGCCTGACGGCGCTCTTTCCCCTTCGGATCGAGCAAGCGATTGAGGGTGGGCTCGAGGCTAAGCTTCTCGCCGCCTACATCGAATCTGAGTGCCGTCATGGTCTCGGTGAAGAGCCGGTGCCAGGCGCCCCGCCCCGTGACAGCCTTCTCGTGGAACAGCTGCTCGAGCTTGTCGTCGAGCTGATAAGGCTTCTCGATGCGCAAATCCTCGAGCCATGGACGGTAATGGCCAAGCTCGGAATTGGCCATGGCCGTGTCGAGCACGTCGTCGTCGATGCGATTGAGCTCGAGCGGGAAGAACAGCAGCTTGGAGCTGATGGTGGTGATGCGCTCCTGCATGTCGCCGAAGAATTTCTGCCGCGCGGGGTCCGAGGTGTTCGCCGCATAGAGCAGGCTCGCATAGGAGATGATGCGGCCGAGAATATCGTGCAGAGCCTCGAACTCACGCACGGCTTCGGCGAGCTGAGCGCCACCCCTGCCGCCTCGCACGAGCTCGGCGAGCTTGCCGCAATAGCGCTCATGCATGGCCTCGGCCGCCCGCTCCGAGGTCGCCAGATCGGCCTTCAGCTCCGGCGCTTCCGGGCCCCCATAGAGATCGGCCAGATTCCATTCGGGCAACGGGCCGAGCTTGCGCTTGACATTTGCCTTGGTGGTCGCTCGTTTGGCTTTGCCTTTGGCGGAGCGAGGGCGGCGAACGCCGAGTGCTCCGGCCAGTGGGTCAATCTCTGTGGCATCCAGGGTCCGCCTTGCTTTCCTAGTGTGGGAAGACCGCCAAGGCCCTGCAAGGGCCAAACAGGCCGCTCATAGTGGGATTTCGCACAACCCACAATGGCGACTTCACCAAAATCGAACCGAGATAAAGGGGATATTTACCGTTCCACTGCACAGTTTTGGCACAAGAGGGGCACTTCCGACCTAGTCCAGGCCGAATGACAGCCCGCTCTTGCGTGCAAGTAACCGTAGCGAGTCCTGTGTCATGACTAAACGGGTCCTGGTCGTCGATGACGACCCCACTCAGCGTCGTATCCTCGAAGCGACCATCAAACGGTTCGGCTATGCCGTCGTCACGGCCGACAGCGGCGAGCAGGCGCTTGCCACGCTGAAGGCCGACGGAGCCGGCGATATCTGCCTCACTTTGCTCGATCTCGTCATGCCCGGAACTGATGGCATGGCCGTGCTTACCGCCATGCGCTCCCTGCCGAAGAGGCCCCCGGCCATCGTGCAGACAGCCCATGGCAGCATTGACGCGGCCATCGCCGCCATGCGGGCCGGCGCCGTCGATTTCGTGGTCAAGCCAGTGAGCCCCGAGCGCCTCGAAGTCTCCATCAAGAACGCTCTCAAGATCGAGGCGCTTGAAGGTGAGCTCACCCGCATGAAGGCCGCCGCCAAGGGCGAGCTGGGCTTCCGCGACCTTATCGTCGGTAGCGAGGCCATGACACGCGTCATCGCGCTGGGCAAACGCGCCGCGAGCTCGACCATCCCCGTCCTGATCGAGGGTGAGAGCGGCGTCGGCAAGGAGCTGGTCGCCCGCGCTATACAGGGCGAGAGCGACCGGAAGACCAAGCCCTTCGTCACGGTCAATTGCGGTGCCCTCCCCGAGAACCTCGTCGAAAGCATCCTGTTCGGCCACGAGAAAGGCTCGTTCACCGGAGCCTCCGAGAAGCGCACCGGTCGGTTTGCCGAGGCCGACGGAGGCACCCTCTTCCTCGACGAGATCGGCGAGCTGCCGCTCGACGCTCAGGTGAAGCTCCTTCGCGCCCTGCAAGATGGCGAGATCGATCCCGTGGGCGCCAAGCGCCCGGTCAAGGTCGACATCAGGCTCATCTCGGCCACCAATCAGAACCTGATCAACCTCGTCCGCGATGGCCGCTTCCGCGAGGATCTTTATTACCGACTGAACGTCTTCCCCATCTGGGTACCTCCCTTGCGCGAGCGGCTCGAGGACGTGCCCGAGCTTGTCCGCCACTTCATTGCCCGCTTCGCCGCCGAGGAGGGCAAGCGCATCGACGGCATCGAGGCGGATGCGCTCTCCATGCTTCAGCGCTATACGTGGCCCGGCAACATTCGCCAGCTTGAGAATGCAGTCTTCCGCGCGGTGGTGCTTGCCGACGCCCCACGGCTCGGCGTGAACGAGTTCCCGCAGATCGCGGCCCATGTGGAGGGCTATGCGGTCACGGTCCCGCCGGCACCCGCGCCCAAGGAGAAGGCGCCCCGCATCGAGGGGCCTGTGATGCTCGGTCAGTCACAACGCGACCCGGCCACCATTCACGTTCCCTCGGCCAACGGCCGCGACGCCGTCGGCATCGCCGCTTTGAGCGAGACGGGCGATATCCGTTCGCTGGAAGCCGTCGAGGCCGACATGATCAGGCTCGCCTTCGGACGCTATCGGGGCCGGATGACGGAAATCGCCAAACGGCTCGGCATCGGTCGCTCCACGCTCTACCGCAAGATGCGTGAGATAGGATTGGAAGCTCGAGTCAACTGACCAATCCACAAGACTTTGGCAGGAAAGCCACACCGGCGGCAAAATGGAAGACCTTGGAGCCTTAGGCCGCCAGCTTGTATGGTAAAGGTCGGGGCGCCACGTTAGGTTCCAGGCCCCGCCGAATCAGTGCTGCCTTCGGCCAGAGGAGCAGACGAATGGGGCCAGTCTATCGTATTGCGTTAACCTTGTTTTTCGCCGTGGCCAGCCTGCCGGCGGTGGCGGCCGAACCTGATGCGCCTGCCGCGCTCATCACCCCGTCCGAGGCCATCCGCGTCGCCGTGCAGGAGCGCTTGTTAGCTAAATTCACCAAGGCGACCGAGGCGCGGAAGACCGAGCAAGGGGGGCTGATCGAATACTACTCCGTGCCGGACCAGCACTTGCTCTGGGTCGACGAAAACGGCCTGAAACAGCGGGCCAAGGCGGTCATGGAGGAGATCGGCAGGGCCGACGAATACGGCCTCCGCGCCGCCGACTACGAGCTTCCGAACTCCGAGGGCTTCAACGCCCATGACGGCTCGGCCACCAAGTGGCTCGCCGACGCCGAGGTCAAGATCAGCTTCGCCGTGCTCGGCTATGCGCACGACGCGCGCGGCGGAAGGATCGACCCCTCACGGCTGACCGAGAATCTCGATCCCACGCTTGCCCTCCCCGACCCGCTGGAGGTGCTCGAACTCGATCGCCATCCGTTCCGACCCGGCCGCCTATCTGCGTAGCTTCCAGCCGGATCAGCCGCAGTTCGAGGCGTTGCGCCGCATGCTGATCGAGCTCAGAGGCGGCAGCGACACCAAGAAGGACATCGTGCAGATTCCTGATGGCCCTGTGCTCAAGAAGGGCGTCGAGACTGAGCAGGTCGCGCTACTCAGAAAGCGGCTTGAGGTTGCGTCGGCCTCCGACGACGGCACGCCGGTAAACGAGAACCTGTTCGACAACTCCGTCGATACGGCGGTCAAGGATTTCCAGAAGGCCCATGGCGTGGCGCCCGATGGTCTGATCGGCGCCGGGACCAGGCGGATGCTGAACCAGCCGCAGTCGCACCGCGAAGCGGCAAGCCCCAGCAAGGTCCGGCTCATCCTGCTCAACATGGAGCGCTGGCGCTGGCTGCCGCACGATCTTGGGCCGTTCTACGTGAACGTCAACGTGCCCGAGTTCATGCTGAGGGTCGTCGACGACGGCAAGATCAGCCACACCGCGCGCGTCGTGGTGGGCAAGCCCGAGAAGCAGACGCCGATCTTCAGCCAGGACATGCAGGAGGTCGTATTCAATCCCTTCTGGAACGTGCCGAACTCCATCAAGACCGAGGAGATCAGGCCCTATCTGCGAGATGAAGGAGCCTGGTTGTTTGGCGGCGGCGGGTGGAACACGTCCATCCTCGAGCGCCACAATCTTCGCGTCAATATCGGCGGCCGGGAGGTCGATCCCGCGACCATCGATTGGGGGCACGTCGACATCCGTACCCTGAACATCTATCAGCCGCCGGGACCCGACAACGTGCTCGGCAATGTCAAGTTCGTGTTTCCGAACAAGCACGATGTCTACATGCACGACACTCCGCAGCGGTTCCTCTTCGCCAAGGACGTGCGCGCCGAAAGCCATGGCTGCATGCGCGTGCAGAACCCCGATCAGCTGGCGGCGGTGCTGCTCAAGAAGGATCAAGGCTGGACGCAAGGCCGCGTCGCCGCGGCCATCGCCAATGGCTATGACCAGCACGTGAAGCTCGAGGAGAGGATTCCCGTCTACGTCACCTATTTTACCGCGCGGGTGAACGATGACGGGTCGCTGTCGACCTATAGCGACCTCTACGGCCACGATGCGCGCATGGCGGCCGCGCTCCGGCTCGGCGGACCAGCAGCGGCACCGGATCCCGTGCAGGGCGGGCGCAGACGAGAGGCGCTCGGGCTAAATCCCGATTAGCGTTAACGTCTTCGCCTTTTTTCACCCGCATTTTCCCGAATACTGTTCCTTAACCGGGGGTAAGGCTAACTGCCCGGTAATGGTACTTGGCCTGATGGGGGCCGAGAACCGATGGCCGGCGGGGCACGCCGGCGTTGAGGGAAAGGCTCGGACAGCGCGGCATGCAGCTACGGGGGACTTTCGTGCGCCGCGCGGTGCTAGGCGCTGGCCTTGCGCTCACGATCGCCGCAGCCGGGGCTTGGTCGGCCTCCGCGCAGCGGGCGAGTGCGCTGGGCGAGACCCGCACCCTCTCCATGTTCAATATCCACACCCAAGAGTCGCTGACCGTCACCTTCAAAAAGGACGGGCGCTACGACCAGGATGCGCTCAACCAGCTCAATCATTTCATGCGCGACTGGCGCCGCGACGAGAGCCGCGTCATGGATCCCGAGCTGATCGACCTTATCTGGACCTTGCATCAGCAGCTCGGCTCCAAAGAGCCCGTGCATCTCATTTGCGGTTATCGCTCAGCCACCACCAATGAGTCCCTGCGCCGGCACGGGGGTGGCCAGGCCAAGAAAAGCCAGCACATCCTTGGCAAGGCCGCGGATCTCGTCTTCCCCGACGTGGCCGTGAAGACCCTACGCAACTCCGCGCTGGTGCAGGAATGGGGCGGCGTCGGCTACTACCCGACCTCCGGGGTCCCCTTCGTCCATGTGGACACCGGTCGCGTGCGCATGTGGCCGCGCATCCCGCGGCTTGAGCTCGCCTCGCTCTTTCCCAAGGGTCATACCCAATATCTGCCGCAGGACGGCAGACCCATCACGCCCCACGATTATCAGCTCGCACTCGCGCAAGGCCTGGTCCAACGCAATAATATGATCGCTGCCGTCGTCCCCATGGCGAAGCCTACGCCGGAACCTTCGGCAGCCGAGACCCTGCCGCCTCAGCCGGTCCTCGCTTCCTATAAGCCCGAGGCGCCGGTGGCAGCTCCGTCGGTGATCGCCAGCGCCGAGCCCGCGCGGCCGCTCGCTCCCGACCAAGAAGCGCTTTGTATTTGCCAGTGCCGGTGGCGAATCTACGCCGGAACCGGCGCAGCCTACACTCCAAGGGGGCAGCTTTCCCACTTTATGAGAGCGCCGAGGTCGTGGGCGCGCCGGAGGTGGATGAAGACCACCCCGAGGAGCTGAGCTATGTTCCCTTCGAGATCGCGAACCTGATGACCGATAGCTCGGTCGCCTACAGCAAGAGCCTTGCTCCCCTCACCCATCCTGAGCAGACCAGCACGGGCTATCTGTTCGACGATATGTCCCACCCGCTCGCGCTCAACTTCCGCGCGACCTCAGGCTATGCGGGCTTGGCGGCAGCCCAGCACTTCTCCGGTCACGCCGTGAGGAGCGTTTATGCCGAGGATGACGCGCCCGCACCCACGCGGCTGGCACAGAGCACGCGCTAAGCGGCCAGTATGATCGCTTGCGCTAGGCCGCCTCGGCCTCAGCCGCCATGCCGAGCGCGTGGAGATAGGTGACGAGCACCGCCTCCTCCTCCTTCCGCTTGTTCTCGTCCTGCTTGCGGATGCGAATCACGGCTTTCAGCGCCTTGGTATCGAAGCCATTGGCCTTCGCCTCGGCATAGACCTCGCGCAGATCGGTTGCGAGCGCCGTCTTCTCCTCCTCCAGCCGCTCGATGCGGGCGACGATGGTGCGGAGCTGGTCTTTGGCTGATGTCTGGAGCACGGGCGACCTCGAATCGATTGTGATGAATAGGGGCCGAGCTTAGGTGCGCTGCCTTGGCCACGGCAAGGGGCTGTGCGAGTTTATGCAGCTTATACAGAGGGCTATCGAGGGCCGAAGGCGCTGGGAAGCCCGACGCCTTCACTTTTTTCTGGCGCGCTTCGGCTCAGGCCGCGCCGGTTCCGTCTGGAACTGCGCCTTCCATGCCTCGTAGGCCATACCGTAGATGATCTCCCGCGCCGCGTCCTTACTAAGGGTGAGCCCACGTGCGGCCGCCTCCTCGTGATACCAATTGGCGAGGCAGTTGCGGCAGAAACCCGCCAGCTCCATGAGCTCGATGTTCTGCACGTCGGTACGCGCGCGCAGATGCGCGACGAGCCGCCTGAAGGCGGCGGCCTCGAGCTCGGTCCGGGTCTGCTCGTCCATGGCTGTCTCCCCTTTGTCCTTTGCCGCTGACACCCCGGATGCCTCCGGCGCGGGATCCGTGTGCGAGCCATAATGCTCAATCAAATGGAGCCGGCGCGCATGGGTTGGTGAAGCAAGCACGCCGCGCAATACGCCTGCGAGCCAGTCGGCCCAATTGGCCTGTCCCTTGGCATCGAGGATCAGGTCCTGACGCAGCTCGACGAGCGCATGGGCAAGCCCACGTGCGGTTCCGTGAACATAGAGTGTGTCGCCTCGCAGCTTGCCCGAATAGGGCACGTTATCGCCCACGGCAATGTTGGGCAGCGCCCGCAAGCCTTCGAGCAGTACCCGAGGGAGGCGATCGTCCTTGTCCCAGAGCACCGCGACCTCCCAGGGCCGGCGCACGCTCTTCCAGGCTTGGGTGAAACTGTGTAGCGAGAGCAGGATCGGCGGCTTGCCCGCCGCAATGCCGGCGTCAATCGTGCGCTCGATGGCGCGGTGGTAAGGCGCATGGTAACGCGCGATGCGTACCTCTCTCTCGGTTGCATCGAGCGCGGCATTGCCGGGCACGACGATGCCGTCGGACAGCTGCATGATCAAGGTGGGGTCGTCGATGCCCCGGTTGGGGTCAATCAGGAGCCGCGAGAAGCGGGTGAGCAGCGCCGGAGCGCCGAGCGCGCGCGCAAGACGCTCCGCCACCCCCGCCACGCCGATATCGTAGGCGATGTGACGCCCAAGCGCTTCCGCGTCGAGCCCGAGCGTGCCATAAGCCGGGGGCACGGTGTTCTCGGCGTGGTCGCAAAGGATGAGGAGACCTGTCTGCGGATCTCCCTCGATGCGGCGATAGGACTGGGCTTCGGAGGCTTCCCCTCGCAGAGTATCGAGCCGGTGCTCCACGGACTACCTATTCATCTCCCCTTGGAGCGTCCAAAGCGCTCTCTTCTGGCTTGCCCGCACCACGGGCCGGCCGCAACAAAAAAGCGGAGCTACGGCCAAGGTTGCGACGAATTTACTTACGATCTTGGCGCGGGTTTTGGAGGCCGGAGAATGCCCCTATAATCGGCGCCGCTGGTCAGACAATGGCAACTAATTCAGTGTTATCTTTCGAAATTCTTAACCCTATTGCAGGCTGTGATTCCTGATGCTTCCTCCGCACAAGGCCCGGTCTGGGACGCCCAAACCGCTTGCGGCTTTGCCCCTTGCGGCGTCCAAATCGCTAGCAGCTGCCCTGCTCGGGATCGTAGTCTTCCTCGGCCTCGGCGCCTCGCCTGCGCGCGCCGACCTCAAGCTCTGCAACACCACGGCGAGCCGAGTGGGGGTCGCCATCGGCTATAAGGACGTCGAGGGCTGGGCCACCGAAGGCTGGTGGAACGTGGCCTCCCATACCTGCGAGACCCTGCTCAAAGGCGTGCTCATCGCGCGCTTCTACTATATTCATGCCATCGATTACGACCGCGGCGGGGAATGGGGCGGCAGTTTGTATATGTGCACCGACGACAAGGCCTTCACCATCCGCGATGCCAAGGAATGCGTGAAGCGCGGTTATAAGCGGACTGGCTTTTTCGAGGTCGACACCGGCGAGGAGCGTGACTGGACCGTGCGCCTCACCGATCCCGAAGGCGAAGCGAAGAGTCAATGAGGCGCAATCGCCGGGTCAAGATCGTCGCCACCCTCGGTCCTGCCTCCACCAACGAAAACGTGATGCGCGCCATGTTCGAGGCGGGCGCTGACGTTTTCCGCATCAATATGAGCCACGCCACCCACGCGGACTTGCGCGACGCTCACACTATCGTCCGCAAGATCGAGACCGAGTATTCGCGCCCCATCGGCATCCTTATCGATCTCCAGGGTCCCAAGCTTCGCATCGGCA
This sequence comes from uncultured Alphaproteobacteria bacterium, assembly GCA_963846875.1. Lineage (GTDB taxonomy): Bacteria > Pseudomonadota > Alphaproteobacteria > Rhizobiales > Methyloligellaceae > Methyloceanibacter. The sequence goes on from CAWJXT010000018.1 coordinate 178,869, forward strand.
ACTTCGATTCCGGCGCCATCCGCCTCACCGAAGGGGACGTGTTGAGCTTCGTTCGCCGCGAGTCGGTCGGAGGCCTGGGCCGCGTGCATCTGCCCCATCCGGAGATCTTCCAGGCGGTCAAGACAGGGCACACGCTTCTGCTCGACGATGGCAAGTTCCGCTTGCGCGTCGTTGAGGCGAGCGACGTGCGGATCGACGCCGAGGTGCTGACGGGCGGGATGCTAGCCAGCCGCAAAGGCATCAGCCTTCCAGACACGCTGCTTCCCTTGGGCGCCATGACCGATAAGGACCGCGCCGATCTCGAGCAAGCGCTTCAGCTCGGCGTCGCGTGGGTCGCTCTCTCCTTCGTGCAGCGCGCGGACGACATCACCGAGGCCCGCAAGCTCGTGCGCGGCCGCGCGTCGATCATGGCCAAGATTGAGAAACCGGCGGCGCTCACGCAGCTGAAGGACATCATCAATCTCGCCGACGGCATCATGGTGGCTCGCGGCGATCTCGGGGTGGAAATGCCTGTCGAGAAGGTGCCAGGGCTGCAGAAGCAGATCACGCGCGCGGCGCGCAATGCGGGCAAGCCCGTGGTCGTCGCCACCCAGATGCTGGAGTCGATGATCCTGTCGCCCGCACCAACCCGCGCCGAGGTTTCGGACGTGGCCACCGCCGTGTTCGAAGGGGCGGACGCGGTGATGCTCTCGGCCGAATCGGCGATGGGCAAATACCCGGTGGAGGCGGTCGCAACCATGGACCGCGTCGCCATCGAGGTCGAGCGTGATCCGCTTTACGAGGCGATCATTCACGCCCAGCGCATTCAGGCCGAGGCGACCGGTGCCGACGCCATCTCGGCCGCCGCTCGCACCATAGCCGAGACGCTTAATCTCGCTGCGATCGTCTGCTACACGGCCTCGGGCGCGACCAGCCTCAGGGCGGCCCGCGAGCGCCCGCACCAGCCGATCCTTGCGCTAACACCCGTAGTCGCCACCGGCCGCAAACTTGCAGTAGTGTGGGGGCTACATTGCGTGCTCACGGATGACCCGCGCGATCTCGACGACATGGTCGCCAAGGCCTGCCGCATCGCCTATGAGGAAGGCTTCGCCGCTCCCGGGCAGCGGGTGATCATCTCGGCCGGCGTGCCGCTTGGGACGCCGGGCGCGACTAACATGCTGCGTGTCGCCTATGTCGGTGACGGCGGGACCGAGGAGCTATAGCTCGACCTCTTCACGTCGAGCGCATGCTCTCGGGACACGCGAAAAGGCACTCTAGATGTCCTGGCCCTCGACGGAGCGGGAGAGCTCTTCGATTCTTTCCCGCGCGCTGTCGAGGAACGGATTGACCTTGAGCGCCCTACGAAAGGTATCGAGTGCGCCCTTCTTATCCCCAAGCTCTTCCAACACGACGCCAAGGCCATTGAGCGCCTGGTAGTGCTGAGGATCGATGATGAGCGAGCGCTTCAAGTCCGCAAGAGCCGGCTGATAGTCGTTGTGCATGAAGTGCAACATCGCCCGCTGGTAGAAGCCTTCTGCGTTGTCCGGCGCGAGCTCGACCACCGCATCCAGCACCTGCCCCGCCAAGTCGAGATCGGATCCCTTGACGAAGGTGTCTGCGCGGCTAAGCAACAGGTCGATGGTGTCGCTGCCCGAGCTGTGCCAGATCTGCTCGATGGTCTCAGTGATTGGCAGGGCGTCCGCGGAATTCTTCGCGTGGCCCAGCTCGTCGTAGAGCTCGCCCAGTGCCTTGGCCCGCTGGCCGGGCTCGTCGAGATGCAGATCGTCAAGCGACAGTTCCGGCTCCGCACCTTGGGGCGAGGTTCCATCATCGCGCGATCCATGCTCGCGTGCGGTCTTGGCATCCGTGTTGCTCGACGTGCCCTGCTCGTCCTCGGAAGGCCTAGCCTTCGACGGTTCGGACTGCGGCTCCACAATCTTCGGCGGCTGCTCGCCGTGCCCGCCGGCGCGCGCGGCAGGGACGCCCGCGCCGAAGCACCCTACGAGCGTGAGAGCAACGGCCGTCAGTAAAGCCCGCATCCAGCAGCTTCGACTGATCATATCTAGATGCTATTTAGGGCGGTGGCGCGCCGTCAAAGCAATTCCGCTCTATCAAGGGCGCCTAGCCCTGCCGCGCCTTGAAGCGGCGGTTGGTCTTGTTGATGACGTAGAGCCGCCCCCGCCGCCGCACGACGCGATTGTTGCGATGGCGCTTGCGCAAGGCCCGGAGCGAATTCTTGATCTTCATGGCAAGCATCCAGCAAGGGTAGAAAAGGGGTATTCAGGTCTTGCGAGCGTAACCTGCCGGCGAGCCAGGGCGGACCATAGGAAGGGCTGCGCGGCCTGTCAACGACCCCACGCAGCCGAGGGAGGGGCAAAAAGCGGCGCGGCCAACCAGCCGTCGACCATCGCTGTGATTGAGACAAGTCCTTAGCTAGTCGAGCCGACATCGTTGGGAAAATTTAGAAAGCTCGTTGGCTCGACCCTCTTCTGGCAACACGGTCTCCGTCTTGTCGATCATGACGGTCACGGGCCCTTTACCGTCGAGGACGGCGATGACCGGCTTCACGGGGAACTTCTTGGCTTCGGCGAAGATGAATCCGTTCATCTCGTCGGTCGTCGTCTTGCCCTTAACCGAGGCTTTGGCGCCGTCGCGCATGAGGTCGATCGTGACAGTCTGATCGACCTTGGCGCCCTCGATGTCGACATAGACGGTCATCTCTGCTGTCTTATCAACGTTGCTGCAACTGAGCAGGAATACGAAGTCCTCCGTCGTCTCGGTCGAGCCAAGGACGAGTGAAGGGCCATCCTCGTTGTCGCTATAGCCCCACGCGTAACCCGCAAATGCCTCGGCGGCGATGGCAGTGGGGGCCCAGGCCAGCAGCCCCGCGACAACGGCAACGGCGGCGCGCTGACACAGCACCCACGTTGGCTTGCCAACGGCGCGCATGGAGCGCGTCTGTTCTGACTTCCTATCAGGTTCTGGTTCACGGGTTGGGCGCATGAGCCGCTCTAAGGGTGGGGTAATTCCTTCCGACCCAGGCTTTTTTGGATTTCCTTGTACATCGCTCCAAGCTTCATTTGGCCAGTCCCAACCGCGTTTTGGAGTGACTTGGCAATATTGATGGGAAGGAAATAAGCGACGCGCGCCTTCGCGTCGGCAAGATATAACTCGCCAGGCTTCGTATCGGGCTGATCATTCATGGCTTTGCCAATGGAAAGCACCACGGCGAGCAACCAGGGCTTCCTGGTCGCTTCGACCGAAAAGATCGGTTCGCTTGAAAGGACCACAAAGGAGAATGTGACATCGCTCGCGCCTGCTGGTCTGCACGCAGTCTTTGTATAATCCACAAGCAGGTTTACGTAGCCTTGGACCTCGGTACAAATTGCCTGCTCGTCCAGGATCGGCTGTGCGAACGGTGAGAGCGCGACAAAAGCGACAGAGAAGCAGATCCGGCCAAAACAGACCTTGAGTAATCCCATTGTTGGTGACCCCAACACCTGCAAAGGCGGTCCTAATCCGTCGCAAGCTAGTCGTCTGTACTGTGGCTCCTGATTGCGGCGCGGATCGAACAAGTCGTTCTGGCGGAGAAGCCAATTCTGGTCTCAGAAGGGCCGCGCCGGTCCGAGCGAGGCCACGAACAGGAGCGTTCCAAACAGGAGGATAAGGGTCGAGCCGCCAATGGCGCAGGTGGTCCACACCCCATTGACCCAGGCGCTGCTCGTGCCGCCGAGCTTGAGCGCGAGCTCACGCGAGCCAAGGGCGAGCGTGGCGAGCGCCGCCACGGTGATGGCGGTGCCGAGCGCCATGGCGAAGGTTGCTGCGACGCCGGCCCAGAACATCCCCTGCGTCACAGCGAAGACCAGCACGAGGATCGCGCCCGTGCAGGGCCGGATGCCGACGGAGAACACTACCGCCGCGATCTTGTGCCAGGTCATAGGTCCGGCGAGGGCCCGCGCATCGACGACATGATCGCAGACCTCGCCGTGCGCGTGGTGGTGCTGGGCGTGGTGGTCATGCCCGTGGTCATGGTCACGATCATTGTGTTCATGCGCATGATCATGGGCGCCTTGACCATGGTGATGATGCTCATGGCCGGCATGGGCCGCCGCAACCCTCGTGGTGCGCGCTCCGCGCCACCGGCGCCGGAGGCCGACAAGCTGACGCGATAGCAACCAGAGGCCGACCAGCGCAATCAAGGCGAGCTCACGCTTTCCAGCTCGTCGACCAGGCATGATTCTCGACCCCGGCGCATGAGCGCGAGAACCAGCACGCCCACAAGCGCCACGGCGGTCATCGCCTGCATCGCGGCGGCGATGAAGGAGATGATTACCCCCCGCCGCGCGGTTGCGTGATTGGCGACGACACCGATGAGATGATCGTCTTGCCGTGGCCGGGGCCGACGATGGATAACACCGTAGACGAAGCTCAGCGCGGCGAGCGTCACCGCGCCGGCGAACGCATTCTCGGTCTTGAGGCTCACGCCGTCGGCAAGCTGACGCTGCATGGTCTGTTGCGTGTCGACCACCCAGCTGAACAGCGCGCGAGCGGTCCTGGTGCATGAATGGGGGCTGCCGTCGGGGGAGCAAAGGGCGACGGCGCGCCGGTTCGCGCCTTGCTGCCGAACGCGCTGACCGGCGCCGGCGCTTGTGCCTGGACGTGACCCGGCGCGGAGACGACGAGAAGCAATAACGCGACGAGCCGGGCCGTACGCCCGGAGGTCCAAGCCCCTCGTCTCAGTGCTTGGCGCATGTGATGATCGCCGTCTGGGCGAATTGGGCGCCGAAATTGCTGTTCGGCCGAGCTGACTGAAGAAAGCCTCGCTCAAGCGCCTTGGCGTCCTCCTCAGTCTCGGAATCCGGCTGCTCGATCTTAGCGCTACGGCCGGAACCAGGAGTGCCCGCGATCTTCACTGGATCTTCCTTGGCAAAGCCGAAGGCCACAAAGAAGGTGGGGTCGTACACGTCGACGATAACGTCCTTGTCCTTGGGGTCGACTGGCTCCGCGAGCGGCAGGGTGAAATGGAGGGTAAGCACGCTCTTGTCATAGTCGAGCCAATAGTCCTCGGGCGGCTTGACGGCAAATTCTTATCGGATTTGTCAAAGTCCACGAAGGTGAAGTAGTCGAACTCGTTGAGCGAGGTGATATTGACCTCAGCGAGCGGCTCCAACTCCTCCTTGGAGAACACGCCGTCGCCATTGGTGTCGAGCCCCTGCACGGCCATGGCGGTGTAGAACTCATCGAACGTCCAGGCGTGACGAATGCCGGTGATCCGATGATCGGGACCGAAAACGATCTCCGAGCGGACCGTCGCCCAGACATGCGGATGAGCCGCAGCGGGCGATGCGATAAGGAGCGCGATAGCTCCGCCAAAGCTGCCAAATTTGCGACAGGTGCCCAACGACACCTCCGAGTTAGTCGGAAGACTATCTGCAAAATACGAGCAAACTGAGTGGGACCGGCCGCGTCCACCGAGGCATTTCGGCACGTCAATGCCGAAGTCACGGCAGCGAACCCCCCCATTCACTGGCGGCGTCTTATTTTCCCTTTGCAGAAAGCGCCGCAGCTTGCTCGGCCGCCTTCTAAAGGTTGAAGCGCGATCAACGCCGAAACCCGAGCCATTATCGAGAAAGCCACCACCAGGCCCCTCGGTTAGCGTCAGGATAGCATCGGCCTGCGCGAGGGTCAGGCTGGGGAAAGCCACGGTTAGCAGATAGCCCGCTTCCGGCGCCAGCTTGATCACATCTTCGGTGCCTTCCGCGTTATTCGCGAAGCCGCCGGCAGGCGATAGGTCTGGGTCGCCTCGTAGAAGGCGCCGTTCTTCACGGGATCGGCAAAGCGGCTCTGGTCCTGCGCGGCGCAGTCGGCGATCTTGCCGCCGCAAGCCTTCTCTAGCGCGGCGGTCAGATAGGCGCGGGCGGCCGCGAGCGCCTCCCGGAAGTCGTCTATCTCCACGTCGCCCCGCTTCACGCCGACGTAGCCAGTCTTGTTGGCCGATAGCTGAGCAGGTGGTGTTCGGCAAGCGCCCGACCGCCCAGCACATCCATAGCGTAATGGGCCCCGAGCACGATGCGGTCGTTGCCGTTTCCGCGGCACGGGTAACCTTCTGCTGATACCGCTCCGGCACAAGCAGCGCCAGCAGCAGCAACTCCATATAACCGTAGGTGGCGTGGCCGCTGGGATAAGCCGGGCTTGCCGTCAGATCCTGGAGAGGACCACGCAGATAAGCGATGTTATGGTCTTCATTCCGAAGAAGTTCTTCCCACTGTATTCGTTCACGTGCGGCTCGGTCTGGAACGGCCGGGAATTGCCGAAGGGGTCGGCGTTTGGGCTGCCCGCCGGCAGTCATAGGCCCTGCCAAAGGCGTCCGTGGCGCCGTTGACGTCGTTCAGGATCGCGGTGGCCTCCCCGAGACCGGCACCTTCCCTTCAAGCGTTTCGTTGGCGAGGAAGTACTTGCCTGCGTTGGAATCGGCGTGCGAGGTCGCATTGGCGAAGCGGATCAGGCGGGCGACGGCCGGCGAGATGCTGGTGACGTCGTCCTTGCTCGTGTAACTGGTCGCCGTCTGATAGGCGTCACCGAGCGTGCTACCGAGCCCGTCGGCCAGCTGGTAGGCATTGACGTCGGTGATTAAGGCGTCGCGCAGCGCTTGCTGTTGCTTCGGGGAAGGACAGCGGAGCGGCTGATGGGCCGCTCCGCTTTGGATTTCGCTAGTGATGGTGAGGTTGCTCGCCAGTGCTGCCTTGCCGGCATCGGTATTGCCGAGGGTAGCCAGCGAAACCAGGCCCTGCAGGGCGTTCAAGTTGGTCGCTCTGCGCCGCCACGCCGTGCGCCGCGGTACCGCAGCCGCTATGAGACTGACAGTGCTAATGCCTTTAATCTTCGCACGGTAGGCCTGTCAGGTTGCTAACGTAGCGCATAGGCTAGCAACCCTTTGTAACAGCCCCGACCTGGCCGATGAGGCATCGACTTATTGATCGATGCGGAAAGGAGAGTAACGCATCCTACAGCCTATGGGAGTCAGGGAGAAAAATCGGAACATCCGCCAAGGATTTGGCTTTGACGCCTGAAGCCTAGGGAGGGCCCGAGCCGTTTCGCCGCGCCCAAATTAGCCAATATGTTATATCATCGGTGGAGGGAATGTTATATATTACTAGATGATCGCTGAACACGGGCTCTTCAAAAGAGCTTTCTCGAATCAAACCGAGGTCCTTTCGTGCCTGCGCGCGGCCGCAGAACCACTAGCGCCTACGCGATCCTGACCGAGTACGGCCTTCCGGAATTGCCCATCCCCCAACCATCTATCGGGCTCTCAACGAGTTGATGCAGTTGGGCATGGTACATCGCCTCCAATCGCGTCCAGCGTTCGTCGCTTGCGATCACGGAGGGTGCAACGGCAAATTTGCCTTCGCGACCTGCCGACATTGCCAGAAGGTTTTCGAAATTCCTCTGAGCAATGCGGATCATGCGGCGCTCGTAGCCCTTCGCGGAAAGACATTTCGGTCGAGTACGTGACCCTCGAATTATCGGGGCTTTGTCGAAACTGCCGCTCCACAGCCAGCTCTTCTCAAAAGGCGAGCGGGATAAGCACGTAACAGAGCGATCTTGCGACGGCGAACGGACCGGGGACCAAAGTATGCGCGAATGGAGTAGGCCTACACCAGCACGCCGGTCGGAAATCGCGTCCACCGGGCTAAACTCCCTGATCTTCGCCTGCTATCCGCGTTTTCGCCGTTCCGAAATTCGGTATTGGCGCGTCTCTGCGTCGTCCTGGTCACCGCGCTTCTGCTCTGGACGGCAGTTTTATGGTCGCTGTCATGAAACTGACCAGAGGCGCTGACCCCGCGATCACTTTTGACGACGTCACGCTCGGCTACGAGCGTCACCCCGCCGTCCATCACGTCACCGGTGTAGTGCCAAGAGGCGAGCTCCTCGCGCTAGTCGGACCGAACGGCGCGGGTAAGTCAACGCTTCTCAAGGGCATCATGGGCGAGCTCAAGCCTCTTGCCGGCAGCATTGACCTCCACGACTTGTCTCAACGCCAAATCGCTGATCTGCCGCAGCAGATCGACATCGACCGAAGCTTCCCGACCTCGGTCTTCGATTCGCCGCCATGGGTCTGTGGCGCGAAATTGGCGCATTCCGCGGGATCGACACAAAACGAAAGACCGTCGTTTTCCAGGCGCTTGCTACCCTCGGTCTCCAAGACTCGCTCTTCGCCCGATTGGCTCCCTCTCAGGAGGTCAGTTCCAGAGGATGTGTTCGCCCGCCTCCTCCTGCAGGACGCTTCCCTCATTCTGCTCGATGAGCCGTTCCGCGCGATTGATGAAAAGACCATTGCTGATATGATCGCGTTGATCGAGCGCTGGCACGCGCAAGGGCGCACGAAAATCGCTGCGCTCCATGATTTCCGGCAGGTCCGCGCCTCCTTCCCAGCGAACCTTATCATGGCCCGCGAAGTGGTGGCCTGGGGCGAAACGAAGAAGGTACTGACGCGGAAAACCTCGCCAAATCGCGCCAGCTCACCGAGGCCTGGGACGAGGAGGCCACGATCTGCGCGCGGGACGAGCAGGAACAGGAGCGAGAAACGGCATGATCCATCAACTGATTGATCCCTTCCTCGAATTCGCCTTCATGCGGCGTGCGTTAGTAGGCTGTCTCGGGCTTTCCCTCGGCGGCCCACCGATCGGCGTTTTCCTGGTACTGCGGCGCATGAGCTTGATGGGCGATGCGATGAGCCACGCGATCCTGCCCGGCGCCGCCATCGGCTTTCTGATCGCTGGTCTGTCCCTCTTCGCCATGTCACTGGGTGGCTTTATCGCTGAAATCACGATGCTGTCCTGGCGGGCGTCGTCTCGCGTTCAACAGTGCTGCGCGAGGACGCAAGCCTTGCCGCCTTCTATCTTGTGTCCCTTGCGCTCGGTGTGCTCATCGTCTCGATCCGGGGCAGCAGCATCGATCTCTTGCACGTCCTATTCGGGACCGTGCTTGCGCTTGACAACGCTGCGTTGATCCTCATTGCTGCGATCGCAACCCTCTCCATGACCATACTCGCGGTCATCTATCGCCCGCTTGTCGTCGAGTGCTTCGACCCGCAGTTCCTGCGTTCGGTCAGTGCGCAAGCTCCCCCACACACCTACTGTTTCTCGCCCTCGTGGTGCTAAATCTGATCGGCGAAATTCCAGGCGCTGGGCACGTTGATGGCGGTTGGCATCATGCTCCTGCCCGCGATCAGCGCGCGCTTCTGGGCGCTAGATGTTTCGGGGCAGATCTTCGTCGCAGTGATCTTGGCGTTTGCGCAAGCCTAATAGGCCTGCTTGCCTCCTATTATGTGAAGCTGCCTTCAGGTCCAGCCATCATTCTCACCAGCGGTGCGGGCTATCTCTTGTCGATGTTGCTGGGACCCAAAGGCGGTATCGTCTGGCAGCTCGTGCCCCGCCGACATCTCGAAGCGTAACGTGTAGACAAAGGAGATCATCATGAACAGACGCGCATTAATTGCTCTTGCAGGCTTGACCTTGGCTTGGCTTGGCGTGCCCTCCGACGCCGATGCTGCCGACAAACTCAGGGTCGCAGCCTCATTCAGCGTTCTTGGCGACATGGTGAAGCAGGTCGGTGGAGACCGTGTGGATGTAATCACCTTCGTCGGTCCAAATGGCGACGCGCATGTCTATGAGCCCACCCCCGGCGACATCAAGGCGCTCGCTGCTTCGAAGATCCTCTTCATTAATGGTCTCGGGCTCGAAGGTTGGATGACAAGGCTTGAGAACTCATCCGGCTTTAAGGGCACGGTGGTCATTGCGACAAAGGGTGTTAGCCCCCGGCGATGATCGAGGATGAAAAGAAAATCACCGATCCGCACGCCTGGCAGAGCCTGGCCAACGGGAAGATCTACGTTGCCAATATTCGCGATGCTCTGATCGCCGCCGACCCGAGGGCAAGACAACCTATGAGGCGAATGCCGGGAAATTCCTCGACGGGATCACACAGATGGATGCGCATGTGAAGGAGGCCGTCGCCAAGCTGGCGCCTGATCGCCGCAAGATCATCACCACCCATGACGCCTTCGGCTATTTCGGCGCGGCCTATGGAATGCAGTTCATTGCGCCTGAGGGGGTGAGCACTGAGAGCGAGGCCTCCGCCAAGGACGTGGCCAAGATCATCCGCCAGATCAAGGCCGATAAAATTCCGGCCGTGTTCCTGGAGAATGTCACCAACTCCCGCCTGCTCGACCAGATAGCGAAGGAAACGGGCGCCAAAATTGGCGGCACGCTCTACTCCGATGCGCTGTCCGAGCCGTCGGGGCCGGCCGGGACCTATCTCGACATGTTCCGCCACAATGTCGAAACTCTTATCCGCTGCCTTGTCGTCGTAACCGGTACGAGAACGGGGACTATCGTCGGCAAGCGACGGTCGGGTAAAGCGTGCGCGACTGGCGGATCTGGCCGCAAGCACTTTTGCTTCAGGCCTGCGGACTGACGTGGCCCACTGCGGCACGTGCAGATTGCGGGGTTACGGAGAATGGCATTCCCGACGGCGTTGTCGCGCCGATCGACGTGGGCGGGATGCGCAAGTCGCTTGCCGATGTGGGTATTGGCGTCGGGGATGTATCTCGGAGAGACCTTCGCCAACAGTGGAGGCATCCATCAGGGTGGCAAGTACGACGGCGTGCTCGGGGTTTATCTCAACGGCGACCTCAAAAAGATGGGGCTGTGGAAAGGCCTTTGTTTTTACACCAGACGCCTATCAAATCCATGGAAAGAGCATCACCGCCGATAACATCGGCAGTCTAATGGCGGTGAGCAATCTACGAGGCGGACTTTAGTGACGCGATTATTAGAGCTGTGGCTAGAGCAGCATATATTCAACAATCATATCGTCGGTGCGGCTTGGACAGCTTACGGCAGATACAGGAGTTTATCCTCTGAACAAGGCTATCTCCTACTTTATGAATGCAACCTTCGGCTGGCCCGCGATCAACGCCTCCGATCTGCCGGGCGGCGGTCCCGCCTATCCGCTTGCAACACCGGGGGTACGCGTAGCAATTACGTCGAACGATAAGTTGAGCCTTATGGTGGGCGTGTATAACGGCGATCCTGCGGGTCCCCACTGCACCGGCGACCCGCAAGTGTGCGACGACAATGGCCTCGATTTCCGCTTCGACTCCCCGCCGCTGCTCATGGTCGAGGGCTGCGTACAAGTATAATCAGAAAGAGGGGCCGCCGGGCAGCATTAAAGTCGGCGGCTGGAATCATTTCGGCTCCTTTCCCGACCAGCGCCTCGATTTAGGCGGCATGCCCATCGCCGTTACGGAACTCTCCTGGCCGACCCATCGACGGCGATTGGGCCATCTACGGCATCATCGACCAGCTCATTTGGCGCGTGCCAGGCAGCGAGGATGCAAAGGGCGTTCGGTCTTTGGCCGCGTCATCGGCGCGCCGTCGGACCAGAACCTCGTCGACTCTATGCCGAGGGCGGGATCACCTTCTCCGGCATAATTCCGCATCGGGCAGACAATTCCCTCGGCATCGGCTTCGCCTATACCGGCATCTCCGACCGGGTGCACGGCTTCGACATCGACTTCAGGTTGCCCGTGGCGCAAAACTACGAGGCGGTGTTGGAGATCTGCTACACGGCGCAGCTCAAGCCGGGCTGGACGCTGCAGCCGGACTTCCAATACTTCGGCAGCCCGGCGGAAATGGCCGACGTCAGGCACGGCACGGTCGAGAATGCAGCGGTGTTCGGGGCGCGCACGACCGTCAATTTCTAAATGGAGAGTTCTGCGGGGACGAAGCCGACTAAGCAAGAGGTATAGGCCGGATTGTGACTGATGTCATAAAGCCTTAACTAGGCTGAATTCGTAGCGGGTAAGGACGTACGCTACGATATGTCCATGACCGCTTGCAGCGACGAGTCCTTACGCATCGACCCTGGCGGCGGCGGCGAGATGCAAGGCCGTACAAGGGCCGCAGGCCTTACCTTTTCGGTGATCCTGCATGGCCTGGCGCTATTTTGGCTTCTCGTCGTGGGGCCGTATGGCACGCAAGGGTCGCAGGGCGGCCTGCGCATCGTGCCCGTCGAGGTGGAGCTGATTGGCGAGGCACAACCCCCTCCACGCAGCAGCGGGCTGCGGCTGTGCCCCAACAAGATGCCACCCAACGGCCGTCCGATCCGGCACAAGATGGGACGGCGGCTTGATAAGACCTCCCCTTGCCGACGCGCTCGAAACAAAAGCTCCAGGCCCTCGCAAAACTCCGCCAGCCCAACACCGACACGCCGAATGAAGTCAATGGCTCGGGCAGACCGGATAGGGTGGCAACCACCGAAGATCTGGCATCAGGAGGAGCGGCGCTGCTCAGCGTGAAGGATTTTATCCGCGCCCAGGTCGAGCGCCGCTGGAATTTGGATTTGGCGACCCTGGGAAATCACCAATTTTCCGTCCCGATCCACGTCGAAATCTCTAGCGGCGGCACGGTCATAAAGGCCGAGATCATGGACACCGCACGCTCTAATGATCCCGCCTATCGCGAGGTCGCAATCAGCGCCCGCAATGCGGTGCTCTTGTCGTCTCCGCTGTCATTGCCGCCCGGCCATTACCAAGCGGTGATGGATATGGTCTTGTATCTGAACCCCAGAAACGCGTTGCGATAGTCACCATAGGGATCGGGCTCCCTTCACGGAAGATCCCTGGCGACGCGAAATCCCGTGAGACTGGAATAGTCGTACTCCCCGCCTCCGGCCCACTCCTGCTGCGCGCGGCCGAGCGTACGAAGATCGGCAGATTGTCCCAGACCGCCCCGAATGACGTAGTCGGTGCACTCTTTTTCGCTCCACACACTGCCGTCCTCCGGGGCGTGCGCGTAATTCGGGTGCCAGCAATCGGCGGTCCATTGCCAGGCATTGCCGAGCATCCCGTAGAGGCCAAAGGGATTGGGCGAAAAGGCGTCAACGTCAGTCAACAGTCGATTGTCCCATTTGCTGCCGCAGCCGTTGCAGTTGGCCTTGCCGACGCCGATGTCATTGCCCCACCAGCGTGCCGTCTTGGTTCCCGCGCGCGCCGCATACTCCCACTCCGCTTCCGTCGGCAGACGATAGGGGCCGGTCGCACGGTCAGGGTCCGGATGGGCGAGGCGGACCTTCTCGTTCAGCCACGCGATATATCTTTCCGCATCGCGCCAATCCAAGCAGACGGCAGGCCAACGCAGCGGCTCCCCGTAATATGGCGAATAGGCCCGCCCGCCCCCGGGAGAATGCCAATTCATATCCAAGATCGGATTGCAGGCTGCCGGCTGGTAGCCGGTCTCTCTCAGGAAGGTGAGAAACTCCTTGCTCGTGACGTCGTATCTGCCCAGCGCAAACGCCTTGATGGCGACGGAGTGCTGCGGGCCCTCGGATACAAAGCGCCACTCTCGGTTCGCGGGCTTCCCATGCGAGAGTTCCGGCCGATTTCCGACCATTGTCGGGCACTCCGGACATTCCTGAAATTCTCTATTTTTGTGGACCTGGGCGAGGCTTGCGCTGGACGCAAGCAGAGAAAGCACCATGATAGCGAGCACTGGATAAATTGTCTCGGCACCGGATTGCCCGCTTAACAGTCACGGTTTGCCACGCCGTCTGGTTCTAGGCGTCCTCCCAAGCAAAGCGACGGTTGCAGAGGTCAGGGATGGCGCTTGGTGAAATGAAAATGACATTCGACAGCCGGGTGATCACGGCCTCGGTATCAAAGCTCTATCGTCTGCCGGGTTGCTGGTCTCACCCAGAGAGGGCGCTATCTGAAGGCCAGTCCCTGGCCCTATCTGAAGCGTCGTCCCGGGTGCTAACTGGAGGGTCGTGCCGGGCTCTGTAGGGAGGCTCGCCCATCCTCATCAAGGCGCGCGGAGGGAAGCGGGGCGGGCAACGGCGTCCCGTCCGGATCGTCAAACCGCGTAGTGGCGTCAGGAACTGTGACCGCAGCCGTGTCCAGCTCGAAGGCCATCGTTCGGCCGGGCATAGCCGTCATAGCACCGGCCGCCAAGAGCGCGATCTTCATCAGGGCGAGGCTAAGTGCAAGACGTCGCATGTTCAAATCCCCCTCGTCTGATCGGATCATGATTTCGAGCTAAGCGCGTTCCTGGTTCCACCGGCGTTAGCCCGGCGATGTGTTTGTGTGCGTATCTGCCTATATAACTGGCAAAAAGATGGTGGGCACGACTGGGATCGAACCAGTGACCCCTGCGATGTCAACGCAGTGCTCTCCCGCTGAGCTACGCGCCCGTTAGACCTGGGGGATGGCCTCTATATCGGATCAGCCCCCCTATAGGCAACTAAGGCGCTCAAGAATCAGGCGGCGAGCATCCGTCCGACCTCATCGACCAGATCGCGCAAATGGAAGGGCTTGGACAGGATCTTTGCGTCTTTCGGCGCGTGATTGTCGGGATTGAGCGCGACGGCGGCAAAGCCCGTGATGAACATGATCTTCAGATCCGGATCGAGCTCGCTCGCCCTGCGCGCAAGCTCGATGCCGTCCATCTCCGGCATGACGATATCGGTGAACAAGAGCGTGAACGGCTCTTCCTTCATGCGCTCATAGGCATCGAGGCCGTTGCCGAACGACACCACGTCGTAACCAGCCTTGGAGAGTGCCCTCACCAGGAAGCGGCGCATGTCCTCGTCGTCTTCGGCGAGGAGAATACGCTGAACGCTGCGCGCGCTCGGATCATTCGCCACCATCCCTCATCCCCCTTTGACGCTACCACCTACAGGAACTTGGTAAACGACCGATTGCGTGGGCTGCCTCCCCACAAGTCCGGCCCCATCACCCTCAATCCCAAATCATCGCGTCTAATTGGCTCCGGCACAAGGCACAACAGCCTAGACAGGTTCAACTCTCATTGGCAGAGTTTACAGTCGATTTATCGCTGGGCTGGGGAGAGCCGGTCTTTGGCCATGACGAAGGTAGGAAGATGAGCCGAAGCGAGGCCGAGGCGATCGAGAGCGAGCTTAACCCCCCCTTCGTGGTGGCACGGCCGCGCGAGCTTACCGCGCCGCTCCTCTTCAACTCGCCCCATAGCGGCCGCATCTATCCGCGCGCCTTTCTCGCGGCCTCGAAGCTCGATGCCCTGACGCTGCGGCGCTCAGAGGACTCCTATGTGGAGGAGTTGTTCGGTTTCGTGGTGGGCTTGGGGGCCCCCCTGCTCTATGCCCATTTCCCACGCGCCTATCTCGACGTCAATCGCGAGCCCTATGAGCTCGACCCGGCGCTGTTCCGCGACGGTCTCCCCCATTATGCCAATACCCAATCGGTGCGCGTGGTGGGCGGCCTCGGCACCATTGCCCGCATCGTCTCGGAATCCGACGAGATCTACCGGGAGCCGCTGTCCCTGGTCGCGGCGCTCGAGCGGATCAACCGCCTCTACACGCCCTATCACGCGACGCTGCGCTCGCTGCTGCTCGAGGCGCAGCAGGCCTTCGGGCTTGCGGTGCTCATCGACTGCCATTCGATGCCGTCGAATCCGATCGCCGACCATGGCGGGGTCCGGCCGGATTTCGTGCTCGGCGATCGCTATGGCACCTCATGCAGCGGCGAGCTGACGCGGGTCGCGGCCGAGCGGCTGAAGGCGCAGGGCTATGCGGTGGCGCTTAACAAGCCCTATGCCGGCGGCTATATCACCGAGCATTACGGACGGCCGCATGCGGACCAGCATGCCCTTCAGGTCGAGATCAACCGAGCCCTCTATATGAACGAGATGAGCTTCGATAAATCGCCGGGCTTCGAGCGCTGAAGCGCGATCTGGAGCAAATGGTCCGCGCGCTCAACGATAGCGTTCCGGCCTCACCATCCCACGAGCCGCAGCGGAATAGTACATCTGTTTGGGCGATAATGAAAAAAAGGGCCGTTCGAAAGGATCCGAACGGCCCAAGTCTAGGGAGGAAACGCCCAAGGAGGGCAGCGGCAGACAGGAGCGTCATGCCGCGTTGCAACAATATGTCATTGCGCCGCACAAAATGCAAGGTTCCGGATGCGATCTCAGCGGCATTTGCGGAACACTGATGCAAATCAGTCACAAAATCTCCCTTTCAGCAACCGGCGCGTTCTACGGTATCGCTGATCGCTTGAATTAAAGCCGAAAAGATACATTACCGCCAAGGGGACGAAGTGCCCGCCGACCCCTATTTACGCGACCTCCTCGCCCTGGCCCATGCCATTGCCGACAGGACGGGCCCGGTCATATTGCCGCATTTCCGGACAAACTAAGAATTGATCACAAAGGCGGTTCTGCCTTCGATCCAGTCACGGAGGCCGACCGTGCTGCCGAATAGCCGTCGTCAAGAGCGCGCTTGCCAAAATCCATCCTACCCACGGCATCATCGGCGAGGAGTTCGGCGCGAGCTCGGCGTGATGCCGAATATTGCTGGATCGTCGATCCGATCGACGGCACCCGCGCCTTCATCATGGGGCAGCCGCTATGGGGCACCCTGATCGGGCTCGTGCAGAGACGGCGGGCCCTTGCTCGGGCTGATGGACCAGCCCTTCACCGGCGAGCGTTTCTGGAGCGGCGAGGCGACGCCTTGTTCCGCCAGTAGGGGCCGAGCGCCGCATGCGGACACGCCCCTGCCGCGAACTTAAGCGAGGCGCTGCTCGGCTCGACCAGCCCCGACCTGTTCGAGGCCGAGGAGGAGCAGGCCGCTTCGAGGCCATCAGCGGGGCCGTTCGCCTGAGACGCTTTGGCGGCGACTGCTACAATTACTGCCTGCTCGCGCTCGGCCAGATCGACCTCGTGGTCGAGGCCGGGCTGAAGGAATTCGACATCGTGCCGCTGATCCCGATCATCGAGCGGGCGGGCGGCGTGGTCTCGACCTGGGACGGTGGCGATCCACGGAGCGGCGGCCATATCCTCGCCGCCGGAGATCCGCGCCTTCACGCGCAAGCGTCAAATGCACGGCGCTTAGGCGACCACGCTCGCCAGTTGCTCAAGCGCCCGGCACGAAAGCATCGAAGGCCGCCCAAAACTGCTCGCGGATCATGTCCCGCTCCTGCAAGAATCTCGTGACGCGATCCGCGCAACACGATCTTCGTGCCGACCTTGAGCCGAACGCAAACTCCTCGATCGCCTTGCTCGACACGATGCGATCCTCGCCCGCGGCGAGCATCAAGACCGGCACGCGCAGGCGGCCGGGGAATTGTCGCTCTCTACACCGCCATGGCGGCCAGCGCTGCCCGCACCCAGCCGATGGTCGGCGGACCGACCGCGAGCTCCGGCGCCACGCGGAGCACCGACTGATTGCGCAAGAAGCGCTCGCGGTCGGAGGTAGCGGGTTGCCCTCGAATGTCTGACTGGCGACGATAGTCCTTCATGCCCCCGGGACCGCGGACCCGCCAAAGCCGAGAGCGCAAGGCCCTGCCTAGCCCCGCCACGGCCCCGCCGAAGCGGCGCCCACGATCTTCAGCATCGGCGCGATCAGGACCATGCGGGAGAACCAGCATCCCCGCATCGTCGCCGCCTTGAGCAGCACCGTCGCGCCCATGGAGTGGGCGAGCGCGTAATAGGGCGGCGGACAATCCGGCAGCGCCACCTCGTTCATGAAGCGGGCAACGTCGTCCTCATAGTCGGCAAAGCTCCGGACGTACCTTTCAGCGAATTCCTGACGAGCCGGCCTGAGCCGCCTTGCCCGCGCCAGTCGAGCACGGCCACGGCGAAACCCCGGCGCCGTAGCTCGCCCACGACCTCGAAATATTTCTCGATGAATCGGCGCGCCCCGGAAAGACGCAGACCGTGCCGCGCTGCTTGAGCGCCGAAGGCCATCGCGCATACCGCAAGCGGCGCCCTTTTGCCCTTGAGAATCCCACCGAGGCACCGAGCGGGATGGGGATTTTTCGGCGTCGCGATCAGATCCAGGGGGGCCGTGCCGGGACTATTGGTGCGAGAGGCGGGGAACGCTTAACGCGTCCCTTATATCAACGGCAGATGGCCCCGAAAGAGCACAGAAGATGGTTAAGTGGAGAACATGGCCGAGCGTTCGGGCCTGGTTCCCGCGTGACGCCGGAGAAGCCCACCCCGCCTCGCCGCAAAAGAGTAGGGATGCTCGCTTCCTTCGGTCCCCCATCACTGCACCCATATTTTATTATATATTTTCAACTGCCAAAAACTATCCTTGAACGGCCAACGCAGCGATGCCCATATCTTCGTCGCGCAAGGCCTGTGTGGGCTTGCGCAAAATCAATGCCTGGCCCGGCTCGAATAGAGCGGGCCCTTAACATAATCGCTTCTCAAGGAGGAGTGAACATGAGGCATTTCCATCTTACCCCACTTTACCGCTCCACCATCGGCTTCGATCGGCTGGGTTCGTTGCTCGATACGCTATGATACTAAAACTTCGAAGGCGAACTCCAGCTACCCGCCCTACAACATCGAGCGGGTCAGCGAGAACGAGTATCGCATCAGCATGGCCGTCGCCGGCTTCGGTGCGAGCGACCTCACCATCGAGGTGAAGGAGAATACGCTTTCGATTTTGTGGCGAGAAGCAGACCGAGACGGAGGCGGCCACCTTCCTGCATCGCGGCATCGCCGCACGCAGCTTCGAGCGGAGGTTCCAGCTCGCCGACCACGTCCTGGTGAAAGGCGCGGGCCTCGAGAACGGTTTGCTGCATGTCGATCTCGTGCGCGAACTGCCCGAGGCCATGAAGCCCCGCACCGTCCCGATCCAAAACACGACCAAGAGCGACAAGCCGAAGGTCATCGACAGCAAAGCCGCTGCCTAAATTCGCAGCCTACCCGTCGACGCCATAAAGTAGGGCGCACCTTACCGGTGGGGCGCCCCTCACATCGATCCGGCAGGGTGAGGCCAAGTCGGCTTCGGCCCCGGGGCAGCCCCTCCCAAATCCCGCTTGTGCCCGTATCGGAAATCTGTCATTTTTAGGGCGAATAGGACAGGCTTACTGACCTTTGTGGCCGAGCATTCGCTGCGGCTTTAAGGCTGGGCGCTAGCCCATAAGGCCGTTTGTCGTGCTCGGGCGTTATGCTCAGGGTGACGGCTGATTGGAGCGCCCCAGTGGGACGTGAAGATGCGCGGCGCCAGATCTGGAGCGGCGTGGCAGAGCTTGAAGCGTGCTGGCGGTAACGAGACAAAGTTCGAGTGCACAATGCGCGGCTCGGCTGGGACCGCCGCCAGCGCAAGGATCGATGTCCGGCGCGCGAGCACGACGCCTGCGGCGTGGGTTTCGTCGCCGTTTGAAAGGGCGTGCCGAGCCACAAGATCGTCGAGGACGGCTTCAAGATTCTCGACAATCTCACCCATCGCGGAGCGGCCGGTGCCGACCCGCTTGCGGGCGACGGTGCTGGCATCCTGGTGCAGATCCCGCACGAATTCCTGCAGGTACGTGCGCAGCCATCGGATCGGCTCTCAGCCCGGTCATTACGCCGTCGGCCACATGTTCATGCCGCGCAACCAAGTGCAGCGCATCTATTGCGAGTCGGTGGTGGAGCGCGCGACCGAAGCCGAGGGCCTAGAGCTGCTCGGCTGGCGCGACGTCCCCACAGACAATTCCGTCTCTCCGGCACCGGTCATCGAGACCGAGCCCCGGCATCGGCAGGTCTTCGTCGGCCGCGGGAAAGGCATCGAGGACGAGGCGACCTTCGAGCGCAAGCTCTACATCCTGCGGAAAGTGATCTCCAACACCATCAATGGAGAGACCGGCGGTCGCGACATCGGCTTTGGCACCGTGTCGCTCTCGTGCCGCACGCTCGTCTATAAGGGGATGTTCCTAGCCTATCAGCTCGGCGCCTATTACCCCGACCTGCATCACCCGCGCTTCACCTCGGCGCTCGCGCTCGTGCATCAGCGCTTCTCGACCAACACCTTCCCGTCCTGGAAGCTCGCCCACCCCTACCGCATGGTGGCCCACAATGGCGAGATCAACACACTGCGCGGCAATCTGAACTGGATGGCGGCGCGGCAGGCGAGCGTGTCCTCGCCACTGTTCGGCAAGGACATCGGCAAGCTCTGGCCGATTTCCTATGAGGGCCAGTCCGACACCGCCTGTTTCGACAACGCGCTCGAGTTCCTGGTGCAGGGTGGCTACAGCCTGACGCACGCGGCGATGATGCTGATCCCCGAGGCCTGGGCGGGCAATCCGCTGATGGATGCCAAGCGGCGCGCCTTCTACGAATATCACGCCTGCCTGATGGAGCCGTGGGACGGCCCCGCGGCCATGGCCTTCACCGACGGGCGCCAGATCGGCGCCACGCTCGACCGCAACGGCTTGCGCCCCGCGCGCTATTTCGTCACCGATGACGACCTTGTCGTCATGGCGTCGGAGACCGGCGTGCTGCCCGTGCCGGAGGAGCACATCGTGCAGAAATGGCGGCTGCAGCCCGGCAAGATGCTGCTCATCGATCTCGAAAAGGGACGCATCGTCTCCGACGACGAGATCAAGGCGGAGCTCGCGAGCGCGCATCCCTATCAGCAATGGCTCGACCGCACGCAGATCCGCGTGCATGAGCTGCCGGGCACTCGCCGAAACTGCACCGCGCACCAATGTGAGCCTGCTCGACCGGCAACAGGCCTTCGGCTACACGCAGGAAAGCGTCAAGTTCCTGATGGCACCGATGGCCGAAGCGGGGCAGGAAGCGGTCGGCTCCATGGGCACCGACACGCCGCTCTCGGCCCTGTCCAACCGGCCGAAGCTGCTGCACACCTATTTCAAGCAGAACTTCGCGCAAGTGACCAATCCCGCCGATCGACCCGATCCGCGAGGAGCTGGTCATGTCGCTGGTCACCTTCATCGGGCCACGGCCGAACCTGCTCGACCTCGAAGGCACCTCCAAGCAGAAGCGGCTCGAAGCCGCGCATCCGATCCTCACCAACGAGAACCTGGAGCGCATCCGCTCGATCGGTGACGTCGCCGACAACCAGTTCCGTACCGTCACCCTCGACATCACCTACGGCGCCGACCATGGCGCCGCCGGGATGAGCGCGGCGTCTCGAAAAGCTTTGCAAGCGCGCGGAGGCCGCTGTGCGCGGCGGCGACACCATCATCATCCTGTCCGACCGGGCGACCGGCCCCGACCAGGTGCCGATCCCCTCGTTGCTCGCCACCAGCGCCGTGCATCATCATTTGATCCGCCGGGGCCTGCGCACGTCGGTCGGCCTCGTGGTCGAGACCGGCGAGGCGCACGAGGTGCATCAATTCGCAACGCTTGCGGGCTACGGCGCCGAAGCCATCAATCCCTATCTCGCCTTTGAGACTATCGAGGCCATGCTCCCCGACATCGACGAGGAGCTCACCCACGAGGAGGCGGTGAAGCGCTATATCAAGGCAACCGACAAGGGCATCCTCAAGGTGATGTCGAAGATGGGCATCTCCACCTATCAGTCCTATTGCGGCGCGCAGATCTTCGACGCCGTGGGCTTGCGGACCGACTTCGTCGCCAAATATTTCACCGGCACCAACACGCAGGTCGAGGGCGTCGGGCTCGAGGAGATCGCGCGCGAGACCGTGGAGCGCCATCGGCTCGCCTTCTCCGACGCGCCGGTCCTGCGCGACGCGCTCGAGGTCGGCGGCGAATATGCCTACCGCGTGCGCGGCGAGGCGCATATGTGGCGCCCCAACGTCGTCGCCGACCTGCAACATGCCGTGCGCGGCAACAACCCGGCCTGAGTAGTCAACTGTTCCCCCGCCAAGCAGATCAACGAGCAGAGCGAGCGGTTGCTCACCTTGCGCGGGCTGATAGGGAGTTCAAGAGGGCGAGGGCGACGGCCGTTCCGCTGGATCAAGTTGAGCCGGCGGCGGAGATCGTCAAGCGCTTCTCCACCGGTGCCATGAGCTTCGGCTCCATCAGCCGCGAGGCCCATACCAATCTCGCCATCGCCATGAACCGCATCGGCGGCAAGTCGAACACCGGCGAAGGCGGCGAGGAGTCCGATCGCTACAAGCCGCTGCCCAACGGCGATTCGCATGCGCTCCAAGATCAAGCAGGTGGCGTCAGGCCGCTTCGGCGTGACGACCGAATATCTGGTCAACGCCGACATGATGCAGATCAAGATGGCGCAAGGGGCCAAGCCCGGCGAGGGCGGGCAGCTGCCCGGCCACAAGGTCGATGCCATCATCGCCAAGGTTCGCCACTCCACGCCCGGCGTCGGCCTGATCTCGCCGCCGCCGCATCACGACATCTATTCGATCGAGGATCTGGCGCAGCTCATCTTCGACCTGAAGAACGTGAACCCGCAAGGCGCGCGTCATCGGTAAAGCTCGTCTCCGAGGTGGGCGTCGGCACGGTCGCGGCAGGCGTCGCCAAGGCCATGTCCGACCATGTCACCATCGCCGGCTTCGAGGGCGGCACCGGCGCTTCGCCCTTGACCTCGATCAAGCATGCCGGCTCGCCTTGGGAGATCGGCCTTGCCGAGACCCAGCAGACGCTCGTGCTCAACCGCCTGCGCGGCCGCATCGCCGTCCAGGTCGATGGCGGCGTGCGCACCGGCCGCGATGTGATCGTCGGCGCGCTGCTCGGCGCCGACGAGTTCGGCTTCGCCACCGCGCCGCTGATCGCGGCCGGCTGCATCATACATGCGCAAGTGCCATCTCAACACCTGCCCGGTCGGCGTCGCCACCCAGGACCCGGTGCTTGCGCGCGCGCTTCCAGGGCAAGCCCGAGCACGTCATCAACTTCTTCTTCTTCGTGGCCGAGGAGGTGCGCGAATATATGGCGGCGCTCGGCTTCCGCACGTTTGCCGAGATGATCGGCCAGACCGAATGGCTCGATAAGAGCCAAGCCATCGACCATTGGAAGGCGAAGGGGCTCGACTTCAGCCGCCTCTTCCACAAGCCGGACGTGCCGGCGGACGTGGCAACCCATAACTCCGAACGGCAGGATCACCGGCTCGAGCAGGTGCTCGACGTCAAGCTGATCGAGCTCTGCCGTCAGGCGATCGACGAGAAGAAGCCAGTCAAGCTCGATCTGCCGATCAGGAACACCGACCGCACCACGGGCGCCATGCTGTCAGGCGTCATCGCGCAGCGCTCATGGCCATCCGGGCCTGCCCGAGGACACTATCTGGGTGAGCTTCAAGGGCTCGGCCGGCCAGAGCTTCGGCGCCTGGCTCGCCCATGGCGTTACGCTCGACCTCGAAGGCGAGGCCAACGACTATGTGGGCAAGGGACTTTCCGGTGGACGCCTCGTCGTGCGGCCGCCGAAGAACGGCGGCATCGTGCCCGAGCAGTCCATCATCGTCGGCAACACGGTGCTGTATGGTGCCATCGCCGGCGAATGCTATTTCCGTGGCATTGCCGGCGAGCGTTTCGCCGTGCGCAACTCCGGCGCCATCGCCGTGGTCGAGGGCACTGGCGACCACGGCTGCGAATACATGACCGGCGGCGTGGTGGTGGTGATCGGCCCCACTGGCTGCAATTTCGCCGCCGGCATGTCGGGCGGCATTGCCTATGTGTTCGATGAGTAGGGCGATTTCGACCGCCGCTGCAATCTCACCATGGTGAACCTCGAGTCCGGCCGAGCGAGAAGAGCGTCATGGAGCGAGCCTCCATCAGGCGGCGACCTGGAAAGCCACGGTCTCGTCGACGTCACCGACATGACGCGATGACGCGGAGCGGCTGGGAGCTGATCGAGACCATCTCCACTACAAGGGTCGGCGCGGGCGCGCAATCCTCGACAATTGGGCGGGCTATCTGCCGAAATTCGTGAAGGTGATGCCGGTCGAGTATCGTCGCGCACTGGAAGAGATGGCGCGCCAGCAGGTGCTCGACAGGACCGGCTTGGGCGAGATCGAGATCGGGCTGCGCGCCAACGGCAAATAATTTTAATCGAGGCGACCTATGCTGCCGAGGCGCCCGGGAGCCTTGAGGCTGACCGCGCTCTCCGACAGAGCGCTTGACGCCAGCGGGCTGGTAGCGAACCCTTGAGGGGTGCCGGTCGCTGGCATGGTTGGCGGCCAAACGTGGAACGAATAGAGCTGAGCATGGGCAAGATCACGGGCTTTCTCGAGATCGACCGCGAGGACCGGAGCTACGAGCCGGTGGCGGACCGCATCCGCCATTACCGCGAGTTTCTCCTGCCCGTCAGCGAGGCCGAGATCGTTCGCCAGGCCGCCCGCTGCATGGATTGCGGCATTCCCTTTTGTCACACCGGCTGCCCGGTGAACAACCAGATCCCGGACTGGAACGACCTCGTCTATCATTCCGATTGGGAGGTGGCCGCGGAGAACCTGCATTCGACCAACAACCCCCAAGGTCACGGGCCGCATCTGCCCCGCCCCCTGCGAGGCCGCCTGCACGCTCAACATCATCGACGTGCCTGTCAGCATCAAGTCCATCGAATGCACTATTGCCGACAAGGCCTTCGAGCAGGGCTGGGTCAGGCCGAGGCCGCCGGAATTCAAGACCGGCAAGCGCGTCGCCGTCATCGGCTCAGGGCCTGCGGGGCTTGCAGCGGCACAGCAGCTTGCCCGCGCCGGCCACGATGTGCATGTCTATGAGAAGCACGCCCAGCCCGGAGGACTGCTCCGCTACGGGATCCCCGACTTCAAGATGGAGAAATACATCGTCGAGCGGCGCGTGGAGCAGATGCGGGCCGAAGGCGTAACCTTCCACTGCAACGTCCATGTCGGCCGCGACATCACCGCGGCGAATTTCGAGCGCGGTCACGATGCCGTGCTGCTCGCCGGCGGCGCTGAGTACCCCCGCGACCTGCCAGTACCCGGCCTCGAGTTCGCCGGCGTGCACTTCGCCATGAACTATCTGCCGCAGCAGAACCGCCGCATCTCCGGCGAGCCCTTGGGCGACGTGGAGCCGATCCTCGCCACCGGCAAGCAAGTGGTGGTCATCGGCGGCGGCGATACGGGCTCCGACTGCATCGGCACCGCGTTCCGCCAAGGTGCGGTGTCGGTGGCGCAGCTCGAGATCATGCCCATGCCGCCCGACAAGGAAAACAAGGCGCTGACCTGGCCCCACTGGCCCCTCAAGCTGCGCACCTCATCGAGCCAGGCGGAAGGCGCGCAACGCGATTTCAGCGTGGCGACGACGCGGTTCCTGGGCGCCGATGGCAACGTCACCCGGCTCGAATGTATACACCTTGACGGCCAGATGAAGCCGGTCCCCGGCACCGAATTCACGCTGCCGGCGGACTTGGTCCTGCTCGCCATGGGCTTTCTGCATCCGGTGCAGGAGGGCATGGTGAAGGCGCTGGGCCTCGACCTCGACCAACACGGCAACGTCAAGGCGAACGTCGACTACCGGACGTCGAGGGCCAAGGTGTTCGCGGCCGGCGACATGCGTCGCGGCCAGTCGCTCGTGGTCTGGGCGATCCGCGAAGGCCGCCAGGCGGCGCATGCCATCGACAAGTTCCTGATGGGCACAACCGACCTGCCGCGCTGATACCGACTTCGCGATCAGCGGACGCCGGAAGCGGAGTGCTCGAAGCGCGGGCGTACGCCATCGGCCCCGTCGTCGAGCCCGTGCTTGGCGGTCCGTGGCAGGGCTCCCGTATAGCGGGCGGACGGCTCGTCTGCCGTGGAGGTCTCGCCCTTGAGCTCGATGGTACGAGCGCCCACGGGAGCAGCCCAAAAAGCGCTCGCCAAATCGGTCCAGCGCGCCTCGCGCAAGCCAGTCACAAAACTGCGCACGTGTTCCTCGACGTTCTTGGCGCCCGCGCGCTGCATGGCGCCATCCCAGGCTTCCGACACGCCCAACAGGGGACGGCAAAACTGACTTTCCGCCCAATCGCCGGCATAGAGCCGCAACCCCTCGGAATTGAAGATTGCGAGGATGGCCGCCGCCACCACAAGCGCGCCGAGCATCGTGGCCCTGGCGGCCCGCGTTTCGGCGCAGCCGTCCTCGGCCTTCCGCCGCTTTGACGGAGAACGCTTCCGCCGCCCGGCCACCTTGGAGGTGGGGGCAGTGAAATGTTCTTAACGAAACTCCAACGCAAACGACATTAACACGCCTTACGCAACGCGCGCTCAGAAGTGGAAGAGATGAACGGCGCCACTCCCTCAGGCGCCACCGCAAAGATCAAGAGGATACCGAAGCCTAGCACGGCCCCGAGCGTCGGCGCGCCGGCATGTTCGAGCCGGGCGCTGATCCGCTGCACGAAATCTTCCGATATGAAATGCGCCGCGAGCGACGCGG
This sequence comes from uncultured Alphaproteobacteria bacterium, assembly GCA_963846875.1. Lineage (GTDB taxonomy): Bacteria > Pseudomonadota > Alphaproteobacteria > Rhizobiales > Methyloligellaceae > Methyloceanibacter. Next base: position 204,964 of record CAWJXT010000018.1, read on the forward strand.
TCACGAGCGCGATCAGGAACGGCGTCACCCGCTCGATCGGCCCCGACCAGTCCGCGAGCCCCCGAAGATAGGCCACCGCCAGATCGAGCGACTTGGCGCGGAAGAAGATCCAGGCAAGGCAGACCATGTTGAAGGTGACGAAGACGGCGAGTGCTTTGCCGAAAGCCTGGCCGCCGAAGGCGCCCGCCGCGAGCACGCGCCCCATCGGACCATAGCCGTAGCCCACCAATGCGAGCGCCGGCGCCGGCCGTGGCTTGAACGCAAGCAGCATCCGCTCGATCGCCAGCGCTGTCCCGTGGATCGCGCCCCAGATGACGAACGTCCAGGCCGCGCCGTGCCAGAGCCCGCCGAGAGCATGGTGATGGTCAGGTTGCGGTAGGTCTGGCGGTGCCGTGGCGGGTGCCGCCGAGCGGCATGTAGAGATAGTCGCGCAGCCAGCTCGACAGCGAGATGTGCCAGCGCCGCCAGAAATCCTGCAAGGAGGCCGCGCGATAGGGCTGGTCGAAGTTCGGCCGGAAGCGGTAGCCGAGCAGCGCCGCGAGCCCGATCGCCATGTCGCTATAGGCGCCGAGAAGTCGCAGTAGATCTGCACCGCATAGCCATAAGGCCGAGCAGCAGGTCGGGACCGGCGAGGGCGGCCGGATCGAAGAAGACCGGGTCGACCAGCCCGGTGGCGAGCTCGTAGGCGATCACCGTCTTCTTGAACAGGCCGACCAGGATCAGCGTGAGTGCCGATCGCCACCATGCCGCGGGTGAGCCTGGGCTCGGTCTTGAGCTGCGGCAGGAAATCGGACGGCGCGCACGATCGGGCCGGCGACGAGCTGCGGGAAGAAGCACATTAGAGAGAACATGTCGAGCGGCGATTTCGCCGGCGCGGCATCGCCGCGATAGACGTCGATGAGTAGCACATCCCCTGGAAGGTGAAGAAGGAGATGCCGACCGGAAGGACGATCTGCATGAACGGCAGGTCGCGCTCCAGCCCGAGCGGGTAGCAGGTCCGACAGCGACTCCATGAAGAAGCCGTAATATTTGAAGAAGCCGAGAATGCCGAGATTGAGCGCGATGGCGGCGACGACGATCTGGCGAGCCACATGTCGCTCACGGTGATGGCGAGCAGGCGTCCCGCGGCATAGTTGATGAGCGAGCTCGTCGCGAGCAGCGCCGTGAAACGCCAGTCCCAGAATTATAGAAGACGTAGCTGACCGCAACCAGGAAGGCCTTGCGCGTTCGCGGCCAGGTGCTCAGCTCCCAGGCGATCGCGAAGACGATGAGAAAGAAGATGCCGAAGCTAAGGGTTGGGAAGAGCATGTTGCCGGTTCTGGTTGACGGTGCCGGCACGGGGGGCCCGGCCACCCGCTCGGGCGTGGCCGAGTCGTCGTCGGTAACGCTGTCAGGGCCGCCGCTGCCGTCCGCCTGTTCACGATAGCGCTCATAGCCTTTGATCAGTGCAGCATAGATGGCTTGGCCAACGCGCCTTGAGCCCTCATCGCTCAAATGCACGTGGTCAGGCATCGCAAGGGGGGGCGCCGCCCTCGCCCATCGGTCGATGCTGCATAGCCCCCCCATGACCGACGACAGGTCCCAATAGGTGGCGTTGTAGCGGTCCGCGATGCGCGCGAGGAGCGAGCGCACGAGGGCGAGTTTGGGCGGCTCGTGCCAGCGGGCGAGGCGCGGATCCTCCTTCGCCAGCATTGCGTCATAGTCGGATTGCTCGCTGGCGCTGAGCGGCCGGACGGGCCGCCGCCCGGGCATTGCCTTTGACAAAGCCGGGCAGCCGCGTCCCGTCCAATGGGCCAAGGATAAGAACGCGGCGTCCGGCGCCGCGGCTTTCACGAGCTCGACAAGGCGGACATATTCCTTCTCGTAGGCGTCGAGGTCGAGACCGTCGATGAAGCCCTCATTGGTGCCGTAGCCCAACACCACGAGCTTTGGCGCCAGCTCTCCGATGTCGCTTGCAGAAAGCGCGCGGTCGAAGCGGCGCGTCGTAAGCGCCGACGCTGATGGGATGCCGAGATTGACGTAGCGGACGCCGCGCCCACCGGAGCCGGCCGAAAGTCCAAGCACCGTCACCGTTCCATCGCCCTTGACCGCAACCTCAAGCGAGGCGGCTTTCACCGGCAGCCTCACGCGCAACACCGAGCGCGTGACCGCCCCGGTCGCCACCTCCTCGCTCCTGTCTCCGGCGCTGATTACCGCGTGGCCCCCGCCGGGGCCAGCCAGCAGAGACACCTCCGGTGCCGTGAACGGCCCGGTCGTGCTGGAAGCTTGAGCACGGCATCCGCGCCTGAGCCAGCGAGGCTCACGCCGGTAATGCCATATGCTCCATCCTCGTTCAGACTGTCGGCGGCCGTCCATTTGCCGGTCTTCTCGAAGCTGAAGCCCGGTGCCTTGTAATAGGGGAAGGGGAAGCCAGGCATCATCAGCCCGCGTCCCGCATCACCGAAACGGGCCTGCAAGAGGCGGCGCACCTCGCCCGTAATGCGGTCCGAGGCGATATGACTGTCGCCGAGATGCAAGATCGTGACCGGCGCCGCCGCAGCCCCGCTTTCGACTTTGACGAGCGCCCCGTAGAGCGGCGCGAGCTTGCTGGCATGCGGGGTGACGTGCGCGGTCTCGCGCACACCCTGAACGCTGGCCGTCTCGACGGCCTCGCTTGCCGGTGCATTGAGAGTCGCGCCCCGTTCTGGCGCCGCAGATACCTCCGAGCCTTGCGCCGGGGCGATCGACGGCGTTGCGGGGCTTTGCGAAAATTCGGGGAGACCGAGGGCGACGACCGCGATAGCGACGATCAGCGCGAGGGCACCACAAGCTGCCCACCAGCGCATGCGCCACGCGCCAGCGTCGGCCTTCGAGCGTGTCCCCCCGCCACGCGTCATGAGCGCTATACCCCGCTACCTAAGCGCCCTACTCCTTAGCCACGCGGCCAGGTGAAATCGTCGGCTCTGCCCGCCTTGGGCTTGAGCTGCTCGCCCTTGATGAGAACTTTGTAATATGGCCGCTGCGTGAGCGGCAGCCTCGGCTTCGATGAGGTCACGGACAGGTCGTTGACGGCGGAGATCGAGGCGAGCGCGGTCAAGCCACCGCTCAAATCGCTCGCAATCATCTCGCTTTCCGGCATCGAGGCTGCCGCACCTTGCTGCATCATGGTCTGTGCCACCTGCAGCGTCGTGTCGGAAATCACCGGACGAAGGACGCTAACCTCGCCGACCTGGCTCTGCTGCATTTGCGTTGCAGGTGTCTCGCCGTTTTGCGCCGGCGCGGCAGCGACCAAAGGTTGGGCTCCGCTCGCCTGGTCCGGAGCTGACTCAAGAGCGGCCGGCGGCTTGGCCGGAGTCACCATGTGGCCTGTCACCTTGGCCTGCTCGTCCTCGGCGCCGGCGAGCGGGATGTTCCGTTCGAGCTTGGCGAGGCTCAGGTCGTGGCGAAGCTCCTTCTCTACGAAATGCGCAAGCTTGAGATAGCCGCGCATGGTGAAGTGGACGCCGTCATCGGCCCTGAGCCGCTTGACCTGGCCCGACATGTCCGGCCCATAGGCGCTGTAGCGCCCCGCCTCGTCGGTGAACCCGCTCCACGTATCGATGAACTTGGCGCCGTTGATAAAGGACTTCTCGCGGAAGATTTCGTTCATGACTTCCGCGTCCGTACTCTGATCTGGGCTGCGCATCACCGGCAAGCCCACCCAATAGACCGCGAGCCCGGCCGCACGGAGCTTCTTGATGAACGTCTCTACCCGTTGGCCATAGGCCTCACGCCAGCCGTCGGTGCCGGGCTTCAGCCAGTCCTTGCCGTTGCGGATCGCCTGGTCGTCATTGGCGCCGAACATGACCACCGCGATCTGGTAGGTCTCGGTCTTGAGCATATCGGCAACGGCGCTGTTCCAGTCGTAGTAGTCGGTGCGCACGAAGCCGGTCGACACCTTCGACCGCTTCACGAACTCGAGGTTGTTGTCCTCCTCGAAGGCGCGATAGAGGCCGGACCAGAGTCCGTCGCCCAAGGAATCACCGAGCACGACGATGCGATAGCGGTCGCCGCCGGGAAAGGGGTTGAGGTAGCTGCGTTGGAACTCGTTGGCGCTCTGCGCCGCGGCCGGAGAGGGCGCGAGACCGGCGAGCACGAGCGAGAGGATGAAGGCGGCTAGTGCGAACATCGAGAGGTGCAAGCAAGGCGCATTCCAGCGCCGATAAAGACGAGACACGTTACGAGACATGATCTTCCGGGCCTTTTGAAGGCCCTCCCCCAATTTTCCCTGCTTTGGGACATTGCCAGTGGCCCGCGGCCGAACGGCCCAGCCTCCTTTCAATCCGTGTCCGAATGATCGCCGTTTCGCTCGTCAGGTATCGCTGTGGTGAACGGACATCGTGATCGGATCACCACCCTGACTATACAGCCTACCCGTCTTTCCGCAAAAGCTGCAAAATCGTGAGACTTGGGAAGCCGTCGACCGGCAGGCCCTTGGCCCGCTGATAGGCTTTACCGCCTCCAGCGTTGCCGGCCCGATGACACCGTCGGCATCGCCGGTGAGCAGGCCTTTGCCCACGAGCAGCCGCTGCAGCTCCATGCGCTGATCGAGCGCGAGATGGTTCTCGTCGGTCGGCCAGGGATGCACGAAGGGTCCAGCCCCTCGGAGGCGGTCGGAAAGATGCCCGACGGCAAGGGCATAGGACGTGGCCGTGTTGTAATGGAGGATCGAGCGGAAGTTGTTCAGCACAAGGAAGGCGGGGCCGCTCGCCCCCGCCGGAGTAAATAGGGTGGCCTTGTCGGAAAGCCTGGGATAGGAGGCACCGCCCACCCGCACGATGCCGAGCTTTTGCCAGTCGCCGAGGGACTTGACGGTCTTCTCGCTGACGCTTCCGACCTTGAAGCCCTTGGGGACCTCGACCTCATAGCCCCAGCTCTCCCCCGGGCGCCAATTCGAGACCTTGAGATAGCTCGCGGTCGATGCGAGCGCGTCTGGAACGTCGCCCCAGATGTCGCGCTTGCCGTCCCCATCATAGTCGACGGCGTAGCTTTGATAGGTGGTGGGAATGAATTGGGTGTGTCCCATGGCGCCAGCCCAGGAGCCGTTCATCAGTTCAAGCGTAATGTCGCCGTGCTGCAAAATCTTCAGCGCCGTGATGAGCTGCGGCTTCGCGAATTTGGCCTTGGTTCCGGAATAAATCAGCGTAGCCAGCGAGCGGATGACGTTCTTGTCGCCGGGCTGCGTGCCGTAGTTCGATTCCACGCCCCAGATGGCGACGACGATATGCCGGTCGACGCCGTAGCGCGCCTCGATGGCGTCGAGCAGTGCCTTGTTCTCCGCGAGCTTCTGCTTGCCCATCTCGATGCGTTTGTCGGAAACGACCCGGTCCATATATTCGCCGATGGGCTTCACATATTCGGGCTGAAAGTTGGCCTGCTCGATCACCTCTGGATCGGGAGTGACACCGGCAAATGCCCGGTCATAGGTCGCGCGCGTGATGCCGGCGGCCTTCGCCGCAGGCCAGAAGCTTTCAACCCACTGGGCGAAGCTTTGCGCCGCCGCAGCGCCCGACGAAACGCCGGCGATGGGCGCGACCGCCAGAAACGCAAGAAAGCCAATGCGTTGGTCGCAGGGACGATTTGCATGGGCGGAACTTAGCAAGCCGGTCGGGCAAAACCTAGCCGGCTGAGACGCGGCGGGTGCGGACTATTGCGCCGCGGCGCTCGCACCCTTGAGCACGGCATCGATCACCGCGCTGTTCGGATAGCAGGTGAGCGGCAGGCCAAGCTTCTTCTCGGTGAGCCCGATAGCCTGGCGCGTCTTGAAGCCGGCGAGCCCATCTACCTTGCCCACATCATAGCCTCGCGCCACCAGCGCCTCCTGGAAGCGTTGCATGCGGTCCTGCGTGAAGCGCTCCACCGGCTGCCAGGTGCCCACAAATTTCGCCGGCACACCGGCCGCGATCATGTCGGCGACGTGGCCCACGAAAATCGCGTAGACGTCGGAGTTGTTGTAGAGCTTCAACACCGCGAAATTATTGGTGGCGAGGAAAGCGGGACCTTTAAGTCCGGCAGGCAGCACGACGAAGGTGGAATTGGCGAGAGCCGCTTGCGGAAATCCCCCCGCGTCCGTGCCGACTGGCGCCACGCCGAGCTTCACCCATTCCGCCACCGGCCGCGCCTGGTCGGGTCCTTGTAGGGTGCAATCGAAGCCTTTTGGCAGGCGCACTTCGTAGCCCCAGGGCTTGGCGCCGTCCCAGCCTTGCGTGTGCAGGGAATTGCCGGTGGAGGCGAGCGAATTGGCGATCGAGCCCCAGATGTCCCGCTTGCCGTCGCCGTCGAAATCCACCGCATAGTTCTCGAAATCCGTGGGCATGAACTGGGTGTAGCCCATGGCGCCGGCCCATGAGCTTTTCATCTGCGCCCGCGTCGCATGGCCCTCGCCAAGAATTTTCAGCGCCACGATCAGCTGCTTGCGGAACTCCTCGGGCCGCCGACCCATGAAGCCTTGGGTGGCGATGGCCGCCGAGCGCGTCATAGGGCGCATCGATCTTGCCGAAGCCCGTCTCCCGCCCCCAGATGGCGACGACGACGCTCGCCGGCACGCCATAGCGCTTCTCGATCTCGGCGAGCTGGGGGCGCCATTCAGCGGTCTTGGCGCGGCCTTGGGAGGCCAGACCCGTCAGCGTGCCATCCTTGAAGGAGCCTTCCGGCGCGTCGAACTCCGGCTGATGCTGCGGCTGCACGGCTTCCTTCAGGGCTGGCGGCAGCGGCGGTCCGCCGGGGGCCGCCGGATCCGGCAGCACGAGATGCGGCAAGGACCAGTTGAGCTTGAGCGCCTTGAGATTGGCGTCGAACGTCGCCCGCGACACACTAGCCGCTTGCGCGTCAGGCCAGAGCGCCGTGAGCCATACGGAGAAGCGCGCCTCGACGGCGCGCCTATAAGCGGCGACATCGTCACCGGCCTGCGCCTCGACGGCCGACGCCGGCGCGGCGACGAACAGCGGAAGCAGAGCCGCCACCGTCCAGACCAAGACTGCAATGCCGCCCGAGCATGCGATGCGCATGCACCGTCCTCCGCGTGCTCACAATTCGTCGATCGAGCGTGATTGTGGGGAGCGGATGCGGCGCTGAAAAGGCAAAAACATCGGCTGGCGTGCGCCTCGACCTAGGAAGCCGCCAGCCGCCGGTTTTCCATCAGGCGCCGCTCCCAGGCGAGCGCAAGGGCGACGATGGTATCCAGGTCGTCGAGGCGCGGGCTCCAGCCGAGCACCTCGCCGATCCGGTCGGCGGCGTTGCGCTTCAGCAGTCGCCGCACGAGCGCCTGATCGCCAACATCGCCGACGATCAGCGCCGCGCCGTCCGGCGCCGCCCATTGGAACCCGGTGAAGAGGTTGTCCAGCACGAGGCGACTTCGCCCGCGTCGAGCAGCTCGAGCACCATGTGGCTGCCGATATACCCGGCCCCACCCGTGACCAAGACGCTCATGAATTGACCTTCCGCATGCGGCAGTTGCAATTCGCCGCGTGTTATCGGAAACAAGTTAGGGACTCCTGACTACGAGCCCGCGAATCCCACCTACGCGCTCCGTTACGGTTAACGAGGACTTGCATGGCCGCTCCTGTCCGCAAGGCGGTGTTCCCGGTTGCGGGTCTTGGCACCCGCTTCCTGCCCGCCACCAAGGCGATGCCCAAGGAGATGCTGACGGTGGTCGACCGGCCGCTGATCCAGCACGTGGTCGACGAGGCGATGGCGGCCGGCATCGAGCACTTCATCTTCGTCACCGGCCGCAACAAGGGGGTGATTGAGGATCATTTCGACAAGCAGATCGAGCTCGAGCAGACGCTCGCCGCCCGCGGCAAGCAGGCCGAGATCGATCAGCTTGAACGCGGCCTGCCCGGCCCCGGCCAGACGAGCTTCACCCGCCAGCAGGAACCGCTCGGCCTTGGTCATGCGGTTTGGTGCGCGCGCGAGCTTGTGGGCGACGAGCCGTTTGCGCTGTTGCTTCCCGACGTGCTTGTGCAGAACCAGGGCAAGGGCTGCCTTGCTCAGATGCTCGACGTCTATGCGCACCACGGCGGCAACATCCTCGCCGTCGAGCCCGTGCCGGAGGCCGAGCTCAAGAACTACGGCGTGGTGAGCATCGGCAAGGGCGACGGGCGCGTCTTTCCCATCGACGGCATGGTCGAGAAGCCGAAGCCAGGAACCGCGCCTTCCGAACCTCACCATTCTCGGCCGCTACATCCTGCAACCGGAGATCTTTGACCTTCTGTCAGCGCAGGAAACCGGTGCCGGCGGCGAGATCCAGCTCACCGACGCCATGCGCAAGCTCATGCAGTGGCAACCCTTCCATGCGCTAAAATATGAAGGGCGCAGCTTCGACTGCGGCTCGAAGCTCGGTTTTCTACCGCCAATATCGCTTATGCGCTCGAGCGCCCGGACTTGGGCGAAGCTTTGACCGCCGAGATCAAGAAGCTGATCTGAGCTCCCAGGGTTTCCCATCAGCGTCTGAGCTTCACGCCGAGCCGCACCTCGTCCTCGTCGAAGTCGCTTGCCGCGTCCGTGCTGATGAAGGCTGTATGCTCGTAGCGCCCGTAAACCGAAGACCGGAATGAAATAATATTCGGTGGTGAAGCCACCCTCGATTCGCTGATCGATCTCCGGATCGCCGACAAAGTCGGCGACCTCGTAGGAGCCATAAGCGCCGAGCACAAGATAGCGCCAGAAGGCACGCTGCAGCGACTGCTGCGCAGCGTGCCGACTGCCTCGGTGCAATATCTGATGTCCAGGAAGGGCACCGGGCCAACAAGAGTCGGATCGGTCACGTCGTCGTAATTGTAGTCGGCCAGCGTGCCGCTAAGCTTGAGCGTAAGGCGGTTGAAGGTGTGGTCCGCCGATGCCGTAACATTCTGCTCATGCAACGTGGTCTGGGCGCCGGCAATGTCGGTGAGGCTGATCGCGCCCCACTGGACCGTTGATCTCGCAAGCCTAGGAGGAATAGAGTTAACGAGGCGTTTAGCCCTGTTCCGAAACGGCGCCAGTTCGCGCCCTTCCACGCGCCCTTTTTGTGCTAAAGCGAAGCCAGGAAACTAGGGGGAGCACGTTCATGCCAGTCGGTCTGAAGCGGGATCGTTACCCGGAGCGCAGACGCGAGCGAGGCGGTGGCGTCGGCGACGCGCACGGTGCAGCTCGAGGCCGAAGGCTTAAGTGCGCTCGAGGCGGCACTACGCGGGGAGCTCGCCGAGAGCTTCGCCGAGGCGGTCGCCACCATCCGCGCCTGCCGCGGCCGGGTGATCGTCACCGGCATGGGCAAGAGCGGCCATGTCGGGCTGAAGGTCGCGGCCACCCTTTCCTCCACCGGAACACCCGCCTATTTCGTGCATCCTAGCGAGGCGAGCCACGGCGACCTCGGCATGATCACCCGCAAGACGTCATCCTTGCCTTCTCCTGGTCGGGCGAGACCGTCGAGCTCGGCAATATCGTCTCTTATTCGCGCCGCTTCGCCGTGCCCTTGATCGCGGTGACCTCGAATCCCGAACTCCACACTGGCCGAGCGCCGCCGAAGTGGTGCTGGCGCTGCCGCAAACCAAGGAAGCCTGCCCGCATGGGCTGGCGCCGACCACGTCCACGGTGATGCAGCTCGCGCTCGGCGATTGCCTCGCCATCGCGCTGCTGGAGAGCAAAGGTTTCACCGCGCGCGACTTCAAGACGCTGCATCCCGGCGGCCAGCTCGGCGCGCATCTCAAATTCGTGGGCGATCTGATGCATAAGGGCGATCGCCTGCCGCTCGCCGCCGCCGAAATGGTCATGGCCGAAGCCATCGTCGTCATGACCGAGAAAGCACTGGGCTGTCTCGGCGTGGTCGATGACGAGGGCAGGCTCGCCGGGATCATCACCGACGGCGACTTGCGCCGGCATATGGGCGACGGTCTGCTGGCCTTGCGCTCCGGAGACATCATGACGCCCGGACCCAAGACCGTCACACCCGATCTGCTGGCCAGCGCCGCGCTCGAGATGATCAACTCCTCGAGCATCACCGCCCTGTTCGTCGTCGAGGATGGGCGCCCCGTGGGCATCATCCACATCCACGATCTGCTGCGCGCCGGCGTCGTTTAGCGGGCACGACGTTTCCAGCCGAGCTTATATCCTCCGCGCGGGTCGTCAACGCAAAGCTTCGATGTGCTCGTCGTCGGCGGCGGCATTCACGGCGCCGCGGTCGCCCGCGACGCCGCCGGCCGGGGCCTCAAGGTCATGCTCGCCGAGAAGGGCGACTATGCGTCGCGCCACCTCCTCGGCCTCGTCCAAGCTCATCCACGGCGGCTTGCGCTATCTGGAGCAGCTCGAGCTCGGGCTGGTGCGCGAGTCGCTGATCGAGCGCGGCCAACTGCTCAAGACCGCGCCCCATCTCGTCGCGCCGCTGCGCTTTCTCGTACCGCATCTATCGTTGGCAGAAGCGCCCGGGCCTCATGGTAAAGCGGGGCTCGAAGCTCTACGACCTGTTGTCCTTCGGCATGGCCTGCCGCCGAGCGGCAGGCTCGGGCCGAGCGAGATCGCCATGCTCCCGCGGCTCCGCCAGGAGGCCTCGGCTCGGTCCTCCACTACCACGATTGCCAAGCCGACGATGCGCGGCTCACCCTTGCCGTGTTGCTCGATGCGCGCGCCCGCGGCGCCGATATCAAGAACCGCCGCGCCGTGACCGCCATCGAGCCGCTCGCCAACGGCTACGGGGTTGAGCTCGACGAGCAGGGCACCAACCGCCGCGTCGAGGCGCGCTTCGTGGTCAATGCCAGCGGCCCCTGGGTGGCCTCTGTCGATGCGATGAGCAGCCTGCGCCTCCGCCTCGCGGCCTTTACGGCTCGTGCGCGGCAGCCATATCGTGCTTCCCAATGCCCGCGCCGGCTCAAGCCGACGCCTACACGCTGCAAGACCCCGAGGACCGCGTCGATCTTTGTCCTGCCGTGGCTCGACCGGCGCTTTCTCATCGTCGGCACCACCGATGTCCCCCATCCGGGCGACCCAGGCACTGCCGTCTGCTCCGCAGCAGGAACGGACCTATCTCCTCGATGCCTATAACCGCATTTTCGCTAGTCCAGGCGGACCGGCAACCGCCGCCGACGTGGTCTTCACCTGGTCGGGCGTCCGCGCGCTCGCAGGGCGACGCTGCGGCAGCACCCAGCCGCGTCAGCCGCAGCCCGGCCCTCGCGCAAGTTCCCAACGGCACGGGCGGCTTGTCACCCTTTATGGCGGCAAGCTCACCACCCACCGCGCCTTCGCCGAGGAGGTGCTCGACGCACTTGGCGGCCTTGGCGCCCGCATCGGACCGTCCTGGACCAAGGACGTGCCGCTCCATGGCGGCACACTCAGCCGCGAGGCACTCACTCGCCCGCGCCGAACGCGGACCGCGCTCAGTGCCCACCGCCTCCGCCAGCGCTGGGCCTTCACCTATGGCGACCAGATCGAGGCGCTGTACGGCCGGATCGCGCGGGAGCCGCAGGTCAGGCCGAGACGATCGCTCCCGGCGTGACGCATGCCGAGCTTGAGCATGCGGTCGAGACGGAGGACGCCATGACGGCGGAGGACTTCCTGCTCCGCCGCACCAAGCTTCACCTCACCCTCGACCAGGGCAGTCGAAACGCCGTTGCGGCCTGGTTCAAGCCGAAGTGACCCGGTACTTTCGCAGCCTTAAGAATATACTGAGAATGTCTACTACTTAGAGTAGTACAGACGCCACGGGAAGCCGGTATGTCTCATGTACACGGCTCACAATAGGCAAATGGTACCTGCGCGACGCTCTCCGGATTCAACTGGTTCGCAACGAATCCAATGGTTGCCAACCGGCTGCGTAGCGCCGGCTTCACGCAAGTGTATGTCGAGGGTTCAGGCGGAAGGCGTCTAGCGGTGGCCTATTGGGCTGATGAAAACACAATCGCAGAAAGACCGATCGAGATCGTCGACATCGTTGAAAAGAACAACCGGCCCCAAATACCCATTTAGCCAGCGGCAGCATGGGCTGCCAGTTCGGGACAGTTGCCGTCAGGCGGCGCCGGCGCGGCCAACCTTCAGCACGGTGCCGTTGGCGCCGATCACCTTAACCTGCGTGCCCTTCGGCAGATCGGGCCCTTCCACCCGCCAGATGGTGTCGCCGATATGCACGCTGCCACGCCCATTATGGATCGCGTCGACCAGCGCGAAAGTCTGGCCGATATGCTGGATCGCCCGCTCGTTCAGCAGCGGCCGCTCGCTCGCAAATGGATGCTGGCGCAAATATTTTAGCGCCACCAATACCGCCGCCATGACAGCAGGCAGAACCAGATGAGCTGCCATTGCCAGCTGATATCGAAACTGAAGGCAAGCACGCCGGTGAGCGCGGCGGCAAACCCGAACCACATGAGAAAGATGCCGGGCGCCAGCATCTCGAGCACGAACAGGATCGCGGCGAGGATCATCCAGTTCCAGGGAGCCGAGCGAGGCAAGAGTGCTCATGACATGAAGCCTTCCGGCCTTACACCGAAGGCACCGAGCCACCGGCGCACGGGCTCTGGCCGGCCTGGGGCGGGCGGCGGGGCGCGGCATTGCCGCCCCCATCGCCAAACGCCTCGCGCGCGATCTCGGCCACGCCGGCGAACGGCGCCAATCACCGAGGTCGCCTCGAGCGGCAGGATCAGCACCTTCTGGTTCTTGGCCTCGGCCAGCGCCTTCAGCGCGTCGACATAATTGTTGGCGACGAAATAATTGATGCGCCTGGATGTTGCCCTTGGCGATCGCCTCGCAGACCACCTGCGTCGCCTTGGCCTCGGCCTCGGCCGAGCGCTCGCGCGCCTCGGCGTCGCGAAAGGCGGCCTCGCGGCGTCCCTCGGCCTCCAGGATCTGCGCCTGCTTGGCGCCCTCCGCCTTGAGGATCGCCGCCTGCCGCTCGCCCTCGGCCTCGAGAATCGCGGCGCGCTTGTCGCGCTCGGCCTTCATCTGCCGCGCCATCGAATCGACCAGGTCGCGCGGCGGCTCGATATCCTTGATCTCGATGCGGGTGACCTTGACGCCCCAAGTGTGGGTCGCGTCGTCGACCACCTGAGCAGGCGGTGATTGATCTCGTCGCGCTGCGACAGCAGCTCGTCCAGATCCATCGAGCCCATCACGGTGCGGATATTGGTCATGGTCAGGTTGAGGATGGCGTTCTCGAGATTGCGTGACCTCGTAGGCTGGCCTTGCGCCGCGTCCAGCACCTGGAAGAAGACGATGCCGTCCACCTTCACCATCGCGTTGTCCTTGGTGATGACCTCCTGGCTCGGCACCTCCAGCACCTGCTCCATCATGTTGAGCTTGCGCGCCGATGCGGTCGATGAACGGGATGATCAAGGTAAGGCCGGGCCGGAGCGTCCTTGTATAGCGGCCGAAGCGCTCGACCGTGTAGTTCCACCCTTGGGGAACAACTTTGACGCCAGCCGCGACGACGGAGATGAAGAGGACGAGCAGGAAAATGACGAAGACATTGAAGCCGAGCATTGGCACCTCCTAGTGGTGTCTTCAAAGCGGCGCTATCCTCGCGGCAGCCGATAGATGGGAGCGGCGATGAGCGAATTTAAGGGCTCTCATTCCTTGTCCTTCGGGAACAGTCCTACGATTTGCGCGGCCGCATCGCTCGCCGCCGCATCGGCGGCGCCGCCCCATTTCGGTCAAGGGAGCCCTTGCGCACCTCGTTCGTCTGCCTCACGACGCCGAGCTGCGTGCCGTCGGGGCTAAGAACGACCCAGACGATATGAACACTTTCCTTGCCGCCGGACGCGGCCGCAACGCGCACACTGGCCTGAACTCGTAGACATTGGCTTGAAACGCGGTGGCGGGCTTAAGACCCGCCGCCGCGAGACGCCGCGTTAAAGGGCGGCGGCCAGCGCTTGCTCCCCATCCCCCGGCGCGCCGACGACGGTGACATAGGCCAACGGAGCCTCGGCCTTGGCCGGTGCTGCGTTCTCGGCGGCGGGCCCCCCGGCGCCAATGCGAGCACGCAAGGCAACAGCAGATGACGACGATCGTTGCGCGGCGCATTGCCTTGGGGGATGGCGAGGGGAAGAGGCTGACGTCCCGCCCCCCTTAGCATGACTTCTTGGTGCGCCTAATCGGCGAGCTTGCGGTCGATAGCACCCGCCCACTCTCCCGTGGCAACTGAGACGTTCTGGCTAAAGGTGCCGCGCACGATGCTGAGCACCACGAGCGCCGGCGCGAGCGACTGGACGCAACAAGCCTCTGGTCGTTCTGCGCCTTCTCGCGCTCCAGCGCGGCAATCTGCCGGTCGATGTGCCCGCGGTTCGGCCTAACTAACCGCCTCGATGTCGTGCATGGCCATAGGTGTGGCGCATCCCGTCACACAAGGCTGGCACCCAAAGCAGCAGCCTGAACCCCCGCATGATCGCCCGCCCCCCAACGGCGACAATCATAGCGCGTTAAGCCAGCCCTCAAGCTCGCGCCGGATCAGGTGCACGAGCACACGAATGCCGCGTCGGAATCGTTGAGGCAGGGGATGAAGCTGAACTTCTCGCCGCCATGCTCTTTGAAAATCTCGCCATTCTCGGCCGCAATCTCCTCTAGCGTCTCCAGGCAGTCGGCGACAAAGCCTGGTGTGACGATGGCTAGCCCCTTCACGCCCTCCTTCGCGAGCGCCTCGACGGTCTTGTCGGTATAGGGTCGCAGCCATTCAGCTCGGCCAAAACGCGACTGAAAGGTCATGCGAAGCTCCACCCCATCCGGCCGCAGCGCCTCGGCCAACCGCGCGGTGGTCGCCGCGCATTGACGCTGATACGGATCTCCCTTGTCGATATAGGCCTTGGGCATCCCATGGAAGGAGGCGAGCACCACCTCCGGCTGCCAATCGAGACCAGCGAGATGGGATCTGATGGAGCCCGCGAGCGCCTCGATATAGACCGGGTTTTCGGGATAGGACGGAACGGTGCGCAGCGCGGGCTGATAGCGCAAGGCCTTCAAGACGTCGAAAGCCTTGTCGTTGACGGTCGCTGTCGATGCCGCCGAATATTGCGGATAGAGCGGGAAAATAAGCAGCCGGTCGCACCCGCGGCCCGCGAGTGCCTCGACGCGCGAGACGATGCTCGGATTACCGTAGCGCATTGCCCAGTCGACGATGATCTCAACGTGGGAGGCGAATGCGTCGGCGACCTTGGCGCTCTGTGCCCGGGTGATGGTGCGGAGGGGGAACTCATTCAACTCCTCGTTCCAGATCGATCGATACTTGCGGCCGCTGCGGGAGGGCCTGACGGTCAGCACGACACCGTTCAGAATAAGCCACCACAAAAGGCGGTTGGTCTCGATCACGCGGCGGTCGGAGAGAAACTCCTTGAGGTAGCGCCGCATCGGCCAATAGGAGGTGTCGTCGGGCGTGCCGAGATTGACCAGGAGTACGCCGATCTTCCCGCTGCGCCCGCCATCCTCAGCCGGCCGTGGCTCTGGCGGTCGCCGAGCCTCGGACCCCGGGCCCGTCATTCATCCAGGAGCACTCCGATCATGGGAATGCTTAGATAGGGCATCCGCCCGCGCGCGCCTAGCCTAGGTGGGAGGGTTTCAGTACGCCTTCCTCGCGTGCGTGAACCAGCGCCATGGTTAAGAGATAGCAAGAAAATCGCGGCCTTCGCGCTCGGCAATGGCGATGAGTGTCTCCTTCCAGCGGCTGCTTGACGATACCCGCCGCTGCATCGCCCAGCGCTATGTTCGAGAGCTCGCTGAAGCTCACCGATATCGCCGCGCGCGTGGGCTATTCAGAGCTCAGCGCCTTCAGCCGCGCGGCTCGCCGCTGGTTCGGCGCCTCTCCGCGCGCCTTTCGCCGCGGAACGCCTAACCTGGACGCCGCTGCTTGAGCATCGCCTCGGCATCTGCCAGGATTTGCGCGTGATCGAAGGCCAGGGTGACGCGGAGCCAGTCCTTGACCCATTCGGCGCTCGCCGCATCCGACCCGGCCCGCGGCGGGACCGTGCTTGGCAAGACCGTCGCGTAGGCGACGCTGACCACGTGGCCGCGCGGATCGCGCTTAGGGTCCGAATAGACGCCGACCAGAAGAGATCGTCCACTTCGATGCCGACCTCCTCGCGCACTTCGCGCCGGCAGGCACTTTCCACCGTCTCGCCCATCTCGACGAATCCGCCAGGCAGCGCGTGGCTCCCGGCAAACGGCTCATGCTTGCGGCGGATGAGCAGCACGCGCCCGGGCGGATCGAAGATCACGCAATCCGTCGTCAGCTGAGGAGTCTTGGGCGATGCCATGGCGGCCGCCTTCTGACCAAAACGAAGATCGACCGCGCGCCCGTACGCCCCGCTTGACCGGCAACAGGCGAAGGCGCCGCGCCTATTCCTGCGAAAGCCGTCGCGACTCTTTTAGCGCCATGCCGAGCAGATAGGCGAGAAAGTCGAACCCTTTGGCCCGCCGCAAGCCTCACCAAAGGTGCGAGCTGATCGGCGGTGCGTTGCGCGGTTTGGTTGGGATCCTCCCCGGCCCCGAATGGACCTAGTCGCCTGGATCAGACATCCGCTCCCCTGCCCAACATTACTGGTCAGCGGAACCGGCGGACACGCGCCACGCACGCAAGTACCCTCATCCGACACATGATCCGTATAACAACCTTTTCCAGCACAAGGGCGCGCGGGCATGGCCAATCGATTTTGCAAGCTCTGTTAAGGTCTCGGGCGACAGCACTGACAGGAAGCGTGAAGGTTCGGGAGCGAGCGGCCTAGCCCTTGGGCTGCGGCACGATGCGCAGGTAAGGCTTCTGCGCCTTCCATCCTTCCGGATATTTCTTGCGCGCATCTTCGTCGGAGACGGAGGGGACGATGATCACGTCCTCGCCGCTCTTCCAGTTCACCGGCGTCGCCACCTGATGCTTGGCGGTGAGCTGCAGCGAATCGATCACGCGCAGAATCTCGTCGAAATTGCGCCCGGTGCTGGCAGGGTAGTTGATCGACAGCTTGATCTTCTTGTCCGGGCCGATGATGAAGGCCGAGCGGACCGTCAGCGTGTCGCTCGCATTCGGATGGATCATACCGTAGAGATTGGCAATCTTGCGGTCGGCGTCCGCGATCATCGGAAAGTTGGGCGCCGTGCCTTGCGTCTCCTCGATGTCCTTTGACCAACGCTCGTGCGCATCGAGCGGATCGACGCTCAGTCCGATGACCTTCACGCCGCGCTTGTCGAACTGGGGCTTCAGCTTTGCCGTATAGCCAAGCTCGGTGGTGCAGACTGGCGTGAAGTCCTTCGGGTGGGAGAACAGCACGCCCCAGGAATTGCCGAGCCACTCATGGAAGCGGATATGGCCTTCGGTAGTGTCGGCCTCGAAATCGGGGGCGATATCGCCAAGTTGAAGTGCCATGGACTTCTCCATCACTGAGGGGAGGCGCCGATCGCCTCACCCTTCCTAATCCGACCAAGATTTAGGATGTTTTCCTCGTTAGCGCCAATCACCAGCGGCACAAAAAAGACGGGCCCTGGCGAAGCATGGGCGCCCATTTTTTTTCAAAGCTCCCTGCGACTAAGGAGTCCCGCTAGGCGCCAATTATGGAGGATCGGGGCTGCTGCGGAGGAGGAAAACGTCATGGTGACGCGGGCGCGGATGACGGACCGAAGCGGTCCGTCATCACACTCCACAAGGAAAAGGCCGAGCCTCACCGAAAGCAGGAGCAAAGGCCCGATCGCAAGCCTCAAAGCGACTGCGAACCCGCCAGCGCGGCGACGCCGCCGCTTTTCGCGTCTTTAAGAGTAGCTCTCCCACGTGACGATGACCCGGGTGCCGACCCGCACACGCTGATAGAGGTCGATGACGTCCTCGTTGAACATGCGGACGCAGCCATGGGAGACCTCTTGTCCCACCGTCCACGGCGCATCGGTGCCATGTATGCGGTAGGTCGTGTTGCCGAGATACATGGCTCGGACCCCAAGCGGATTGAGCGGATGGCCACCCGGCACATAGGCGGGCAGCGTCGGGTTCTCGCGCCGCATGTCGGGCGTTGGCGTCCAGACCGGGTTGATCCGCTTCTCGGTAATGGTGGTCACGCCTGACCAGCGCGCCTCGCCCATGGGCGCGCCGATCGGATAGCGGATCGCGCGGCTATTGGGGAGGACGTAATAGAGGTGACGGTCGCTAAAGCTCACCAGGATCGTGCCGGGATCGAGCTTCGGCGTGAATACCACGAGTTCCCTGCCGCTCGTGGCCTGGGTTGGGCTTGAGGAGAAGAAGTCGAAGAAGCCGGCGGAAGCCTGGCTGGGCAGTGTGGCCAGAAGCATGGCTGCCGCCGCGGTAGTGCCGCGGGTGAAGCTGACGATACGCATGACAAATCCCCGTCGCTGTGTCGGGCCATCATGGGAGGTCTTGGTTACCGGACTCCAAACGGGGCAGTGGCCCATTGGCATTCCCAAGCCGTCGCCTTGACTCATCCCCAACTCAGGACTAGAACAAAACAGGAACAAATATGGAGTTAGTCGCGTGCGTAACGACGGTCCAGGCGGCGCAGAAGGGTGGCTCGTTCCGCCGGCTGGCGTTGAGAGAGCAGGCGGGGCCCATGGCCCGATCAAGCGTTTGCGCGCCCGCATCCGCGCGCTTGAAAGGGTTCCCGTGTCCCTGGCCTTTCCCCCCGCACCGGGCACGCCCGGCTTCGCCTGCTCATCCTCTCCCTGGCTGGCAGAGGATCGGGATGCGCCCCATCCCCTCTTTCTTGCCGAGAGGGGCCCTCTGGCGATTGTCCCGGACTTAGCTCTCCGGAAGGGTGACGAAGGGAGGAAGCAAAGAGAGCCGCCCTTCGGCAAGCTCAGGCGAAGCGGTCTGCACGAGATCAAACCTGCCGCCTACCGCGATGCCCCTGCGGCCCTGGCCTTCGCCTTTGCCGCCATTAGCTGGAGCCTCTGCAGCGGAATGCAGCCCCGGGGCTCGTGCTGTGGTGTCTGACGGAGCGCGCCGCGCGCGAATGGGGGCGCCCTTACGCTCCCGGGCTAATGGGTCTCGGCCTCGACCCTGCCCTCTTTCTCATCGTCGAGGCCCGCCATGCGCAGGATGCCGCCTGGGCGCTGGAAGAAGGTCTGAAGAGCCGAGCGCTGATAGCCGCTCTCGGTCAGATCGAGATGAAGGCACCACTCATGGCCCGCCGTCTCGGCCTCGCCGCCAAAGCCGGGCACACGCCTTGCCTGCTCCTCTCCGGCCATCAAGACACGGGCCTGGAGGCGCCTGGAACGCTCACCCGATGGCACGTCGACGCAGTGGCAAGTCGCCCCGCAAGCTTCGATGCGGGCGCGCCGGGCGCACCCTGTTGGCACCTCACCCTGGAGCGATGCGGGGGGATGCGCACCTGCGCAAAACTGGACCGTGGAGTGGCGTGATGCGTCATATGGTGGTTTCTGTTTGGCTCCCCCATTGGCCGATCGAGCGGCTGAAGCGGGAGTGGGTAACGTTCCGAGGTGCGCCCGTACCGGATAAGTCCGTACCGGATGATCGACCCTTCGCGCTGGTCGGTCACGAAGCCCGCGGGCTCCTGCTCACCGCCATCAACGCGCAGAGCCATGGCGAGGGCTTAAGCCCCGGCATGGGACTCGCCGATGCCCGCGCCATCTGCTCGCACCTCCTCACCGTTCCAGCCGATCCTGCCAAGGACACGCGCGCGCTCATGGCGCTCGCCCGCTGGTCCGGCCGCTACAGCCCCATCCTCAATGTGGAGGACCCGGACGGGCTCTGGCTCGACGTGACCGGTATCCCCCATCTCTTTGGCGGCGAGAACGCGCTGCTCGCCCACATGGCGATGCGGCTCGAGGCGTTTGGCTTCAGCGCCCGGATTGCCATGGCCGAGACGTTGGGCGCGGCTCATGCGCTCGCCCGCTTCGCACGCGCGCCCCAAACCACCGTCCCCTCAGGCAAGACCAAAGCGGCGCTCGCTCTCCTTCCAGTCGAGGCTTTGCGCCTTGCGCCTTCTGTCGCGGGCCTGCTCAAGCGGCTGGGCTTGAAACGCATTGGCCAACTCTACGACCTGCCGCGCTCGAGCTTGCAGCGGCGGTTCCACTCAAGGGAAGCCGCCGAGGCGGTGCTGCTCCGCCTCGATCAGGCTCTTGGGCAGCAAGAGGAGCCGGGCACACCCCTTCTCCCCGCGCCCCATTATGTCGCCAGGCTCGCCTTTTCCGAGCCCCTCATCACCGCGGATGGCATAGCTTCAGCGCTTGCTCATCTCGCCGCCACGCTATGCGAGAAGCTTGCGCTTGCGCGCGTCGGCGCCAAGCGCATCAGGCTCACGCTCTATCGCAGCGACGGCTCCGGGGCCGAGGTCGAAGCGGGTTTCAGCGCGCCCTGCCGCGATCCCCACCACTTGCTCTCTCTATTGCAGGACAAGGCCGCAAACCTGGATGCAGGCTTCGGCATCGACCTGTTGCTGCTTAAGGTGCTTCTCACCCAGGCGCTGCCGCTCGGCCAGGTCACGCTCGTGGAAGCGCGGGAAAAAGCAAGCCCCGAGCCTTTGATCGACCGCCTAGCCAATCGCTTGCAGGCGTGTGCGTTGCACCGGCTCTTTCCCAGGCAAAGTCATATTCCCGAGCGGGCGCAACAGGAGTGCTCTGCCTTTGCTGGGGCCCCCTCCTGGCCCGCGCTGGTCGTCGCCAAACCGCCGCAGCCGACGCTATTGCTCTCGCAACCAGACCCCGTCACCGTGCTGGCCGAGGTCCCGGAAGGACCGCCCGCGCGCTTCACCTGGCGGCGCGTGACCCGTCGCGTGGTGAAGGCGGAAGGGCCTGAGCGCATCGCCCCCGAATGGTGGCGAGAGCTGCTTGGCCATAGCAAGACGGCAAGCGCCAGACCGCGCGACTATTACCGCATCGAGGACGAGGACGGGCGCCGCTACTGGGTGTTCCGCGAAGGCCTTTATCAGGAGAGCGCTGAGGCGACGCCTGTTTGGTATCTGCACGGGGTCTTTGGATGATGCGCTACGCCGAGCTCGACATCACCACCAACTTCTCTTTCCTGCGCGGCGGTTCCCATCCCGAGGAGTTGGTGGCGACGGCACGCGCGCTCGAGCTCGAAGCCATCGCCGTCACCGATCACAACAGCCTTGCCGGAGTGGTACGCACCCATCTCGCCGCCAAGGAGGTAGGGATAAAGTTCATCGTCGGCGCGCGCCTCGACCTTAAAGACGCCCCGAGCCTGCTTGTTTATCCAACCGATCGCGCAGCCTATGGCAGCCTCTGCCGCCTGCTCACGTTGGGTCAACGCCGCGCCGAGAAAGGACAATGCAAGCTTTACCTTGAGGACGTGGCGACCCATGCCGAGGGCCTCATCTGCATCGCGCTGCCCCCCGGTAGAGGGAGGACAGTGCTGGATTTTGCACCTCAACTCCGGCGCATCAGGGACGCGCTACCTGCGGGTCTCTACCTCGCCGCGCGGCACGCTTATCACGGCGACGACCGCGCCCGCATCGCGGCCCTGGCCGAAATCGCTGCCGGAGCGGGAACGCCGCTCGTCGCCACCAACGCCGTGCTCTATCACACGCCCTATCGCCGTCCCTTGCAGGACATGCTCACCTGCACCCGCGAAAAGTGCGCCATTCACACGGCGGGCTTTCATCTCGAAGCCAATGCCGAGCGGCATTTGAAGCCGCTAAAAGAAATGGCGAGGCTCTTCGCCGGCCATGAAGATGCCGTTGCCCGCAGCGTCGAGATCGCCGACGCGTGCCGTTTCTCCCTCGATGAGCTGAAATACGAATATCCCGACGAGCCGGTGCCGTACGGTAAGACGCCACAATCCCATCTCGAGGACCTGACTTGGGAGGGCTCACGCTGGCGCTTCCCCAGCGGCATCCCAACCCGCGTGCGCGAGATACTCGATAAGGAGCTCGCGCTGATCGCCGAGCTCGACTATGCCCCCTATTTCCTTACCGTGCACGACATCGTGCAGTACGCCCGCTCCCAAAGCATCCTCTGCCAGGGGCGGGGCTCCGCCGCCAACTCCGCCGTCTGCTACTGCCTCGCCATCACCAATGTTGACCCCACCGAGATCGACCTCCTGTTCGAACGCTTCGTCTCGCCCGAGCGGAAGGAGCCGCCAGACATCGACGTCGACTTCGAGCATGAGCGGCGCGAGGAGGTGATCCAATATATCTATGCCCGCTATGGCCGCGAACGCGCCGGCCTCGCCGCCACCGTGATCTCCTATCGCGGCCGCTCGGCGGTGCGTGAGGTGGGCAAGGCGCTCGGGCTTAGCGAGGACACCGTGGCGGCGCTCGCCACCACCCTCTGGGGCTTGAGCAATTCCAGCCTACCTGAAGAATATGTCCGCCAGGCCGGCCTTGATCCTTCCGACCCGCTGCTCGCCCGCTGCCTCGAACTCACCCAGGAGCTGATCGGTTTCCCGCGCCACCTCTCCCAGCATGTGGGCGGCTTCGTGCTGACGCGGGGACCCTTGTCGGAGGTGGTCCCCATCGGCAACGCCGCCATGGAGGACCGCACCGTCATCGAATGGGACAAGGACGATCTCGACGCGCTCGGTCTGCTTAAAGTGGATGTGCTCGGTCTCGGCATGCTCACCTGCATCCGCAAGGGCTTCGCCCTGATCAAGGCGCATTACGGCAAGGAGGTCACCCTCGGCACCGTGCCGCGCGACGATCCTGCCGTCTACGACATGCTGTGCAAGGCGGACTCCATCGGCGTGTTCCAGGTGGAGAGCCGGGCGCAGATGAACATGCTGCCGCGGCTCCGCCCCCGCAAATTCTATGACCTCGTCATCGAGGTCGCCATCGTGCGCCCCGGCCCCATCCAGGGCGACATGGTGCACCCTTACTTGCGCCGCCGCGCCGGCATCGAGCCCATCGACTTCCCCTCGCCCCATCCGGACCACGGATCCGCCGATGAGCTGCACCAGGTGCTCGGCAAGACCATGGGCGTGCCGCTGTTCCAGGAGCAGGCCATGCGGCTCGCCATGGTAGCGGCGAAATTCTCCGGCCCCGAGGCAAACGAGCTCCGCCGCGCCATGGCCACTTTCCGCCGGCGCGGCACCATCGACCGCCTGCACGAGAAGATGGTCTCGCGCATGGTAGCGCGCGGCTATCCCGCCGAGTTTGCCGAGCGCTGCTTCAACCAGATCAAAGGCTTTGGCGAATATGGCTTCCCTGAGAGCCACGCCGCGAGCTTTGCCCATCTCGTCTATGTCTCGGCCTGGCTCAAATGCCATTACCCCGCTTCCTTCGCTGCCGCGCTGCTCAACTCCCAGCCCATGGGTTTCTATGCGCCCGCGCAGATCGTGCGCTGCGCCCGCGAGCACGGCGTGGAGGTATGCGAGGCCGATATCAATCACAGCCTGTGGGATTGCACGCTGGAGCCCGCGAAGGCTGGGGACTTCGCGCTGCGCCTAGGGCTTCGCCAGATCGACGGCCTGCGCGAAGACGATGTGAAGCGGGTCGTCTCGATACGCGACGGCATCCCCACCGAGCTTGACCCGCATCTCTTCGCTCCCCCGCATCAGAGCTTGTCATCGCCCGGCTTGACACTGGATGCCCGCCTTCGCGGGCATGACAAAGAAAAGGAGAAGGGATCATTTCGCGACGTGCGCGACCTGTGGCGGCGGAGCGGGATTGGCCGCGCGAGCCTGGAGAAGCTGGCAGCGGCGGACGCCTTCCGCTCCCTTGGCCTTGACCGCCGTCAGGCCCTGTGGGAGGTGCGGGGGCTTCCCAAGGAGGTGCCCTTTCCTCTGTTCGACCACGCCCACGCTGCCGAGATGGGTGCCGAGGAAGAGGCCGCGCTTCCCGTCATGCCGCTCTCCGAGCATGTGGTGAATGACTACCGCACGCTACGCCTGTCTCTCAAAGCCCATCCCATGAGCTTCCTGCGCGCCCGCGTCGCGGCAGCCCGCATCTCCTCTTGCGCCGACCTCCGGGCTTCGCGCGACGGCGCGCGGACGAGCGTCGCTGGCGTCGTGCTGGTGCGCCAGCGCCCAGGCTCGGCGCAAGGCGTCGTGTTCATGACTATCGAGGATGAGACGGGCGTCGCCAATTCGGTGATCTGGCCCAAGGTGCTGGAGCGGGAACGCAAGGTGGTGATGGGCGCGCGCCTCGTCGTGGTGCATGGCCGCGTTCAGCGCCACGAGGACATCATCCATGTGGTGGCCGAGCGGCTCGAGGATCGGAGCGACTGGCTGACGCTGCTCACCGAGGATGCCGAAGCCTTGAGCCCGCCGGTCGCTCATGCCGACGAGGTGAGACGCCCCGAGCCCGGGTCCTGGCACCCCTCCCGCGACGAAGCCCATGAGCGCGAAGCACGCGAGCGACCCCATCCCCGTTGGCACCCCCGACGCCATCCGCGCGCCGAGCGCATCATCCCGAAATCGCGCGACTTCCATTAGTCGCAATACGCCATCGGGAGTGGCCAGCTACCGCAAAAGGGCTATGCTGCCGCCCATGATGCCTTGCCGCGCACGCTTGCTGCCAATCGCCTCGCTCGCCTTCCTGCTCCTGCTTGGCGTTCCTGCGGCCCTGCTTGCCCTCGAGCAGCCGGAGGCCGCGACCGGCATCGCGCCAAAGCCCCTCGTCAAAGCACAGAAATACATGGTGGTGGCGGCGAACCCCCTCGCCGCCGAGGCGGGCCTTTCCATACTGCGCGCGGGCGGCAGCGCGGTGGACGCGGCGATCGCCACGCAAATGGTGCTCAATCTCGTCGAGCCGCAATCCTCCGGTATCGGCGGCGGTGCCTTCATCCTCACCTGGGATGCTAAGGCCAAGACGCTGGAGAGCATCGACGGCCGCGAGACCGCGCCCGGTGCCGTCACGTCCGGTCTGTTCCTGGACGCCAATGGCAATCCACTGCCGCGCGAGGCCGCCATGGCGAGCGGCCGCGCTGTCGGCACACCGGGCGTGCTCTGGGCACTCGCCCTCGTACACGCCAAATATGGCAGGCTAACCTGGGCGCAGCTGTTCCAGCCGGCCATTACCCTCGCCCGCGAAGGCTTTTCCGTCTCCCCCCGCCTTGCCAAGCTGCTTGCCGAAACACCGCCCGAGAGCTTCGCGCCGCAAGCCCGCGCTTATTTCTACGATGCGGACGGCCGTCCCTGGCCGGTCGGCACCAAGCTTACTAATCCGGCGCTGGCGGACACCTTCGAGCTCATCGCGCGCGGCGGCCCGGATGCCTTTTACGAGGGAGATATCGCCCGCGACATTGCCATCGCCGTCGAGAGCGATCCGCGCGGACCGGGAAAGCTCTCGGAGGCTGACCTCGCCGCTTATCGCGCCAAGGAGCGGGAGCCGGTATGCACGGCATACCGCGCTTACGAGGTCTGCGGCGCCGGACCGCCGTCGTCCGGCGGCGTCACGGTGGGGCAAGTACTCGCCTTGCTTGCGCCATTCAATCTTGGTTCGGCACCGCTCGCGGCAACCACCGCTCATCTAATCGCCGAGGCCGAGCAACTTGCCTTCGCCGACCGCGACCGCTATCTCGCCGACGGCGACTTCGTGAATGTTCCCGTGCAAGGCCTTCTGGATCGGGATTATCTCGCCGCACGACGGGCGTTGATCAATCCGACCCACGCGCTCGATCACGTCGCCCCGGGAACACCACCCAACACCCGCCAAGGCGCCTTCGGCCACGACGCGACAACGGAGAACGCCGGCACGAGCCAGATCTCGATCATCGATGCCGATGGCAACGCGATCGCCATGACCACCACGATCGAGCAGTCCTTCGGCGCGCGCCTAATGGTGCGCGGCTTCCTGCTCAACAACGAGCTCACCGATTTTTCCTTCCGGCCCAACGACGCCGAAGGTCGCCCCATTGCCAACGCCGTCGAGCCCGGCAAGCGCCCGCGCAGCTCCATGGATCCCACCATGGTGTTCGCAAGCGGACGGCGGCTCAGCTACCTGCTGGGCTCTCCCGGCGGGACCGCCATCATCTTCTTCAATGTGAAGGCGCTGCTGGCTCTGATCGATTGGCACCTCGACCCGCAAGCCGCGAGCGCACTCGTTAATTTCGGCAGCCCCGGCGATACCTTCGAACTCGAGCCCGGTGCCGCCTGGGACAGCCTCGCCCAATCCATGCAGGCCCTGGGTCACGAGGTCGAACGTTCGGAGCTTACGAGCGGCATGAATATCATCGCGGTGACGCCTGAGGGGCTCGAAGGCGGCTCGGACCCACGCCGGGAAGGCGTGGCACTTGGCGATTGACCGAGGCGCGCCCGACCCATGGCCGGCAGCAAGCAATCGATCGCCGTTCGCGGCGCCGGCGTCGCCGGACTTTGGCAGGCGCTGACGCTCGCGCGCGCGGGCCACGCCGCCACGCTGTACGAGCGCTCCCCCGCGCCCTTCGCGCAAGCCTGCAGTCCCTATGCCGGCGCCATGCTCGCGCCCCGGTGCGAGGAGGAAAGCGCGGAGAGTCTGATCCGCGAGCTCGGGCTTCGCGGCATTGCTCTTTGGCGCAAGACCTATCCGGGCACCATCGCCAATGGCAGTCTCGTCGTGGCGCTGCCGCGCGACCGCGCGCTGCTCGACCGCTTCGCGCGCATGACGACCGGCTTCGAACGCCTCGGTGCAAATGAGCTTGGCGCTCTTGAGCCTGACCTCGGTCCGCGCTTTTCCGCCGCGCTCTATTACCCGGATGAGGCCCACGTGCCGCCGGTAGCGGCGCTTGCCTATCTGCTCGACCAGGCGCTCGGCGCCGGCGTTACTTTGCGTCTCGGCGAGGCAGGCCCGCCCAAGGACGCCGACATCGTCATCGACTGCCGCGGACTCGCCGCGCGGGAGGAACTCCGAACACTACGTGGCGTGCGCGGCGAGCGGATCGTGGTGCGGAGCCGGGAGGTGGCGCTCGCGCGGCCGGTGCGGCTGTTGCACCCACGCTTTCCCCTCTACGTCGTGCCCTGGGGCGAAGGCCGCTATATGATTGGGGCGACGGTAATCGAAAGCGAGGAGGCAGGACCCATTACCTTGCGCTCGGCGCTCGAGCTTCTGAACGCGGCCTATGCGCTCGACCCGGCCTTTGGCGAAGCCGAGATTCTCGCTTTTGGCGCCGCCGCGCGGCCCGCCTTCCCGGACAATCGTCCTAGGATTATCGCGGGAGCGCGCTATATCTATGTCAACGGCCTCTACCGGCATGGCTTTCTGCTCGCGCCCGTCATGGCCGAGCTCGTTGCGTCCTGCATCGCGACGGGCGCGCAAGACCCGGAGGTGTTCGTTGCAGATCCTTCTCAACGGTAAGCCAGATTGTCACGCGGGCGCGCGATCTTGACGAACTCTGCGCAAGCCTGGGCTTTGCCGGCGCCCGGATTGCCACCGCACTCAATGGCAGCTTCGTCGCCGCCGACCAGCGCGCCAAGACCAAGCTCGCGCCGGCCGACGCCATCGAGATTGTGGCGCCAAGGCAGGGCGGCTGATGCTTACCCTCTGTGGCGCGCGCTTCGCGTCTCGCCTTCTGCTCGGCACGGCGCAATATCCCTCCCCGGACACGCTCAAGCAGGCGGTGGAAGCCGCGCGCGCCGAGATCGTCACCGTCTCGGTTAGAAGGGAGTCGGCGCGAGCGCGCACGGGCCAAGGCTTCTGGCAGTTGATCGAGCAACTCGGATGTCGCGTGCTGCCCAACACCGCCGGCTGCCGCACGGCGAAGGAGGCGGTTTCGACGGCGAAGATGGCGCGCGAGCTGTTCGGTACGCCCTGGATCAAACTCGAGGTCATCGCCAATGACGACACCTTGCAGCCCGACCTGTTCGGTCTCGTCGAGGCGGCCAACATCCTGTGCGCCGAGGGATTCGAGGTGCTGCCTTATACCACCGAGGATCTGAGCGCCGCCGAGCGGCTCGTGGCAGCGGGCTGCACCGTACTGATGCCCTGGGCCGCACCTATCGGCTCCGCCCGGGGGCTGATCAACAAGACCGGCTTGAAGACGCTACGCGCCTATTTCCCCGGCGTGACATTGATCGTTGACGCCGGGATCGGCGCGCCCTCCCACGCGGCGGAAGTCATGGAGCTCGGCTACGACGCCGTGCTCTTGAATACCGCCGTGGCCAAGGCCGGCGATCCCGTCACGATGGCGCAAGCCTTCGCCCGCGCCATCGAGGCGGGCAGGCTTCGCTTTCGAGGCGGGCTTGATCGAGCCGTCCGACATGGCGAGCCCATCGACGCCCGTCGCCGGCACGCCCTTCAAGATCGATCGCGTCTCTTGACCGCCCTCGACCTTCGCCAGGCTTGGTCTTGATCAGACTTGACCCGTTCTACCCGATTGTTCCCGACATTGCTTGGCTTGCCCGGCTCGTTAGCCAAGGCGTGCGGCTGATCCAGCTTCGCATCAAGGACGCCGATGCCACTTGCATCGCCGCGCAGGTCGCCGAAGCAGTGGAGCTCTGTCGAGCGCAGAACTGCCAGCTCGTCATCAACGACTATTGGCGCGAAGCCATCGCGGCGGGCGCGAACTTCGTGCATCTTGGCCAGAAAGATTTGGCTCAGGCCGATCTTGCTGCCATCAAGCAGGCCGGACTTAAACTTGGGATCAGCACCCATAGCCCCGACGAGCTAACGACGGCACTCCGGGCGCTGCCCGACTATGTGGCCTTGGGTCCCATCTATGCGACGAAGCTGAAACGGATGCCATGGGCGCCGCAGGGTCTCGCCCCCCTCGCAGATTGGCGATCGCAGATCGACGGCCCCCTGGTCGCCATCGGTGGCGTCACTTTGGAGCGTGCTCCCGACGTGTTTTCGGCGGGTGCCGACTCGATCGCCATCGTCACCGACATTGTCACAAACCCGGATCCCGAGGCGCGGACGCGGGATTGGCTCGCCGCGACCACGTACCGCCGGAGCTTGTCCACAAGATTTCCACAGGACTAAATCGACGGATTTGGCCTTGACCCAAGGCAGTTACCCCGGAATCATCCCCGCTGGCTGAGGTCCGCGAGGCCAGGGGGCGACATGAGCTACAGTCTTGATCCGGAGACCCGGATGAGCGAGGCGGTACGCCGCGTCGCATTCGCCGAACTTGACCTGGCCAATGCCGCGCTGTCCACAACCCCCGATCGGCACAGCGGCGTGCACAGCGCCCGTAAGTGCCTGAAAAGGCTCCGTTCGCTCCTGCTCTTGGTGCGGCCGGGGGTGCCGGAGCCCATGATCGGCAATTTGAGCGAGCGCCTCGCCGCCATCGCCCGGGAGCTTGCGCCGGCTCGCGACGCCAACGCCCTCCTCGACGCCATCGACAAGCTCGAGCCTGACGAGGAGACATTCGCCGCCACTAGCCCCATTCGCTCGCTCCGCGCGCTGGCTGGAGAAGCGGCGCGAGATCGCCGAGCGGAATCTCGAGTCAAGTGCCGCTTCCGAGGCGACGCGAGGCTTGCGCGAACTAAAGCCCGCCCTTGGCGGCCTTGCCATCCATCCGGACGATTTCACCCCCCTCGCCAAGGGCCTGCGGCAATCCTATCGCGCCACGCGCCGGTCCTTCCGCCACGCCTTTGCCACCGGCAACGACGATGACTTCCATGAGTGGCGGAAAGGCGTGCAGCATCACTGGCGGCAAATGCAGTTGCTCGGCACCTGTGCGACTTCCGAGCTGTCCGGGCGCGCCGAGGCCGCGCGCGCACTATCGCAACTGCTCGGCGACGACCACGACATCGCGCTGTTGCGGCGGCTCGTCTCCACCCCCACCATGGTGTTCGGCAGCTCCGACGACACGGCCGCGTTTCTAAAGCGCTGCCGCAAGCGGCACAAGGCGCTGCGGCAGGAGGCTCAGAGCGCGCGCCGGCCGACTGTTTGCCGAACGGTCGCGGCCCTTCGCGGAGCAGGTCGAATCCGCCTGGCTCGCCGCCCATCGCAGAACCCGAGATCACGGCTGAGATACGCCAGGACAATGTCGTGCACTTCGGCGATCTCAAGGCAGGCCGGTCAATTTGAGGCGCACGCTTGTGCGCGGGTCAAATCCCGCGCGGCTCGCGCCAAGCCTGGAACATCAGCACGGTCCAGAGCGAAGCGTGCCAATCGCGTTGGCCCGCTAGATGCTCGCGCCAGCGGTCCCTGATCGGGGACCGGGTCGAGCAGTCCCCCTTCGCTAAGGCGCCGCTCCGACAAGAGGTCCTCGGCCCAATCCCGCAACGGCCCCCTGAGCCAGCTGCCGATCGGCACGGCAAAGCCCGCTTTCGGCCGTTCCACCAGATGCTTCGGCACGTGCCGGTAGAGCACCTGGCGCAGCAACCACTTGCCTTGGCCCCGGCGCAGCTTGAAGCGTGATGGCAGCCGCCAGGAGAACTCGACGAGACGATGGTCAAGGATGGGCACGCGCACCTCGAGCGCGACCGCCATGCTGGCGCGATCGACTTTCGTGAGGATGTCGTCGGGGAGATACGTGAGCGTATCGAGATATTGCATACGCGCCAGCGCATCGGGCAGAGCCCGCGCGATCGCCGAGTCGAAGATGGCGCCTTTCGCCTCGACGGCATCCCGCACGACCCTCTCGGGGTCCTCCCAGGCGCTCACCAGGCTGCGATAGCTCGCCTCCGGTCCCTTTTCGAGCATCAGCGCCACCTTCTGCATCTTGTCGCCGGCCATTCCCGGACGCTTCCGGGCAGGAACGAGGTGGAACAGGCGATCCCAGACGGCGGGGCCGGCGACGCCCAAGCCGCGTCCCAACACCGCCCAACGCCTCCCGGCACGTTGCCCAAGGTGCGCGCGAACGCGGTGCCGCGTATAGCCCGCGAACAGCTCATCACCGCCGTCGCCGGACAGCGCCACGGTGACGTGCTCGCGCGTCAGCTTCGACAAGAGATAGGTTGGCACTTGCGAGGAATCGGCAAAGGGCTCGTCATAGATCCGCGGCAAGCTCCGGGATGACACCGAGCGCCTCCGCTGCGCCCACATAGAGCTCGGTATGCTCAGTGCCCAGCGCGGCGGCCACCGCGCGTGCATGCGGTGCCTCGTCGTAACCCGTCTGGTGAAACCCAATCGAATAGGTGCGCACGGCGGCATTGCTCTTGGCCCGCATCATTGCCGCGATGATGGAGGAGTCGATGCCGCCTGACAGAAACGCCCCGAGCGGCACGTCGGAGACGAGGCGCCGTCCGACCGCGTCTCCAAGCAGGTCTTCGAGCGCGTCGCACGCATCGCCGTCGCTCAGCTCGAGCGACGCTGCCTGTCCACGTTCCACCGCGGCTTCGAGGCTCCAGAAGGCGGACGTCTCCACGGTGCCTTTCGCATCGACGATTGCCACAAGGCCGGGCGCGAGCTTGTGGATGCCACGATAGATCGAACGCGGCGTCGGCACATAGGCTAGTCTGAGATAGGCGGCAAGCGCATCGCGATCGAGCGTGGAACTCCAGCCGGGCAGCGCCTCGAACGCCTTCAGCTCGGACGCGAAGATGAGGCGCCCATTCTGCCGTCCCCAGTAAAGCGGCTTAATGCCGAGCCGGTCGCGCACAAGGTAGAGGCGACGCTCCTGCCGGTCCCATAGCGCGAACGCGAACATGCCGATTAGGCGTTCGACCGTGGCGCCGACGCCCCATTCGGCGCAGCCCTCGACGATGACCTCGGTATCGGAATGCCCGCGGAAACGTCTCCCCGCGCGCTCGAGGTCTGCCCGCAGATCGGCAGCATTAAAGACCTCGCCGTTATAGGTAAGCACGCAGCGGCCGCAAGCCGAGCGCATCGGCTGCGCGCCGGCGGGAGAAAGGTCGATGATGGCAAGCCGGGTGTGCCCGAAGGCGATGCCCGTCTCAGCATCGGCAAACACGCCACGGTCGTCCGGCCCGCGATGAGCGAGCTTCCTCGCCATGGCTCCGGCGAGCGCCTCAAGGTCCTGGCTGCCGGAGCGGCGCTCAAGATCGAGAAAACCCGCGATACCGCACATGACTAGAGACTCACCTGCATCCCATCATAGGCGATTTCCCATCCGGCCTCTCGGACCGCTGCCCGCTCCGGGCTGTCCTCGCGCAAGGCAGGATTGGAATTATTGATGTGGATGAAGACCTTACGCTCTATGTCGAGCCCGGCGAAGGACGCAATCGTGCCGCTCTCGCCCGACATGTTCATATGCCCCATGCGCTCGCCTGTCTTGTTGAGCAGGCCTTGCTTGATCATCTCGTCATTGGTGTAGAGGGTCCCGTCAAAGAAGACGAGCGGGGCGTGGGACGAGCCGCGCACGCAAAGAGCCATCAAGCTTTGCACAGCCAGGCACGTAGAAGAAGTAACGCCCCGTGGCCACCTCCGTCACCCTGAGCCCGACCGTGTCGCCCTCCTGCGTGCCGAAGTCCTCGCCGGCTCCGGCGTCCTCGAGATAGAGCGCGATCTTCCCCGGCACGGGGAAGGCCTCGACCTCGAGCCCGACCGAACCCGAGGGCCCTTCCACCGCGAAGGGGCGCCCGAGCGGCATCGCGACACGCTCGACAAGAGCAGGATCGAGCACCTCGAAAATGCTGTTGGCCGCAAGCACGCCCAGCACCCGAGCGGTGCCATAGATGGTCAAGGCTTGCCCTTCGCGTAAGGTGAGAAGCCCTGCGACGGCATCGACATCGCCATTGGTCACGATCACAGCCTTGATCGGGCTATTGCGGGGGCCGCCATCTGAGGCGGGATGCAGCTCCGGCGTATCGTTGATCTGCTGGCGCAAGTCGGGACTCGCGTTGAGCACGACGAAATCGCGGCCATTGGCGCTGACGGCAACGGAAGCCTGGGTGCGGGGTTTGAGCGCCGCCACGCCCTTGCGCACGTCAGCCGAATTCCGGCCGTTGCAATTCCATTGCGGGAGGCCGCCGCCCGCCGCTGAACCGAGGACCTTTATCAGCATGATAGGACGTGAATGGCGGGAGGAGGTCGTCTTGGTCAAGGCAAAAAGGTGGCCCGACGCCACCAATACTTAACGGTCTGACCGGTCTGAACCCAAGCGGCATGCTGCGGAAGCTTCGCTTGCAGGCTCAGAACTCATCGTCGCGTCGAAAGTCGCATCGGTCAGGCCGAATTGGAGTCCAACGTTCATTGTGAACTCCGATACCTCGGGTTTGCCCTCGTCGTCATCGCCCCCTTTGCTGTCGTCATCACCACCAAAGGTGATGTACAGCGTTGGGCCGATGCTGCGATTCTGAGTGTTGAACGATCCGAGATCGCCGGACAAAATGTTTGGGCGTGTCGCAAGAGCCACCCCCCGGAATAGCTCTGCTGCCTTTGATTCGCATGAGCTTAGCAAACTCGCGTATATGCACCCACTATCCTGGTGCACCATGATCTGCGCCTGAGGCAGACATTAATGGGACATGACGTGGAAATGAAAAAAACCATTACGTGTGCTTGAGGACACCGCCAAGACTTAACAAAAACCGCTATAGAGTAGGCAGTTATCGTGTCGCGGAGCCAGATTGTCTTCGCCGGCACCCCCTTGGGCCACCTGCGGAAAGCCCAGGCCCACGAGGCTTTCGATGCGCTACCGGACCAAGCTCCTGATCGCGGCGGCCCTGCTGCTCACCCTGTCGCTCTCCGCGGCAGCCCTTGCCTTCTGGGGCGTCTTGCAATCCCACAATCACCTCGCGCGCTCCCGCATTGCCCATCAGGAGCTCGAGCGCCAGTTGCAGCTTTCCCGCCACAGTCAGCAGCTGTTCAAGGCCTGGACCGACACGCTATTGACCGGCATCTCCGATCGGCCCCTTGGGGCAGCCTATTTGCACAAGATGATCGAATCCGATCTCTCCCAATTGCAGCAGCTCACCGAGACCGAGATCGCGATGGTCGGCGAGGAGGAGCGCAAGGACGAAACCGCAGAGCTTGAGCGGCTTAACACCATCAAAGCCGAGTTTCAGCACACCTTGGATCAGCTTGGCGAGGTCGAGCAGTTGCGCAGCCATGGCCGGCCCGACATCGCCTGGCAGAGGCTGATTGAACTGCTGAAAGGCGGGATCGATCAGAAGCTTAATGGGTTGATCGAGGTAGCCGTGGCTGACGAGACGGCGGAGGTCGACCGGATCGATGCCGACGCGGCGCGGCTGTTGACCCGGCTCGAGCTGGTGAGCCAGGTGCATGCCGCCATCGCCATTCTCGCCACGCTCGCCCTCGTGATCCTGCTGCTGCACCGGCTGCGGGCGCCCCTTGCCGAGCTCGCACGCGGTACCCGTGCTCTTGCTGAGGGCGATCTATCCCATCGCATCGCCATTTCCGGACGCGACGAGTTCGCCGACCTCGGGCAAAGCTTCAATCGCATGGCCGACGACCTTCAATCACACCAGAAGGCATTACAGAGCGCCCACGCCAATCTCGAGGCCATGGTGGCCGAGCGCACAGAGGAGCTTCGCCAGGCGAATCAGACCTTGCGCAAGATCGACGAGACCCGGCGCAGCTTCTTCGCCGATATCAGTCACGAACTGCGGACCCCTCTCACCATTATTCGCGGCGAGGGAGAGATCGCGCTGCGCGGCAAGAACAAGCGCCTGCTGGAATATAAGCACTCGATAGCGCGCATCGTGGAGCAGGCCAAGCACCTCTCGGTGCTCGTCAACGATCTCTTGTTCATCGCGCGCCAGGGTGCGGGCGCGGCCAAGCTCAACGTGCAGAGCATCGATCTTGGCAATCTTTTGGAAAAGGTCTGCGGCGACGCCAACGTGATCGCCCATGCCAAGGCCGTCAATGTCAGCTATAGCAACGGCAGTGGCCACGAACTTGTAAGAGGCGATCCGACCCGGCTCAGGCAGCTCTTCCTCGTTCTCCTCGACAACGCCGTCCGCTACTCGAAGGTCAAAGGCGAGGTAAAAGTCGAAATAGGAAGCGCCGGCGGCGAAGTTGCCGTGCATGTCTCCGATCGCGGCGTCGGCATTCCCCCCGAGGAGATTGAGGGGATTTTCGAACGCTTCCGGCGCGGTGGTAACGCGGCGGAGCTGCATGAAGAAGGTCTTGGCTTGGGGCTGCCCGTCGCCAAGGCCATCGTCGAGGCGCATAAGGGAAGGATCGAAATGGTAAGCCGCTTGGGCGAAGGTACGACGGTCACCGTTGCGTTCCCCGCCGCTGCCGCCGGAGACCTAGCGTGAACGTGCTCCTGGTGGAGGACGAGCCGCGGGTCGCTGACTTCATCAACCGCGGGCTCAGGGCCGAGAATCACGGGGTCACCGTGGCCCCGTCGGGCACCGAAGGAATCGATCTGGCCAAGACCGGCGAGTTCGACGTCATCGTGCTCGATCTAATGCTTCCCGACATGCATGGCTACGATGTTTGCCAGCGCCTGCGGCTGGATGGCGACCACACGCCCATCCTGATGCTTACCGCCATGGACACGCTGGAGGACAAGATCAAGGGCCTGAAGATTGGGGCCGACGACTATCTCGCCAAACCCTTTGATTTCGACGAGCTCTTGGCGCGCATCGAGGCGCTTCACCGGCGCTCGCACGGTTTCGCGCCGAGTTCGCACCTCTTGCAGGTTGCCGATCTCGTTCTCGACCGGGAGCTGCTCGAGGTGCGGCGTGGCTCCGACACGATCAAGCTCACGGCCAAGGAGCTTGCTATTCTCGAGCTGCTTATGAGCGCACCGGGACGCGTGTTCTCGCGGACCCGCATCCTCAATCAAGTGTGGGGCTATAGCGAGGACCCCCTCACCAATGTCGTCGATGTCTATATTGCCCGGCTTCGGCGCAAGATCGACGCGCCCGGGCGCGAGCCCCTGTTCGAGACCGTGCGGGGCCACGGCTATCGTCTCAAGCCCCCGGCCTAGCCATGGAAGAGACCCAAATTGGGCCAGCGAGCGATTTGCCGTTCCCGAGGGGCACATCGCCATACCCGGTGAACATCTTGCGTCCCGCGGAGGGATGAGTAAGTATGCGCCGCCACTCTCGCGGTCTACGCGCCATTTCCCCTCAGGTCTCGCCGCTGGCGAGGCAAGGCAGCGTGCGCCGGTTTCTAGCAGCTGTGCTGCCTGTCCTCGGCGTGGCGAGCCCTTATGCTTAGGACTGAAGCAAGAACCTCACGGAAGGAGCGTCCATTGCGTCTAGGTCTATTGGCTCTCGTGATTTGCGCCATCGCCGGCTCGACCGCGCACGCCGCCGAAAAGGTCAAAATTGGCGTCCTCAAATTCGGCACGGTGAGTTGGGCCCTCGATACCATCCAGCGCAATGGCCTCGACAAAGCCGAAGGCATCGAGCTCGACGTGGTGCCGCTTGCCAGCACGCAGGCCACCACCGTGGGCTTGCAGGGCGGCTCGGTCGACATCATCGCCACCGATTGGCTCTGGGTGTCACTCGAGCGGAGCGGCGGCGCCGATTTCACCTTCGCGCCCTTCTCGACCGCGCTGGGCTCGATCATGGTGTCCGCGAATTCACCCATCAAGACCTTGTCTGATCTCAAAGGCAAGAAGATCGGCGTGGCCGGTGGGCCCATCGACAAGAGTTGGTTACTCATGGTGGCCTATGCTCTGCGAACCGCCAATCTGGACTTGCGGACCGAGACGACACAGGAGTTTGGCGCCCCGCCCCTCTTGACCGAGCGCGCCAAGCAGGGCGCGATCGATGCCGTGCTCGACTTCTGGCCATATGCGGCGCAACTCGAGGCGCAAGGCTTCAAACAGTTGATCGGCGTCGAGGACGTGGTGCCGGAGCTTGGCGCCAAGGGCGAGGTTGCCATGGTGGGCTACGTCTTTAGCGAGAGCTGGGCCAAGGAGCATCAGGCGGCCGTCGAGGGCTTCTTGCGCGCCGCCGCCAAGGCCGATGAGCTGCTCGCGACCTCCAACGAGTCGTGGGAACAGCTGAGGCCGTTGATGCAGGCCGAGGACCAGGCCACCTTCGAGGCGTTGCGCCGCCGTTACCGGGAAGGCATTCCCGAGCGCTCTACTGCCGAGAACGAGGCCGACGCCAAAGTGCTGTACCAATTCGTGCGCGAGTATGGGGGCGAGAAGCTGGTGGGGCCTCAGACCGATCTCGCCCCTGGCACCTTCTGGAGGGGCGGCAAGAATTGAGCGTCATTTCGGCCCGCTCCGAGCCTCTAATGGCGTCCCGCCCCTTCCGCGGGCCCCTGGTGTCGCTCCTCTCGGTTTTGGGCTTCCTGCTCGTGTGGTTCATCGCCGCGGAAATCGCCCAAAGCCGGCTGCTGCCAGGGCCCCTGGCCGTACTGCGCTACATGGTCGCCGAGACCTTGCATGGGGATATGCTGGCGGAGCTCGGCATCACGCTCTGGCGCGTCATCGCCTCCTTCGTCGTAGCCATGGCAATCGGCAGCGTCATCGGCCTTGCCATGGGCCAGTCGCCAGCACTCAACCGGGCGCTCGACCCATGGCTGATCGTGTTTCTCAACTTGCCGGCTCTCGTCATCATCATCCTCGCTTATGTCTGGTTCGGACTGAACGAGGCAGCAGCGATCGGCGCCGTGGCACTGAACAAAATCCCCAATGCCATCGTCACCCTGCGCGAGGGCGCTCGCTCCCTCGACCCAGGGCTGGAGGAGATGGCCCGCGCCTATCGGCTCTCATTCTGGTCGAAGCTGCGCAATGTCACCTTGCCGCAGTTGCAGCCCTATTTCGCCGCAGCCTCCCGCTCCGGCATCTCGCTGATCTGGAAGATCGTTCTGGTGGTCGAACTGCTCGGGCGACCGAATGGCGTCGGCTTTGAATTGCATCTCAATTTTCAGCTTTTCAATGTG
Organism: uncultured Alphaproteobacteria bacterium; assembly: GCA_963846875.1. GTDB lineage: Bacteria > Pseudomonadota > Alphaproteobacteria > Rhizobiales > Methyloligellaceae > Methyloceanibacter. The sequence continues at coordinate 242,478 of CAWJXT010000018.1, forward strand.
ACGGCGATCCTCGGCTATACGCTAGCCTTCGTCACTGTCATGCTCGCGATCGAATACTTGCTGGTGCAGCCCGTTGAACGACATACGACCCGCTGGCGCAATAAGCCGGTTTGAAATCCGCATCGAGGACAAGACGCATATCGGCGCCGACGGCACGTTGGTCCCCGCTATCCGTGACTTGGTCATCGATGTGGCGCCTGAGAGCATGACGGTGCTGATGGGACCGTCCGGCTGCGGCAAGACCACGCTGTTACGCATCCTTGGGCGCCTCGATGACCGCTTCGTGGGCGAGATCGACATCCCGGAGGATGCGCGGATCGGCCTCATGTTCCAGGAGCCTCGGCTTCTATCGTGGCGCACGGTGCGGCAGAACATCGAGCTCGTCACCCCGCCCGGCTTCTCCGAGGCCGATCTTGAGTGGCTCGCCTCGGCGGTCGGCATCGCCGACATGTTGCCGCGCTATCCTCAGGAGCTTTCGCTCGGTATGGCACGGCGCGTGGCGTTGGCCCGCGCCTTCGCCGCCCGGCCGGACCTGTTGCTGTTGGATGAGCCCTTCGTCTCTCTCGATGAGCGCAACGCCGATCGCTTGCGGCACCTGCTGCTCGAGGTCTGGCAGGCGCGGCCGACAACTGCGATCCTCGTCACCCACAATCCGCGCGAGGCCATCATGCTCGCTGACCGGCTCGTGCTTCTGGCGCCGCGACCCACCCACGTGGTCGCGAGCGTGCCCATCACCATTCCGCAGGCCAAGCGGGATGCGGCCACAGTGGAAAAGATTTACGCCGATCTCCTCAAGCGTTACCCCGCCAATTTCTCCACCAGCTAATTAATCGCAAGGTGGGAATTTCGTCGCAAACTTGGCCCGACGACCGGATTTGGCCAGTCTGCCTTTGACGGGGACTTTTGCAGCTGAGTATAGTCAAGAATTCGGTGTCGGATCTCCCAATCAACGTGCCTAATACCCACTCCAGGGACCCAAACAACATCGAGCAAGGAATGGCCTGTCGGCTGACGGGGAGAGAGATTGATGCGCATGCCGAGAGCCGAACGCTGGACGATGCTGTGCGCGGTTCCGCTCATTGCGATCCTGATCGCCGCGCGTCAGCTCTATCTTCACACGACCGAGGATTTGTCCACCTGGAAGGGTGGCGGCATGGGCATGTTTGCCGCTGCCGACAACAACCTCACGCGCTTCGCGAAAATCTACCTGCTGCTTCCAGACGGTCAGCGCCAGCCTCTGCTGCGGCTGACGGGACCACAGGAAGAACTCAAGAGCCAGGCTCTCTTTTTTCCTTCTGAACGCAATATCCGCTCTCTGGCCAACTCTATCAAAGCAACCACTTGGTGGGCCAGCACCGATAGAATCCCGCTCAACGTTTTCGACGATAATGGGCAGAAGACTGAAGGCGGCACCGCTCGTTATTACGATCTCTATCCGGCTCACCCCCGAACTGCCTCGGAGCCACTCAACTGGGGCGTAGAGATCGAATACTGGAAGGGGACATACGATCCAACAACCGGCGATTTTGCAGCGAGTTTTGCGCGGACGTTCACCTTCAAGGACTGAGCGATGACAAGCGTCACAGAAGTGCTTGGGCCAAGCAACGTTTCTTCACGCCTAAGCCGCAAGCTCGCACAAATTCGGGCGGCCGATTCGGTTCCTTACCTCACTTTGTTTCTCGCCGTCGTCTTCGGTTTCCCGTCATGGCTGTTCCAGCTTGCAGTGGATCTTGCACTGCTCGTTGTTCTGTTGGCACCGTCCGCGGCCCTGAGGCCATTGTTCTGGGGCCTCCTGTCCCTGGCAGCGACATTCACGCTGATAGAAGAACGGGACCTCGCCGACAACCATAAATATTTGCTTTGCTATTGGCTGTGGGTCATGTGCATCGCGCACATTCCAAGTGACCGCGAGCTTCGCGACCGTATTATTCGATTCAACGCACGTTTTTTCTTGATCTTCATTTTCGTCGGCGCTGCGGTGCAAAAGTTTTTATCCATAACGTACATGTCGGGCGCGATGTTCGAGATGGAGCTGCTGCTAGACGAACGCTTCCGCGCCTTCGCCCATCTGGTCGGCATCGATCACACGCTGGGAGAAGAAAGCCTGCGGCGCCTACTCCTGCTGCAAAACTCCTACGTGCAAGTCATCGATAATCACATCAAGCTTTCGACAGATGATCACGTTCATTACGTGGCCAAACTCGTAACTCTGTACGATTTCTACGTGCAGGTCGGGATTGGTGCGCTCTTACTGCCTTGCCGCAAGAACACTGACTTCGCGGCCCACCTACTACTCCTGTTCTTCATCTTCACCACATACATACCGGCGCCCGTTTTTGGGTTTGGCGTCACCTTGTCGGTGCTCGGCTTCGCGCTGGCCAAGGAGCGCTTCCGGCTCATAAGCGCGGCCTATCTCCTCTCCGTCGTCGCGGTACTCATCTATCAGGTGCCGTGGCGCGACTGGGTATTGGGAACATAAATCTCGAACACGAGCTGGCCAAGGATAGTCGAATTGCGATCGTCTATGACGGCGATTGCCCGCTTTGCAGCACTTACGTAACGATGACTCGGCTCCGAAACGCGGTAGGCACTCCCACACTTCTAAACGCGCGCGAGCGTCCCGATCTCGTCAAGGCCCTGGCAAAACAAGGCGCAAGTCTCGATATGGGTCTCGCCGTGTACTACCAGGGTCGGATCTACACAGGCGGTGAAGCAATGCACGTGCTGGCACTTCTCACCACGCCCGTCGACTTTGCCAACCGGCTTGCCGCCGCTCTGTTGAGGCGGCGGAGCTTTGCGCTTGGCGTATATCCCTTCCTTCGCGCGGGCCGGAATCTCCTCCTGAAAATCAGAAGCCGGCCGCAACTTGAAACGACCGCATGAGCACCGCGATCGGGACCACTCGCCATACGGTGCCCTATTCGCGAGGACCCCGCGTTTGCCCGAGCGACGCAGGCTCTAGGCCGCGGCGGCGGCACCCACTTTCCGCTGCTGGATACCGAAGGATGGGTCATAGGCCCATACCGATAGCCCTAGGAACACCACGAGGCATCCCACCACCACCCCAAGCGCCTCCCAGTTGACCTCCAGATAGAAGGCGAAGCGGATCAACTCGACCGCATAGGTGAAGGGGTTGAACACGCAAATATAGTAGAGCCAGAGGCTCCCTTCCTTCATCTTCCATAGGGGATAGAGCGCCGACGACGCGAAGAACATCGGGAAGATGACGAAATTCATCACACCCGCGAAGTTCTCGAGCTGCTTGACGGTCGAGGAGAGCAGCATGCCCATCGCCCCGAACATCATGCCCGAAAGAATGAGTGCTGGCACTGCCGCGACGTAGCCCCACGGCGGCAGCTCCACGCCGCAGAAATAAGCCACCAGCAGGAAGGTGTAGACCTGCAGAAGCGAGACCGCGACGCCGGCGAAGAGGCGCGACAGCAGGAGGAACCAGCGCGGCAGGGGCGTTGTCAGCAGCACGCGCATGGATCCCATCTCACGGTCGTACACCATGGATAACGAGCTCTGCATACCGTTGAACAGCTGGATCATCGCAAGCAGTCCCGGTGTGATGTAGACGTCGTAGGTGATGTAGGTCTGATAGGGCGGAATGATCGAGATGCCAAGCGCCGCGCGGAAGCCGGCAGCGAAAATAATCAACCAAATCAAAGGCCTAACCAGCGCCGCGAAAAACCGCTCACGCTGGAGTAGGAAGCGCAGCAGCTCCCGCCAAACGATACCGTTGAAGGCACGGCCATAGTGCAGCAGGTTCACGCTGCGACATCCTCTTCCGTGTCGCCGCCGATGAGGAGCCGGAAGGCCCCACCGAGATCCTTGGCCCCGGTCTCCGCCACCACCTTCTTGGTCTCGCCCCTTGCTACGATTTTCCCGCGATTGAGCACGAGCAGGTCGTCATCCGGCTCGATCTCGTCGAACAGATGGGTGGCCCACAGCACGCCAATATTATCGGCCCGCGAAAGCTCATGGATGTGGCGGACGATTGCCGAGCGCGTCGGCACATCGAGACCGATAGTGGGCTCGTCGAGCAGCAGCAGCTTCGGGCTATGCAGGAGGCCGCGGGCGATCTCGACCCGGCGGCGGTGGCCGCCATTAAGTGCGCGCACGCGCTCGTCGATGCGCTCCTCCATATCGAGCGCCTTCAGCGCGCGACGCATGCGTTCATCTGCATCCTTCCGCTTCAGGCCCCGAAGCGCCGCAAAGTAGCGCAGGTTCTGTTTGACCGTGAGATCGAGGTCGAGCGTCGGCTGCTGGAATACCACGCCGAGCGGCTCGAGTGCCTTGGCGCCCGTCTCGGAAGCCGAGCGCCCGACGATCTCGATGCGGCCAGTGGGTGCATCGAAGAGGCGCGTGATCAACGAGAAAAGGGTCGTCTTGCCGGCACCGTTGGGTCCGAGCAGCGCCGTCACCCGACCAGGCCACACCTCAAAACTCACATCGTCCAGAGCCTGTTTCGCTCCATACCAATAGGAGACGTGGTCGACGGTCAGGACCGGTATGCGCGACGAGCTGTTCTTAGCAATTTCTTTCTGCATGGATGTCTCTTGGCGAGCAGCAAACGCGGGCACTTTGCCGCGTAATGCCTCGGCCCTTTGCCTCAACAGATAGTTCCGGAAGCGAGCTTCCACAACCCCTTCGCCTCGGGTCATTGGGGCGGCACCGCATCCGAAGCCGCCCAAATAAAGAAGCCGCCCCGAAGGGCGGCTTCCAATTTGGTCGTTCGATTGGTCGGTGGTCTAGAAGAAGATCACGCCACCGAGCATGAAGGTGTCCAGAGTGTTGAAGCTGTCGTGTGCATGCCTCTCATTTCCAGTCTCGAGGTTTATCCCGCTGAGGTTAAGCTCGAGGTGTTGCCAGTTGAACCAGACATGCATAGCCGCCGAGTCGATCTCCTGCATCACGCCTGCGCCCCAGCGGTCGACCGTCGAGCCGGTGATCTCAACCTGCTGCGTGACGTTCGTTCCGTCGCTGTTGAACTTGCCGCTTGGAATATTCGTAATGCAGAAGGTGCTGGCGTGACTTCAGATTCGGCTCATCGCCGGTTGGATTACCACACAGCCCGTTGAACATATCTTTGTACTGGCCACCCTCACCCCACAGCACCGTGGCGCCCAGCGGCGTCCAGGTCCGCTTAATACCAGCCTTCATGAACCACACGTCAGTTGTGTTGGCGTTGGAATTTTCGACGCTATTATTATTGAAGTTAAACGTTTTCCACTGCGTGCCGTTGTTGTCCTCCTGTTGCCACAGGCCATAGGCCCACAGACCGGAAGGAACGTGCATGATCGAGGCGCCCACCTGCCACACATCCGCATCGCGGCGGAAGTTCTGGAACGGCGCACCACCACCACCAGCCAGTACCAAGCTGCAGTTGGCGCTGCTGCTGGGGGAACCGCCGGAAGAGCAGCCCTCGTCGGTGACCTTGCTGTAGCCGAAGGCAGCCGCGAACTTGATGCTGTTCCAATCGGCGGCGTAATGCACCGCCACGTCGTCCACCTTATCCTCGTAGACGCCGCCCGAAACGCTGAAGCCGCTCCAGGTCGGGCTGTCGTAACGGACGCCGTTCTGAGGATAGCCGTTGCAGTCCGCCCCGAGGCCGCCGCCGTTCGACAGGCAGTTGGTGACTGCACCCCACGTGAAGTCGCCCGAATTCAAGTCATTCGAGTTCTTGGCGCCTTTGGGCCGGACGCAGAAGAACGACCCGTCGAACAGCACCGCGTTCGAACTCGATGATGGTGCCGGAGAGATCAGGCAGCAGCGCTATGTTGTCCGTGGCCTGGGACAGTTGGCCCCAGTTCACCGTGCCCCATCTGTCGCTCTTGATCCACATATAGGAGAGCAGCGCGCTGGTGTTGCCCAGAATGTCCAGGTTCGTGCCCAGCTTGTTGTTGGCCGAGTTATCGTTGAACTGATTGTCGTCGCCAACCGCGTTGCCGCCGCGAACCTCGACCGTCAGGTTGTAACCACCGGTCCAACCGGGAGCGATCGTCGCTTGGCCCGAAATCGTAAAGTGGCTCGACAGCGTCGTGTGCTTGTCACCCACGTAGAAGTTTTGCTCGTGGCCGTCGTCCCACCAGGCGCCGTATTTGACCACCCAACCCGATAGGGTCACCGAGACCTTCTTGTTGCCCTTGCGGACCGTCGTCGCCTCGAGCTCGGCTACCCGCTCCTCGAGATCGGCGCAGCAATCGCCACCAAGATCCGCAGCTTTGGCGGGGTGAGCGCTCATGGCGAAACCGCCGAGCGTCATGCCAAGTGCGGATGCGATGGCAATGCGGCTGGATGTTTTTGTCAGTCCCCCAAACATGTCCATCTCCACCTTCCCTGATAAATTGCCTAATCCAAACTCTCGGTCTGTTGTCGCCTCTCGGCTCGCTCAGGCAGACAGCCCTAGGTCGCTATACGGACTCTTCCCCCGAAAGAGAGTTCTGGATTTGCTTATACGCGTTCCGCTCTGAAGGTAAATTGCTAACGAAGCAGGCGTTGACGTTTTTAGTTTCTTGTGACATTTCCGCAACGAGAGGCCGGGCGTTCAAGCAACCCCCAATGCGGAAGAAAAAGTGCGGCATTATCAAAATGTTGCTTGGCGCTACCGGCGGCAATCGGTGGCGGCTTTGGCAAGCACTCCGACCTGCGCGGACAGCGGCGAGCTCCCCTCCTCTGGAGACGGTTTGCCCAATCTCTGCTCAATCTTCGCGTATTCCGATGGCAGGGGATTCGCGTCAAGGTCGCGCCTCTCGTGCCGGGGTTGCAGGCTCTTGCGAACCATCCCTTTCGTTCCCCAAATAGGGCCCGGAACAGGCTCCTCAACCCCAGCGGCGGTTCTCTGTGTCACGACGGAGGGTTCCCGTCACCCCGTGGCGAGGCGTCCTCGCCAGGAACCAAGCAACCGAATCGGTATGCGAATTGACACCCAATCAGGCCGCCTGCCGCTCGAGCTCGGGCTTCCATTGGCCCTGTGAGGCGAGCCCGTTCATATGGGCGCGGTGGGCAAAGGCCGCCTGCGCCGCCGCCACGTTCTCAGGCTTGCCTGACCAGGCCTTTTGCGGCGCGGCCTGCAAGGCGCGGCTGAAGGAGAAGCTGAGCGGCCAAGGAAGATTACCGACCTGGTTCATGGCGTTGAGGCGCGCCGTCGCGTCGAGGTCGGACTGTCCTCCGGAGAGAAAAGCAATCCCGGGAACCGCCGCCGGCACGCATTCCTTGAGCACTCGGACGGTCTTCTCGGTTACCTCCTCAATCGAAGGCTGGGACCCGCATCTCTTCCCGGCCACCACCATATTGGGCTTGAGCACGGTACCTTCAAGCTTGACCCGCGCGTGGTAGAGCTCCTCATAGACGTGCTTCAGCACGAACTCGGTGACGGCCATGCAGCGGTTGACGTCATGACCGCCATCCATGAGCACTTCGGGCTCAACGATGGGCACGAGATCTTCGTCCTGACATAGCGCGGCATAGCGGGCCAGCGCGTGGGCGTTGGCGCTTACGCAAGCGTAGCTCGGGATCGAACCACCGATCTCGATCACCGCGCGCCACTTGCAGAACCTAGCCCCGAGCCCACGATATTCGACGAGCCGCTCGCGCAAGCCGTCGAGGCCCTCGGTCACGACCTCGCCCTCGCAGAATGGCAACGGCTTGATACCCTTGTCGACCTTGATGCCGGGCAGCGCACCGGCCTGCTCGATGATTTTGACGAGTGGCGTGCCGTCCTTCGCGGCTTGGCGAATAGTCTCGTCGAAGAGAATGACGCCCGAAATGTTGCTCGCCATGGCCTTGGAGCGGAACAAGAGCTCCCGATAGTCCCGCCGGTTGGTTTCCGTCGAATTCCACGCCAATGACCTCGAAACGCTTCTTGACCGTGCCGGCCAATTCGTCGGCCGCCAAAATGCCCTTACCCGGCGCCACCATGGCGCGCGCCACCCTGTTCAGCTCCTCGAGATTCATCGCTTCCTCCGTATTTTGGGGGAGATCAGCAAAATTAGCGGTCTATTTCCAGAAGGATTTCACTTTAACAAAGGCGCTATGGGCTACCTGCGCCTGTCTAAGCAGCTCGTGCGCCTTGCCGTCGCCGGAGGAAAGGAGGCGGACCTCTTCCTCGCTCAGATCGTGGCCATCGGCGGCCAGGCGTTTCCAGGCCTCGAGGTCGTTCAGCGCGCCGAGCGCGTCCTGCAGGTTTTTCAGCGCCCGCAAGGCCGTCTCGCGGCGGCGTAGATTTTCCTTGCCGGGAAAAAGGCCGGCAAAGAACTCGATGGTGTATCGCAAGGTCTTGGCGCGAATGCGGAGCTTGTGCCGCTGCCGCGGAGCAAGCTTTCCGAGAGGCTCGTCGATCTTGCGGATTCGCTTGCGCAGCCGCCTGAGCAGCCCGGCCGCATGCTGCCTCACGTCGCGCTCGCGCTCGCGCGCCGCGCCGTGCTCGATGGTCGAGGGACCCGCCTCGATCCACGCCGCCACGTCCAACAGCGCCCCGCGGAAGCGATCGGAGCGGACGCTCCCGGCCGCACTCGCATGGGCCTTGGCGCGCCGCCGCAAGAACGCGCGGTAGGCATCGGCGAAGCGTGCCTCGCTCATCCTCGTCGCGCTTAAAGGCTCAAGCACGTCGGTGGCGAACACGTCGAGATCGCGCGCCGGCCCAAGGCTCTGCATGATCCATTTCAGCTCCGCCTTGATCTCGTCCTGCGCGGGGCCGGCGGTCAGTTCCTTGAAGGCGCCGATGGCAGCGCGCACGCGCCTCAGCCCCACGCGCATTTGATGCAACGCCTCGGCGTGGCCCGCACACATCGCGCGCTCATTGGCCACGACCTGCCGGAGACTATTATACGCGACGGCGCGGAAGGCCTCGCCGCAATTCATGCCGGGGGTGAGGTTGACCGGAGTGGCCCTCTCGGCAGGCTCGCGCGCGGGCGCGATCAGCGCATAGCCCCGCTCGGCCTTAGTCTTAACCTCCAGCCTGAGCGGCACCGAGGCGGCGAGGTCGCGAGCGAGATGGAACAATTCGGCCGGGTCGCCGCGCTTCAGCTCAAGTTCCAACTCGACGATCGGCGCGTGGGCCGTGCCTGCCTCGACCTCGCCGAGATCGAGCGCAAGCTCGATCAGGGAGCCATTGCGATCAAGATGCCAGATAGTCCGCTCCACGGCGGTCTTGAACAGCGGTCGCAAGCGCGCACGCACAGTTACATCGGTCAGCGGCGCAAGGCCGGTCGCCTCCGCGGCGGCAAGATCGGGCTCGGAACAGCCGAGCGCCTGCTCCCATTCAGGACGATTGAACAGCTCGCGCCCCTGCGCCTTGATTGTCTGCACATGACCGGCGCTCGTGTCGCGCACGCGCAACGCCACGCGGGCTTGGTGCAAAGCGAGATCGGGGGTGTCGAAATAGACCGAAATAAGTGTCCGCTTTTCGACGAACGCCGCGGCGAGCAGCGAATGATTGGCGATTCTTTCCACGTCCCGAGGATCGAGATCAAATTTGAGCTCTCGTTCCCGAGCCGCAACTTTACCCGCGTCCGCCATGGCCACTACTACTCGTCTAAAACTCCATTCTACGCCATGGAGAGCGAGCGCTAGACTTCGAAAGTGACAACCTTTTGCGACGCTAACATTGCGCCAGATCAGTTATCGAACTGTTGTAGAGCGCGGCGCCAGGAGCACGTCTTCCGTACGCACCGTGCTGGCTAGAGGCCATACGTCCCGCGGCGGGATCGGGTGTGAAGGCTCGGTTGGCGAGGCCCTCGTCGGCGATGCAGTGCCCGGCGGCAATGCGTTGCCGGGCGAGGTGGCGCTCGCCTTTCCGATCGTGTCCGACGTCCAGGGCACCAGTGCATTGACACTCTTGCCGAAGGCCTCGTTTAGCGCGGCGGCAGCGACGGGAGGGTCGAGGCTCGCGGCGAGCGCGGTGGCCTCAAAGGGCCGCGCTCCGACGATCTTGCCGTCGGGCCCGAGCACCTTGGCCACATATTCGATCTCCGCCTCAGGCGATGACGCGGTCGCAACCACGAAGCGCCGGATGTCGATGAGAAGCTGGTAGTCGGCATTGAACCCCTCGTGCGGCCGACTGACCGAGGCGCCGTAGCCCGCATTCTCGAAGCTCTGCACGACCTTTTCCTGGAAAAGGACCGGCAGATTGTCGCTCCATTGTGCATTCTCCAAGGGGGTTGTCTCGCCTGGAGCCGAAGCGACTGTGATCTTGTCCGTATTGAAGGCGAGCAAGGCCGTGGGCTCTGGGATCACGAGCTGCCAACGCGGCGCTTCGGCGACAGCAGGAAACGCCTTGGGGGCGGCAAGATCGTAGATCGGCAGCTGAGTCTTGGCGGCAGCGCCGCCGGTCATTCGTTCGAGCCCGGCCAGAATCGAATCGATACGGTCGGAATTGCGGGCGAGCACTTGGGTGAAGGCGTTCAGATTGCCGATGACGTTCTTCAGCGGGTCGGCATTGTCCACGAGGATGCCATCAACACGCCGCAGCACCTGGCGTGCGAGCTCGCTCCAACCCTCGCCCGCGGTGGGCGGGGCGACGAGCAGGGGCGCCTCGCCGTCGCTGGCGGCAAGGGCCGGCGCGTCGGGGCCACCGCCTTTCAGTGCCACCGTGGCGCCGCCGGTCAGCCCCTGGAATTCGACATTGACCTCGGTATCGGCGCGGATCGGCGTGCCGCGGTCCACCCCGATCGTGGCGGTGACCCGCCCGGGCTCGGCCGGATCGAGCGCAAGGTTTGTGACCTCACCGACTTTCATGCCGTTGAACAGGACCGCCGATCCTACCAGCAACCCCGACACTGAACTCTGGAACTGGATGCGATAGATCTCCCGCTTGCCGAAGCCGCCGGCATTCTCGAGCCAATAGACGAAGGCGAAGCTCGCCACGAGCACGGCGAGCATGAATAGTCCAATCAGCGCATACCGGGCCCTTGTTTCCATCCGTCGATCGCCTCTCGGTTATGTCCCCAACCGCCGCTCGGCGAGACCGGCGCCGCGCTTGCCTTGGAAATAGGTCTGCACCCACGGATGCTTGCATTCAAGCATGGCCGAGATCGGGCCGGAGACCACCACCTTTCCGTCGGCCAGCACCGCCACACGGTCGCAGACGGTGTACAGGCTTTCGAGATCGTGGGTCACCATAAAGACGGTCAAGCCCAACGTCCGCTGCAGCGTCTGGATCAGCGCGTCGAAATCTCCCGCCGCGATCGGATCGAGCCCCGACGTGGGCTCGTCCAGGAACACGATCTCGGGATCGAGCGCGAGCGAGCGGGCGAGCGCGGCGCGCTTGGTCATGCCGCCCGACAGCTCGGCCGGGAACTTGTCCGCGTCCTTGCGCGTGAGGCCGACCATTTCGAGCTTGGCCACTGCCATCTCATCCAACAGCCGTGGCGACAGGCCGAGGTTTTCGCGCATGGGGAATTGGACATTCTGGCGCACCGTGAGAGAGGAGAACAACGCGCCCTGCTGAAACAGGACACCCCAACGGCGCTCGATTGCGCGGCGCTCGCTCTCGTCCACCCGGTCAAGGTCAACCCCCAGCACTTCGATCGTGCCACTCCGCTTAGGCAGAAGGCCGATGATGCTGCGCAGCAGCACCGACTTGCCGCTGCCCGAGGCGCCGACCACGCCCAGAATCTCACCTGGATAGGTGTCCAGGAAGAGGTGGTCGAGCACGGCATGATCGCCGAATCCGACCACGAGGTCGCGCACGGAGATGACCGGCTGTTGCTTGGACAAGATCACATCCCGATCGAGGCAAAGAAGATGGCGAACAGGCCATCGAGCACGATGACGAGGAAGATCGACTTCACCACCGACGCCGTCGTCTGCAGCCCGAGCGACTCGGCGCTGCCCTTGACCTGCAACCCCGCCTCGCACGCCACGATACCAATCACCAGCCCCATGAACGGCGCCTTGATGATCCCAACCTTGAAGTGGGTTACCGAGATCGCGTCGGTGAGCCGAGCGATGAAGATGTCGGGGCTCATGCCGCCATAGAGCCACGCCACCACGCCCCCGCCGTAAAGCGCGGCCATCGAGCCGATAAAGGTGAGCACCGGCACGGCAATGACGAGCACGAGCACGCGCGGCAGTATCAGGATCTCGACAGGATCGAAGCCCATGGTCTTCAGCGCATCGATCTCCTCGCGCATCATCATCGAGCCGAGCTCGGCGGTATAGGAGCTTCCCGAGCGGCCGGCGACCATGATGGCGACGATCAAGACGCCGATCTCGCGCAACACCAAGATGCCGACGAGATCGACGGCATAGAGTTCGGCGCCGAACTTGCGGAAATGAAAGATGCCCTGCTGCTCGATGATGCCGCCGATGAGGAAGGTGATGAGCAGGATGATCGGCACGGCCTGCCAGCCGACGCGATCGAGCTGATGCACGGCGGAGGTGAACCTGAAATCCCGCGGGCGCCGCATCACGCGGACCGCGGCAACCCCAAGAGCGCCGAACATGTCGGCAAAACCGAGCAAGTCGCGTCCGGCCCCAACGGCCGCCCCGCCGACGCTTGCGAGTCCCGTCAGGAGCCTGTTGCTCTTCAGTGCCTGGGGCGCAGGCTCGAGATTCACCCGGTCCATCGCGGCGAGCAAACCACGGTCGTGCTCGGGCAGGCCTGTGATCGAAGTTTTGTGCCCGGCCGAGGCCCACTCACGCATCAGGCGCTCGAGCATCCACGCGCCGAAGGTGTCGAACTTTCGCACCCCGGCCATGTCAATTGCAATGCTGCGAGCGCTCGCCGTCTCCACGGCGAGGCGATCTGCGGCCTGCTCCAATTCGCCTGCATGGGAGGCGGTCCAAGAGCCGCCGGCAGCGAGCTCCAGCCGCTCGCCCTCAAGCCTGCCCGTCAGCAATGCAACGCCCATCACCCAGCTCCTTCCACAGCAAAGGTCATGCTTGAGGCATAGCCACTGCATCACCTCGAAGGCAAGGGCGAGGCATGGTTAGCAGCCGAAGCGGAGCCGGAGATGCCCAAATGCCGAGCGGTCGGTTAGCTTCGCCCGAGCGTGATGTTGACGCTGCGGAGCGCGACCCCTTGTGTCGAGATCGACACGCTTTGGCGCGATGCGGTGTAGGCGACTTGCATGGTGCCAGTGACGGCGCCGCTGATCTGCAGGTTGATCTTGTCGCCCGTAGCGCTCCCCGAGGCGCTGCCTTCGGCATTGTAGGTGCGCTCTTCCCAGCTTCCGGTGACACGGCCGCCGCTATTGCTCAACTTGCTACGAATTTCGATCTTGGAGGTGTCGCTGGAGCAGCGGATAACCATGCCGAGCTGCGTCCCGCCGCCGGTATAATAGGCGTTGCACTTGACCCGCTGTGGCTTGCCGTCCTGGAGTTGATACTGGCCGGTCCCCCCCATGAGCCCAACAGCGTCGAGAACGGGTCCCCCGGGTCGGCCAAGAGCTGGTTGCTGGCCACTGGCAACGCCATCGCGGCCAATCCAATGAGCGCAGTCAGCCGCAGAAGTCTGAGGCGGAAAGTCATGAAGTTATTCCTCTATGACAAGGTCTAAACCCCTAAGAAAGAGCCCGATGTTGCTACATGCTGACGACCGTCCTGATGGCAGTCCCCCCCGATCATCCCAATGGTGATGGGGTGGCCACACTGCAAGTCCTGGGCGTCGCTGTGTCATGGTCTTGGGGGGTCCTTACAAAGTCTAATTATGTCGCGATCGTGAGCGAGGCCTTTTATGCGCGGCGCGGCGCGGCTCACAGCGCGATCGTGACAGCGATTATCTCATCTTGAGCAATGGCCGGGGCAGTCATCTGCACTTAACGAAGGCGGTCGAGGGATGTGCTGGTTCCGACCGCAATCCCTTTGGGCTCTATCTCAATCCCCTTTGGGCTCTATCTCAATCCCCTTTGGGCTCTATCTCTATGTCGAGAATGTGGACGAAATCGCGGCTCAGCTATGCGAGCTTGGGTTGCACGCCGATCCCGACGAGACGACCATCCGCGTCGGCTGGCCGGGCGACCGCCCGGCGAGCAAGCTTAGGCTAGCATCAACGCAAAAAGGGGGCCTGCTCGAAGCAGGCCCCCTTTTTTGTGCTCGACGTTGGTTGCGGGGACAGGATTTGAACCTGTGACCTTCAGGTTATGAGCCTGACGAGCTACCGGACTGCTCCACCCCGCGCCAATTCAACGTCTTCAAAAGGCAATTATGACGCATTCGCGCCAGTCCGCCTACGAAGGCGGGAACCTATAGCAGGTTCGAAGGAGATGTGAAGCACCAGCGATCCGCTGGGCGGTCACTTGGGCGCCAAGTCTGCATATATGCACTAAATCGGGGTTTGTGAACCGCTTCGTTTCACACCCGCGGGGCCCTGTGCGAGGGCCTCCGGCCAGCCGAGCCACCGCTGCGTGCGCACTCCGCGCAAGCGATAGCCGCCATCCGGCGTCCGCTCGAACAGCCACCGGCGCGCGGCAAAGCGGTCGCGCACCCAATAGGGAAAGATGCCGCCGAAGATCGCACCGACCACGGCATCGGTGAAATAGTGCACGCCGATCAGCACCCGGCTCGCCGCGACCCAGGCCGCGGCGGTGTAGAGGAGGATGCGCGCGCGCGGCCACAGAATGGCGATCACCGTGGCCAGTGCGAAGATATTCGTGGCATGGCCCGACGGGAAGGAAGCGTAGTCGGGCGCAAAGGCAAACAGTTTGAAGTTGAGGGGGCCGCCCGTAGCGAACAGTTGGGGCCGCGCCCGTCCGATGATGTTCTTGGCCAGAGTGGTGATGAGCCCGGCGCCGGCCACGCTCACAAACACGAAGCCGATAGTGCTCGCGATCAGGCCATGGGCGGCGGCATTCCTTAGACCCTGATGCGTGCGCCGCAAGACGAGCGCGACCGCGAGCGCAGCACCCGTGGGAATCAGCATCCAGTTCGACCTGCCGACATTGGTGAAGGCCTTAAAGAAGTTCGGCGCCTCGGGCGCCGACGTCTTCAGCACATTCGCCCGCTCGAGCACGAAGGGATCGATCAGAAGGAACCCGATGGTGACGCAAGAGAGTGCGAGCACCACCTGCTCCATGACGCTCAGCTCTTGCAGGCGGAATGCCATCGTCTCACCGGCAAAGGTGGTTCATACGATTTCAGCCGCGCCATTGGCCCGCTTGCCGAGCTGGATGAAATAGATGTTGCGCGCATAGATCACCAAGAGCCGCATGATGTCCTTGGGGTCATTCTGGCCATCGGCATCCATGGTCGCAATCACGGGCGCGCTGGCGGCCATGACGCCGGTGCGCAGGGTGGCACTTTGGCCTGCGCGACGTCCGTGGCGAAGATAGCGCAAGGAGGGACGGGACTTGAACAGCGCCTTCACCTCCGCGCCGGTCGCGTCGTCGACGATGATCACCTCCTGCGGTGAGGGCTCCGCTGCGAAGGTTTCCTCGACCAGCCTGCCGATATTGCCCTCCTCATTGTAAGCCGGGATCACGACGGAGATGCTCATGGCCAAACTCTTGAAAGGGCTGCAAAAGGGCTGGCGGCAAGACGCATGAGTATCAAGCTTTCACTGCACCGCACAACACTGTAAACGGGCGCCGAACCCTTAAGCCCATGCCCTGACCGTGCCCGCTGCCAAAGCCACAGAGACCGCCCCGTGGGCCTGGACGCATCCATCGCGCGAGCCAGACTATGGCGTCTGGCTCTGCATCGGCCTCGGCGCCCTGCTTGTCCTGCGGCTGCTTGTGGTGGTCGTGGCCAAAACGGATCTCTTGTTGGATGAGGCACAGTATTGGGCCTGGTCGCGCGACCTCGCCTTTGGCTATTTCTACCTTTTGCCACAGCCGCGACCGTGATAACGATGACCGACCCAAATGCCGGGCAGGACGTTGCGGACAGCCACGCAAGACTGGCGCTTGCGGTGGTAGCCGCCGTCGCGGGGGTGCTTGCCGCGATCATATTCGTGGGCTGGCCGAGCATCGATTTGGCGGTGAGCCGCCTGTTCTATCTCGGGCCTCGCCGCTTTTGGCTGATCGGCTCAGGACTTGGCGACGATCTCCGCTCGCTGTTCACGGCACTAATCTGGACCGCTAGCGTTGCCGCGGCGGCAGGCAGCGTGCTTGCGCTTGCAACGCGACGACATCTCCTCGGACTTGGACTGCCGCAATGGCTATTCCTCGCAACCGTGCTCGCGGTCGGGCCTGGGCTCATTGCCAATACATTGCTGAAGGACAATTGGGCGCGCCCGCGCCCGATGCAAATCGTCGAGTTCGGCGGGTCCCAGCCATTCACGCCCGTGCTCGCGCGATCGGGTCAATGTGATCGCAACTGCTCCTTCGTGAGCGGCGAGGCCGCCTCGATCTTCGCGTTGGGCTTTGCCGTCGCCCTGTTGGCACACCGCCGGCGAGCGACGCTCATGGGCGTTGCTGTCCTCGCCGGCAGCCTCATCGGCTTTATCCGCATCGGCGAAGGCGGACATTTTCTGAGCGACGTCGTGTTCGCCGGCGTCTTCATGGGATTGGTGGTCGCACTCCTTCACTGGATAGTTTTCGGCCTCTTGCGCGGGCGGCTTGGCGATCAGGCGCGGTGGCACGACATGGCGGTGGCCGGAGCGCATCGCCTCCGCGCCAGTGGAGCCCGCCTCGGTGCCGCCGCTGCGGACTGGACACGCCGCCATTATCGGAAGGAACGGGACTGACGCGCGACGCCGACTGGAGGATCGAACGGCGAGGGAGTCTTGGCGCTGGCGCCTAATCCTTGTCCGCGGCGTCGGTGATGACCGGCACGGCGACCTCCAGGGGCGCGGCCTTGGCAAATTCGAGCGTCAGCATCACTTGATCGCCAGCCTGGAGGGGCTCCTCCAGCCCGATCAGCATCAGATGCGCGCCTCCCGGCTGCAGCGCGAGCGAGCCGCCTGCGGGGATCGGAAGGCCGTCCTCGACCTTGCGCATCTGCATCACGCCATCGGGTGTCACGGTGGTCTGATGCACCTCCACAACCTTGACCTTCGGTGACCGCACGCCCTTCAGCACGTCGTCGGAGGCGCTGTCATTTGCGATGGTCATGTACGCAGCGGTGGTCTTGCCCGGACCAACGGAGGGCCGGGCCCATGCGTCGGTCACTTGAATACCGAGCTGCTCCACCGCCCACACCGTTAGCCCGACGAAGATCAAGGCCGCGAGCGTAAGCAGGAGGGCAACGCCGATCTCGACCATGCGCAACTTGCTAAGCGGGAAGGGACCGGGTTCCGCCCGAAGTCCTCGGGCGAGCTCCGCCCGTTGCCGCAAATGGCTTGAACGATTCATGCGCCATTGTGTAAGCCGCGCCGGCTTGTCTGTCTCGTGCCGTGATGTCGCGCGCGCGCGAAAATGCCTCGCGACGTTATGACCCGCCAGTCGTCAGGGGCGCGCAAGCTCCCGCCGCAACCGCTTGCCTACCGCGTTGCGGGGAAGCACTCGACGACCCGGATGTGCCGCGATCCACGCCAACCTCCTCCGGAAGCATCTCGTGTTGATCGGCAGCAACGCTTTTACCTATTTTCGAAGCTGCCCAGGAACCCTCGAGCCGCCGGTCAATATCCCGTAAATGACGGCAGTTTGCCGGGCCTTACGGCGTAACGGCGTTGCGCTGCTGCGCAATCACCGCGTTCTGCGGGTCGTCGGCCTGGTCCGCCTCGGGGGAATCACGGCCATAGATGTCAGGCCTGAATTGCACCATACCGTTCTCAGTGGCGAAGGCGGTAAGATAGACGAAATGCACGGGCACCGCCCGGTTCAGTTTTACGTCGAGCCGCTCCCCTCGGTCGACTTGCGCTTGAACCTTGCCAAGGTCCCAGCCCTTCTGTTCGCTGAGGAGCCAAGCCACGAGATCCAGCACTTTCTCGACGCGCACGCAGCCCGAGCTGAACGCCCGCACAGATTGGCTGAACAGCTGCTTGAGCGGGGTGTCGTGCATGTAGACGCTATATTTGTTCGGCATGTTGATGCGCACGACGCCGAGCGCATTGAAGGTGCCCGGCTCCTGGCGGAACTTGTAGCTCTCGACCTGGGGCGAATTCCAATCCACCGTCTCGGGATTGAGCGGCTCCGCCTTCCATCCCGCCCTGACGGTGAAATGCTCCGTGACGAAATAGTTCGGGTCCTTGCGGATCTTCGGAATGAGATCCTGCTGGGCGACGATATCGGGCACGCTCCAGGTGGGATAAAAATTGACCTCAACGATCGCCGCCGACACCGCCGGCGTGGCCCGTGCGGGCTTGCCCGTGATCACATTGCTGGAGAATGTCAAAGTCCCCTTCTCCACCCCTTGCAGGATGAAGGCCGGCACATTGACGAGCACGTAACGGGGCGCTTGGTTGATCTTCATCAGGCCCTGGACACGGGCAAGATTGGTCTTGAGCTGCTGAAGCCGCTCGGACGCCGACACGTTGAGCGCGGCCAGCGTGCGCGAATTGACGAAGCCGCTGACGCGCTGCCCGTTGCGAATCTGGAAGCGCGCGAGCGCCTCCAGAAACTCGTTGTCGAAGCTCGGATTGCGGCCTGAGTTCGCGCGGAAGATCGCCCTCGATCATCAGATGTTGCCGGATCGTGGCAATCTCTGGGGCGGTATCGCCCGGCCGCAGCGTCACCTTGTCTCCGATCGCAGGCCAGCCCCCGGCTTGGACAATGGCCTGGTATTTGTCGATCGCCTGTTGCAGAGCGGTAATGCTCGCCTGGCTCACAAACGGGACCGACATTTGATAGTCGGCGCTATAGCGGTCGTAGAGCTCGCTCCGGACGTGCTCGCGGCGAGCCTTCTCGTCGGCGCTGACGGGCCCGCTGTCGGTGAAGCTGTTATAAGGGTTGAGAGGGTCGGCACGGCTGGCGTGCGCCGGTACGAACATCGCAAGGCCGACGACAAGAAGGCAAGCCTTCACGGCGCACGCCTGCAGAAGCTTCGGCCTCCAATTAACCACGTCGAGCATCATGCAGGCAGCAACCGGCTTTCCTGGTCCCTCGCGCGATGGTAACGCGAGGCGAGGGCAAATGGAAAGCGGGAGGTAAAGAGGCCCTTGCCCGCCGTTGGCGTGCCTTGCTCAAAAGGTCAGGCGGCCCGCGCGAATTTTGTCTATCGGCGCAGAGAATAGCACGCTGATTGCCTGGCCGCTCCGGCCCACGGCCCGCAGGAGGCGGAGATCGGAGCCGGAGCCGCGATACATCAAGATGCTGGCGCGAGCGACCGAGCCTAGGCGCAAAAAACCGCCGCGGAATGAACCGGCGGCGGCTTTGATAAAACCAACTCGTGATAGAGGGGAAATAAAGATCTCGATGCAGGGCTTTCGCCCTAACTTTCCGGCCGCCCTTGGCAAGCCTGGCGATGACCTACTCTCCCACGTCTTGAGACGCAGTACCATCGGCGCTGGAGCCTTTCACGGCCGAGTTCGGGATGGGATCGGGTGTGGGCGCTCCGCCAAAATCACCAGGCCAGCGAAGGGCGGCGAAAGAAATCTGGTCTTAGGTTTTGAAGTGCCGGATAGGCACTGACAATGAAAGCAATCAAGCCAATCGAGCGATTAGTACTGGTTAGCTTCGTGCATTGCTGCACTTCCACACCCAGCCTATCAACGTGGTGGTCTTCCACGGCTCTCAAGGGAGAACTAGTTTCGAGGTGGGTTTCCCGCTTAGATGCTTTCAGCGGTTATCCCGTCCGTACTTAGCTACCCTGCTATGCCGCTGGCGCGACAACAGGTCCACCAGAGGTACGTCCATCCCGGTCCTCTCGTACTAGGGACAGATCCTCTCAATTCTCCGACACCTACGGCAGATAGGGACCGAACTGTCTCACGACGTTCTAAACCCAGCTCACGTACCACTTTAATCGGCGAACAGCCGAACCCTTGGGACCTGCTCCAGCCCCAGGATGTGATGAGCCGACATCGAGGTGCCAAACGATGCCGTCGATATGGACTCTTGGGCATCATCAGCCTGTTATCCCCGGAGTACCTTTTATCCGTTGAGCGATGGCCCTTCCACGCGGGACCACCGGATCACTAAGGCCGACTTTCGTCTCTGCTCGACTCGTCAGTCTCGCAGTCAGGCAGGCTTATGCCTTTGCACTCGACAGCTGATTTCCGACCAGCTTGAGCCCACCTTCGCGCGCCTCCGTTACTTTTTGGGAGGCGACCGCCCCAGTCAAACTACCCACCATGCACTGTCCCGGACCCGGATGACGGACCGCGGTTAGATATCCATGATCGCAAGGGTGGTATTTCAAGGCTGACTCCCCGAGAGCTGGCGCCCCCGGATCAAAGTCTCCCACCTATCCTACACATGCCACCACGAATACCAGTGCAAAGCTATAGTAAAGGTTCACGGGGTCTTTCCGTCTAACCGCAGGAACCCCGCATCTTCACGGGGAATTCAATTTCACTGAGTTTGCGTTGGAGACAGTGGGGAAGTCGTTACGCCATTCGTGCAGGTCGGAACTTACCCGACAAGGAATTTCGCTACCTTAGGACCGTTATAGTTACGGCCGCCGTTTACCGGGGCTTCGATTCAGAGCTTGCACCCCTCCTCTTAACCTTCCGGCACCGGGCAGGCGTCAGACCCTATACGTCGCCTTGCGGCTTCGCAGAGCCCTGTGTTTTTAATAAACAGTCGCCACCCCCTGGCTTGTGCCCCCCACATCCGGTTGCCCGGAAATGGGGCCCCCTTCTCCCGAAGTTACGGGGGTAATTTGCCGAGTTCCTTCAACGCAGTTCTCTCAAGCGCCTTGGTATGCTCTACCAGTCCACCTGTGTCGGTTTGGGGTACGGTCTCACGTGGGGGCTATTTCCTGGAACTCCTTCGCTGCCAGGGCAATCCGATAAGCCCTAACAACTTTTGGAATTCGTCACACACCCACTGGCTGAGGAATATTAACCTCATTCCCATCGACTACGGCTTTCGCCCTCGCCTTAGGGGCCGGCTAACCCTGCGCTGATTAGCATTGCGCAGGAACCCTTGGACTTTCGGCGGGAGTGTCTCTCACACTCCTTATCGTTACTCATGTCAGCATTCTCACTTCCGATACCTCCAGGCCGCCTCGCGACGACCCTTCACAGGCTTACGGAACGCTCCGCTACCGCGCACACTTGCGTGTGCACCCGCAGCTTCGGTGTATGGCTTAAGCCCCGATACATTGTCGGCGCAAGAATCCTTATTTAGACCAGTGAGCTGTTACGCTTTCTTTAAAGGATGGCTGCTTCTAAGCCAACCTCCTGGTTGTTTTGGGATTCTCACATCCTTTCACACTTAGCCATAACTTGGGGACCTTAGCTGGCGGTCAGGGCTGTTTCCCTTTTCACGACGGACCTTAGCACCCGCCGTGTGTCTGCCGGATAGTACGTCTCGGTATTCGGAGTTTGGTTAGGTTTGGTAAGCCGTTGAGGCCCCCTAGCCCATCCAGTGCTCTACCCCCGAGAGTATTCGTCCGACGCTCTACCTAAATAGATTTCGCGGAGAACCAGCTATTTCCAGGTTTGATTGGCCTTTCACCCCTAGGCACAAGTCATCCCCCGTCTTTTCAACGACGGTGGGTTCGGCCCTCCAGTGAGTGTTACCTCACCTTCAGCCTGCTCATGCCTAGATCACCTGGTTTCGGGTCTAATCCGCCGAACTATATCGCCCTATTCAGAACTCGCTTTCGCTGCGCCTACACCTATCGGCTTAAGCTTGCTCGGCAGACTAACTCGCTGACCCATTATACAAAAGGTACGCCGTCACCCGCTCGCCATTGGCGAGCCGCCATAAGTCGGAAAATCGACGAAATCAGAACCTGAAACGAGATGGAGCCCGAGCCCGCAGGCTCATGCTCTCTCTTGTCTTAAGGTTCTGACTTGTGACTTCAGGACTTCGGGCCGCTCGCCAAAGGTGAGCGGGCTCCGACTGTTTGTAGGCATCCGGTTTCAGGTCTCTTTCACTCCCCTCGTTGGGGTGCTTTTCACCTTTCCCTCACGGTACTGGTTCGCTATCGGTCGGTAAGGAGTACTTAGGCTTGGAGGGTGGTCCCCCCATGTTCAGACAGGATTTCTCGTGTCCCGTCCTACTCAAGGCTTTAGCTCGGCATTACCTGTACGGGGCTGTCACCCTCTGAGGCCCATCTTTCCTGATGGTTCCAGTTGTCCTCGCTAAAGCACTGGCCTGATCCGCGTTCGCTCGCCACTACTAGCGGAGTCTCGGTTGATGTCCTTTCCTCCGGGTACTGAGATGTTTCAGTTCCCCGGGTTCGCCTCGCTGTCCTATGAATTCAGACAGCGATACCGTCGAAACGGTGGGTTGCCCCATTCGGAAATCCATGGATCAAAGCTCGTTCGCAGCTCCCCATGGCATATCGCAGCGTACCACGTCCTTCATCGCCTCTTACCGCCAAGGCATCCACCAGATGCCCTTAGGTCACTTGATTGCTCTCATCATCAATGCCCATCAATTTGAGAGAGATGAGATCGATGTTGAGTTTTTGTCTTTATCAATGCCCGTCCTTGCGGACGGACACCGACGTTAAGACCAGATTTCATCGAGATCGACCCGACAGCAGGCGGTTTAAACGCTGCTGACTTGGTGAGCGACATTCCT
>CAWJXT010000018.1:267500-328842 GCA_963846875.1 uncultured Alphaproteobacteria bacterium
GTTTCCGGCGCGCCGTGGTCCAGAGGCCACATTCCTGCCTAAATGCGTCGCCACTCTCGCCAAGTTAACGGCGGGTTAACCATACGGGGCTAGTATGGTTAGGAGCCGCTGAAGGGAGCCATTTCGACCATATGGGTTTTCCTCCCCTCGAACGCAATCGGCCGCACCAAGGCCGGGCGAGGGGTGGCGGGTCGAAAAACTCCGTCAGCAGCGCGCTCACCCCGCTAGAGGGATAGCAAGACCGGCTTCGGTGTCGATCGCCAGGGAAGCACGCTCTGATACGCGTGTCGGCGGTCCCCGTCAGACGGGGGGAAAGCGGATTGTCGTTTAAGCGCCGCAGCGAAACTGCGCGTCGTCGACTTGGGCAGGCCCTCGTGCCGCTTCAGAGTTCGCGGACTTCCTGCCATCTATCTCGCCCCGACGGAAAAGAGCGGCCGCTCCCTTCCGCCGGTCTACCTCTGCGATGCGGGGCTCGAGGGTGCGGGCCCCCGCCTCAGGTGGCTCGCCAGCACGTGCGTCGCTGGAATGGTCGGCGTCTGTCTGATCGGCATCTCCATCTATGCCTCCCTAAACATGGGCGACGGCAACGGCATGATGAGCTCGATCCGGCGGGCGAGCTTCGCCGCGCTCCAGCCGATGCGCATGGCAACCCGCGCTCATGACAGGCAGGACGCCACTGGTCAGAAAGAGGATCGAATCCAAATCACGGCAGCCGGCTTCGCCACCCGCGACGTGATTCACGACTCGGTGGTGGAACGACATGGCTCGCGCGAATTCATCACCATCAAACCCTATGTACATGTCGTAGCCCGACTTGCCACCGCCCAACCCGACGAAGCCAAACAGCTTCCCCCCTTCAATCCCTTCAAGCTCTATTCCGAACTCGACACCTGTCGGCACCGAAGACGGCGCCGACGCCGGCGCTCCGCAGCTCGTCAGCATCGCTGTCGCGGACCTCGCGGGCGGCCTGATGCCGCAAGAGGATGGCGTCGAGCTCAAGTCCGACGAGGTCGATCACCTCGTTGCCGAGGCCGCTGAAAACTTTTCCTACGCCGAAGCGCCCGTCCCCAGCACCGAGGGCCAAGCACCCGATCAGCCAGCCTTGCAGCACACA
Source organism: uncultured Alphaproteobacteria bacterium (assembly GCA_963846875.1). GTDB lineage: Bacteria > Pseudomonadota > Alphaproteobacteria > Rhizobiales > Methyloligellaceae > Methyloceanibacter. The sequence continues at coordinate 268,615 of CAWJXT010000018.1, forward strand.
GCCTATCACCCCGATGAAGGCTTGGCCCTCGCCCCCAACATCACGGAGATCCACAAGAGCACTGAAGAAGAAGCCGAGGACACCGACGACGCCTCCAGCGATCTGCTCGATGGCAGCGAGACGAAGACGGTCACCGTCGGCCGCGGCGACACGCTGATGAGCATCATCACCAAAGTTGGCGGCGAGCCGGCCCAGGCCAAAGCCATCGTCGATGCCATGGCGCCCGTCTTCGCTGCCCAAGATCTGAAGGCCGGCCAGGAGGTCCGCTTTGCGCTGGTGCCGGCACCGAGCGACACCGGTCAGATGGATCCTGTCAAAGTGAGCGTATTTGCCCCAGGCGACGTTCACCTCGCGACCGTGGCCCGGAACAGTCACGGCGATTACGTCGCCACCACGCAGGCAGTCGATCTCGCCGCCGCCGACGAGCTCAAAGCCGTGCAGACCCCGCGGCGCGCGACCCTCTATGCAAGCTTCTATACCGCGGCCTTGAGCCAGCACATTCCGACCGACACCATCCTCAAACTGCTGCGCGTCCATTCCTACGACGTGGATTTCAAGCAGAAGGTCGGTGCCGGCGATACCTTCGAGGCCTTCTTCGACGTACCCGACGGGCAGGAAGATCATGACGCAACCGGCGAGGTGCTCTACACCTCGATGACCGTCGACGGTCAGACCCGCAGCTTCTATCGCTTCCGCACCCCCGATGGCCTTGTCGACTACTACGATGATCAGGGCAACAGCGCGAAGAAGTTCCTGATGCGCAACCCCGTCAAGGGTGGCCGCTACACCTCAGGCTTCGGCCCGCGCATCCATCCGCTGCTTGGCATCGCGCGCATGCATACCGGCGTCGATTGGGCGGCACCGCCGGGAACGCCGATCCTTGCCGCCGGTGATGGCACCGTCGAGGCCGTGGGCCGCCAGGGCGGCTACGGCAACTATATCCGCATTCGCCACGCCAACGGATTCTCCACAGGATATGGCCACCTGGCGGCCTATGCCGACGGGCTCGAGTCGGGCATCAACGTGAAGCAGGGCCAGGTGATCGGCTATGTAGGCTCGACCGGCCTCTCCACGGGCCCGCACTGCCATTATGAGATCCTGGTCAACAACCAGTTCGTCAATCCCATGACCATCCAGGTGCCGCGCGGCCTGCAGCTCACCGGCCGCCAACTCGCCGAGTTTCAGAAAGAGCGCAGACGCGTCGACGCTCTGATGCAGATGGACCCGGTGACCACTCGCGTCGCCAACGCCCAGTAGCTCTACCTTCTCGTCCAAACACTTAGACGATCCTCGTCCAGAGGGTGAGGGTTGCTGCTGCCGGCGTGCTTAAGCCGCCTGCTTGATGGCCAGGCCGTTGATGAGGAGTCCGTCCTTGTTGGCGGTGACCTTCACCGTCTCGCCGTCATGCAACTTGCCCTCAAGCAGCATCTCGGCCAGCGGGTCTTGCACATATTTCTGGATCGTGCGCTTCAGCGGCCGCGCGCCGTAGGCCGGATCGTAGCCCTTCTGTCCCAGCCAGTCCTTCGCCTTGTCGTCAAGTTGCAACGTGATCTTGCGATCGACGAGCAGCTTGGCGAGTCGCTGCATCTGGATATCGACGATCCGCGCCATCTGGTCGCGCTTCAAGCGATGGAACAGGATGATCTCGTCGATGCGGTTCAGGAATTCGGGACGGAAGTGAGCACGCACCACCTCCATCACCTGTTCGCGCACGGCCTCCGAGTCCTCCCCCTCCGGCTGGTTGACGAGATATTCCGAGCCCAGATTGGAGGTCATGATGATGAGCGTGTTGCGGAAATCAACCGTGCGGCCCTGGCCATCGGTGAGCCTGCCGTCATCTAACACCTGCAACAGAACGTTGAATACGTCCGGATGCGCCTTCTCGATCTCGTCGAACAAAATCACCTGGTAAGGCCGCCGGCGCACGGCTTCAGTGAGCGCGCCGCCCTCTTCGTAGCCGACATAGCCCGGAGGCGCTCCGATCAGCCGGGCGACCGAGTGCTTCTCCATATATTCCGACATGTCGATGCGGATCATGGCGCGCTCGTCGTCGAACAGGAACTCGGCAAGCGCGCGCGAGAGCTCGGTCTTGCCAACACCGGTAGGCCCGAGGAACATGAACGACCCGATGGGCCGGTTGGGGTCCTGCAGGCCTGCGCGTGCGCGCCGCACGGCGGTCGCCACGGCCCGCACCGCCTCGTCCTGACCCACCACCCGCTTGATGATCTGCGTCTCCATTTGCAGCAGCTTCTCGCGCTCGCCTTCCAGCATCTTGTCCACCGGGATGCCGGTCCAGCGCGACACGACCTGCGCGATCATGTCGGGCGTCACCACTTCATGCGCCATGGTGCCGCCGGCGCTTTCGCTCTCCTCGACCTCCTTGAGCTTGGCTTCGAGATCTGGAACGACGCCATAAGCGAGCTCGCCGGCGCGCGCGAGATCACCGCGCCGTTGCGCCTGCTCGAGCTCCAGGCGAGCCTGCTCTAGCTGCTCTTTCAGCTTCTGCGCACCAGCCAGCTTTTCCTTCTCTTGGCTCCAGCGCTGGGCAAGCGTGGAGGCCTCCTCCTCCAGATTGCCGAGCTCCTTTTCGAGATTCTCGAGCCGGTCCTTGGAGGCTCGGTCGGTCTCCTTCTTCAACGCCTCTCGCTCGATCTTGAGCTGCATGATGCGCCGGTCGAGTTCGTCGAGCTCCTCGGGCTTGGAGTCGACCTGCATGCGCAGCCGCGAGGCCGCCTCGTCGACGAGGTCGATCGCCTTGTCCGGGAGGAAACGGTCGGCGATGTAGCGGTTCGACAGTACGGCGGCGGCGACCAGCGCGCTGTCCGCTATGCGCACGCCGTGATGCAGCTCGTACTTCTCCTTCAGCCCGCGGAGGATCGAGATTGTGTCCTCGACAGTGGGCTCCGACACATAGACAGGCTGAAAGCGCCTTGCGAGCGCCGCATCCTTCTCCACATGTTTGCGATATTCATCGAGCGTGGTGGCGCCGACGCAATGCAGCTCGCCTCTGGCCAACGCGGGCTTGAGCAGGTTGGACGCATCCATGGCCCCCTCGGCCTTGCCGGCGCCGACCAGCGTGTGCATCTCGTCGATAAAGAGGATGATCTGCCCTTGCGAGGCCTCGATCTCCGATAGCACCGACTTCAACCGCTCCTCAAACTCACCGCGATATTTGGCGCCGGCGATCAGCGAGCCCATGTCGAGGGCAAGCACCTTCTTGTCCTTGAGACTCTCGGGCACGTCGCCCTTGACGATGCGGTAGGCCAACCCCTCGACGATCGCCGTCTTGCCAACCCCAGGCTCGCCGATCAGCACTGGGTTATTCTTGGTCCGCCGCGACAGCACCTGAATCGTGCGCCTGATCTCCTCGTCACGGCCAATGACCGGATCGAGCTGCCCCTTGGCCGCGGCCTCGGTGAAGTCGCGCGTATAGCGCTTGAGCGCGTCATAGGTCTGCTCGGCGGAAGCGGAGTCCGCGCGGCGGCCCTTACGCAGATCGTTGATCGCGGCGTTGAGGCTCTGGGGCGTTACGCCAGCGTCAGCGAGAATGCGCGAGGCCCCGCCCTCCTTGGTCATGGCGAGGGCCTGCAGCACCCGCTCCACAGTGACAAAGCTATCGCCGGCCTTGGTCGCGATCTGCTCGGCCTGGTCGAGCACACGGCCGAGCGCGGCCGCCATTTGCGGCTGCGATGCCCCGCCACCGCTCACCTTGGGCAGCTTGGCGAGTGCCGCCTCGTCGCGCTCCAGAGCCTCCTTGGGCCTGCCCCCGGCGCGGGCGATCAAACCGCTTACGAGACCCTCCGGGTCGTCGAGCAGCACCTTCAAGAGATGCTCTGGCGTGATCTGCGGGTTGCCTTCGCGCAGCGCCAATGTCTGTGCCGATTGCACAAAACCCTTGAGCCGATCGGAGAATTTCTCGAAGTCCATGGGAAGCTCCCCTCTAGGGCCGCACTTCATCGAGCGGCGGGCGGAATGACAGCCGTTAAATCCGCGTGGGACACGCCCACATCCAATACGCGCGCGCTCCTAATGGAGGTATAGCGCCGCGACCCACCCACAAAAAGAGGATTGGGATAGCATTGGCCGCCCTCGGTCACCCTCGAGCCAAGGCCTCAGGCTTAGGATTACTGAGTGGCGGCCTTCCCGGGCATGACAGCGACAAGCGCTCAGCTCACGTCGGTACTCTCATCCGCCTGATGCGGATCGGCCTGATCGTTGCCGTTGCCATCGCGCGCCGGAGCGTCGCCCCCATTGGGGCCGCGGTGTCCATACGACTCGCGCCGTCCGCGACCGAGCACCTCATTGACGCCGGACATCGCGTCGGCACCCTCCATCTCGGAGCCGCCCTCGTCGAGCGAATCGGAACCGTCGGCATTCCAGCGTGGCCGGAATCCGCCGCCGCCATTGGCGCCCTCGCCCACCTGGCCGCCCTGGGATCCAAACTGAGACTGGGCCGCCATGATGATGCGGTTATAGTGCTCGGCGTGCTGAAAATAGCTCTCAGCGCCGACCAGGTCGCCCGAAGAGAGCGCGTCGCGCGCGAGCGACATGTACTTCTCGGCAATATGCGCCGCGGTCCCGCGGATTTTCACATCGGGCCCGTTCGATTCGTAGCTCCGTGCCAATGGATTTTGGGGCTTGCGGCCACCACGGCCACGGCCCCGGCGATTCTGCTGTCCTTGCCTCATAGGCTTGTTCTTACCTTGATAGGCGGCAACCGCCGCGACCTTCTTCCCTGCTCAGTCTTCTTCTCTGCTTCTCTGTTCAAATCCGGACCGGGATGCCCCTGATGCCATCGATGCGGGTTTCTTCGCCGCCATGCGCAGGTCGCCAAGGGATCAGAGCCGTTCCGCTAAAGCACCTAGGCTCACCTCCGGCGCTAAGACCGTCAATCCTCGCCAGCGCCAGCCAACCTCAAGATAGATGGGCGGTTGAGCGACTCCTGAACGTCCCGAGAGGCACGCCGCCCTTCAATCGAGATCAAGAGATATCCGCTCTGTTGCCGTCTGCAACCGGCCCCGCGCCTTATTCGCGTCGACGACCGAGATGTTCCTTCCGCTGAAGCCAACTTATCCCGAACACCGTTATTTTCCAAGCTCATTTTTTGCCTTGCGACCAATTGGATGAGGGGCTGCTCGACTCAGGCGCAGGCCAGAACAACGCGTGGGCGGCCCGCGAGATCGTGCCAAAGGCCGTCCTTCGCGTCCGCGGTGAGCCCTGCCGCGCGCAAAAGGGCGATCACCGCATCCGCCTGGGTGGGGCCGATCTCCAGCAAGATCGCACCGCCGGGCTGGAGCACCTCGCCCGCCCGTGCGGCAATGCGCCGATAGGCCTTGAGCCCGTCCGCGACCGCCGTCGAGCGCCACCAGCGGATCATGGCGGCCCACCTCGCGCGGCAATTGGCCGATCTCGGCGGTCGTCAGATAAGGCGGATTGGCGACCACCAGATCGAAATGCCAGGCGACGGCGTCGAGCCAATCGCCGGCGACAAAGCGAGCGCGTGCTTCCACCCCCAGGTCCCGGGCGTTGATCCCGGCAAGCAAGAGGGCCGCCGCGCTCACATCGGTGCCGACGCCGGTAGCGCCTTCCAGCTCCGCCAGCAGGGTGAGCAAAAGGCACCCTGTGCCAGTGCCAAGATCGAGCAGGCGCAACTTCTGCCCCCAGGCACCCTTGCGCGCCACGAAAGCGAGTGTCGCCTCGACCAGCGTCTCGGTTTCGGGCCGAGGGTCGAGCGTGTGGCGATCGACCAGGAAGGAACGGCCATAGAATTCGCGCCGGCCCAAGATGCGCGACACAGGCTCGCCATCGAGGCGCCGCTCGATCAGCCGACCATACAGCGCGTGCTCGTCCTGCAGCAGCCTGCGCTCCGGGTCGGCCACATAGGCCTCCTGATTGATCCCGGCGGCATGACATAGAAGCAGACGCGCATCGAGCTCTGGGCTCCCGATCCCCGCCTTCCGCAAGAGGCGCGCCGCCGCGACGAACGACTGGCGCATCGTCGAAGCGGCCTCTTGCAGCGCGGCCTCACCCATGGCCCTGCTCCTGCATGGCGGCAAGCTGGCTCGTCTGATGCTCGGTGATGAGAGCGTCGATCAGCTCATCGAGCGGCGCCTCGCCCTGCAGCACCAGATAGAGCTGGTGCGTCGTCAGCCCGATCCGGTGGTCGGTAACGCGGCCTTGCGGAAAGTTGTAGGTGCGGATGCGCTCGCGAGCGGTCGCCCGTGCCGATCTGGCTGCGGCGATCCTCGGCTCTCTCGGCATCGAGCTTGGCTCGCTCCATCTCGTAGATGCGGGCGCGCAGCACCTTCATCCCTTTGGCCTTGTTCTTGTGCTGCGATTTTTCGTCCTGCTGGCTGACCACGATGCCGGTCGGCAGATGCGTGATCCTGACCGCGCTATCGGTGGTGTTGACCGACTGCCCTCCGGGACCGCTCGCGCGGAACACGTCGATGCGCAGGTCCTTGTCCTCGATCTTGACGTCGACCTCCTCCGCCTCGGGCAGCACAGCGACCGTCGCCGCGGAAGTGTGGATACGGCCTTGCGCTTCGGTCTCCGGCACCCGCTGCACGCGATGCACGCCGGACTCGAATTTCAGCCGCGCGAACACGCCCTTGCCCGTAATGTTAGCGATGATCTCCTTATAGCCGCCGGTCGCGGACTCGCTCGCCGACAGGATGTTGACCTTCCAGCCCCGCTTGTCGGATAGCGCTGGTACATGCGGAATAGTTCGCCGGCAAATAGCGCTGCCTCATCGCCGCCGGTGCCGGCGCGAACCTCGAGGATCGCGCTTTTGTCGTCTGCAACATCCTTGGGCAGCAGCTGAGCTTTTAGCTGACGCTCCAATCTCATCGAGTTTTGGTCCAAGCGCCGCGAGCTCCTCCTCGGCAAGGGCAACCATCTCCTTGTCCGAGGCCGGATCATCGAGCAGCTGCTGCAGGTCGTCCCGCTCGCGCGTGGCTTTGCGCAACGCGTTGATGGTTGCCACGATCGGATCAAGCTCGGCGAACTCGCGCGACAAGCGCACGAAGCTCTCCTGGTCGGCGCCCGAGGCGAGCGCCCCCTGCACGGACTGCCAGCGGGCCACGAGCTTGTCGAGCTTCTCGGCGGGAATCGTCGTCATGGTCTTAGGGGTACGGGAGTTCAAAGACCGTTGGGGCTCGGCAGCCTGTCGGCCTTGCGGTTGCGCGGGTCGTCGGGATCCAGAGGCTTGTCGGGGACGGCCTTCGAGCCCGTGTGCGAGGGCGCCTGGCCGAACAGGCTCGGCTTACCGAGCAGCATCCATAGGCCGAACCCGATGCCAAAGACAAGCAGGGCAATGACGCCCCATTTCAGCAGAGCCGGCCTCGGACGCTTCGCCGCCATCACGCCGCCGGCACCGGCGGCGGTGTTGGTCTGGGGCTGTGGCGGTTGCGGCTGTGGCTGCTGCGTATCTGCGGCGCTCGCATCTGCGGCGCTCGCATCTGTGGCGCTTGCATCTGCGGCACTTCCTGTGGCGCTTGGGTTTGTGGCGGCCGAGGTTGCGCTCGGCGGTCTGCCATCCGGTCGGGCACCGGTGGCCTGGGGGCGACGTTCGGGCGCGGCGGCTGGGGTACGGGGCTGGCCGTGGCGCCAAGGGAGGCCGGCCGCCCATGGGGAAATCCGGCGCGTCGGCCTCCGGCGGGGCATCATGAACGGCACCTCGGGCATAGGCTTTGGCCTAAGCTCGACGATGCCCGCCTCGACCTGCGCATAGATGCGCCGTAAGAGCGGGCGAACGTCGAGATTGAGCAACAGGCCATAGTTGTTGACGACCCGGCAGGTCTCGGCCCAGGGCGGCAGGGCATAGAGCGCCCCCTGCTCGAGCGCCTGCACGACCTCTAGGCGCGTCGACAGCCTTGCGGCGAGGTCACTTTCCGTGAGGTTGCTCGCGGCTCGGAAGTCTCGAAACAGCTCTGCCACCTCAGCGTCATAGCCGGCTGGCATTTCTTTGATCCCGTGAATATGCAGGCGCCCTCCGGCAGAAGCCTCCGGAGACTGGCGTGTGGGGGCTCGCCCGGTCGGCATGACGAGGCCGATTCCATGTCCCGCCAAACTTGGCACACACAAGCCCATCGAAGGGCACTTTGCAAGCCCGAGCAACGCTTTCGGAAGGGCCGTACGGCTGCCGGTCGATCATATCTGGACGCCCTTTTCGGTGGCAAATTGCCTCAGTTCCTCGCGCAGCGACGTGGCTTTGGAGTTGAGCAGCTCCTCCAGCCGGGTCCGCAACGCACCCACATCGAGCGACAGAATCATGGCCTTCACCGGGCCGACCGACGCGGGCGCCATGGAGATTGCACGGAATCCAAGCCCAAGCACGGCCATGGCTTCCAGCGGCCGGCCCGCCATCTCGCCGCAAAGGGTGAGCGGAACCGCATGCCTTTCGGCACCCTCGACGATGACGCGGAGCGCCTTCAATGCCGCGGGGTTGAGCGAATCGAATCGATCCGCCACCCGCGTATTGCCGCGGTCCGCCGCGAACAGGAATTGCAAGAGATCATTGCTGCCCACCGAAGCGAAATCGGCCAGCGGCAGCAGGCGATCCAGCTGCCACAGCAACGCGGGCACCTCGATCATCGTTCCGATCAGGACCTTTTTGGGTTCGGTGCGGCCGTGCTTGGCGAGCAGCTGGCGCTCCTGCTCGATCAGACCCTTCGCTTCGATGAGCTCGCTCACATCGGCGATCATCGGCAGCATGACGCGAAGCTCTCGGCCTGCGGCCGCCCTGAGCAGGGCGCGGATTTGCGTGCGGAACAGCGCCGGTCGGTCGAGCGACATGCGAATGGCGCGCCAGCCGAGCGCCGGGTTCTCCTCCTGGCTTATGCGGATGTTTGGAAGCATTTTGTCGCCGCCGACGTCGAGCGAGCGGAACACCACGGGGCGCTCTCCCGCGGCATCGAGGATCGCCTTATAGAGTCGCGTCTGTTGGTCCAGCCGCGGGAAGGTCGATGAGATCATGAATTGCAGCTCGGTGCGAAACAGACCGATGCCGTCCGCACCGGACTGATCGAGATGTGGCAGGTCGAACAAGAAGTCCGGCATTCATGTGCAATGACACGCGTTGCCCGTCGAGCGTGACGGCCGGTACGTTGCGGAACGCCGCGTACTGAGCTTGGCGGCGGGCCCGGAAGCGGACTTTATCGGCATAGGCCGCTACGACTTCCTGGGTGGGGCGGACATGCAGCTCGCCTGTCTCCGCATCGACAATCACCGCGTCACCCGGCTCCACCGCCTCGAGCACGCCCTTCACCTGGCTCAACGCCGCCAATCCGAGTGCGCGGGCGACGATCGCGACGTGGCTCGCGGTGCCGCCTTCCTCGAGCACGAGCCCTCGCAAGCGTTGCCGATCATAGTCGAGCAGCTCGGCTGGGCCCATGGTGCGGGCGATGAGGATCGTATCCTGCGGAAGGTTTCCCGCCGCCGCCGTCGTTCCCACTCCACCGGCAAGCAAACGCAACAGTCGGTTGGATAGGTCGTCGATATCGTGCAACCGTTCGCGCCAATAGGGATCGGTCTGGCGCAGCATGCGGGCGCGCGAATCATTGCGCACGCGCTCCACGGCGGCTTCCGCCGTTAGACCCGTCGCCAGCGCCTCGTCGAGCCGCCGCTTCCAGCCGTGATCGTGCGCGAACATGCGGAAGGTTTCGAGCACCTCGCGATGCTCGCCGGCGCGGGCCATATCGCCCCGTTCGAGCATGTCGTCGATCACGCCGGTGAGTTCCTCGATGCCCTGCGTGAGCCGGCGCCGCTCGAGCTCGACATCCTCGGCGATCAACTTGGTGATGACGATGCGCGGCTCATGCAGCACCGCATGCCCGAGCGCCACGCCCTCGGAAAGGGGTACTCCCTTGATCTGCGCCGACGCCTCCCGGCGAATATCGGGGGCGGCCTCATCGGCCACGCCAAGCCCCCCCGAGGCGATCATCTCGGCTAGCACCATGGCCGTGGTTTGCAGCGCCTCCACCTCCTCGTCGCTATAGGTGCGGTGCGTGCGGTTCTGTACCGTAAGCACGCCGATGGCGTGACCGCCGCGCAGGATCGGCACGCCGAGGAAGGAGTGGTAGATCTCCTCGCCGGTCTCCGGACGAAACGCGAAAGCGGGGTGAGCCTGCGCGTCGGCGAACTGCATGGCCTCGGCCTGCTCGGCGATCAGGCCGACGAGACCTTCGCCCCGCTTCAGATGCGTGTTGTGGACGGCCTCCGGGTTCAACCCCTGCGTCGCGAACAGCTCGAGCGAGGCGTCGCGGCGGCGCAGATACAGCGAGCACACCTCGGCCACCATGTTCGAGGCGATCAGCACCACGACCTTGTCGAGGCGCGCTTGCGCGCTCTCGCGCTGCGCCATCACCTCGCGCAGGCGGCGGAGCAATTGTCGGGGCGCGCCAACTGTGGTGGCCATAGTTCAAGTCCTCGCCGACCGAGCTAGCGGCGGACCAAGTTTCAAAACGAGACAAGCTTCGAAAAGCTTTAGGCTAGCCGCTTTAACGCCCGTTAGCGGCCGTCCAAGCCAAACAGAGAATGCAAGGTCCGCACCGCAAGCTCGGCATAGGCCGCATCGATCAATACGCTGATTTTGATCTCGGACGTCGAGATCGCCTCGATATTGATGCCTTTTTCGGCAAGCGCGCTGAACATTTGCGCGGCAACGCCGGCATGGCTGCGCATGCCGACGCCGATGGCTGACACCTTGGCGATGTCGGTTGAGCCGCGCAAGTCGAAATAGCCGATCGAGTCCTTGGCCGTTTTCAAGACATCGAGCGTCCGGTCGAGATCGGCGCTCTGCACCGTGAAGGTGAGGTCGGTATACCGGCCATCCTCGGAGACGTTCTGCACGATCATGTCGACATTGATATTGGCCGCGGCGAGCGGACCGAATACCTGTGCCGCCACGCCCGGCTTGTCGGCCACCTTGAGCAGCGTGACCTTGGCCTCGTCCCGCGCATAGGCGATCCCGCTGACGACATTTTGCTCCACGATCTCATCCTCATGGCAAACCAGCGTGCCCGGCACCCAGTTCGGTCCCCCGTTGCCCTTCAAGTCAGGCGGGTCGAAGCTCGAGCGCACCAGTACCCGCACCCCCTTCTGCATGGCAAGCTCGACCGAGCGGGTCTGCAGCACCTTGGCCCCCTGCGAGGCCATTTCCAACATCTCTTCATAGGCGATTCTGTCAAGACGGTGGGCGCGCGGCACGACGCGCGGGTCGGTGGTATAGACGCCGTCCACGTCGGTATAGATGTCGCAGCGGTCGGCATTAAGCGCCGCGGCGAGCGCCACAGCGCTCGTGTCCGAACCACCGCGGCCCAAGGTGCTGATGCGGTTCTCCGGCGCGAGCCCCTGGAAGCCCGCGACCACGGCAACCTCGCCGTCCAAGAGGCGCGCCCTCAGCGCCTCGACTTCGACGCCTTTGATGCGGGCCGCGCGATGGGCGCCGTCGGTGACCATGGGAATCTGCCAGCCCTGCCAGGAGCGGGCCCGCACTCCTTGCGCCTGTAGCACAATGGCCAGGAGTCCCGACGTCACCTGCTCGCCCGAGGCGACCACGGCGTCATATTCGCGGGCGTCATAGTCCCCGCCATTCCCGTCGCGGTTCGAGCGCCAAGCCTCCTCGACGAAGGCGACGAGCGCATCGGTTTGACCCGCCATGGCTGAGACCACAACGGCGCAAGCGTGGCCCACGTCCACCTCGCGCTTCACATGGGCTGCCACGTTGCGGATCCGGTCCACATCGGCGACCGACGTGCCGCCAAACTTCAAAACCAACAGGGCCACTTGCCCCTCCCGGCGGGCGCCTCGGAACCCGAGATCGCCGTGCGCATGCCAAAACGATGGCCGGCCCTGGCCCGAGCCGGCCTCACACTCGGCCCTTCATAACTGACTGGCGCCTTAGCCCGCAACCGGGCTTCGCGCTGCGGGGCGTTCCTGAGGCTTGCCCCCTTGACAGGGGGGCCCGCCGGCAGGTCTTTGATCGCCCATGAAGGAGGCCTCGAAAACCACACTCGACCCCGAGGAGATCGCCCGCTTTGGCCGGCTAGCCGGCGCGTGGTGGGACGGCAACGGCCCCTTCAGGCCACTGCATCGCATCACGCCGCTCCGGCTCACCTATCTCCGCAACCAGCTGTGCCAGGCCTTCGCGCGCGACCATAATGCGGCATCGAGCCTGTCGGGGCTTGCCATCCTCGACATCGGCTGCGGCGGGGGTCTCGTGGCTGAACCCCTGGCCCGCCTCGGCGCGCGCGTGATGGGCGTAGACCCGGCGGTGGAGAACATCGAGGCAGCGCGGGCCCATGCTCAAGGGGCCGGGGTCGAGGTAACTTATAAAGTCGCGACCGCCGAGGAAGTCGCCAGCTCAGGCGCGCAATTCGATGCGGTGCTGCTGCTCGAGGTGATCGAGCACGTGCCGGACGTACCCGCCTTCCTCGCGCGCGTCGCGCCCCTCGTGAAGCCCGGCGGGCTCCTCGTCCTGTCGACGCTGAACCGCACGCTGAAGGCCTATGCGCTCGCCATCATCGGCGCGGAGTTCATCCTGCGCTGGCTGCCGGTGGGCACCCATCAATGGGAGCGCTTCGTGAAACCCGAGGAGCTGGCAAGCGCGCTGCGCTGCGCCGGCCTCATCCCCACCGACACCACGGGGCTGCTTTACGACCCCTTCGCCGACGAATGGCGCTTGAGCCCCGACACTGACGTGAACTACCTCGCCACCGCGGCACGGCGGTAGATGGGAGACATCGCTCGGGCTGGCAGATCAGGAATTGACGACGGCAGTATCAGGAGACTGCGGGGCCTCCGCCTCCGTCACCTCATCCGTAACGACTTTGAATCCCGTGAGCAGGTGCGGACCATACGAGGTGGTGATCGCCACGTCCGTTGCGTCCCGTCCGCGCGCGATCAGGATGCGACCAATTCGCGGCTCATTGTGGCGGGCGTCGAACGTATACCAGCGGTCGCCGATATAGGCCTCCAACCAGGCGCTGAAGTCCATGGGCGCGGGGTCGGGGGGCACGCCGATGTCGCCGAGGTAGCCGGTGCAATAGCGGGCCGGAATGTTCATGCAGCGGCAGAGCGTCACGGCGAGATGGGCGAAGTCGCGGCACACTCCCTTTCCCTCCGTGAAGGTATCGAACGCCGTCCTGGTCGCGTTTGCATGCGGGTAGCCGAACGTGACGTGACCATGCACGTAATCGACAATGGCCTGCACCAGCGTCCAGCCTTGCGGAAGCTTCCCGAAGGTCGACCACGCAAAATTCGACAGGCGATCGGTCTCGCAATAGCGGCTGCCGAGGAGATAGACCAGCGTCTCCACCGGCAGCGTCTCAAGCGGGCGCTGCGTGGCATCGGGCGCGACCTCGTCCTTTTCGCCGCTATCTTGAACATGGAAATCGGCGGAGATCATCAGCTGGCCGGCCGGCGCCTGGATCACGTGGCAAATATTGCCGAAGCTGTCGCAATATTCCTTCGTCGGCACGAGAGGATCGAGCAGCATCCGATCCGGTGTAAGCAGAGTGGCCCGCCGGCTCGGGTGGACGCTCAGGGTGAGGATCATTGGCGTCGGCTGCAGGCAATCGTAGGAGATTTCGTAGCCTGCATGAATTTTCATCGTCATCCCCCGGCCTTCGCAGCGGAGACTTCGCCGGTGGCGCCGGCCGAATCCATATTCCCACGGCGGCAGAAGCCTGATGTTGCGTCATCGTGCTCCGCGTTGCCTGCGACCTTTACCGCAACTCTCATGCCAAATAGATCCGTTGCACAAAGCTGAAGCCACCACAAATTTATGGACGCTGTATGCTGAAATGGACCCATGCGGCATTTAAGACCACGAGGATCACCAGGATGATTTTCCGGCAACTTTTCGATAGCGTCTCTAGCACCTACACCTATCTGCTTGCCAGCTGCCATGGCGGCGAGGCGCTCATTATCGATCCGGTCCTGGAGCGGGTGGATCGCTACATTCAGCTCCTCAGAGAGCTGGACGTACGGCTCGTCAAAGCTATCGACACCCATCTGCATGCCGACCACGTCACCGGTCTCGACGCGCTGCGCGAGCGTACGCAGTGCATCACCGTCATGGGCGAGCAGAGCAAGGCGGACGTCGTCTCGATCCGCGTCGACGATGGGGATCGCGTCGATATCGAGGGGGTGAGTCTCGAGGTCTCCTACACTCCCGGTCACACCGACGATTCTTACAGCTTCATCCTGCCCGATCGCGTGTTCACGGGCGACACGTTGCTCATTCGCGGCACCGGGCGCACGGACTTTCAAAACGGCGACCCCCGCGCCCAATACGAGTCTATCTTCGGACGCCTGTTGAAGCTGCCCGACGAAACGCTGGTCTATCCTGCCCACGACTATAAGGGCGACACGGTCAGCACCATTGGCGAGGAACGAAGCTTCAATCCGAGACTGCAGGTCAAGTCCCTCGACGAATATGTGGAGCTCATGAGCAATCTGCGCCTGCCCGATCCCAAGATGATGGACGTCGCCGTCCCGACCAATATGCGCATCGGCCTCGCCCAAGGGGTCGTGGCAGATCGGGGCTGGGCATTGAGCGCCGACGACGTGCGCGCCATGCTCCCCGAGCCGGACGTCGCCCTGATCGACCTGCGCGAGGAGCAGGAGCGTAAGAAGCACGGCGTCATTCCCACCTCGCTGCACGTTCCCTATCCCAGTATGCAGGCGAGCCTCAGGAGTGATGGCCTGCTGCGGCGGTTGGCAGAGGCCGATGGGAAGCGCCTCGTGTTCTACTGCGCTTATGGCGAGCGATCCGCCATGGCGGTGCAGGCGGCACAGGCTGCCGGGCTCGTCACCGCACGCCATCTACATGGCGGAATGCAGACCTGGAAACAGGCGGGCGGACCGGTGATTGGCTAGTTGTGATCCTCGGGCAGCGGCGGCAGGGGGCAGACGGGGATCCCGTCATCGGCGAGCTCGCGCGCCTCTTCGGCCGTTGCCTCGCCATAAATGCTACGCGCGGGCGTCTCGCCGAAATGCATCTTGCGCGCCTCTTCCGCGAAGTCCGGCCCCACATCATCGGCATGGGCTTTCAGCTGCGCGCGCAGCTCCCGTAGCAAGGCGTAAGTCTGCCTTCCTTGGCCCGCCATCGGGGTGCGGCGGTTGGAGCACCGAAGCCGCGGGCGATGCCTCAGTCTTCGGTGCTGGAACACCCTTCGCGAGGTTCGGAGCCATGGGGGCCTTGCTCACCGCGTGGCTGCCGCATGCGGGGCAGACGATGGCGTGGGCCTCCGACTGCTCGTCATAAGAACCCGACGAGCCGAACCAGGCGTCGAAGCCGTGACCCTGGTCGCAGGCAAGGGCATAGCGGATCATGACGCCTCTCTCCTTGCCGGCCGGCCCGGCGCCTTCCCACTTGCGTCCACGATCTCCATCTCGAACGGGCGCCCATGTTGCAGCGAGGGAATACGCGCACGCGCCTCGGCGCTCTGCGCCAGATCAATGTCGGCGAAAATCACCCCCGGGTCTTCCCCCATTTCCGCGAGCACGTCGCCCCAGGGCGAGACGATGATGCTATGGCCATAGGTGCTGCGGCCATTCTCGTGCAGGCCGCCTTGCGCGGCGGCGAGCACGAAGGCGCCGGTCTCGATGGCCCGGGCGCGTACGAGGACACGCCAATGCGCCTCGCCGGTCTGCTTGGTGAAGGCGGACGGGATGGCAATGAACGAAGCGCCCCCGATCGCCAGCGACCGATAGAGCGCGGGGAAACGTAGATCATAGCAGATGCTAAAGCCGAGCCGCCCGAAGGGCAGGTCGGCGAGCACCGCATTGGTGCCTGGACGGCAATAGGTCGACTCGCGATAGCTCTCGCCGCCTGCAAGATCTACGTCGAACAGATGTAGCTTGTCGTAGCGCGCGGCGATCTCGCCGTCCTGTGTGATGAGATAGGAGCGGTTGGCGACGCGGTCGGGCGCGAGTTTCACGGCAAGCGAGCCCACATGCAGGGCAATGCCAAGCTCGTCAGCCATTGCACAAAGGCGGCGCAGCGGAGCGCTCTCTTCCTCGGTGTCGATCGCGGCAAACAAAAGCTGGGGATCGAACTCCATGAGGGCAGTGTTCTCGGGCGTTTGCACATAGTCGGCTCCGCCCGCGGCGGCTTGGCGGATTAACGCCTCAGCCCGTTGCATATTGGGCGCGACGCCGCGGCCCGAGCGAAGCTGCACCAGAGCCGCGCGGAAGGTCTTGGTCGCGACCATCACGGCTCCAGGAGGCGCGCGAGCGCCTTGAGAACCCCGGCCGCGGGCGCCTCACCTTCGGCCTTGCACTTGAGCCAGGAATCAAGCTTGCCGGCGCGGTCGAGGTCGACAAGCTTCTCATATCCGCCCACATGGGTGCCATCGATGAAGATCTGCGGCACGGTCAGCCTGCCGCCCGCCCGCGCGACCATCTCCTCGCGGCGGCCCGGCTCCTCGGCCACATCGATCTCGGCGAAGTCGAAGCCCTTGGCTGACAGGAGCTGCTTGGCGGCGCGGCAAAAGCCGCAATAATGGGTGCCGTAGAGGATGATGCGCATCATGCCGATTTGTTCTTGGCTCGAGGGTGGCACCCTATGATGGACGGGCGGTTAAATTGATGGCTCCCGCGCGGGATTACAAGTCCATGGCCGCGGGGTCCGCCGGCGCGGGCAAGCGCGAGCACGTCGACGCTCTTGGGACCGCCCGCTTCAGCGTCCGCGCGCAGGCGTCCGCCGTGGCGCCGGTGCTGATGACGTCGTCGACGACGACGAGCCTTACAGCGCACGCCTTTGGCGCTCGCCCTCGCCACCTTGAAGGCGCCGGCGTAGTTCATGCTGAGACGGGCGCAAATGGGTTGTGCGATGAAATCCATGCGTGCCAGCACATCCCGCATAAGAGCACGGGGTTTTCGACGCGTGTCCGGCAGACGTTGCAGACCGGCGCAGAAAGAGATTGGCCAAAGCGCCTAGCACTGACCCCCACACCCTGAGCGGGCCTTGGGCGGCTCCCAGCCGCCTTCACCCAAGGGGCCATCGAGCGACCCTCAAGCTCGCCTTCGCGGATCGACATGACGGCAAACGGCCCGCAGATGCGGATTGCATCGTGAGCGCGTCAATGTGCCTGGCATACTCATACCCATTGCAGGCATGATAGGCCGCAAGTCCAGTGCCGAGGAAGAGTTGACGACGGGATGCGATGGCTGACCAAGACCTATTCGACCGTTCATTGCTGCGCCAGCGGCGCGCCCGCTTTGCGCGTGAGCTGGCCGAGCATGATTTCCTGCTCGCCCATGTGGCGACGGAGATCGCCGAGCGCATAGCATCGATCTTGCGCGACTTTCCCCTAGCGCTCGACCTTGGCGCTCATTTCGGACCTTTGGGACGCAAGGTGACCGAACTCGCGACAGTGGGCGAGATGATCTATGCCGAGAGCACGCCCGCACTCGCCACGCTTTGCCCAAAGCCCACCGTCGTCTGCGACGAGGAGCTGCTCCCGTTCAGGGAGCCCTCGTTCAACCTCGTGGTGTCGGGCTTGGCGCTGCACCGCGTGAATGACCTTCCCGGCGCCCTTGTTCAGATCCGCAGGGCGCTCTGTCCGGACGGCCTGTTCATCGGCGCCCTATTGGGAGCGAACTCGCTGCGGGAGCTTCGCCACGCACTGCTCGAGGCCGAGGTGCAAGAGGAAGGCGGTGCGAGCCCCCACATCGCCCCCTTCGGCGATGTCCGGGAGTATGGCGCGCTCTCTGCAGCGCGCAGGCTTCGCGCTCCCCGTAGCCGATAGCGAGACGCTAACGGTGACCTATGTCGGTCCCCGCGCGCTGATGCGCGAGCTTCGGGCCATGGGCGGCGGCAATGTGCTGTCGGCACGGCGAAAGGCACCGCTGCCGCGCCGCACGCTCGAACGCGCCGAAGCCATCTATCGGGAGCGTCACGGCACGCCAGACGGCAAGGTCCGCGCCACCTTCGAGATCGTCTATGTCGGCGGCTGGGCCCCCCATGCGAGCCAACTGCAGCCGCTCAAGCCCGGGACGGCCACCGCGCGCCTCGCCGACGCGCTTCACACGAAAGAGCACACAGCGGGCGACAAGACCGCCTTTCCCGCGGGCTCCCGACCGAACCGAAATCGAAACTAAGGGAAGGCAGCGACGACCTTGAGGTAGAGCGCCTGCACGCCCCCGCCCAACTCGGTCACGCCAGCGACGATGGCAATGGCGATGAAGGCGAGGAGGGCATATTCGATGGCCGCTGCGCCTCCGTCAGCGACGAGAAGGCGCCTAGCGGTCATGGCCAGACGAAGCGCGGCAGCACGAGATCAGACTTCGGCTGGCCCTGGCTCATCCCGGATCCCTTTCCATGCCCAAACCTTGCAGCAAATCGCTAAGGTTTCCTTTAGCGGCTCGTCGGCCGGCGGCATGGGGTACGCGGCCAGCGCGTCCGGTCGCACCCAGGCAAGCGCCTGGCCTTCTTGCGCCACGACCTCGCCCTGCCACCGCCGGCATTGATAGAGCGGCATGAGCAGGTGGAAGTCGACGTAGGAATGGCTGGCAAAGGTGAGGGGACGGAGGTCCGCCGCTTCGATCCCGATACCCAGCTCTTCGTGCACCTCGCGGACGAGCGCGCTCTCCGGCGACTCCGAGGGCTCCACCTTCCCGCCGGGAAACTCCCAGAGGCCCGCTAATGACCGGCCCTCCGGCCGCCGCGCGATGAGCACGCGTTCCTCCGCATCGATCAGTGCGCAAGCTGCGACGAGAACGATTAGCGGGCGCGGCCGCATGCTCACACCCGGCTGGCCGCAGGGAGGCGTTCATCGGCCCCATCACGAGCGATAGTTGGCATTGATGGCGATATAGGCTTGCGTCAGATCGCAGGTCCAGATCGTGGCGACGCCGACGCCCACGCCGACATCGACATGGATGGCGATCTCAGGCATTCCTCATATAGGCGGCGCCGTCCGCCTCCCGATAGCTTGGGGCCACCTCGCCGTCCTTGGCGACCAGAATCTCACCGAGCCAGATGGCAAGCTGGTCGCGGTTAGCCGCCTCGCCCGCCTTGCCGATCGCCATGACGATGCGTCCCCAATTCGGGTCTTCGCCGGCGATCGCCGTCTTCACCAGCGGCGAATTGGCGATCGACCGCGCGATCTGGCGCGCGGCGAGGTCGTTCTCTGCCCCCGTTACCCGCACCGCCACGAATTTGGTCAAGCCTTCGCCGTCCTTGACGATCTGCAGGGCAAGATCGCGCATCACAGCGGCGAGAGCCAAGACGGAAACCAGCCAGTCGTGGATCACCGGCGAGCCCAATGCGCGGTGCGCCCCGCGCCGCGGCGGCACCGGTGGCGAAGACGAGCAGCGTGTCGCTAGTCGAGGTATCGCCGTCGATGGTAATGGCGTTGAAGGTCTCCTCGACCGCGGGATCGAGACAAGCGCGAAGCGCGGACGGCTCGATCAGCAGCGTCGGTGAAGAGGAACGCGAGCATGGTTGCCATGTCCGGCGCGATCATGCCGGCGCCTTTGGCGATCCCATTGATGTGGACGCGGACGCCGCCGATCTCGGCCTCGCGCGTTGCGAGCTTCGGATAGGTGTCGGTAGTCATGATGGCACAGGCGGCTTGCTCGAACCCGTCCGGCGCAGCGCGCTTCGCGAGATCGCCTAACAGACCGGTGAACTTGCCCACATCGAGCGGCTCGCCGATGATGCCCGTCGAGGCAAGATAGATATCGGCCTCGAGGCACTCCGCGGCCTTGGCCGCCGCCTCGGCGGTCCGCTTGACCGCTTCCCTTCCGCGCCGCCCGGTAAAGGCATTGGCATTGCCTGAATTGACCACGAGCGCGCGGGCAAGTCCGTGGGCAAGCCGCGCCCGGCACCACTCGACGGGTGCCGACGCGGTCTTGGATTGCGTGAGCACGCCGGCCACTGTGGTACCCGGGTCGAACAGCGCAAACAGCAAGTCAGTACGGTTGGGATAACGGATCCCCGCCGCGCAAGCTGCAAAGCGAACTCCCTTGATCGCGGGGAGGCGCGCTAGCTCCCTCGGCGCGAAGGGCGAGATCGTAGCCACGGCAGGCCCCTCACCCCCCAATAAGCCAAACGAGCTAGTGATTGTCTTCGGCATCCCCGGACGGCTCGTCGCCAGGCTCAGGCAGGGCTTCACCTCTGACCGCGGCGTCTTGCATCGCCTTCTTGATGTCCGGATCGACGATGTCGATCTTGGCCGCGTCATGCAGCTCGCGCACCGTCTGCTGCGCCTTCTGCTGCATAAGCTGGGCGATGATGGTGTCCTTGACCTCATCGAAGGTAGGCAGCGGCTTTTCGCGCTTCTCCTCGACCTTGATGATGTGCCAGCCGAACTGAGTTTGCACTGGTTCGGAGATTTGCCCCACCTCGAGCGCGAAGGCCGCGTCCTCGAAAGGCTTCAACATCTGGCCCCGGCCGAAGAAGCCAAGGTCACCGCCTTCGGCGCTCGGATCCTTCGACACCTCCTTGGCGACGGTGGCGAAGTCCTCGCCCTTCTTCAACCGCTCGGCGACGGCCTTTCGCATCGGCCTCGGAGGTGACCAGGATATGTCGTGCGTGGATCTCTTCCTCCGGCTTCAGGCCCTTGATCTTCTCTTCGTATATGGCCTTCGCGGCGGCTTCGGAAACACCATCACGGACATTCTTGTCGTAATACGCATCACGCAGCGCGCGCCGCCCATGATATTTGAGTCGGCCTGGGAAGCTCGGCGCCGTGGCCAGGCTATCCTTCTCGGCCGCCTCGGCCAGGAGCTCATTCTCGATTACGAATTGCAGGAGCATGCGGCGCCGGTCGGCGGCCGGATACTGCGAAAGTTGAGCACCCACTTCGGAGGAAGCGAAGTCGAGATCGGACTGCTTGATGTCGGTGCCATTGACGGTGGCGACGACAACGTCGTCAGCAGCGGCAGCCGGAAGAGAGGGACAAGCAACTAAGGCTGCAAGCAGCAGCAAGGCTGACCAAGTTTTCACGGATTGAGATCCTCATCTTCTGCCGGCCTAGTCTGCCCTCGGCAGGGCACGGCGGGCGGGTTCGATCGCTTCCCCGGCGGCTTTCATAGACTTTGAGCCGGGGGTTGCCAAGCGGCGAATGAGCCATATCTGAGCAGCGAGTAAGCCCTGACCCCACGCGTCGAAGCCGCCAATTTCGCCGCTCTGTATCCCCCTTTTATTGACTCAGCGAACTCTTTTCCATATGTCTAGACATATGGATGCGTTGCTTGTGGGCGCCTTGAGCGCACTGGCCAAAGATCTTCCGCCTGCTGGTCCGCTGCGGGACCGAGGGCATGGCCGCGGGAGCCATCGCCGAGGCGTTGCAAGTGCCCCACAGCACCTTGTCCTCGCATCTTGGGCTGCTCGCCCGCGCGATGCTCGTGACCGCGCGGAAAGAGGGCCGCTCGGTCATCTACGTGGGCAGCCAGCCCACGGGCCAGGTACATCCCTTGGCACTCAACGTCCTGCGACAGGGCCATTTCGACGTCTCGCAGTTGCGGTCGAAGTCCTGGGAGGAATTCGCTAAAGGGGCCGCGCCCAAGCCAATGACCGCCCATTGGGGCCTTCCCGACCCCGTGCAAGCCGAGGGCAGTAAAGCCGAACGCCACCTCGCCTTTGCCGACACTCTGCGGATGCTGAGCAATCGCATCGGCATCTTCGTCAGCCTCCCCCTGGACAGACTGAGCAAGCTGTCGCTGCAAGCCAAGCTTGAAGAGATCGGAAAGGCGTCGGCATCGCTCGCAAGCAAGCCGGCCTAGGCCGTGCGCCGTGCGCGCCGCCTTGTTAATAGCCGAGCCGAGCAGACCCGAGATTGGGCACCGACCGCCGCGGTCCGTCGCGTTGACAAGCCCCAGGGCTCCTCTTATGTCTCACGCGGAGATGATTTCCCGGCGTTTTTTCGACGCTTTCTGCAGTCTTGATGGTGCCGGCGCGGGCAGGCGTGTGAGCGATCCCAGGCGCCACGGTGAGAGCGAACGTGCCCCCTGTTTCAGGCCAGCATCCGGTGGCGGCGACGCCTTCCCATCAAGCGCGTGCAATAAGAGGCTAGGCTCATGCTTTCCTTCGGCGCCCTCGCCGGCAAGGTCTTCGGCACCTCGAACGAGCGCAAGCTCAAGAAATACAGCCAGGTTCCGGCCATCAATGCGCTCGAGGCCGAGGTGGTAGCGCTCTCCGACTCGGATCTGCGCGCTCGCACCGAGACGTTCCGCGCCCGCGTCAAAGCCGGCACCCCGCTCGACGACCTGATCCCTGAGGTTTTGCCACGGTGCGCGAGGCGGCCAAGCGCACCCTCGGCCAGCGCCATTTCGACGTCCAGCTCATCGGCGGCATGGTGCTGCATGAGGGGCGCATCGCCGAGATGAAGACGGGTGAAGGCAAGACGCTGGTGGCCACACTTCCCGTCTATCTCAATGCGCTCGCCGGCCGCGGCGTGCACGTGGTCACCGTCAACGACTATCTGGCCAAGCGCGACGCCGCTTGGATGGGCGCCATATACGAATTCTTGGGGCTGACTGTCGGCTGCATCGTGCATGACCTCAGGGACGAGGATCGCCGGGCCCAATATGCCTGCGATGTGACCTACGGAACCAATAACGAATTCGGCTTCGACTATCTCCGCGACAACATGAAGTACTCGACCGCCGAGATGGTCCAGCGCGGACACTACTTCGCCATCGTGGACGAGGTGGATTCGATCTTGATCGACGAGGCGCGCACCCCGCTCATCATCTCGGGCCCCTTGGACGACCGCTCCGACCTTTACGCATCCATCGACACCTTCATTCCGAAGCTTGTGCCCGCCGATTTCGAGCTCGACGAGAAGACCCGAGTGGTGACGCTTGACGGAGGCCGGCAACGAGCATGTCGAGCAGATCTTGACCGCGGCCGACATGCTCAAGGGCGAGTCCCTTTACGACATCGAGAACGTCACCGTCGTCCACCACCTCCAACAGGCTCTGCGCGCGCATACGTCTGTTCCAGCGTGACCGCGACTACATCGTCAAGAACGACGAGGTCATCATCATCGACGAGTTCACCGGCCGCATGATGCAGGGTCGCCGCTATTCCGAAGGCCTCCACCAGGCGCTCGAGGCCAAGGAGCATGTGAGCATCCAGCCGGAGAACCAGACGCTCGCCTCGATCACCTTCCAGAACTACTTCCGCATGTATGAGAAGCTCGCCGGCATGACAGGCACCGCCGTCACCGAGGCGGACGAGTTCATGGACATTTATGGACTCGACGTAGTCGAGGTGCCTACCAACATGGACATGATCCGCGAGGACGAGGACGATGAGGTCTACCGAACCGCGCAAGAGAAGTACCGCGCCATCATCGCGCTGATCAAGGAAGCGAGCAATAACGGCCAGCCCCTGCTGGTGGGCACCACCTCGATCGAGAAATCGGAGCTACTGGCAGAGCTCCTGAAGAAAGACAAGGTCCCCCATCAGGTGCTCAATGCCCGCTATCATGAGCAAGAGGCGCACATCATTGCCCAAGCCGGCGTCCCCGGGGCGGTGACCATCGCCACCAATATGGCCGGCCGCGGCACCGACATCCAGCTCGGCGGCAATCCCGACATGCTCCTCGAAGACTGGCTCAATGACGAGATCAGCAAGGGGAATGAGCCGAGCGAGGCGGCCATCGCCGTCAAGCGGGATAAGATCAAGGCGGAGGTCGCCGAGAGAAAGCGCAAGGCGCTCAAGGCGGGCGGTCTTTATGTCATCGGCACCGAGCGCCATGAGAGCCGCCGCATCGACAACCAGCTGCGCGGTCGCTCGGGCCGGCAGGGCGACCCCGGGCGGTCACGCTTCTTCCTGTCACTCGAGGACGACCTGATGCGCATTTTCGGCTCCCAGCGCATGGACGGCATGCTGCAAGCGCTAGGGTTGAAGGAGGACGAAGCCATCGTCCATCCCTGGATCAACAAGGCCCTGGAGAAGGCGCAAGCCAAGGTCGAGGCGCGCAACTTCGATATCCGCAAGAACCTGCTCAAATACGACAACGTGATGAGCGACCAGCGCAAAGCCATCTTCGAGCAGCGCCGCGAGTTAATGACCGATGCCGATATCGGCGAGACCATCGCCGACATGCGCCACCAGGTGATCGGCGATTTGGTCGCCAATCACATCCCGGAGAAGTCCTACGCCGAGCAGTGGGACGTTGCCGGCCTGCGCGAGGCGGTGATGGGCATCTACGACGTCGACCTGCCCCTCGCAGATTGGGCCAAGGAGGACGGCATCGGCGAGGAGGAGGTGCACGATCGGCTGGCTCAAGGCCACCGATGAGCGGGCCGCCAAGAAGGCCACCGACCTCGGTCCCGACATCATGCGCCAGATCGAAAAGGCCGTGCTCTTACAGACCTTGGACCATCTCTGGCGCGAGCACCTCGTTACGCTCGAGCACCTCCGCCAAGTCATCGGCCTCCGCGGCTATGGCCAGCGCGATCCCTTGAACGAATATAAGAGCGAGAGCTTCTCTCTGTTCGAGCATATGCTCGCAAAGCTCCGCGAAGTCGTGACCGGCCAGCTCATGCATGTGCAGCTCGCGCGGCCGGAGGACGTGCCGCCGCTCGACGCGGCCGAGCTTCCTCCCATGGAGGTCCATCACGTCGATCCCTTGACCGGGGAGGACGAGTTCGCGCTCGAAGCGGCCAATGCCGGAAGCAATGGACGCGGCGGCACCAGACCGGCGCGCGTTCGTAAAGGCCAGGGACCGACCAACCCCGCCGATCCCTCGACCTGGGGCAAAGTGCAACGTAATGCCCTCTGCCCCTGCGGCTCGGGCAAGAAGTACAAGCATTGCCACGGCGCTTTCGGCTAGGCCTGCCGCGCACTCTCACCCCTCGTCGGCGGACGCTGATGGGCAGCGGCTTTCCACCGGCCGCCCCACCGTCTCCACCGTGCCGCTCTCGACCGCGTAGTGCCCGCGGCAGACGCTGATAACAGGCGGGATGTAGCCCGCTTCAAAGGCGTCGTAGCCGGGCTTGAGATCCGTCCAGAAGCCGCTCCACCGGTCCGTCTTCCGCGCCGCAAGATTGGCCTCGGTCATGCGGAAGGGGAAGACATGCGCGGGCACGCGCGGCTCTCCTCCATCCAGTGCCGCCGTCACGATCCGCCACAACTCATCGATGACGGGATTGGTCATCGCGTAGCAGCCGATCGACGAACAACCCCCATGGATCATGAGGAAGGAGCCCGTCCGCCCTTGAGCCTTGTCGAAGGCGTTGGGAAACCCGAGATTGAAGGCGCGGTGCCAATGGCTGTTGGGGTTGAGCTGCTCCTTGTCCACCGTATAGAAGCCTTCCGGCGCCTGGCCGTCGCCGCTGGCAAGCTTCGGTCCGAGCCGCCCGGACCAAAGGCAGATGGGATAGGTCGCAAATCGGACGAAGCGCCCGTCCTTTTCGATCCAGAGCTCGAGCTCGGATTCGAGCTTGAAGATGCGGATGAAAGCCGGTGCGCCGAGGCGCACGCCCTGCGCCTGGAGCCTCGCATCGAGTCCCGGCCAGATCCGGCGTGCCCGGCAAGGGAAGACCTAAGTCGTGTAGCGCTCGGTTCTCGTGCCGCGTGGCGTTGATACGCAGCCGGTCGCGTAGCCCCTGCCCCTCGGGCGTGAACAGGTAGAGCGCGGCGCCGCCGAGCGCCAAGACGATGAAAAGAGCGAGACCTCGCCATAGCATGGCGCATGATGCGTGAAAGAGAACGCAGATACCAGAATTCGAATTTTCGATTTCCTATTTCCGGCTATTGCCCGGACGGCGTCGCCGGGCCGAGGGTGAAGGCCTGATAGGAGGGCTTAGCCTGGCCGAAGGCAAGTCCGAGCACGCTGCCGAGGGGCTTGGTCATGGACGCCTGCTGCGCGCCCGACCCAAGTCCCGCATCCGCCGAGCGGCCCTGCTTGGTCTCGGTCTGCCACGTACCGGTGCCAGGCTTGGTCGAGGCCTGCTGTAGCACTGGCCCGCGCGGCAGGGCCTGCACGGGCAGACGCTCATAGGCGGGACATTCTTCTACGGGATCGGGTCTGGCCGCGCGATCGACGAACGAGGCATTGATCAGATAGCGGCGCCCGCACACATCGACCTTCGGCGGCTGGTGGGTAACCTCGAAATAGTCGTAACCCTCTTTCAGGTTCTGCCAGAAGCCGTACCACTGGTCGCTCGTGTGCTTGGACATGTTGGCCGCAGTCATGCGGAATGGATAGGCCTGGAGTTGAAATGACTTCTGCCCGCCGGCCAGCGCCTCGCGAGCCAGGATATATATCTCCTCGATCACACCGTCGGTCATTGCGTAGCAGCCAGCAGACTTACAGTCGCCATGCACCATGATGTCGGCACCGGTGCGCCCATAGGCGCGGTCATAGGCGTTGGGGAAACCCACATTGAAAGCCAAATGATACTTGCTCTTCGGGTTCATCTGGTCCTCGGAGACGAGATAGAACCCTTCCGGGGCCTGGCGATCGCCTTGGTTGACCTTGGGCCCAAGCCCGCCGGAATAGTCGCAGATGGGATAGGTCTTGAAGAGGTAGAAGCGGCCATCGTCCTTGGCCTTCCACACTTCGAGCTCCGACTCCGCCTTGAAGATGCGGATGAGGATCGGCGACTGCTCTTGCATGCCCTTCTCGGCGAGCAGCGCTCGCGTTTGCGCCGAAAGGGGCCGAGGATAAGGAGGCGAGAACTGCGCCGCAGCCGCCAAGCGCGATGACCAAGGTCAATACGCTCGCCGCAATCACGACTTTCATCCAGTTTAAACGAAGCATACGCAGTGCCCCTTGCGCACGCGGCCAACATCGAACTTGGGAGGTTAAGGTGGGGTTAGCGTTGCGGTCCCCCCGCGCCACCCCCAACTCCCCCGATTTACAGCCTATTATACCCCTAGCCGACCTTGAATTGAACTCAAAAAATGGCGATTTTTTGGGCAGGCGCCTTAGCTTACCCGGCCCATGGCCAGAAATTTCTCCCGCCGGTCCTTGCGGATGTCCCGGGCCGACTTGCCGTCG
Organism: uncultured Alphaproteobacteria bacterium; assembly: GCA_963846875.1. Classification (GTDB taxonomy): domain Bacteria; phylum Pseudomonadota; class Alphaproteobacteria; order Rhizobiales; family Methyloligellaceae; genus Methyloceanibacter. The sequence goes on from CAWJXT010000018.1 coordinate 295,590, forward strand.
AAGGTCCCCAAGGCTTCGGCGATCCGCTCGCCGGTCACCCGCACCACCTCGGCTCCGTCCCGATGCGCACCCCCAACAGGTTCCGGAATGATCCCATCGATGATACCGAGCTTGAGCAGGTCTTGCGCCGTGATCTTCATATTGGTGGCGGCATCGACGGCGCGGGTGGAATCCCGCCACAGGATCGAGGCGGCGGCCTCGGGCGATGCCACCGTATAGATTGAGTGCTCGAGCATATAGATCCGGTTGGCGGTGGCGATGGCCACAGCCCCGCCTGATCCCCCCTCGCCGATAATCACCGTCACGATAGGCACGCCCAAACTCAAGCAACAGTCGGTGCTCCTGGCGATAGCCTCAGCCTGGCCCCGCTCCTCGGCGCCGATGCCGGGATAGGCCCCCGCCGTATCGACGAGGCTGATCACCGGGAGCGAGAAACGGTCGGCCAGCTCCATGAGCCGCACCGCCTTGCGGTAGCCTTCCGGCCTTGCCATGCCGAAATTGTGCCGAATGCGTCCCTCCGTGTCGGAGCCCTTCTCATGGCCGATAACCATCACCGAGCGGCCGGCGACCCGCCCAATGCCCCCAATGATCGCGTGGTCCTCGGCGAAATAGCGATCGCCGGCGAGTGGCGTGAAGTCCTGCGCCAGCCCGTCCAGATAATGGCGCAGATGCGGACGCTCAGGGTGGCGGGCGACTTGCGTCTTTTGCCAGGGGGTGAGTTCCGCATAGGTCTCCTCGAGCGCCTCCCTGGCCTTGGCCTCGAGCTTGGCGAGTTCCTCATCGATGGAGACGGAATGCTGCTCGGCGGCGAGCGCCTTGAGTTGGGCGACCCTGCTTTCGAGCTCAGCAATCGGCTTTTCGAAATCGAGATAGGTACGCATGCGAACGTGACGGCGCTCTAGACCCGGTGTTTCGGCAAAATCTCGGCAAAATAAGGCGGCCGGTCGTGCTTGTAAGTGGCCTTGGGGCGAAATCCTATCAACCTGTGCGGCAGGAACCCATAAGAAACGACTTATGTCGGCCACCTACCTTCGCTTCGGCAAATGCATATGTGCCAGGGGATGGTGCTGCTCGACGAGACGTTTTAGCCGCTCCTCGATGACATGGGTGTAGATCTGGGTGGTGGAGATATCGGCGTGGCCCAGGAGTTGCTGCACCGTGCGCAAATCCGCACCCCGCTCAAGCAGGTGGCTGGCGAAAGCATGGCGAAGCACGTGAGGTGACACCCGGGCGGGCTCAATATCAGATGCAACAGCGAGCGCCTTCAACTCCTGGCCGAAGCGTTGCCGCGTCAAAGCGCCTCTCGCAGACGGGAACAGCCAAGGCGAGGGGGGCCTGCCATTGGCTTCATCTTCTTCGACGGCAGCCAGATGCGCTTTCAGCGCTTCCCGCGCGGCATCGTTCAGCGGAACGAGGCGTTCACGCCCGCCTTTGCCCTTGATGGTCAACACGCGATCGTCCGTGGCGAGCACCCGGCGCGACAGTCCGAGCAACTCCGAGACGCGCAGGCCCGTGGCATAGAGCGTCTCGAGCAACGCATGCAGGCGGAGCGCACGCCGCCGGCCCGCGCCTTCATTCGCGGCACCGGCCACGCGTGTCGCCGTCGCGAGCAGCGTCTCGACCTCCGCCAGCGACAGGATCTTGGGTAGTGGTCGCCCGAGCTTCGGGCTGTCGATGGCCGAGCAGGGGTCGTCCTCGCGCATGCCCTCGCCCAGGAGAAAGCGGAAGAACTGACGCATGGCAGAGAGCTTCCGCGCCCGCGAGGTGGGTGCAAGTCCTCTGCGCTTGAGCTTGGCCAGGAAGTCGCGCACGGAATCAGCCGACGCGTTGAGCGCGGTCCGACGCTCCGAAGCAAGGAAGGCCAGGAGCTCGCCCAAGTCCCGCCGATAAGCCTCGATCGTGTGGCCAGCGGCGCCGCGCTCGGCCATGAGCATGTCGAGAAAGAGCGCAAGCTCCGAAGCGCGCGTCCCGTCGCCTGACTCATTGCGGCCGACCACGTTCAAGCCTTCCCATGCGTCGGCCAATGAGCATAGAGCGCCTCAAAGCCGAGTCGTCTGGCTTCCTGGTCGAGGCCGACGCGTTTCAGCGCGCGCACCGCGTCGCCGAGCGCGATCAGATTCGCACCGGCCGGTCCCGTGGGCCCAAGCGCCGACGCGACCAGGAGCACCGTGCGTCCAACGTCGCCCGCATCGGCAGCCTCCTTCAGCGCGCTGAGCTCCCCCGTGGCCGGAAGATAGCCGTCGCTCGGCTGTGGGACCTTGCTCGTTGCATCCCAGAGCGGAATGGGCACGTCATAGTCGAGCGCGTCGAGCACGGTGACCAGACGATGCAGCAGAGCCGACGGCAGGCCACCCTCCAGTGCGTTGTCGGCACTCGCAAGCGCCTCCTCAGCGCGGGCACCGGAAGGATCGCTTGCGGCGAGCAGGAGCTGCCATCCCCGCAACGGGGCGCCGCCGGCATCGACCCAGGCCCAGGCGGTTTGGTCGTCACCCGCCAGCGCCGCCACCCGCACGCCCGTCTCGGCGAAACCCGCCGCTTGCGGATCTTGCACAAGCCCGGCGCCGGCTTGCGCCAAGGCCTGCCCGAGGGGGATCTCAATCCCGGCATCGCGGCCGCTCGCAAGCAGCGCATCGATCGACTGCCCTCGAATCTTGGCCGATGGCGCGGCCTCGAGCGCCGCAGAAGAGTCGCGCACGGAGCGCGGGCGCCGATTGCGCCTGCTTGCCAAGCTTGGGCGCCGCGTCCCGATAAGCGTCTGCGAGCGCTGCGCCATCGATGATGTTGAGGGTCGCCGCGCGCTCGGCCGCGGCAAGCCTGAGCTCCGCCGGTGCCTGCGTGTCATGGGCCAAGCGGAACAGGAGCTCAGGGCTAGCCTTGGCCGCAAGATCAGGACCAAGCCCCTTCCCGTCGAGCGCCAAGAAAACGTAGTCGAGCACATCCACGGTCTTGAGGACCGGCGGAACCCTCGTCGACGTCTTGGTCAGCCGGTCGATCGCGGCAGAGGCGAGCGGCGCCTCGACCCCGCTGTCCCGGGCGAGTTGGAGGGCAAGCGCGGCGCCCCGCGCGTCGCCATTCACCGCGTCGCAATAAGCCAGAACCAGGAAGGTGGCGCGCTTTGCCTCCACGTCCGCCCGAGCCGTCTCGGGCGCAGGCCCAAGCTTGAGAGCGCAAGCCTCGTCGTCGCGCCCTGCCGCAAGCAAGGTCATCGCATAGCGAGCGGCGGCGCCCGGCTCCTCGGCCTGCGCGGCCCCAGTCAACAGCCTGACCGCCTCCTCAACGCGACCCGCGCGCTCCAGCGCCCCGAACCTGATGGCAATTTCAGCCCCGCCGTTCTCCGCTCCCGCCGCGAGCGCACTTCCAATCAAACTCGCCAATGTGGGCGAGGGAGACGGCAGTGGGGTCGCGGCTAATAGTTGTTGCAGGACCTGCGGCTGAAGCCCGCGCCAGAGATCGCCCGGCAAGGGGCTGCCGGGTTGCGCGAAACCTGGGCTGGAGGCCGGGGGTACCTCGCCGGGGGGCGAGGCGGGAGCGTTTTGCTGCGCACCAGGCACGCGCTGTTCGGTGGCACCTAGCCCAGGGAGCGGCGCAAGCTCACGGCGCTCGACCTGTGCCTGGGCTGGTGCTACCGACAGCGCCAGGGGCGCTGGCATCAGGCCCAGAGGCACCAGTAAGGCCAGGGGCACCCGAATTCGTGCCAGCAGCCGGAAGCGCCGCCGCTTCTTCGCGCACTTTAACGTTGCGCAAGGCTTTAGAGATTTCCTTGGGCTCTGGCTGGAAATATTCGGCGAGCACATAGAGGCTTCCAGCGACGACACCGGCGATGACCCCTAAAACAACAAGGAACCGAAACAGTGTCGGCATCGAGGCGCTCTTTTTCCGGTGACGTCTGCTTGTTCCCGTGACGTCTCTGCATGGCGAACCGGGCGTCATTATGGCCCGAACGCCTGGCGCCTCCAAACTCGCCTATCATGGACGATTCGAAAGGCCGTTGTCAGCATTGGAAAGTTGTGGAACCGTGCGCCCCCATTGGGCCGGAGCACCCGGCTCGCCCAACTCCAGCTAACTGGAAGCCTCCGACTGGCTGAGCACAAGAAAGAGCTGAAGCCTGAGCGGCTGGCAGAGATCCGCGAGGCTCTCGGGCCGAGGAGCATCGCGCTCATCGGGCTGATGGGCGCGGGCAAGACGGCGGTGGGCCGGCGGCTCGCGAATCGACTCGACCTCGCCTTCACCGACGTCGATGACGAGATCGAGCTCGCCGCCGCCAAGAGCATCAGCGAGATCTTCGCCGAGCATGGCGAGGCCTATTTCCGCCAGGGCGAGCGCAGGGTGATCGCGCGCCTGCTCGAAGGCGGTCCGCAAGTGCTCGCCACCGGCGGCGGTGCTTATATGAACGCCGAGACGCGGGCAAATATCAAAAAGTGCGGCATATCGATCTGGCTCAAGGCCGAGCTGTCCGTGCTGCTCCACCGCGTGCGCCGGCGCGACCATAGGCCATTGCTCGCAACCGGCGATCTCGAGAAGGTAATGCGCGCGTTGATGCAAGAGCGCTATCCAATCTATGCCGAGGCCGACATCACCGTGGTAAGCCGGGACGTTCCCCATGAGATGATCGTGAACGAGGTGGTCGAGGCGCTGTCGTGCAAGCTTGGCTGCCCGGCGCGGCCCGCGGCAACGGCGGGTCGCTATAAGGGCACGTGATGCAAACAAGCCCTGCCGCCGCGAACGACCGGAACGAGCCCACGATCAGAGTGGGGCTCGGCGGACGGAGCTATGACATCGTCATCGGCGAAGGCCTCACCGCCGATGCCGGTAAGCGGATCGCGCACGTGCTGCCCGACGCGCGCTGCGCCGTGGTGAGTGACGCCAATGTGGCCGCGCTGCATCTGCCGGGCCTCAAGTCGAGCCTCGCTCAACAGGGGCTCTTGCTTGGTGAGGTCGTGGTAGCACCCGGCGAACCGAGCAAGAGCTTTCCCGTCTTAGCCGGTCTTTGCGACCGCCTGCTCGACCTTGGCGTCGAGCGCGGCGACGCGGTAATTGCCTTCGGCGGCGGCATGGTGGGCGACCTTGCCGGCTTCGCCGCGAGCGTCTTGCGTCGCGGCGTCCGCCTCGTGCAGATGCCGACGAGCCTGCTCGCGCAAGTGGACTCCTCGGTCGGCGGCAAGACCGGCATCGACGTGCCTCAAGGCAAGAACTTGATCGGCGCGTTTCATCAGCCGAGCCTGGTGCTCGCCGACACCGCATTGCTTGCTACCCTGCCGCCCCGGGAGTTTCGCGCCGGCTACGCCGAGGTGGCGAAATACGGCCTCATCGGCGACGCCGCCTTCTTTTCCTGGCTCGAAGCGAGCTGGCCGGACATCCTCTCCGGCCAAGGCGATGCCCGCATGCGCGCCATTGCCACAAGCTGCCGTACCAAGGCGGCGGTGGTGGAAGCGGACGAGCGCGAGGAAACCGGTGCCCGCGCCTTGCTCAATCTCGGCCACACCTTCGGCCACGCGCTTGAGGCGTTTGCCGGCTATTCCGACCGGCTGCTGCACGGCGAAGCGATCGCCATCGGCATGCGCCTTGCTTTTGACTTCTCCGCCGAGCTTGGCCTCTGCGATGCCACGGTTGCCGCCCGCGTTGAGAAACATCTCGCCGCGGTCAGATTGCCGACCACGATCGCGGCGATCCCGGGCAAGGCGCCGACGCCCACGGCGCTGCTGAAGCTCATGGCCCAGGACAAGAAGGTCAAAGGCGGTAGGCTCGCTTTCGTGCTGGTTCGCGGCGTGGGCCAAGCCTTTCTTGATCGCGACGTACCGACGGACCGTCTGACCGACTTTCTCACGCGGGAATGCGGGCGACCCTCAATAGCGCTTTAGCGCTCGTCCGGCGCGAGCGCCGTGATGGCAAGCGCGTGCACCGGACCGGTCAACTCCGCGGCCAGCGCAGCATTGACCATGCGATGACGGTCTAATCGCGACTTGCCGGCAAAGACGGGTGCTACGACCAGCACGCTGAAATGGCTCTCACCAGTGCCAGGCGAGGAGCCGTGGCCGGCGTGGCGGTGAAAATCGTTCACCACCTGAAGCTCGGTCGGCGCGAAAGCCTTCCGTAACTTCTCCCGGATCATGTTCTCAACGTGCATTCCGGAGCCGCTGTAGCTAGTCATGCAATCGAAACCGGCGACCGATCACAATAGCCGCTCTTCACGCCAACGACCATGCTTGCGGCGCCCGCGAGCCCTTCCCATAATGAGAGATGATGAAGCTCGACTCCAAATTTTTCGACCGACTGCGCGTCAAGCCTGACGCCAACCGTCTCTTGCGCGACGCCTGTCCCGCTTGCGAGTGGCAGGGGTGCACGGAGCCCGGCCTCTACCCGGCGCCCAAGGGCCGCGGCCGCGAAGGCGAGTACCACCGCTTCTGCCTCGACCATGTGCGCGAATACAACAAGTCCTACAATTATTTTGCTGGCATGCCCGACGACGATGTGGTCAAGCACCAGAAGGCCGACACCACCGGGCACCGTCCGACCTGGTTCATCGGCGTCAATTCCTGGGCACGCGGCCGGGCGGCAAGATATGGCGGGCAGCGGACCGGCTTTGCCCATCGCTTCGGCACCCAAGACCCCTTCGGCCTGTTCGGCGGGGCGAATGGCGGCCACGCCAATGGCACGGTCGAGCCGCCGCGCCCCATTCGGCGCGTCGAGCGCAAATGCCTGCGCCAACTCAATCTCGACGACACTGCCACCAAGGCCGAGATCAAAACGCGGTTCAAGGACTTGGTTAAGCGCCACCACCCCGACCGCAACGGCGGCGACCGGCGGTCCGAGGACAAGTTGCGCGAAGTGATCCAAGCCTATAACTATCTGCGGCAGGCGGGGCTTGCTTAGAGTCGCTGCGACAGGCCCCCCGCAATGAGGGGCGCGCTTGAGGCCAGCCCGAACGACGCGACTAACAGGCTCATCAGTCCATGACCCTTGACGCTACCCGCAGCGGCGCCGGACTGCCGGACATGACGGTATCCGTGCGCCAGGTTTTCGGCATCGACACGGATCTCGAGGTGCCGGCCTATTCGCGTCCTGACGAGCACGTGCCCGACGTCGATCCGGACTATCTCTTCAACAAGGATGTGACGCTCGCCATCCTCGCGGGCTTCAAGCACAACCGCCGGGTGATGATCCAGGGATATCACGGCACCGGCAAGTCAACCCATATCGAGCAGACGGCGGCGAGACTGAACTGGCCCTGCATGCGCATCAATCTCGACAGCCATGTGAGCCGCATCGACCTCGTGGGCAAGGACGCCATTGTCATCCGCGACGGCATGCAGGTGACCGAGTTCCGCGAGGGCATCCTCCCTTACGCGCTGCAGACAAATACAGCGCTCTGTTTCGACGAATATGACGCCGGCCGTCCGGACGTGATGTTCGTCATCCAGCGGGTGCTCGAGGTCTCGGGAAAGCTCACTTTGCTCGACCAGTCGAAGGTCATCAGGCCGCACCCGGCCTTCCGCCTGTTCTCGACCACCAATACCATCGGGCTCGGCGACACGAGCGGGCTCTATCATGGCACCCAGCAGATCAATCAGGGTCAGATGGATCGCTGGTCCATCGTCGCCACCCTCAACTATCTGCCCCATGACGACGAAGTGAACATCGTGCTCGCCAAGTCCAAGGCCTGGAACACGGAGGCCGGGCAGAAAGTCGTGAGCAACATGGTCCGCGTAGCCGAGCTCACGCGCAACGCCTTTATGAACGGCGACCTTTCGACGGTGATGAGCCCCCGCACGGTCATCATCTGGGCGGAGAACGCCGAGATCTTCGGTGACATTGGGCTGGCCTTTGCACTGAGCTTCTTGAACAAATGCGACGAACTCGAGCGCGGGCTGATCGCTGAATTCTACCAGCGCTCCTTCGGGGAGGACTTGCCGCAGTCGACGGCAAACGTAGCCTTGAGCTGACCATGGGGCTGACCAGACGCAAAGAAGCGCCGCTCGATCCATTCAAGCGCGCGGTCACGTTCGCCACCCGCTCCATCGCCCGCGATAGCAGCGTCGAGGTGGTGTTCACGGGCGAACCGCCGGGTCTCTTCGGCAAGACGGCGCGCGTCCCTGAGCCGTCGCGCATCCCGACCCGCACCGAGATTGCGGTGATCCGGGGACATGCCGACGCCGCCGCTCTCTCCGTCGCCTGTCACGACCCCAAGCTGCACGACTCGCTCGCGCCGTCGGGCGGCGAGGCGCGCGCCATATTCGAAGCGATCGAACAAGCCCGGGTGGAGGCGATCGGCGCCAAGCGCATGCAAGGCGTGGCCGCCAATCTCACCGCCCGTATCGAGCAGCGCTATGCGCGCAGCCGCCTCGGCGAGGCGACCGACCGGTCCGAGGCGCCGATCGAGGATGCGCTCGCGCTCTTGGTTCGGGAGCGGCTCACCGGCCAGGCACCACCATCCAAGGCGCGGGCCATCGTCAATTTGTGGCGCCCTCACGTCGAGCAACGCGCGCACCGTGTGCTCGACCGCATGCCGGACCTTGTCTTTGATCAGCAAGCCTTCGGCCGGCTGGCGCGTGACCTCTTGGCCGCCCTCAACCTTGCCGACCAGCTCGATGCCGGCGAACCCAACGCCGAGGGCGAGGACGGCGAGTCCGACCCTAATACCGCCAACTCTGAGGATAGCGGCGTAGAAAGCGACGCGCGCGCCGAGCTTGCCGCCAACCGCCAAGCCGACCAGGACGCCTCCTCGGAGGACGTCAAGGACGATCAGGAGTCCGCCTCGACCGACCGCCGCGACCGCGAGACGGATGCGCGTGACATGCCACGCCGCCCCGAGGCGTGGCGCCCCAACGTCTCCGTGCTCGATAACCCCGAGGCCTTCGGCTACAAGGTCTTTACGCGCGCTTACGACGAGATCGTCAATGCCGAGGAGCTGTGCAGCGCCGATGAGCTCGAGCGTTTGCGTGCCTTCCTCGACAAGCAGCTGCTCGCCTTGCATGGGGCGGTGGCGCGGCTGGCCAATCGCCTGCAGCGCCGGCTGCTCGCCCAGCAGAATCGCGGCTGGGACTTCGATCTCGACGAAGGCATGATCGACGCCGCGCGGCTGGCCCGCGTCATCGTCGATCCCATGCATCCCCTCACCTTCAAGCAGGAGCGGGAGACGACGTTTCGCGACACCGTGGTCACGTTGCTGCTCGACAATTCAGGCTCCATGCGCGGGCGCCCGATCATGGTCGCAGCCTGCTGCGCCGACATTCTCGCCCGCACGCTGGAGCGCTGCGGCGTCAAGGTGGAAATCCTAGGCTTCACCACGCGCGCCTGGAAAGGCGGCCACGCCCGCGAGGCTTGGCTGAACGCAGGCAAACCGGCGCTGCCCGGCCGGCTCAACGACCTGCGCCACATCATTTACAAATCTGCCGACGCCCCGTGGCGCCGCTCGCGCCGCAATCTCGGGCTGATGATGCGCGAGGGCCTGCTCAAGGAGAACATCGACGGCGAGGCGCTCGCCTGGGCGCATCAGCGCCTGCTCGCCCGACCCGAGCAGCGGCGTATCTTGATGATGATCTCCGACGGCGCGCCGGTCGACAACTCAACGCTCTCGGTCAACTCGGGCTCATATCTCGAGCGCCATTTGCGCCAGGTCATCGAGGAGATCGAGACCCGCTCCTCCGTGCAGCTGCTCGCCATCGGTATCGGCCACGACGTGACCCGGTATTACCGCCGCGCCGTCACCTTGACCGACGCCGAGGAACTTGCCGGCGTCATGACCGACAAGCTCGCCGAGCTGTTCGACGAGGACCTCGCCTGGCGGCATCTCTACCGCGCGGCACCGGCGGTGGCACGCGCGCAACGTCGCCAGCTCCACTAGGTCGCACCCAGTGGCTCTATGCAGGAATAGCGCGCTTGAAGCGCTCGCGTTCATTCCCACCGGCAAGCTGAAGGGCACGCCGGTCGCTTTCGCAGAGAACCTGACGGACAAGAACGGTAATCTTCCGGCACACCGAGGTGCCTCGGGCGAGACCGTCCTGACACTCATCTCGGATGACAATTTCAGCCTGCTGCAGCGGACGCTGCCATGGAGTTTCGCCCTAACCGAGACCAGCCCCGCCCTTGCCGGACCGCGCGTTAGGACGACGACGCCTGCGGCGCGCTTTGCGTCTTCGCGATCTCGCGCTTCAGCCGCTTTGCCTTCAAGGAGAGATCGTCCTCCCGCGCCTTGACGAGAAAGGCATCGAGGCCTCCCCGGTGCTCGACGGAGCGCAAGGCGGCCGCGCTGATGGTGAGTCGCACGCGCTTCTTCAGAGCATCACTCTGCAGTGCCACATTGCAAAGGTTGGGCAGGAACCGGCGCTTGGTCCTGCGCTTGGCGTGGCTCACATTGTTGCCGGTGAGCACCGCTTTGCCGGTCAACTCGCAACGACGGGCCATCGCTTCTAAAATCCTTTTTGGCAGAATGCGCCGAAGCTGGTCCTGCGTGCTCAAGCCTCAAGAACTAAGACGGGCAGCGGTGCCAGCGAGGCGAGATATAAGGGGGCCGGCCACGGTGGGTCAAGCGACCCGCGCCACCCTACCTCAGAATTGACGAATTCACCGAATAACCCGAGAGTCGGCAATGCGGGGGAACATCAGGACCTCACGCGAGGTTTTGGAGCCATGCGGGCAGCACGACACAGCTTGAGCCTTGCGATCGTTGCCGCTCTCACCCTGGGGCTGAGCGGCAGCTTCGAGGGCGAGCGCGCCGAGGCCGAGGACGACGCCGCCACCGCGAGCCGGATTGTCGTCGTCTATCGCGTGGAGCTTGCCGGTTTCAACTTGGGTGATTTTCGCCTCACCACGACCTTCCACGGGCCCGCTTACGAGATGCGGGGCGAAGGCCGGTTCTCGGTCCTTGATGGCCTGATCCTTGACTGGCGAGGCACGACGGCAAGCGTGGGCAACTTGACGACCGCAGGGCCAAAGCCCGCGATGTATGCCTTGAACTACGTCGGCGGCAATGACAACGGACAGATCCGCATGACCTTTGAGGGCGGCGCGGTTACAGAGGTCTCCCAGATCCCGACTAAGCGACCCAACCCCCACGTGATTCCCGTCACCAAGGAACAGCTCGAAGGCGTGCTCGATCCCATGAGCGCGGCCTTTCTCTATACGCGCTCCGACAACCCCAACGGGGATCTGAAGGTCTGTAACCAGACTATTCCCGTCTTTGATGGCGAGCAGCGTTTCGACCTTGTGCTCACGCCAAAACAATCGATGCGCGTGACGAAGAATGGCTCCGGGGGCTATTCGGGGCCAGCAGCCATCTGCCGAGTGAAGTTCATTCCCCTCGGGGGTTATCGGCCCGACAATCCGGGCATCAGGCTGATGTCGGAGACGAATGATATCGAGGTCTGGTTGGTCCCCTTGCCGGGCACCGCCATGTATGTGCCCTACCGCATTGTTCTGCCGACGCTCGTGGGCTATGGCTCGGCGCTCGCGACCTCGTTCCAGGTCAAGGGCACGAGCCGCGCCAGTCTCGAGCCTTAGCCACAGTCCTGGGACTTTGCTTTGGAGCCACGGCCACGCCAGGGGGTTAACGCCGGGGGCTCCAATCCCAACATGTAGTAGCGAACAGATGACGAAAATTAACACCACCCTGATTCGTCTATGCTCTGTTCCCGGTACCTTCCTCCAGGCTTCTGAGACCTGACCGAGGGCGCCCGCCAACCGCACGCACGAATAGTCAAAGCGCCGAAAGCAAGCCCGTGATCCGTTCGCAGAACGAAATCCGAATGGGCCGAGTCAGCGATTCGGACGAGATTCGTTCCCTGCCCGTTCCAACTGGCTCGGCTGATCCAGGCGACGCCAAGGAAACCGATGAGCCATTCCTTCAGACCAAGTCCCACAGGCTCAAAGGGCCGCGGCGTCACGGCCGTGCTCGGGCCCACCAATACCGGCAAGACCCATCTCGCCATCGAGCGGATGCTGGCGCATGAGATGGGCATCATCGGCCTGCCCCTTCGCCTGCTTGCGCGTGAGGTGTATGACAAGATCATAGCCCGCATCGGACCTTCCGCCGTGGCCCTCGTCACGGGCGAGGAGAAGATCAAGCCGCCCTCTCCGCGCTTCTATGTCTGCACCGTGGAGGCGATGCCCCTCGAGCTCGAGGCTGATTTCGTAGCCATTGACGAGATCCAGCTCGCTGGCGACAGCGAGCGCGGGCACGTCTTCACCGATCGCCTGTTCCACGCGCGTGGCTTGAGCGAGACGCTGCTCCTTGGCGCGGCGACCATGCGTGACGCGATCCACGATCTATTGCCCGGCGTCAATCTCGTGTCACGGCCGCGCCTCTCCAAGCTCGCTTACGCCGGCGATAAGAAGATCACGCGGCTCCCCCGACGTTCGGCGATTGTGGGTTTCTCCGCCAACGAAGTCTATGCCATCGCCGAGCTCGTGCGCCGCCAGCGGGGAGGCGCCGCCGTGGTGCTAGGCGCTTTAAGCCCGCGCACGCGCAACGCGCAAGTCGACTTGTATCAGAATGGCGACGTCGACTTCCTGGTGGCGACTGACGCCATCGGTATGGGCCTCAATCTCGACCTCGACCACGTAGCCTTTGCGGGCTTGCGCAAATTCGACGGCCAGGCGCACCGCAATCTGACACCAGCCGAGCTCGGCCAGATTGCGGGCCGCGCCGGCCGTCATATGAATGACGGCACTTTCGGTGTGACTGGCCAGGTCGCCCCTTTCGAGCCCGAGCTTGTCGAGCGGCTCGAGAACCATAGCTTCGACCAGGTCGGCGTGCTGCAATGGCGCAATCGCACCCTCGATTTCGCCTCGATCGAACGACTGAAGGAGAGCCTGCGTGAGACACCCGACCATCCGCGGCTCGTTCGCGCCCGCATGGTGGACGACGTGATCGCGCTCGAGAATGTCAGCCACGACGCCGGCGTACGCGACATGGCGCGCGGCCCGGCTGCGGTGCGGCTGCTCTGGGACATGTGCCAGATCCCCGACTACCGCAAGATCTCGGCCGCGAGCCATGCCGAGCTCGTCGCCACCCTCTACCGCTTCGTCATCGGCGAAGAAGGCCATATTCCGGCCGACTGGTTCGCCCACCAGGTCGCGCTCGCCGACCGCACCGACGGCGACCTCGACACCCTCTCCAATCGCCTAGCCCAAATCCGCACCTGGACCTTCGTCTCCCACCGGGCGGAATGGCTCGCCGATCCGGAGCATTGGCAAGGCCGCACCCGCGCCATCGAGGACACCCTGTCGGACGCCCTGCACGAGCGACTGACGCGGCGCTTCGTCGACCGGCGGACGAGCGTGCTGATGCGGCGCTTACGCGATAAGGAGGAGATCTTGGCTGAGATCACGCCAGACGGTCAGATCCTGGTCGAGGATCACTATGTCGGCCGCCTCGACGGCTTCCGCTATACGCCCGACGCCCCGAGCGACGGCATCCATGGCAGGGCGGCGCGCCACGCTGCCGCCAAGGTCCTCGGCCGCGAGCTTGCCGAGCGCGCCGATGCGCTTGTTGCCGCCTCTGACGATGCCATTGTGCTGACACCCAATGGCCGCTTCCTGTGGGCCGGAAGCGAGGTCGCCCGGCTCGAGCGCGGCGAGAGCGCGCTCAAGCCCAGGATTCACCTTTACGCCGATGAGCACCTCGGTCCGGCCGAGCGCGACCGCGTGCTGAAGCGGCTCCAAGCCTGGTTCGATGCCCATCTTGGCGCCCGGATCAAGCCGCTGGTCGCGCTGAGCGAAGCCCCAGATCTCACCGGCCTCGCCCGCGGGTTCGCCTTCCGGCTGGCGGAGAATCTCGGCGTGCTTCGCCGCGATGCCATAGCCCACGAGATCAAGGCACTCGATCAGAGCGCCCGCGCCCAGCTCCGCGGCTATGGCGTCCGCTTTGGTGCCTTCAATATCTACCTCCCGGCGCTGCTCAAGCCCGCGCTCTGCCGATCTGCTCCTGCTGCTCTGGGCGCTCTATGCGGGGCGCGATCACGGCATCGACAGCGACACCATGCCGGCGCGGCCGCAACAGGGACTCACCTCCGTCGAGGCCGACCGGCGCGTCGTCGAGGCCTTTTGGCATGCGGCGGGATTTCAGCTGGTGGGCACACGCGCCGTGCGCATCGACATGCTGGAGAGGCTGTCGGACCTGATCCGCACCCGATTGACGTGGCGCTCCACACAAGAAGGCGCGGCACCCCCGCCCGGCGCCACGGGCGATGGCAGTTTCCGCGTGGTGCCGGAGTTGATGTCCGTGGTCGGCTGCTCGGGTGAGGATTTTGCCTCGATCTTAATGGCGCTCGGCTTCCGGCGCTCATGTCAGAAGGTCGCGGCCGCTTCGCACGAGACGCCGCAGGCGCCATCGGGCGCTGAGGCAGCCGGCCGGTCCACCGTACTTGTCCCATCGCCAAGCGATCCCGCACCTCTTGCGGTCGCCTATGACGAAGTATGGCGTCCGGGCAAGGGGAAGAACACGCCCCGCGGAGGCAGGGAACACGCCAAAGACGGCCGTCCGCGTGAGGGACGGAAGTCCGGCCGGCCTCCCCGCAAGGAACCGTCCGCCGACAAGGTCCAGCGCGAGCGGCCGGTGCCCAACGAGCATTCGCCGTTCGCCGCGCTCAAGGATCTCCGCCGGAGCCTCGTCGCACGGCGCCAGGAGGGCTAAGCGCTCAGCATGGAGCGGCAGCGGCTCGACCAATGGCTTTGGTGCGCGCGTGCTAAACGAGCAATTCAACCCAAAGATACCCGCCTCAGTGGAACCTGATTTATGGCTGGCGCCGCGAGCCGCTGCGGCAGCAGCAAACCGCGAAAATGGGCGCCCACCCTGGGCTGATCGGCGCCTTGTGCGGACGGCGCGATTGGGTTAGGCAATGGCCCCTTGTCGGCCGCGTCCGAGGGACTCATTAGAGGGCACTACGCCGGGCCGGCTAGCCCGACAAGCCAAGTGGGGTCGATGACTTACGTCGTCACGGAAGTTTGCATCAAGTGCAAGTACATGGATTGTGTCGAGGTGTGCCCCGTGGACTGCTTCTACGAGGGCGAGAACATGCTCGTCATTCATCCCGACGAATGCATCGATTGCGGCGTCTGCGAGCCGGAATGCCCTGTTGACGCCATCAAGCCCGATACGGAGCCGACGCTCGATCGTTGGCTCGACCTCAATCGGCAGTATTCGGAGACTTGGCCGAACATCACCACTAAGAAACCCGCACCCCCGGATGCCGACGCCTTTGTCAGCGAACCCGACAAATTCGCCAAATATTTCTCGCCGGCGCCCGGCGAGGGCGACTAGCAGCCTAGGTGACCGAAAGTATTAACCTTACGGTCAAAATGACGCATATTGCGGCGCAAAAAGGATCGCCCTGCGGCACGGGGTGGCTTCCGGATTCACTAAGATTATGTTATAGTGATGTCGAAATGGCGCATACCGCCACCGCGTGAGCATTCGGAGAGGCGTCCCTCGTTTGGGCGCGCTTTTTTTTCCGTAAAGGGGGGAAGTCGCGCGATCAGGCCACTGATCGACGTCTTCTCTTGTGCCCACCGCAACGCCGTCGACGACACTGCCAGGTGACCCACCTGACGGGGTAAGTCGTTGAAAGTCAAGGCGAAGCGAGGGACACGCTCACGCCACGAGCGGCATTTTGCGCGGCTAATTTGGCAAAGTGAGGCGAGAGTAATGCCCGAGAAGAAGAAACCCCAGCAAAGACACGGCTTTCGCACCAGCGAATATATCGTCTATCCGTCGCATGGCGTGGGCCGCATCGTGAGCATCGAGGAGCAGGAGATCGCCGGCGCGACGCTCGAGCTCTTTGTCATCAACTTTGAGAAAGACAAGATGACGCTGCGTGTGCCTACTGCCAAGCTCGCCACTGTCGGCATGCGCAAGCTTTCCGAGGACAAGATCGTTCGGAAGGCGCTGGGCACGCTAAAGGGTAAGGCGCGCGTCAAGCGGACCATGTGGTCTCGCCGGGCGCAGGAATACGAGGCCAAGATCAATTCCGGCGACCTCGTGTCGATCGCCGAGGTGGTGCGCGACCTGTACCGCTCGGAAGCGCAGCCCGAGCAGTCCTATTCGGAGCGCCAACTCTACGAGGCGGCTCTCGACCGCATGGCGCGCGAAATCGCCGCGGTGGAACGCATGGACGAGGAAAGCGCCGTCGCCAAGATCGACGACGTGCTTTCCAAGACCGCCCGTCACGCCAAAATGACGGCCGAGGCCGAAGCGCGCGGCCGCGCCGCCTAACCGATCAGAAAATGGCTCCCTCTCCCTTAGGGGGAGGGAGCAGACCAACTTTCCATTCTAAAGCGCGACGCCCGACGGCTCTGGCTTGGGCGCTGACTCCGGACCTGAGGCCGGCGGCACGAGCTCGATCTGCTCGGGATGGGTCGCGTGAATCATCGGGCCTTCCGCCACTCGATCCAGCCCCGCACCCGCATACGCATCCCGGCCAGCACTGGGCCAAGGTCCAGTCGTACGGCCTCGACTTTGGGCCACGGGTGCTCGCCCCGCCATCCAAGCGGAGGAGCGGGGGTCTTGGCCCCAATCAGCCGCACAACGGAGCCATCGGTCAGCGCCAACGTCTCGCCGTCGATGACTTGCGCGACGGTGCCCTTCTGGGCCTCTGACAATGTGCATGCGAGGCCCGGCTGAGACACGCCGAATGAAACAGCGATCGCCGCAAGCAAGCAGCGGGCGTTCTCGCACTCGACCGGCTCGCTCCACGCTGCCACCCCACCCGGAGCTGCTCAAGCCTAGCGAAGTCTAATGCGAGGCCGCCGCTGTCCATAGATCCCAAATTCCCTTGCCGGCAAAAATCGATCGCCTAATCGCCGCCAAGGGCGCCTTCGATCTGTTCGCGCAGAAGCTCAAGTCTCAGCCATTCTTCTTCCGCTGCCTTGAGTGCGGCCTGAGCGGCTTGGAGCGCCGAAGCGGCAGCGGTGAAGCCAGCTTGGTCGCGGGCATAGAGATCCGGGTCGGACAGAACCGTCTCCAGCCGGCGGATTTCGGCATTGAGCGCCTCGATACGGCCGGGCGATGTTTTCAAGGCATGCTGGTCGGTAAAGGTGAGGCGCCTCTTCGGTTCGGACTTGCGTCTGCCAAGCAGCGGCGGCCGTATCGCATCGGCCGCAGGCTTCTCGTCAAGACGCGCGCCGACCCCAAACCCGCGCTGCGCCACCATGTCTGAATATCCGCCGGCATATTCAATCCATTTCGCGTCACCCTCACAGACGATCACCGAGGTCACGACGCGATCGAGGAAATCGCGGTCGTGGCTGACGAGGAGGAGCGTGCCGGGATAGGCGGCCAGCATCTCCTGCAGAAGGTCGAGCGTCTCCAAATCGAGATCATTGGTCGGCTCGTCGAGCACCAGGAGATTGGAGGGGCGAGCGAGCGCGCGTGCCAGCATCAACCTGCCGCGCTCGCCACCCGACAGCGCCTTCACGGGCGTGCGTACCTGCTCTGGCTTGAACAGGAAATCCTTCATATAGCCGACAGACATGGCGCGCCTCGCCGCCGATGATGACGCTGTCGCCGCGGCCCCCTGTCAAGGTGCGCGCCAAACTCTCCTCGAGATCGAGGCCTTCGCGCCCCTGGTCGAGCGTGGCGATCTCTAAATTGGTGCCGAGGCGGATCTTGCCCGCGTCCGGCGCCAGCATGCCCGTGAGAAGATTGATGAGTGTCGTCTTGCCTGCGCCATTGGGTCCCACGATGCCGATGCGATCGCCGCGTCCAATTTTGATGTTGAGATCGCGCACGATCGCCGGACCGCCAAAGCTCTTGGTCAGACCTCTGGCCTCGATCACCGACTTGCCGGACTGTCCGGCATCCTGCACGGACAGCTTCACCGCGCCCGGCGCCGCGTCCTTTCGCGCGGCCCTTCGCGCGGTGCGAAGCTCCTGCAAGGCTCGTAGACGCGCTTGGTTGCGTTTGCGCCGCCCGCTGACGCCGTAGCGCAGCCAGTGCTCCTCCTGCACGATGCGACGGTCGAGCTTGTGCCGTTCAAGCTCCTCCTCCTCCAGGATGGTGTCGCGCCAGGCTTCGAAACCCGAGAAGCCGGACTCGAGCCGGCGTGTCGTGCCGCGATCGAGCCACACCGTGGCTTGCGCCAGCGTCTCCAGGAATCGGCGATCATGGCTGATCAGGACCATGGCCGAGCGCACTCGCCTTAAGCGTCGCCTCCAACCCGCTCGATCGCCACCACGTCGAGATGGTTGGTCGGCTCATCCAGCAGCAGGATATCGGGCTCCGAGCGCGAGTACACGCGCCAGTGCCGCGCGACGGCTTTCGCCCCCGGAGAGGCGCACCGGCTCCTCCTCGCCGGTGAGGCCGAGGGTCTCAAGCAAATAGCGCGCGCGGTGGCGGTCATCGCCCGGCGCAAGCCCCGCTTCGACAAAGGCGGCCGTCGTGGCGAAGTCGGAGAGATCAGGCGCCTGCGGCAAATAGCGGATCGTCACGGAGGGCTGGACGAAGCGGCTGCCGCTGTCGGGCTCGACTTGACCTGCGGCGATCTTCAGCAGCATCGACTTGCCGGAGCCGTTGCGGCCCACCAGGCAAAGACGTTCGCCAGGACCGATCGAGAGCGTGGCACCGGCAAGCAAAGGCGAGCTGCCAAAGGTGAGCCAGATGTCCTGCAACAGGAGGAGGGGCGGCGGCGCCATGCTCAGAATTGCAACGGTTGCGCGGCGCGTGATCAATTCGAATAGTTCGGGCATTCGTGTCATGTCCGCTGCGTCGCGCAAAGCTTCACCTTGCGGGCGGTTTTGCCGCCGCTTGTTCCCTGCCCAGCCCACGGGCGCGGCCACTCTATTATGCTTTATCCCGGGCGCCGGTGGCACTACGTATCGTCTCGGCAACCCATCGCCAAGACGCGTGCCTTTGGGTTTAGAACCTGCCTAAGCGAAAGTGCGGGCCGGTCAACCCATTCGTTGGAAATAGGACCCCGTAGCTCAGTAGGATAGAGCATCAGATTCCTAATCTGAGGGTCAGCGGTTCGAATCCGCTCGGGGTCACCAACTAAAAGCTAAACTGAACAACCGCTTAAGGGCATTTCCCAAATCGGGGGAGGCCCTTTTCCATTTGCGATTTGCTCCCATTCATTCCCTAGCATTTCCAACGGTTTCAGAGGACCCACCGCCTCTCCATGCAACATGAACGCGACATGGCCAAGTACCGTGGGTTCGAATCCCCTGCGCCTCAGCAAACAGCATTTATTGAAGAAAGTGGGACTTACGCGAGGGCATACCGTACCCGCTTACGTAGCGAGTTGAGGCCTTTAAACCCGTGTTTTAGGTGCTTACTTAAGGAGCCATCAGCGAAATTCGTTACGCGTAAGGCATGGAACAGTACGACGACACATTCGAGAACGTAGAGACCTCACCGAGCATCAAGGAGATCGAGAAGCGTCTTCGGAGACTTGGTTGCACTAAGGATCAAGTCAGGCGGCATCTCGACCAAGTGACCAGGAGCCGGACCGAACCGATCGGCAAAAAGCCCAAGAAGCATCGGACTCAGGGATTTGACTGGCCATAATTCTGGCGGCATTTGTGAGGTCGGCGGATGGCCAGTTCAGTACTAGCTGAACGATCCCCGTCGCGAGCGCAAGTTCGGCCGCCCTTAGTTCGTTGAGCCTGTCGACAATTGCTATCAGCTTTAGCCCGCTAGCAAGAGTCGCGAACTGCGCGGCCTAGTCTGCCTCGCATTCGAGAATCTTATCCTCACAGGAACGGCCACAATCAGCACGGGAGTTTCCGGAGCGACGGCTCGTCCCGTGCTTATGGTCGCAAATCGCGATGCAGTGGCTAGACCTCTTAGTGCATTTCGCGACTACTGGATTTTGATTGTTGTTCTCGGCCGCTTGCCCAGGATACTCCGTGGCCATCAAAACTGAGAACACTGCCGGGGAATATAGGTGTAAGCTGATCCGAGAGTGGCTTGAGGAATAGTCACCGTGGTCACACTCGATCCTGCACCAGTCGACGACATCGTCGCCGATCCTGCGCCAGTCGGCGACATCGTCGCCACCGTCTATAAGGACTCCTCCGGGAGTGCCCTGTATGTCGAACCGTTGCCACCGCAGTCGCTGACCTGCTTGGGGCCAGTTCCGGTTGGCGCGGTCGGCTGCCCGGTGGACCGGGTCTGGTACGGTTTCGCGAACATCACGCCTCAGCAGCAAGCCGACGCCGAGTGGTTTTACGGCGGCCCCGACCTCGACCGGAACTGGGTCCTTGTCGTGGGACACTTGGCGACGGTGACGGTGAGGGATCATAGGACCGGCGCCGACCCCATCGAGCAAACCTGGTTCATGGTCAACAAGCTCTATCTGACCCCCAACCGGGGACGTGTCATCGAGAGCCACTCGACACAGTTCTTCTACGCCACGGGAACCACGAGCAACGCCCAGGTCGTCGCGATCAGCCGCGGCGAGCAGTCGCCCCGCGCCGCGCACATCACCTGGACCGGCCTGGCCACGCACGATAGCGGCGGCCCCAGCAGCGTCGAAGACATGTTCGTGACGGGCCAGGCCGACTTCACGCGCTCTCCCCTGCCCATCAGGGCAGACGAGTATTTCGTCCGGCAGAGCCGCCCATCGGTTTTGCCCATTCAAACACTCGACGCTGCTGCTCGCGCAAGAGCACCTCTTCATCAGTAATTGAGAAACCGAGTTTTCTTGCCGCTGCAATGAAGCCCTTCAGGGTTTCCTGTTCCATCTTCCCCGACGCAACGTTCTGTGGGCGGCCATCAGGCCGCCCACTCAATCGCAAACCTAAGTAAGTGCATGTGCCAAGCCCATCGCGGAAGTCATTGTCCCGGATGGGTTTGGCCTGCTATCAAGACGACTATTTGGGTACACCCACAAACAGAGCGCCGGTCAATTTGCCATCTGACCGATGAGCGGTGCGTAGTTGGCTTGGTAGTTTTGACCAAAAACCGTCGATGGCCCGGTGTAGGAGTGTTTTTCGATCAAGGCTTTGTAGGCCGGGCTCTCATGGTCAAGTTTTGTACCGACCGCCGATTGTCCTTCTTCCATCAAGGTCGTTTCGGTCCGAACAAAGTCTTTGCCGTCATAAGAAAAGATACTCGCTTCGAGTTTGGTTTCCGCCAATGAAGCACTGCTGACAAGCAATGTGACGGGCAACAACAGGCTCAGGATCAGGAACAATCTTCTCATTGCATGCTCCCTAAGTTAGGTGGTGGTTCGGCAGTTTCGTCTGACATGACGATGTCGGATGGGTGTCTTTGTGACCTTGAGCTAGATCAGCGACCTCCTTCCCATTTACAATACACTGCCGAGCTTTACGCAGCATTTCCAACGACTTCGGAACGGTCCCCGCGGCTCCATACAACATGAATGCGACATAGGCACGCCGAGAATGGCGTCAGGAAAGCGCTAAAAGAAAGAGCGCGTGGGTTCAATTTCCCCTCACGGTCCACCAGGGCCGAGACGGGAGGCGAGGGTGACAGGAGTGTTCCCATGCGTAAACCGGTCATGTTTATCGCGGGGCTTGCCGCATTTGTGTTGATACCTCACGAGGTGGCCGCAGCCGTGAAGCTTACGAGCCAGCAGGTTGAGAACACGTGTGGAAGCAAATTCACGACGGAGGCCGGGAGTTCCGGGTTGCTATAAAGACTGCGGTCTAAATGGCGAGCACTACTGCGAGTTCACTTGCTACAAAGGAGACTGCTACGGCGCTTGTATCACTTGCGGGGCCGAAAACCGCTCTGGACTTTTTCCCCAACCTATACCCCAATCGTGTCGTCAGGCGCGCAATGAGAGCTTCGCCATAGCGGTGTTTCGGTGAACGCAGTCACCTCACGGAAGCTATTCGTTTGCGCTCGTCGATGAAGAACTTGGGAGCCAAACGGATATTTCAAGGTTTGCGCTGACTTTCGCTCAAGAGGTTGTACTGATAGCAGCCGCGTTTCTCGGGGTGCTGCACGATGACGCCCGAGAGCGCATAACAAATCCAAATATGCGTTCCACAGCTGGCATTGTTCGCTGAGTCAAGGATTGCTGAGTTGAAAAAGGCATCAGTCATTGGTGTGAAGGTTCACAAAGGAGAGACGAATGATCAGATTGATAGCTGTTGCTGCCTTTGCCTTAGCCGTCGCAACATCGGCGCAAGCAATAACACTCGCGCCGATACATCAGCCCGACGGCATGGTCACGCAAGTCCGCATGGGATGCGGTTTGGGCAGGGCGCGAGTTAATGGTGTCTGCGTAGCCAGAACCAACTGCATCCTCTGGTGGTGGGGGTGCAGTTGTCCGCGATGGTATGGAGGCGCTTGCGGGTGGGAAAAGTATTCTTGGAGTGGCTATCGTTGAAGCGCGACAGCTAAGACTGCCGGACGCTGGTGTTGGCGGCAGTGCACGCCAATGGCAAGGAGATCCCCGGCTTGATCCACGCCGATGCGCTGGCGAAGCTGAAGCTGACTGACGAAGCGGCATGAGCTGGCTTCTAATCAATCTGCGGAAAAGGGTGGCCCAACTTGGCCTGCACGCCTAGCGGAATTGATAAAACTGATCGTTCAGATACTTGATGATGTTCTGCGTTTCAGTCGCGGAGAATGCTTTTTTTGCCATATGACTGCAGCCGCCCAACTGCTTTTTCAGCGCATCCAAAGACTGAACGAGTCGGTCCTTGCGGGTGTAGATACCAGTATCGTGGCATCCCATGCAGTTAGCGTCATGCAAGCGCTTCCCGTCGGCGCTGTCCCCCGGCAATTCGGCGTAAGCGCTGCTCGGCATCAGCAGGATCAGTAGCGATACGCACAGAATGCTTTTCATAGTTTGCCTCCGACGAGGAGGATATGTCTATATCAGAACGTGACCCTCACTCTAAGCGCCTTCGCTATATGCCATGATCGCCATCCTGAACAACTCGCGCACCTGCAAATCACGACGGATTCGAGGGCATCCACTCGTCCTTTTCATCACGGCGGCGCGCACCGTTTCGACGCTCACGAGCGGGTCGATGACGATCCAACCCGTCTCGCCACGGACGAAAGTGATGTTCGCGATGTCGAGCCCGCGCACCTGATAAACCCGCGCGGCGGAGCAACTTTTAGTAGTACCGAACGCAAACGCCTCCATTCCATCGCGCACACCTGCGGACGGCTCGACGGACGTGCCGGCAGGCGTAGCCAACGCAGACTTTTTCAATGGGTGAATAGTTCTTCGTTAGAGGCGTCAGACCGCCAACTCCGGTTGACGTTGTTGCATCCGCCTTCCACGCCAAACCTCCAGCAAAAATCATCACCATCGTCGCAGCGACGGTAATTGCCAATTTGTGCATCTTCGGCTCCTCTCTTCAGTTAGTTGTAGCCTACACACGGCGGCACGATGGAAGGCCTCAAATCCGTGTCAGTCAAGTGTTAGTCAAACACGCGCTCTCCTGTTCGGGTCGTAGCGAGGCCAGGGGAAGTCGCACCGGTGAACCTGGAAGTACCAGGGGCCTCAGCGGCGCTCCTAGCGGATCGGCTTCCAGCCGCTAATTGACCTCGCGCCAAAATTCTTGTCAGTTTTTAATGCTTTGACGTGGTGACCCCCAGAACTCTGGGACGTGGGGCAAGGTGACATCCCAACGGTCGTTCTCGGAGTTGTCACCGGCCCGATCGGTCTGGGCATACTTGCCTCACCGGTCTATGGCCTAGTCCGCGCTATCGGCTGGGTCGTTGGGGCTTTGAAGGCTCACCCCTACACGATCCACCCCAGCTCGCTCGCCTTGTCGTGGGCGGCTATCCAGGCGCGTGCGCGAAACTCTCCAAGCGTGACAGAGGCATCAGCGTCGTCTGTCCAATCGGACTTTGCAACGAGCTGTGGCGCATCCGATTTGTAATACGTCACCATGAAATTCGTGCCAGGCAGCGTGATGATGATCTCGCCGCCGCGCACTTCGACGTGGAGGTCGCTGTTATCGGTCATCAGTCGATACAGCGCAAAAGCAGCACGTCTCGGCTTTCGGTCATCTCGGTACCACCTTGATGGTGCGAATGAGGTGGTCGAGCCTTGCCTCTATTGCGCGCAAGACGCGTTCGGCCTCCGAATAGTTCTTTTTGTTGATCAAATTGTCGATGACCGAGTGGATGCCACGGTGAAGGTGGACGAGTTCGTCCTTGGTCTTGGGATCGGCGGCATAGGTAGTCATGGCCTTTTCCTCTTTGTTGTTCCTTCACTGTCCAAAACGAAATTCCTGGGAAGCTGCCCCCCGGCTAGGCGGTGGTTACCACCAGCATTCGTGCTCGCCCATCTAGCCTTTGACCTAAGTCAACGATTGCTGAGTTGAAGGAGGGCAGGATCACTGCCGGAGTGGTCGCGGAGCCAAAACTCCACAATGTCTACCAGTTGCTTCCATCGACGCCTTCCGGCATGCAAATTAGTTGCCCACCGACAGTAAGCCTCACTTACACCCACAACATATCCCCGGCACAGACCGCCTGTACCGCGCGCTCGGGGTCTTATGAGGCAAGACAGGGCCACGGAAACGATCATTACGCAGCGTGGCGCGCCAATTACTCCCCTCATCCCCCCTCCCTTTATCCCCCGCGCTTCACGATGCCGTGCCGCAAGCTCGGTCAGCGCCGGCTTGCCGACGCCACGCAGCCGTTGCAACTGCATTGTGGAAACCATTGCGGACAAGTCTAGCGCATCGAGTTATCTGGGGTACCTACTCGATGCCATTCATGACAGCTAGTGTGGTGGCAGAGGGCAGGGACAATGCCATCTACCATACAGCTTGCAACACCTCGGCGCTGGTGAATGACCCCAACAGGCCATTCCGCAAACCCATGCGCCAGCTACGTGACAACAGCCCGTCAAGGGAGCCGCTTCGGCATTCGAAGCCAACATTCCGGCAAGCAGGAGCGTGACCGCCCCTATGGTCCCAACAACTACCTTGCGCATATTAACCTCCCTTCGGTTCAGAGCCGCATGATGAGATTAGCGCAAACAAAAAGCAGGTTCATCCGCCCAGTATAGTTAGCCTGTCGCAAGCTTTTGCAGCGAACGAAATCGAGGAGGCTGCGTCCCCCGCAAACGAGGTGAACTAAAAGGGAATCAGCTACAGCTATTCGCCCGGTGTCAGATTCATCAGCGATCGCGGGCACATCCACCGGTGATAGAAGGATGCACGGAATGGGACGTCTCGCGCCATGTGACATTGATTTTCGCGGCGCGAGTGACTTAACTGATGACAGCCGTGGCAACTTCGACGTTCGCCAATATGTCGCTCGCTGCTCAGTGCCAGAAGCGGACATCACTGAAAATCCGCGGCCAAGCGGCCAGCCAGTTTGCGCGACTGCCGCTAGCGCGATGAACGAGTGGTGGCTCGTATCAGCAGCGTCGAAACAAGCGAGTGAGCGCAGGTCCCCGAAGGAAGATGACCCGTTGCGTCAGGCCGCCATGCCGTCCGATCCATTCGCGAACGCCTTGAGGGTATGACGCGAAGACCGCGCGTGTTGCGTTCCGTGACGGATTTTGGCCGTTTGGAGCGATCAACTGAGGGGCATGGAAACCTAGAACGGCCCTCTGCGTGACGCAGATCCGGTTGCGAGGAACGGTGCTCAGCACGAGTGTACAGGCAGATAAGCAAGGACCGTCGATTACTATCCGTTGGCCGGATTGGCGGACTTGCGCAAAGAAGTCCAAATACCCGCTGATCGTCCCCCCTGGGCTCGATAAGATTCGCACCTCCGCCATAGCTGGCGTTAAGGCCAACAGAAAAGCGGCAATCGCAAGCGTCACGCGCAGATGAGGCATGCCACGCAGGGCTCCATAAGGGATCGATAGAAAACGCTTAGGCGGACGAAATTGAGACCTAGCCAGTAGGATAGCCGCCCTCCCAAGAACGTCCGGCTAAGGGAAGAGACAAACCAACACAATCAATGGGCACTTTTCGCAGCTGTCGGAGGAGGGTATACCCCGACGCCGCTTCTGGCAACTCATTGCGGCCTCGTCATCTCCTTGACATAAAAGCCCCGACCGCCGTTCCAATCATTTAGCTCTCCGTCGTCGATAGACCAAGGAGCGCTGCCGAAGGGGAGCCCAGCATCTTGCACCCGCTGCAGGACAGCATCGATTGTGCGTCGTTGACAAGAAACGCGTAAGTGGCTCTCAAATGCCTCCACATCGTCGTCAAAAAGCAACGTCAAAGTCTCATTCACGCGCACCGGTGCGAAGTGACCACTGATACCCTTGAAGCTCGGCCCAAAAAGTTGCGCAAACAGACGAGCGGCAGTCTCCTTGTCACGCGCCGGAACGATCGTGTGATTCAGAGTAATTGTCATATCCTCGGACTCACATAGTACCAAACGGTCAGTTGGCGACAGCCGGACTAGGCGCTAATATACGAGAAGGGATAGTAACCAGACATCAGGCTGTGCCGGGTAAATGTCGCCGACGTGCCAAAAGCGGAAATGCCGACCCACCCGCTCAATCGGCGATGCAGCGCTGACAAGTCCAAATAAACGAATATGCTCTCTCCAACGCGGTGGGAGGCCAATTAGATACTCCTGGATCCGCGCCAAATAAAACCACGGAGTTAAAGACAATGCCCGAGGAGAGAACCAGGGTAACCCCGTCACAGGTTTGGATCGTCGGTATTGCATTGTAATCGGAATTCTCGCCGCCGGATACCGCTCAGTCCAAATTCAGCACCGGCTTCACACAGTGCAAACTGACTTTGCGGCGGCTAAGGAAGAGGCGCGCCAAGCAAATGGACGGGCTGCCGATTCAGGAAACAGGCGGATAACCTGAAATCAGAGCTGGCGGCCGCCAACACCCAGCATAATGAGGTTCAGACAAAACTGGATGCGGTGACTTTGAAGCTTGAGGAGCTGAACAACAAGCTAAACTCGGCTCGATCGGAGATTCAAGAGAAGCAGTCGCGTTTGGACGCCCTCAAAGGGAAAGTACCGGCGCCACGCAAACATCTGATTTGGCTAAGTCGGAAGCGGCAAAGGCAAACGACGAAATGCAGTCGAGGCTGGACGAAGCTAACGCTGAGATTAAGCGGCTCAGGAGCGAGCTCGCGGAGGCGAAGACAGCTCCCTCAATCGAGAATCCCCAGCCAGCGCCTTCTGCGTCGCCGGGAGCACAGCCGCCGGCCAAGGCGCCTGTTCCAACGCCTGTGCCTGCGACAGCGACAAACGACAAGTAACGCGGAACTAAGCTCTTGGTTTGTCGCCACGACGGCGAGGTCAAGACTACCACATCGTCAATTTTATCGCAGTCCATGCCCTCTAGAACTACTCGGGCCCATCTCCGTCGCCCACGTAGCGCCCCGGCCGCGGAGCCCATCGCGGACCCAATGGAGGGGAAATCCGATGCGAGTGATCCCCACCAGCCGGCGAACGAGCGCCTCTTTCCGCCACCGCGGCCGAACCGCCAATCCTAGTTCACACTTTTCGTGCTTGAGACGGTGGATGGATCCTTGATCCAACCGCCTTGGCAGCCGTCCTTGAATTCGTCCTCTGAAATTTTTCCATCAAGGTTCACGTCGAGCGGGGTGACGTCTACCACATAGGGGGCGACCTTGTTTCAATAGCGTGCCCATGCAGCGACGCCATTTTCCATGCGGCCCGGCATGTCGCATAATCAAGGGAGGGCCCGGCCTGTCGGCATTTTGCGTCAACCCTGCCTTCCCCCCTGCAAAGAGCAAGCAGACGAGCAGCGCAGCCAATCCAGACAGCGACTTTCGCATTGTGCTGTGGGTTCAAGTCGAAGCGCTAAGACTACAGGTCTCATTCCGTGGCGCTTTCAGTCGCCGCGCAATCACTTTATTCTTTAAAGGATTGCCAGCGGGCTATTTGAAACAAGCCGTTACAAACTGCCGAACATCTAAACCTCAAATGCGAGTATGACGCGGTTCTGGTCTCAACGTTCAGACCCTGTTCGTGCGGCAGTCCAGAGGACGTATTGCGCCGTTGCCACGTCTCTACAGAGTCGTCAGTGCGTCGCTCCCTAACTATCGTCGATGTCAGGAGACAACAATGAAGGCTTTGATCTCGATAATCGCTGCACTTGGCCTCGCAGCCGCTTCCTCTGCCCCCGCGTTCGCCACCGAGGCAGGAACAAGAGTCTCGCCAAGGCGGTTGCCGTCTTAGCCACCGGGATTTCTTCCAGGTTCATTTCGGTGGCGAGGCCCGGCGGCTCTCACTGAGCCGCCGGGCCTCTTCATGAGACCACTCCAGCTTGAGGGTCGGCTTCGGTCGGCGTCCGGCAGCTCACAGGGGTTGAATTGACGTCACGATGCCGTCGTCGAGGTAGATATAGCCGTGCTCGGGATAGACATCCTGCTCTTGGACGTGACCCCGTGTGGTAGTGGTCCGATGGATGGAGGCCGGTTTACCCCAGCAAGTGGCAAGCACCTGATCATAGGTCATGCCTTCTCTCGGCTGACCGAGCGTCTCGCATTGCGCTTGCAACTCCACCTCACGCGGCGTTTTGAGGTCGCCTCTGTGGCTGCACGAGCAGAGCATGATCGCCACAAGCGGTAGCGCTACTGCTGAGTTCCGCATTCTCAAGCCCCGTTCGGATTTCATTGCACCGCAACCGCCGATTGGTGCCCGCGCGTACCCGGAGCCCTGCCGCGGTCGCCGATCTCGATACCGCAGTAGTGATTGACCTCAGATAAATCGTCCGAGGCCCCGCATGATAATGCCAAATGGAGAGACGACGGGCGATCAGCGCGTCTCCAGCGAGGAGAAGAGAAACAGGGAGGCAGTATGCATCATCGCATTGGCTTCGTGTAGTCCATTGCGGCGTATTTCCGCGCCTGTTCATCAGATGTCCGCGACCTCGTTGGGTCGCTCCCCGACGGAGGACCCCGGAGTTGTTGCGTTAGACCTGGTGCATGCCGGGCTCAAGGCTGCTCAACAGGCCGGCCATAAGCACCACGCAAAGCCCGAGGATCGTCTCCGCCCCGATGCTGCGAATGAGCGCTCTCCTTTTTTGCTCTCCATGCGGCGCTGCGAGCACAGGCGCGAGGCGGAAGCGATTGAAAGCGGCGAGCGCAATGAGCGCGGTGAACAACGTGGCCTTGGTCAGCAGCACCCCGCCATAGGCAGTTCCCACGAGGCCCGGCAGCCCGCCCGAGAGTATCCAGCCTTGAAACATGGCGGTAGCGGCTAGGATCGCGACTGAGGCGAGCCCGAGGGTGGAGAAGCGGCGTGCGGCTAACGCCGCAACGTCAAGTGGAGCCTCCCGCACCACCAGAAGCAGCGGCAGGAGACCGCCAAGCCACGCGCCTGCCCCAAGCAAGTGCAGCGCTTGCGAGAGGAGCAGCGCGCTTAAGCCATGCGCCATGGCAAAGGCGTGACTGTGTCCGGCTTCGAGCAGGGTCGCGACGCCCGCGAGAGACGTCGCCGCCAAGGGGCCAACTTGTCGTTGGGTCGCTGTTGCTGCGCCGACTCCAAGAAGCGCAAGCGCCTGCGCAGCAAGCACCTGGCCGAAGCGCGTGTCGAAGAGCACAGACGGCACGGCCGCGAGAGTCTGCCCGGTCGTTTCAGCATCGGCGATTGCGCCCGCTTCGAGCACGAGCCAAACGAGACCCGTCACGGAGGCGGCGATTAGGCTCGCCCAAACAAGACGCCGGCAGCGGCCTTGGATCAGACTCGCCGAGCTGTCATGTAGCCGCGGCCAGATCGGCGGCGCGACCGCGCTAAGGAAAAGCGATGCGCCCAAGACCGACAGCACGCTCGCCACGAATAAGCCCCGCACCAACGCAAGCAACAGCTCAATCCCACTCAGCCCGAAGGACAGCACGGCGAGCCCCCGGGTGAGGTTACTTCCCGACCCGGAAGCTAAAGCTTCCTTGCGTCTTGTGCGTATCGACAGACGTTACGTGCCACGTCACGCTGTAGCTTCCTGGGGCCAAGCTACCGACGCTAACGCGCATCGTGTTCCCGCTGACGCTCGCACCGTGGTCGACGCGCCCGCCCCCCGCGCTATGAACCTCCGCCCCGCTGAACTTTGGTTCGAGCGACTCCGTGAAGTAGAGCGTTACTGTTCCAGGGGAACTCGCGACGGTGCTGCCGACCGCCGGGCTGGCGTGGTCGAGAAAGGCATGGGCCTGGGCTGTGCTGAGCAGCCGAGGAGGGCCAGGAACAAGCAAGAAACGATGAAGGTTCGCATGATCAATGCTCCGATGCGTCTGCCGCAACGCCGAATAAGGGCTTGCCGAGCGAGTTGGGGAAAATGTCATCGAGATAGAGATGCAGTTGGCCGATGACGCCGACACCGTCTCCGCTGGCGCGATTGACCGGGATGATGGCTTCGGCCGCGAGCTGGTATTTGTTACCCACATAGATCAATCCAGGATTGACCGTGCCGGTCGTGCGCTCCTCGTCGTCGAAATTGGAGACCTCGGTTGTCAGGTTCACTTCGACGAGCGGGATCAGATGGTTGATGACCTCCGGCAGGCCGAAATCCTGCACGCTCGATTTGAGATAGGGCATGCTGTATTGCAGCGTCCCGCCCCAAACCAGCGCCCGCGGGTTCGGCGTCGTGACGAATAGGCCGCTGTCTGCATTGAACGCGGTGACTGAGGACTTGGTCGGGATCGCGTAGCCGACCTGCGCGGTGACCGCAAAGGGCTTGAACAGCTTCATCGACTCCGGCAGAAAGCCAAACCCCTTGCCCGGGAAAGGGTCGGCGTGAGCGTCGTGAACTCCTCGGCACCGACAGCATTGCTGCCGGTGCCACCCCAATCGACATCGAGCGATGCGGACATGGCCAGCTCTCCGTCCGGCGTCTCTGGCGAACTGATACTTGAAGCTCGTCCCGAGATTGTCGAAGCCTGCCTTAGTGCCTTCGCCCGGCACGTTGAGATGGATCCAATCCTCATCGAACGACACGCCGAAATTATCAGTTATCGTCTTTGAATACTCCCCTGCGATATCGAGCTCTTGCGCGGCAGGATCGTCGCCATTCTTGAACCCGGCAATCGTCGGCATTGACAATTCGTCGGCGACGCAAGGATCATCGACAATGAGCGTCGCCGGAAAAAAGCGGTTGCCGACGATGCAATGCGCGCTCGCCGGAGCGCGAGAACCTATCAAAAGCGGCATGGCAAGTGCGAGCTGCGCGGAAGTCTGCTTCATAGCTACTCCCCTGAAAACCGTATGCGCGAAGCACCGCTCGCAACTGTGACCGGGCGAGACGGAGCTGTGCGGCAGAGATCAGACGGGGAAGTGAGGAGGACCGCGACTTTGCGGCGCGCGCAGCTATATGCCGGCGAGATCGTCGTGCGTGCAAGGACGCACGATATCGCCTGCTTCGGGCGGCGTGACGACGTCGATCGCTGCGCCCGCCAAGGTGAGCTGAAGAGCGGCGAAGCCACTGCAGATCGGGCAATGTGTCTTGTTGGCGGGGGTCGAGCCCTTCGACGCTCACCGTTTGGTTACGGCTGAGGAATCGTGGCACGGAAGCTCGGCAGTGATCCCGAGCCGTGAACCAACTAGCGCGTTGGTCGCCTGCGAGACGGTATGCCAAGGCAGAAGCACCGCGTAGAAAGCCATCCCGGCAAGCGCGAACGCTGCGGCAAGGCGGCGATGTCGATGCAGCCCCTTTAGGCTCATAGGGCAATCCTAGGCTCCTAACATCACGGCCTCGGTATCAAAGCTCTATCGTCTGCCGGGTTGCTCGATTCACCCAGAGAGGGCGCCATCTGAAGGCCATTCCCTGGCCCTATCTGAAGGGTCGTCCCGGGTGCTAACTGGAGGGTCGTGCCGGGCTCTGTAGGAAGGCTCGCCCCATCCTCATCAAGGCGCGCGGAGGGAAGCGGGGCGGGCGATGGCGTGCCATCTGGATCGTCAAACCGCGTAGTGGCGCCAGGAACCGTGACCGCAGCCGTGTCCAGCTCGAAGGCCATCGTTCGGCCGGGCATAGCCATCATAGCACGCCGCCGCCAAGAGCGCGGTGCTCAACAAGGCGAGGCTAAGTGCAAGACGCCGCATGTTGAAATCCCTCTCGTCTGATCGGAACATGATGTCGAGCTAAGCGCGTTCATGGTTCCGCCGCCATACCGCAAATCACCGCAAGCAGGTCGGGACTCTCTAACTTGCTCAGGCCAGAGAGGGCGCTTGCAACCTTTGCGCGCTATGGTCACAATTTAGCGCGCACCGCTTGTAATACCCTCACTCAATCCCCATAACGTTATCACTCACACGCCGGACCTAGGCGCTGACGGTAAAGACTACCGTGCCAACGAAGTGCACGCCCCCTTTCCCGAAAAATCAGCACTCCAAGCGCCCCCTTACGGGAGCGTGGTTCGGCGGTTGCCAGCCTGGGAGCACAATAAACGGAGAAACACCCATGAAGAGCCTCGTTTCGATGATCGTTGCGTTGGGTATTGCGGTTGCCTTCACCGCCCCGACGTTTGCCGCTGATAAAGCGCCGACGACCAAGGCCGACTGTGAGAAGGCCAAAATGAAGTGGGATGATGCAGCTAAGAAGTGCAGCTAACGCCATCTCGACGCTATGGAGCGGCGGGTTTTCGGACCCGCCGCTTTTTGCAAACCTGAACTCGACAAAAAAAGAAGCCCCGACGGCGGAACGGGCAGAGAGCAGTCGTCGCTGTCACGTCTCGAGGCCTGCCGGTCGTGCGGCACCTTGCAAGAAGAAAACAAAAATCGCAGGCAGCCGGAGCCTACTTACGATCGGACTCAAGCGACACCCCCGCACACCGGACGGCGGTTGGTGTTAGCGTGGATTGCCGTGCGCTTCGCTGTCACAAGGCCACGCAGACCGACTTCTTCTGGGTGTAGAGATCAAGGGCGTCATGTCCCATCTCACGTCCCCAGCCGGACTGCTTGTAGCCACCAAACGGCAACGCCGCATCGAAGATGTTGTAGCAGTTGATCCAGACTGTACCCGCCTTCAGCTTCCCTGCCAGCGAATGGGCCTTGCCGATGTCCTTGGTCCAGACCCCTGCTGCCAAGCCGTAGACGGTATCGTTGGCGGCCCTGACCAGATCATCGTCCATTTCCTTAAATGGAATGACCGCGACCACCGGGCCGAAGATCTCTTCCTCGAATGACCTTCATGTCCGGGCTTGGTGTCCACCAACACCGTTGGTTCGACAAAATAACCATTGCCACCGCGCTTCCTGCCGCCCGCGATCGGCCTTCGCACCTTCTGCAAGGCCGGACTCCAGATAACCGCAAACACGGTTGAATTGGATCTCCGACACCATCGGACCCATCTGAGTGTCGGGATCAAGACCCGGACCCGACCTTGATCTTCTTTGCCTTGTCGGCGACGCCCTCAACGACCTTGTCAAAAATGTTCTG
>CAWJXT010000019.1:0-94785 GCA_963846875.1 uncultured Alphaproteobacteria bacterium
TCCACCCAGGGTTATTGCGCCGAGAGGTCGCCTCGCTGTTGTGTTGCGTAGAGCGGTGGGGCGGCCTCTCACCTCACCCTAAGTATCGTCAGTGACAGGAGACAACAATGAAGGCTTTGGTTTCGATGATCGCTGCCCTGGGCCTTGCGGCCGCTACCACCGCGCGACCGAAAAGCAGCACAAGGCTGAAAAGGATGAGTGCCTGAAGAACCACATGAAGTGGGACCAAGAGGCCACAAATGCGTAAAGGGAACGGTGAAAAAGGGAAAGGAAGAAACGCTGGATGCCTAGCATCGCGGTCTCGGCAGCATTTTTCAATCAATCTCGTCAACGGGACCGATATTGTGGCTAGCAGAGATGAACACGTTCAAGCCAATTCTGGCGTGATTGAGCCATGCGGAAAGCTGGCGCTGTATTCAATTGCAGCCACGCCGGGTCAGTCCAAGGAATTCTTCCTGGAGAGTGACGAAACTGAAGGGTGGAATGCGCCAGACATAACTGGCGTGCACGTCGTCGCTATTACCATCAAGCCCAGTCAGGGGTCATGATAGCGCGCTGTCAGCGGCAGCCGAGATCCAAGAGTAATATCGCGAATTCCGAAGTTTGATCCCAAGGCGATATCAGAGGCGCCGGCCCTGGTTGTTGGCCTTTTCGGCAATCAGCTCATCCCTAAGACGCGACCGATCTAAGATCATGTTTGCTTCTCATTCCGCAGGAAACTCAAGCCGACGGCTGCCCTCGCTTCTCCAAAAGAATACGAATTCGTAACCCTGGCGACGTCCGGGCGCCGTAAATCCAAGCAAAATGTGGTGAAACTAGAACGCCATCTGACGGCCGAGCGCACAAAGGCGCGGCAACACCAAGGGAGCGTTGCATACCGTCTCTTAGGAAAGCCACTGCGCGCCTTGCGCACCGCCTGTTGGAAACTTCGCACGGAAAAGCGGAGACGGACAGAAGCTTTGCGCTGATCCAATTTACCCGACCAGACGGGGGCTTTGACTACGACCGATACAAGGCGCGAGGTCGAGGCCAATAAGCGGAAAATCGAAAACGTTTGGGTGCGTGAGCCGAACATCGCCTATCTGGCCGATTACATAAAGTCGCATCTGGGCCAACCCAAGTTTGGCCTTTGCCATGGCACACGGCGCGGTAACGAGCAGGCCTGGTTCAGAAAGCACCTGGGCTGCGAGGTTATCGGGACAGAGATTTCCGACACGGCCACCGACTTTCCGAACACGATTTAGTGGGACTTTCACGACGTCAAGCCGGAGTGGGTGAACGCGGTAGACTTCATCTACAGCAACTCGTTCGACCACAGCTATGACCCGGAGGCCCGTCTCAACGCTTGGATGTCGTGCATCAGACCCGGTGGCCTTTGCATTCTGGAACATACTCCACGGCATGGGCCCAAGCGTGTGAAAGAGAGCGATCCGTTCGGCGCCGAGCTTGTCGTCATGCCTTATCTGATCGTGACCTGGGGAAAGGGCCGCTACGCCGTTAGAGAAATCTTGGATGGACCAGAACGCTTAGAAAAACTGTCCTACCTCAATTTCATCGTGATCTCACGGTTCTAAATTCTTGATGAGCCCGCTTGCGATTCCTCACTGGTATTAGGTGTAGTTCTACCTAATAAGGGGTAAGACGCGACCTTCGCTCCCGGTCGGACCAGTCCCTGCGAACCAGCTTGTTTAGGTCGAGTTTCTCCCGCTGACTTCACTTTGCGTCGATTGACGGTCCCCACGTTCGCGTTGAGGGTTGTTCTTTAACCAGCCCCAAATCGGCTTGAGGGATGCGCAAGGCACCCAAGAAGACTTTGAGCAATCGCAACGGCGATCACGATAAGCACGATGATCAAGAGGGTCGATCTTAAAAGCTCGTTTCTCTCCATTGTTCAATCCGCCCTACATCCTCGAGCCCGTTTCAAACGACCATGAACGCTCCCAACGTGGTCCACTTCCCAGGCAAGCGCGGTGCATGAAGCAGAACCCATGTAAATTGCAGTTTTTGACTGCCACAGCGAGGGCGTAATTCAAGCACACCTCGGTCCCCGCAATTTGCTAAGTTTCCACCCGGTAATCAGGGGTGCCCTATGGCAAACGATCGACTACGCCAAGCTGCTTAGCTTCGCCATAGTGAGAGGTGAGCTGTCAGAAGCCGTCGACTTCCACGACGAGCCTATCAGCGCCAAACTCGGCGGCCGCTTTAACCGCCACGGAGGTTGCTGCCAACCGCCGACTTCTACGGACTCGGCCTCTTGGCATAGCTCATGCTCTCACGCACAAGCACGACAACTGCCATGAGCATTTGGCAAATCCCAAACGTCACAACCAGGTCATAGGTAGCGGGAAGGAACCAGCCCAACACCAAGCTGCCCAATACGAACACAGCGAGCATGGAGGCGGATCGCTCCCAAAGCCACTTCACCAGATATGCGCGCATCGGAATTTATCTTCTCTCTGTGGCTCCATTCTCCCCGCGATAGGCCCGCCCATGACCGGGGCTCTTTGTTCACACAATCCAACCCAGCCCGCGCGCCTTGGCGTTGGCGAGCATCCATGCGCGAGCCCGGAACTCAGCAACAGCTGGCGTCGTAGGGTTTATGTCGAGCCAACTCTCAGTCATCGTGAGGCCGGGCAGTCCCGGCACCTTACGGTAGGTAATGGCGTAATCAGTTCCCGGCTGGGTGACGATGATGTCGCCATCCCGCACTTCAAGGTTTAGGTCCTCGATGGCCGCCATCCGCGGAGACTAGCGCAAGAGGTTCCAATTGCCGGTCGGTAGGCTCCAACCTCCTCGCCGGCGCGCTCATCCCTAACCCCTTCAGCGTTAAATTGTTATCTGCTTGTTTCCAAACAGACCTAAAGAACGCTATTTGTGGCAGAATTTAAGGGTTTTGCTTGGCCATAAAGCAAAAGGGCCGTCTGGGACGGCCCCTTCACCCCCGTTCGGGACTTGGCGGCAACGCAATACTATAAGCCGCCGC
The DNA here is from genome assembly GCA_963846875.1 of uncultured Alphaproteobacteria bacterium. GTDB lineage: Bacteria > Pseudomonadota > Alphaproteobacteria > Rhizobiales > Methyloligellaceae > Methyloceanibacter. The sequence goes on from CAWJXT010000019.1 coordinate 2,984, forward strand.
GAATCAGAACGCCGTTGGTGCGGGAAGGTTCCGTGAAGTCAAGGGCGGCCGTACAAAAATTTTTTCACCGTGCTCGAGAAGGCTGGTCAGCCGGGCGTTGCCGCAAGGACGCAGTGATCCGAGAGGTGTGGCGCCTCAATGGGTAAAGCGAAGGCCGCGTGCCGGTGCGGGTTCCGACTATGGTTAAGCTTGCGCTGCGCGCGTGGAGCGATAGAAGCCGACGACCTCGCGCGTCATGGCATCGACGCTGAAGCGCTGAGCCACATGCGCCTGCAGCGTTTGGGCCCGCTTGATGAACGGCTGGGGGTTGGCGAGGAAGGCGCGCAGCTGGGCCGCCAGCGCGGTGATATCTCCGGGCGGGACCAGCGGCGTGATCGTGCCAGCGACGATTTCGGGGATGCCGCCCACGTTGGTGGCGATGAGCGGCATTTGTGCCGCGGCGGCTTCGAGCACTATGTAGGGGAAGGACTCCGCCCGCGACGGCACCACGATGCAGCGGCCGCGAGCAAATGCCATGCGCGCCGACTGCGGACCGGCGAATATAACCTTGCCGGCAACGCCGAGTTTGCGCGCGAGCCCCTTCAGCTTCTCTTCGTCAGGACCCGTGCCGACAATTACCGCGCGGGCCGGATATACGGTCTGGTCGGAGGCAAGCGCCTCAAGCAGGATGTCGACCCCCTTGAGCCCTCTGAGCTCGCCCACGAAGACAAAATCGGCGGTGTCGTCGGCGAGCATCGGCTCGTAGAACTCGAACGGATAGAGGCCGTTGGGAATGATGCGCATATCGCGAGCTGGCTCGCCGATGAGCTCCCGGTAGCGGCTTGCAGCGAAGCGGCTCTCGAAGATCAATCCGTCGGTGAGCGGGGCTAGCCTCCGCTCCGCCTCGATATAGAGCCTCCCCATGAAGGTCGACCGGGAATAATGCAGGCTGCCGCCATGCAGCGTGTAAAAGGTGAGTACCCGGGCACCCCTGCGTTTCAGCGCGCGGCCGGCAAGCCTCGCGTAGGCCCCCCCTTTGGCTCCGTGGCCGTGCAGCACGTCGACGCCAAGCTCCGATGCGAGGCCCGTCAGCCGACGGTAGGCGCGCCAATCCGGGAGGCCCAGACCACGGCGCATGGGAATTCGCTCGACGCCGAGCGAGCAGGCATCGGCGAGACGGCTGATTGCCCGCCTCGCATCCTCCCCGGCGCTTTCTGCGTCGCAGACGACGCCGACGTCGAGTCCAAGCTCGGCCTGGCCTTTTGCCAAATCATGGACGTGGCGAAAAAGCCCCCCAATCGGCGCTCGGAGACAATGGAGGATGCGGATGGTTGAACCCACGAGACGAGCAACGGGAACCTTGAGGGCAGGTTCCGTGCTGTTTAGAAGAACCGCTCAAGCACGTAAATAGTGTCGCCCCGGCTGCACCGGATAGTCGATCGACACCATCACCGGTGCTCATCGCCCCTCCGAACTTGCGCGTGAGGCGAACCTTTCGCTCGTCCCGCGTCTCCGCCCAACCGTAGGTAAGCACCCCCGCTTCGGCGAGCCTGCGCTCCTCGCGCAGGAAATTTCCGCGCGAACGTTTGCAGAAACTAGCCTCCAACAGGGCCTCGTAGTCAAGCCTAGGTTTGGGTTGCCGTGCAGCGGACCGTCCGCTGCAGCTCCTCCCAGAGCGGCTCCAAACCCTTGAAATCGTCCGTCACGCAGAGCGAGACGGAGCCCTTCACCCTGTTCCTGGCGCAGCCGCCGAAGCGCGCGAAAGGCTGAAGCCGAGTTGGCCAAAGCCAGGATCGAGCCAAGCGGTCCTGTCGTGGTGGAGACGAGCGGTGCTCGACCAGGTGCAGGAGGCGGACCTCGACGTGGTCTCGCTCGACGAGGCCATGCGGCGCCTGAAGGGGGCGGAGGGCAGACGCTTCGTCAGCTTCACCTTCGATGACGGCTATCGGGACAACTCGAACACGCTTGTCCCTTGTTCAAGCGCCGCTCGCTGCCGTTCACTCTCTTCGTGCCCACGGACTATCCGGATGGGCGCGGGGAACTGTGGTGGCTCGTGCTGGAGGAGATCGTAAGACGCGCAAACGAGATGGAGCTTTGCCGCAATGGCGAGCTCTGGCAGCTGCCCGCCGCGACCCTTGCGGAGAAGGAGCGTGCGTTCGAGGAGATCTATTGGTGGCTGCGCGGCCTCGACGAAGCGACCCAACGCAGCGTGGTCCGCGTGCTAGCCGATCGCAATGAGATCGACATTGGGGCCATGACCCGCGACCTGATCATGAGCTGGGAAGGAATCCGGGGCTTGGCAGCAAATCCGCTCGTCACCATCGGCGCCCACAGCAAAGGCCATTATGCCATCGCCAAGCTCTCACCCGAGAAGGCGAGGGATGAGCTGGAGGGAAGCACCGACAGGCTGGTGGACAAGCTCGGCGTGCGGCCTGCCCATTTCAGCTTTCCCTATGGCGATGTCAGCAGCGCGCGCGCGCGATTTCGCTATCGCCCAGGAGCTTGGCTTTAAGACGGCGGTGACGACGCGCAAGGGCGTGCTGTTCCCGGCCCATCGGCGGTACTCCACCGCGTTACCGCGAGTCTCGCTCAATGGCGCATATCAGTCGCTCACCTATACGGAGCTTTATCTTTCCGGCGCCCCGTTCGCCCTGGTGAACCGCTTCCAGCAGGTCGACGCGGCGTGATAGGCGCCACGTCGGGCCGTTGCATCCAGCGGATGAGGAAACCGGCTGGAAGGACCCAGGCGATGCCGGCGGCGAGCGCATAGCCAAACGCAACGAGCGGGCCGCTATCGGCGACGCGGCCCACGCCGATTGCCCCGGCCAGACCCACATAGGCAGCTAGAAAGAGAAGCAACACGACCGTGCCGATCAGCTTGCGGGTTCTGGCGGTCATCGCGAACCATACCTCAGCATGAGCAACAGGCCAGTTTGCTGAGCTGCGGCAATCGGCCAACCGTAGCGCATTGAGTTCAGCCGGCCCGCCCGCTATCACACCCCCATGCCTAGCGCTACAGCCCCCAGCATCGCCGCCAAAGGTCGCACAATTACGACGATGGCGCTCAGCCAGGCCAGGGCCTTGCGCCTCTGGCTCGCCAGCATCGCGTTCCTCATCGTGGCCCTGATCCTTGTGGGCGGTGCTACGCGCCTCACCGATTCCGGCCTCTCCATCACCGAGTGGCGGCCGATCATCGGGGCCGTCCCACCGCTGTCCGACGCTGACTGGCAGGAGGCCTTCACGGCATATCGGAAGATTCCCCAATATGCCGAGCTCAACCCGGGCATGTCCCTTGATGCCTTCAAGACCATCTATTGGTGGGAATGGGCGCATCGCTTCCTCGGACGCCTGATTGGTACGGCCTTCCTCGTTCCATTCCTCGCCTTCTGGCTGGCAGGCAGGATCTCACCGACGCTGCTGCCACGCCTTGGCGGCCTGTTCCTGCTTGGCGGCCTGCAAGGCGCCGTCGGCTGGTACATGGTCAAGAGTGGCCTCGTCGACCGCACCAACGTCAGCCAATACATGCTCGCGGCCCATCTCGGCGTCGCCGTGTTGATCTTGGGCTACACGCTCTGGCTGTTGTTCGGCCTCGCCCCGGACCCGCCAACAGGGCGGTCGCGCTCGCGGACTGCCGCCTCGGTTGCCGCCGTACTGCTGGGGCTGATCTACCTCCAGATCCTCGCGGGCGCGCTGGTGGCGGGCCTCGAGGCAGGCCACGGCTTCAACACCTGGCCCCTCATTGCCGGCGCCTTTGTGCCAGAGGGGCTCGGCGCGCTTTCGCCCTGGACCCTCAACCTGTTCGAGAACCCCCTCACGGTGCAGTTTGACCACCGCATGCTTGGCTACACGGTGGTGCTCGGAAGCCTCGCCCAGGCCGCTTGGCTCGCCGCGACCCAAAAGCCATCGGCCATGGTCGGAAGCGGACTTGTGCTGGCCTGCCTCGTGCTGCTGCAAGCCACCCTCGGCGTCTGGACGCTGCTACTGGCCGTGCCAATTCCGCTTGGGCTTACCCATCAGGCTGGAGCCATCGCGGTCTTCGCCGCGGCCGTGCATCATTTTTGGCTCACCACCCGGGCACCAGCACCTGCGAGGGGTCAGGCCGCCGCCAGGGCCTGATCGAGATCCGCGATGATATCGCTCACATCTTCGAGCCCGACCGATAGCCGCACCACGTCGGGTCCCGCGCCGGCGCGCAGGCGCTGTTCGTCCGACAGTTGCCGGTGCGTGGTCGAGGCGGGATGGATGATCAGGCTCCGCGTGTCGCCGATATTGGCGAGATGGCTGAACAGCTTGACGTTGCTCACGAGCCTCACGCCTTCCTCATAGCCGCCTTTGAGCCCAAAGGTGAACACGGCGCCCGCTCCAAGCGGGCAATAGCGCTTGGCGAGGGCGTGATAGGCATTGCCCGGCAGCCCTGCATAGTTCACCCACGCCACGTTGGGGTGGCCCGACAGCCACTCCGCCACGGCCAGCGCATTGTCGCAGTGGCGCTGCATGCGGAGCGGCAGGGTCTCGATGCCGGTCAGGATGAGAAAGGCATTGAAGGGTGAGATGGCGGGACCGAGATCGCGTAAAGAGAAAGCGCGACACGCAATCGCGAAGCCGAAATTGCCAAAGGTCTCGGCGAAAGTGATGCCGTGATAGCTGGGGGAGGGCTCCGAAAGCGTTGGATAGCGACCGCTCTTCAGCCAATCGAAGGTGCCACAATCGACAATCGCGCCACCGATCGAATTTCCGTGGCCCCCTAAGAACTTGGTCAGCGAATGCACGATGATATCAGCGCCATGGTCAATGGGCCGCACCAAATAGGGCGTGGCCAGCGTATTATCGACGATCAGTGGCACGCCCGCCTCCTTGGCCACGGCCGAGATGGCGGCAATGTCTGTGATGATGCCGCCGGGATTGGCGATCGACTCCACGAAGATCGCTTTCGCCTTCGGACTGAGGGCCGCGCGAAAACTCTCCGGGTCAGTGGTGTCGGCAAAACGCACGGTCCAGCCGAACTTCTTAAAGGACTGGGTGAACTGGTTGATCGAGCCGCCATAGAGCTGGCGCGCGGCGACGAACTCGTCGCCCAACTCGAGCAGGGCGTGAAAGATGAGCGCCTGCGCCGCGTGACCCGACGCCACCGCGAGCGCCGCCGTGCCGCCTTCGAGCGCCGCAACGCGCTGCTCGAGCACGGCCTGGGTCGGGTTCGTGATACGGGTATAGATGTTGCCGAAGGTCTCGAGATTGAACAACGCCGCGGCGTGCTCAACGTTCTCGAACACATAGGACGTGGTCTGATAGATCGGTGTGGCGCGCGCGCCCGTGGCAGGATCGGGCTGGGCGCCCGCATGGATTGCGAGCGTATTGAAGGCAGGCTTTCGGTCGGCGGGCATTGCACATCCCCTTGTGACGATCGGGCGGCACTATAGCAAGGCCAGCCGCGGGGCGCGTTGCTCCAGCTAGTTGCCGCCACATCCACGAATTCCTACGGCCCGCTGTCGTTGATGGTGATGATCTCGTATTCGGCTCGAGTTCCGGGCCAAAACTTCTGACCCAGATATTGCGGCCACCGTCGCCCACCATCAGCCCTTGCCAATCCTCGAACACCTGTTTTGGGTCTTGCGCGAGCACGGCCGCCTTCAGTTTCGGCCCAATGACCATTGCGTAGTGTTTGAGAAACCACGCCCGGTTCCGGATGACTTGGGTCTTGGCGCGATAATAGTGGACGGGTAAATGGAGATGCGCCGCAAGCCAATCCTTGTCGTCGGCGCCGATGGCCTTCTGCAACTCGGCAACAAATGCCCACTTGGGAGGGACGTCATCCTCCGCCCGCGCGGTGTGAGCAGGGTGGCGGCAACAAGCACGCCGAGCCATCTGCGCAGGCATGCGCCCATCGTCAGCTCCCGCGCTTGAGGGCGCCGCCTTTACCGAACAGCGGAGGCTTGCGGTTATCGATCAGATGGCGATTGACGCCCATCCAGCCGATCTCGCCAGAGAGGCGTCCATATTCAATCTTGGGGCAGCGATTCATCACCACTTTGAGCCCGACTGCTTCTGCTTCTCGGGCGGCCTCGTCGTTGCGTACGCCGAGCTGCATCCACACCACCTCGGCCCCGATGGCAATGGCTTCGCGCGTAACTTGCAAGGCGGCTTCGGAGTTGCGGAAGATGTCGACGATCTCGACCGGCTCTGGGATCTCCGCCAAAGACGCATAGACCTTCTCGCCAAGGATGGCTTGCCCCGCCTGGCCCGGATTGACGGGGATCACGCGGAAGCCCTTGGCCGTGAGATATTTCATGGCAAAGGAGCTCGGCCTTTCCGCCCTCGCGCTGGCACCCACCATGGCGATGGTGCGGTAGCGCAAGAGGATGTTGCTCAGATAGGCGTCGCTATAGGACTCGTGATTCATTCAAGCCGATCGCGCATCACTCAGGCCAGCTTGCGTTCCGCTTGTCCAGGAACGCCCCGATACCTTCCTCGGCCTCCGCGTGCAGCATGTTGTCCACCATCACCCGGGCGGCATAGCGGTAGGCCTCGTCCAGCGGCATTTCGAGCTGGCGGTAGAAGGCTTCCTTGCCGATTTTCAAGGTTTCGGCAGGCTTGTTGGCGATGCGCCGGCCGAGCTCGATGGCCTCGCAGTGCAGCTGATCAGGGGGAACGACGCGGTTCACGAGCCCCAACGTCTTGGCCTCGGCTGCGGTCACTAGCTCGCCAAGGAGCAGCATCTCCATGGCATTTTTGCGCGCAATATTGCGGCTGAGCGCCACCATGGGCGTCGAGCAGAAGAGCCCAATATTGACACCGGGCGTGGCAAAACTCGCGTCACTGCTTGCCACCGCCAAGTCGCAACTCGCGACGAGTTGGCATCCGGCGGCCGTGGCAATTCCATTTATCGCGGCAATGACGGGCTTCGGGCAGCGCACGATCGATAGCATCAGGGTCGAGCAGGCCGCCATGGTCTTGGCGAAAAAATTCTGCCCCAGATCGGGATCATTACGGTGCGCTTGAAGCTCCTTGAGATCGTGACCGGATGAGAACGCGGAGCCCGCGCCGGTGATGACGATGGCGCGGGTTGCATTCTGCCCGCCGAGAGCGGCGATGGCCGCGTTGAGCGCGGCGATCAACTCAATCGACAGACTGTTGCGCGCCTCCGGCCGATTGAGAGTGATGAACGCGACAGGGCCGTATTCCTCGCGCAGCAACACGTCATCCACGTCTGGTCGGTGCATCGGCTGGACCATGTCGTCTCACTTTCCTGGCTCACCGGTGACGATTTGCCCAAACTACACCAGGCAACCTCACGGTGCGACCAAAGCCGCCGGTTGAGGTAATTTGCTACCACATTGCTATAGCGCGGAATTGGCAACAGATTTTGCCTCCACTTGACCCGGCAAGCGCAAGCCGGTAGAAGCCGCCAACCATTTTACCAGAGCGCAAACGATGAAGACTTATTCAGCCACGCCCAGGGACATCGAGAAGTCCTGGATTCTGATCGATGCCGCCGGCCTCGTTGTCGGCAGGCTCGCGGTCCTCATCGCGCAGCGGCTGCGGGGCAAGCACAAACCCACTTTCACCCCGCACATGGACGACGGCGACAATATCATCGTGATCAACGCCGGCAAGGTGGCGCTCACCGGCAACAAGCGCGCCGACAAGGTCTATCATTGGCACACCGGCTATCCCGGCGGCATCAAGAGCCGGACAGCGGAGAAAATCCTGGACGGCAAGCATCCGGAGCGTGTGCTGCACAAGGCGGTGGAGCGGATGTTGCCCCGCGGGCCGCTCGGTCGCAAGCAGCTCAAGAACTTGCGCGTCTATTCCGGCGCCGAGCATCCCCACGCGGCACAAGTGCCGAAGCTGCTCGATGTCGCCGCCCTCAATACCAAGAATGCAAGGAACGCCTGACCAAATGCCCAATTCTGAGGTGAGGAGTTCTCGAAGATCTTGGCAGCCTTCAGGGCGAGACCGCTGCGCCGCCACCCGCGCGCATCTATGAGCGGAAGGTCGACGCCCAGGGCCGCGCCTATGCCACCGGTAAGCGCAAGGACGCCGTTGCCCGAGTGTGGGTCAAGCAAGGCCCCGGCAAGATCACCGTGAATGGTCGGGATCACGTCACTTATTTTGCGCGGCCGGTACTGCAGATGATCCTGAAGCAGCCGCTCGTCGCTGCCAAGCGCGAAGACCAGTTCGACGTTATCTGCACCGTGAGCGGTGGCGGCCTGTCCGGCCAAGCCGGCGCGGTTCGCCATGGTATCTCTAAGGCACTGACCCGCTTTGAGCCGGAGCTGCGCGGCGTGTTGAAGAAGGGCGGGTTCTTGACCCGCGACGCCCGCGTCGTCGAGCGCAAAAAATACGGCAGGGCCAAGGCCCGAAAGAGCTTCCAGTTCTCCAAGCGCTAACGCGTCTCCCTAGGCTTCAGCGCTTTCACCGCCAAGCTCGCCTCTCGAGCTTGGCGCTGAGGTCGCGGGCCACCTTTCGCAAACCCTTGAATTCCGCTAAGCCCGCTCGAGGGTGCGGAGTGGGCTACCACCATGAACAAGACTACCACCATCCGGGCCGCTGTGCTTGGCGCGAGCGGCTATACCGGTGCCGACCTGATCCGGCTGGCCGCGCGCCATCCCAAGATCACGCTCGCCGCGCTGATCGCCAAGGGCCATGCCGGGCAGTCGCTGGCGCAAGTGTTCCCGCATCTTGCCAGCCTCGATTTGCCGGCCCTCGTCACCTCCGATCAAGTGGACTGGATCAATATCGACGTCGCCTTCTGTGGCCTGCCGCATGGCACCGCCCATGGCGAGATTGCCAAACTGCCGGAGCGCGTGAAGGTCATCGACATGTCGGCAGACTTCCGCCTGCGCGATCTGCGCGTCTATGCCGACTGGTACGGCGCTGCGCACAGCACGCCCGCGCTGATGAAAAGCGCCGTGTACGGACTAAGCGAGCATTATCGCCACGCCATCACGGACGCGCGGATCGTTGCGTGTCCCGGCTGCTATCCGACCGCGGTACTGCTGGCGCTCTTGCCGCTCGCGCATGCCGAGCTCATCCAGGCCGACGACCTGATCATCGACGCGAAGTCGGGTGTCTCGGGCGCCGGGCGCGGCTTGAAGCAGGATCTCCTGTTCTCGGAAGCCGGCGAAGGGCTCTCGCCTTATGGCATCGCCAGCCACCGCCATGTGCCCGAGATCGAGCAGGAGCTTGCCCTCGCTATGGGCGCGCCGGTGACGGTGAACTTCACCCCGCATCTGGCACCCATGAGCCGGGGCGAGCTGTGCACCTGCTATGTTCGCCTCGCCGGGAAGGCGACTGCGGTTGATCTCCGCCAAGCTCTCGCCGAGGCATACGCGCGAAGCCCCTTCGTGCAAGTGGTGGAGAAGGGGATGATCCCGGCGACCCAGCATGTGCGCGGCTCGAACTTCTGCCATATCGGCGTCTTTGCCGATCGCTTGGCTGGCCGCGCCATCGTCATCTCGGCCATCGACAATCTGGTAAAGGGCTCCGCCGGCCAGGCGCTCCAGAACTTCAACCTGATGTATGACTTCGAGGAGACGCTCAGCCTCGAGCAGCTGCCCCTGTTTCCTTAAAACGCCCGCGCTATGTCCGGCTCCTGACATAAGACCCGGGGGCGTCTTCGATGGGCGGCAGCGGACCTTGCGACGGATCGCGCGCCGGGATCTTGGCGCCCGATTGCCCCTGAAGCCAGGCCGCCCAGTCGGGCCACCACGAGCCCGCCACCTCAGTGGCACTTGCCATCCAATCGGCGAGCGTGCCTGCCGGGCCACCGAACCAGAATTGATATTTCTTCCTGACCGGGGGATTGACCACGCCTGCGATATGGCCGGAGCCAGCCATGACGAAGCGGACCGGCCCACCGAACAACCGCGAGCCCAAGAACACCGAGGGGGCCGGCGCGATGTGGTCCTCTTTGGTGGCGAGCTCATAGATCGGGATCGTGACGCGGCTGAGATCGAGGCGCTCGCCGCCGAGCTGCATCTCGCCCTTGCTTAAGCGGTTGAGGTGGTAGAACTCACGCAGGTAGAACGCATGGTTGGCGGCGGGCAATCTAGTCGAATCGGCGTTCCAGTAGAGTAGGTCGAAGGGGAACGGCTTCTTGCCGAGCAGATAGTTGTTGACGACGTAAGGCCAGATCAGGTCGCGCGGGCGCAGCATGTTGAACACCGCCGCCATGCGCGAACCGTCGAGGAAACCACGCTCAGCCATCATTTCCTCGAGCGCCTTGAGCTGGGTGTCATCGATGAAGACGAGCAGATCGCCGGCCTCGCTGAAATCGACCTGCGCGGCGAGGAAGCTCGCTGAGGAGATGCGGTCGTCGCTCCTGGCCGCCATATAGCCGAGCGTCGCGGAGAGCAGGGTGCCTCCAACGCAATAGCCGAGCGCGTTGACCTGCCGCATCCCGGTCTGCCGGTTGACCGCATCGAGAGCCGCCAGAATACCTTCGCGCATATAGTCCTCGAAGGTCTTCTCGGCGAGCCGTGCATCGGGGTTCACCCAGGAGATCACGAACACGGTGAAGCCTTGGTCGACCGCCCATTTGATGAAGCTCTTCTCCGGTACGAGATCGAGGATGTAGAACTTGTTGATCCAAGGCGGCACGACGAGCAGCGGTCGCTCATAAGTTTCGGCCGTGCTCGGGCTGTATTGGATGAGCTGGATGAGGTCGTTCTGAAATACGACTTTTCCGGGGGTGACCGCGAGGTTCTTGCCGACCTCGAAGGCCGACAAGTCGGTCTGGCTGATGCGCAGCAGATCTTTCGAATGCTCGAGGTCGTGGGCAAGATGGGCCATGCCCTGAACGAGGTTGGCGGCGTTGGTCGCAAACGTCGTGCGGAGCACCTCGGGATTGGTCAGCGCGAAGTTCGAGGGGGAAAGCGCGGCCAGCATCTGTTCCAGATAGAACAGCGCCCGCTTACGCGTCTTGTCGTCAACGCCCTCGGTCTTGCGCGTCACGTCCTCCGCCCAGCGGGCGGTGATGAGATAAGCCTGCTTCCAGAAGTCGAAAAACTGGCCGTTCGACCAGTCGGGATCCTTGAAGCGATTGTCGCCGGGCTCTGGCTCGATCACGGGCTTCACCTCCTCGCCGAGGAGGCGGCGGAAGGAACGGCTCCACAACTCGGCATAGCCGCTGAACAGCTCATTTTGCGCGGCTGCAAGCTTGCCTGGATCGCTCACCCAATGGCGGGCGATCTCGCCCAAGGATTTAGCGGCCTCGCCGGCCTCGGCCGCGACGCTATAAGGGCCCGCGCCGTTGCCGCGCTCAGCCAAGGACCCGAGCACCTTGGTGCCCTCATCGAAAAGCCGCACCATGTTGCGCGTGAAGGTATCGATTTGGCCACCTTCCCGATCCTCGGACTTGGTATCAGCCGCTGCTTTGTTGCTCCCTTGCGTAGCTTTATTGATCTTTTGCATTCAGGTCCCCGCTCTTAGCCCTTACCCTCGATTAACCTTTCTCACGCCACAACGGCGGTACGGCGCATTTCCCCGGTCGCTTTTGTTCTAAAGTCTATTGTGCTATGCAATATAGCAAGGGGCCGACGATGCCAATCGCCGGGAAACAAGGACCACCAACTGCCATTTGCCAGATGCTTCGCCTTCTGCCCAGACTTGCTTCGTTGCTTCTCATCGCCTCGCTGCCCTTGGGCGCAAGCGGCTGCGCGCAATCGCAGGGCCCGGTCGGCAAGTTCACCGACCTCATGAAGAGCTACGACAAGACGCTGACCAAGGACCAACAAGCAGCCGCCATCACCGAGATGCAGAGCGACGTCAAGCACAAGGACGGGACGACGCAACAAGACGTGACCAGCTCGGTCGCTAAGCCCGCCCCAGCGCAAAACTAGCGCTAATTCGTCTTTCCATGGGCCGCCGCCATCTTGCCCGCAGCCTTATGTCTATGGTTCAACTGCGGGCTTACCTGGGGGGACGAAGGTCCGCCAGGATAAAGGGACGCGTATCGTGCAAAGTGATTTTCACAGGATCAAGCGGCTTCCTCCTTACGTCTTCGAGCAGGTGAACAAGCTCAAGGCGCAGGCCCGTGCGCGCGGCGAGGACATAATCGATTTCGGCATGGGCAATCCAGACATGCCGACGCCCGAGCATATCGTGGCGAAGTTGGTCGAGACGGTGCAGAACCCGCGAACCAACCGCTATTCCGCCTCGCGCGGCATCCAAGGCTTGCGCCGCGCTCAGGCCGCCTATTACGCGCGCCGTTTCGGCGTCAAGCTCGATCCGGAAGCGCAGGTCGTGACCACCCTCGGCTCCAAGGAAGGCTTCGCCAATATGGCGCAGGCCATCACCGCGCCGGGTGACGTGATCCTAGTGCCGAACCCGACCTACCCGATCCATGAGTTCGGTTTCATTATGTCCGGGGGCGTCATTCGCCATCTGCCGGCGCGCACCGATTCCGCCTTCATGTCCTCGCTGGACAAGGCGGTGAAGCATTCGGTGCCGAAACCTTCCGCGCTCGTGCTCAACTATCCCGCCAATCCCACCGCGGTCGTCGCCGACCTCGGCTTCTATCGAGAGGTCGTGGCCTTCGCCAAGCGTCACGACCTGATCGTGCTCTCCGATCTCGCTTATGCGGAAATTTATTTCGAGGGTGAGCCGCCCCCTTCGATTCTTGAGGTTCCGGGCGCGATCGACATCGCCGTGGAGTTCACCACGCTTTCCAAGACCTACGCCATGCCCGGCTGGCGCATGGGTTTTGCTGTCGGCAACGAGCGGCTGATCGAAGCGCTCACGCGGGTGAAGTCCTATCTCGACTATGGCGCCTTCACGCCCATCCAGGTGGCGGCCACCGCAGCGCTCAACGGTCCGCAGGACTGCATCGACGAGATTCGGGGCATCTATCGCCACCGCCGGGACTGCCTCGTCGACGCGCTCGCCAAGGCCGGGTGGATGATCCCGTCGCCGCCCGCGACGATGTTCGCCTGGGCTCCGATCCCCGATATGTTCGCCCATCTGGGCTCGCTCGAATTCTCTAAGCTTCTCTTGGAGCGGGCCGGGGTCGCGGTTTCGCCCGGCGTGGGCTTCGGCGAATATGGCGAGGGATATGTGCGTATCGCTCTGGTTGAAAACGAGCAGCGCACCCGTCAGGCTGCACGCAACATCCGGAAATTCCTTTCTGAATCGGCCAACACGCTGCACAACGTCATTCCCATTGCGTCGAAGGCGAAAGGGAAAGCCTAATCTCTCGAAATGGCGGATGCTCTGAAACTCGGGCTAGCCGGACTCGGCACGGTCGGGTGCGGGGTCTTGCAGATGCTGCAAGCCCGCGGCGGCTCTCTTGCCGACCGCGCCGGCAGGCCCATCGAGGTGGTCGCAGTGTCGGCCCGCGACCAGAAAAGGCGGCGCGCGGCAGATGTTTCGCGTTTCCGCTTTGTCGAGGATCCGGTCGCGCTGGCCCGCGACCCTGCGATCAACACCTTCGTCGAATTGATCGGAGGCGAGAGCGGCGCGGCCAAGGAATTGATCGAAGCTGCGCTCAAGGCCGGCAAAAGCGTGGTCACCGCTAACAAGGCTCTCCTTGCCCATCACGGCCCGAGCCTCGCTGCGCTTGCCGAGAAGCATGGTGTGGCGCTCAGCTTCGAGGCAGCCGTGGCCGGCGGCATTCCCGTGGTGAAGGTGATGCGGGAGAGCCTGCAAGGCGACGAGATCAACCGCGTCTACGGCATCCTCAACGGCACCTGCAACTACATCCTCACGCTCATGCAGCAAGAGGGCACGTCCTTTGCCACTGCGCTGAAAGAAGCGCAAAGCCAAGGTTACGCCGAGGCCGATCCCTCCTTCGATGTGGGCGGCTTCGACACTGCGCACAAGCTTGCGCTGCTAACCACGCTTGCCTTCGGCACCCGCACCAGCTTCGAGTCGATCTATGTTGAGGGCATCGAGACTATCACGCCGGCCGATATTGAGTCCGCCGATGATCTCGGTTATCGCATCAAGCTGCTGGGCGTGGCGCTCCGCACCGATAGCGGCATCGAGCAGCGCGTGCATCCAACCATGGTGCCGAAGCACCGGGCCATTGCCGAGGTGGACGGCGTCTCCAACTGCGTCGCCATCGATGGGGATTTCGTGGGCGAGGTGATGCTGATCGGGGTCGGTGCGGGCGCAAGCGCCTCTGCTTCCTCGGTGGTGAGCGATCTCGTCGACATCGCCCGCGGCCACATCCTGCCGCCTTTCATCACCCCCGCGAAGGACCTGAAGCCTTACCGCAAGGCGCAAATGCGCGCCCATGAAGGCGGCTACTACATCCGACTCTCGGTCTATGACCGCCCGGGCGCCTTTGCCGCGATTGCCACCCGCATGGCCGAGCAGGGCATCTCCATCGAGAGCATCGTGCAGCGCCGCAAGCGGGCTGAGCTGCCGGGCTTCAAGCGCCAGGACACGGGCTCACCCGCCGCCGTCGTCATGATCACCCACGAGACGACCGAGGCTGCCATCAGGAAGGCGCTCGCAGCCATCGAGCGCGATGCCCATGTGGACGCCAAGCCCCAGATGATCCGCATAGAAAAACTGTGATAAGCAGGTGTAGAAGCCTTTGCCTGGATGCATACCAGCGCGACAGGGGAGAGGATCCGAGGTGGCTAAAGCTTCGGCCAAGATCGGACTAGACCACACACTCGCCCTTGAGATCATCCGGGTGACCGAGGCGACGGCGACCGCCGCAGCTCGGCTGCGCGGCCGGGGCGATGAGGCCGCCGCCGACCAGGCCGCCGTGAGCGCAATGTATCGCGAGCTCGCGCAATTGCCAATGCAGGGCGTTGTGGTCGTAGGCGAGGGCGAGGAAGGCGAAACCTCGGTCCTCTATATAGGCGAGACGATCGGCTGCGGCTCCAAGACCGGGCCAGAGGTCGATATCGCCATCGATCCCTTAGAAGGCGCGACCCTCTGCGCCAAGGCGCTCCCCAATGCGATAGCGGTCGTGGCTATCGCCGAGCGCGGCAGTCTCTTGAAGGTGCCGGTCAGCTATATGGACAAGATCGCCATCGGGCCGGGGTATGAGGACGGCCTTGTCGATCTCGACGCGCCGGCCGCCGACAATCTCAAGCGCCTCGCCAAGGCTAAAGGCGTGAAGGTGAGCGAAATTACCGCCTGCATTCTCGACCGGCCGCGCCATGGCAAGCTGATCGAGGACGTGAGGGCTGCGGGCGCCGCGGTCCGGCTCATCGGCGATGGCGACATCGCCGGCGTTATTCACACCACCGAGCCGCAAGACACCGGCATCGACATCTATATGGGCGTGGGCGGCGCGCCGGAAGGCGTGCTCGCGGCGGCTGCCCTTGCCTGCATCGGCGGCCAGATGCAGGGGCGCCTGGTGACGCCCAACGAGCAGCAGCGGGAGCGTGTCCGCGCCACCGCCATCAACGATCTCAACCGCAAATACACCATGCACGACATGGCATCCGGGGACGTGTGCTTTGCCGCTACCGGTGTCACCGACGGATCGCTGCTCGAGGGGGTTCGGTTCACCCCGGACGCGATCTTTACCCACACCGTCGTGATGCGCGCCGCGACCCGCACCGTGCGCTGGATCAGGACCGCGCAGCACGACGCGAGCAAGTTCGAAAGCCGAGAAGGCTGCCTGCCACCTGCCCGAATCAGTTAGGCTTGCTGCTCGAACTTCTCTCAAGTGTGCAGGTGCTCTGGCGTGACGGCGATCCTCAGACGTGAACCAGCTCTGGTTGCGGCTTCGCCGGCATTTCTCAGCGTCGAAGCTTCCGCGCGTGGCTTGCGTTGGGTCGAGCGGCTTGAACCTCACCGCGCCCCCGTTGCGTCGGCCATTGCCCAAGCATATGGACTCCCCGAGCTGCTCGGCCGTGTGCTGGCCGCGCGGGGTGCCGAGATCCAATCGCTCCCCCTTTTTCTCGAGCCATCCATCCGCGACCTCCTGCCTGAACCAGCGAGCTTGCAGGACATGCAAAAGGCGGCGGAGCGCTTTGCGAGGGCGATCCGCGACAAGGAGCCTATGGCGGTCTTCGGCGACTACGACGTCGATGGCGCCGCCTCGGTAGCGCTGATCGAACGCTTCCTGCGCGCGCATGCGCTCGGCTGCACGACCTACATCCCCGACCGGCTCACCGAAGGCTATGGACCGACCCCTGCCGCGCTCGCGGGGCTCGCGGGGGAAGGGGCCGCGCTCATCCTGATCGTCGATTGCGGCACGGCAGCGGAGGCGGCCGTCGCTGCGGCCAATTCCGCCGGCGCCGAGGTCATTGTCATCGACCACCACCAGGCGGACGAGGCGTTGCCCCCGGCCTACGCAGTTTTGAACCCCAATCGTCAGGACGATCTCTCGGGCCAAGGCCATCTCGCCGCTGCGGGCGTCGTCTTTCTATTCTTGGTGGCCACCACGCGGGTGCTTCGCAGCGACGGCTTCTACCGGGACCGTCCGGAGCCCGACCTGCTGCAGCTGCTCGATCTCGTGGCGCTTGCGACGGTTTGCGACGTAGTGCCGCTCAAGGGTGCCAACCGCGCTTTCGTTGCCAAGGGTCTCAAAGTCTTGCGCCTCAGGCACAATACGGGCTTGCGCGCGCTTGCCGACATCGCGCGCCTCGACCGCGCACCCACCTCCTACACGCTCGGCTTCATTCTCGGCCCCTACATCAATGCCGGCGGCAGGGTCGGCGCGTCGGGCCTCGGTGCAAAATTGCTCGCCACCGACGACGACCTCGAGGCGCGAGATCTCGCAGCCCGGCTCCACGCGCTCAATACCGAGCGCAGAGCGATCGAGGAGCGCATGCTGGAGGAAGCCTTCGCCCTCTCGGATGCCATCCTCGCCGCCGACCCGGCAAGCCCGCTGATCCTTGTCGGCACCGACGGCTGGCATAAGGGGCTCGTGGAACTCATCGCCGGTCGGGTCGCCGAGCGATTTCATCGTCCCAGTCTCGTCATCGCTTGGGAGCCCGATGGTCAGGGCACGGGCTCGGCCCGATCCATCGCGTCGGTGGATCTCGGCGAGACGGTGAGGAATGCCGTGCATGCGGGCTTGCTCATCAAAGGCGGCGGTCACGCCATGGCCGCGGGCTTCAAGCTCGAGCGGCGCATGCAGGACCGTCTCTTCGCCTTCATGGCCGAGCGCCTTGCTCCCACCGTCGCGGCCGCATCCGCGAACCGCACGCTTGCGCTGGACGGCGCATTGTCGGCGGGCGGCGCAAGCCTGGAGCTGATCGAGCTCTTGGAGCGAGCGGGGCCCTACGGACCAAGTCATCCGGAATCGCGCTTCGTCTTCCCGGCCCATCGGCTCTCCCGCGTCCGCCTCCTCAAGGAGGCACACATCCGTTGCACCCTGCAAGCGTCGGACGGTGGGCGGCTGGAGGCCTGCGCGTTCCGCGTGGGCGACACGCCGCTTGCCAAGCTGCTCTTGCAGTCGGAAGGGCTGCCGCTGCACGTGGTGGGCCATATGCGGCGCGCGACCTGGAATGGGCGCGAGAGCATCGAGCTCATTATCGAGGATGCGGCCGACCCGCGCCCCGCCGTGCGCTAAGACCTCTTCCACCAAGCGTCCCGTCGCTAACGGGTTTCTTGCGAGAATCCACAAAGCTTTCTATATGACCGGGAGGCCACGCGCCCCCTTCGTCTAATGGTTAGGACGTCAGGTTTTCAACCTGAAAACAGGAGTTCAATTCTCCTAGGGGGTACCAGTGCATTCATTGAGTTAGGTCACGCGCTGGACGAAGTGTCCAATATTTGTCCCTATCAAGGGGCCGCTGAGCGGCCCTCAGAACCTGGGGCGCCTTAACGGGCTGGGCCTTATATAGCGCGGTCAACTACCTCCGCCCGACTATATGGCCATGAAGGACGTTGGGAGAAACGAAACGGATCAGGCCAGCAAAAGGCTTTCTCCCCGTTCCCTTGTGCCCTTGCGACATGGTTGGAAAGGGGTTTGGAGATACCGATCTTTACGACTGCCCCAACTGCGGGGCCATCATACAACTCAGCGACCATCGGCAAGTTCGGTCAGCGCTGCCCGAAGCTCTTGGGTGAGATGACGCGGAGACGGCCTACCGTGAGATCATCGATCTCGACCTTGCGCAACCGCGCCTGCCTGATGTCCAGCCGACCAACTGCCAGAGCGCCGATCGCTAATGCCCCCACCGCCAAGGCGCCGAGTGCGAGCGCTCCTACCGCCACGGCGGGCGTGCTTACAGGCGGAAGCTGAACCGGCATCCACTCGCGCTCTCTCACTGCGACAGCGCGAGTGTGCGTGCTTGACCTGCCGTGGAGCGAAGGTTCCGCTAGCCGCGCTGCAGTAGCGGAGCCGGTAACAGCCGCGAGGAGAAAAGCGAGACCGGTCCCAATCCTCATCCAAGGAAGATACACCAAACTCGGCTAGGTCTGTTGTCCCACCCGCACGCGGCGAACACGTGCACTAAGCGGCGACGGGCGAAGCGTCTCCGCGGCGCGCCCATGTCCCCCGCTAGCGACAGGAGGCTAGAAAGGCCCGCGACCAGCGTGACGTGCGCGCGCTGCGCGGCGAGCCGCCATACGCTCCGCCATGTCGCGGTCAGCCTTGGCGATCTTCTTGAACACTCGCTTGCGCTCAGCCTCACGCTTCCTCGCCTGCAACGCATTCCACTCCGCTACCAACTCCCGCTGTCGCTTGGCGTGCTCCGCGATGGAGGGCGGGGTCTCCCTTGGCGTGTTGTCGCGCTCGGTCTTGGCGTTGCACGGGATGTTCAGACAAGCTGCCGCGGCAATAGCGCGAACGTATGCCGTTGCATCATCCGGGCTCGGGAAGCCGACGTCGGGCCGCCATGGTGCTATCAACTTCCGTAGCTCCCTGCCGAAGTCCTCGTGGCTCAGCTTCGTGCTGATCTGGGGCTGCGCCATCTGGAGAAGCCACTGGTTCACCACGATCCTCGCTCGACTGATGGTGAGGCCCTTTTCCGGTTTCCGTGCTTTCGTCATCTTGCTCATTCACCTTCCGCCTTCCGACTGAAAGGCACCCACCTCTCAGCCTGCCGAGGCGTCCAAATTGTGTCTTTTGCTTCGGTCGCCCTTCTGGCAGGCACACTTCCCCCGTCACTTGGGTCGAAGTTTTTGCAACGGATATGGCTTAGATATCGCGTAGCGTTAAGTGTCCAATATCGATCCAATATAAAACGGCCTTTGAGACGGCGTCAGAAACTCCTGGGCGGGCTAAACGCGGTTAGCCGGCAACCGGTCGAGGATGAAACGTCCAGCCTATAGGCAATTCTCCTAAGGGGTACCACTCTTATGGATGTGGTCTCGCCCTTCAGCGCATGGCCAGCCTACCATTTCCCCGTATTGGGCATCGACGCCCAAGGCTCCTGCTTGGGCAGGGGCTTGCCCTTCTGCAATAGTTCTATGGACACATTGTCGGGCGAGCGGATAAACGCCATGTAGCCGTCCCGCGGCGGCCGGTTGATGGTGATGCCGCTTTTCACCAGACGCTCGCACGTCGCGTAGATGTCGTCCACCCGATAGGCGAGGTGGCCAAAATTACGCCCTTCGCCATAGACCTCCGGGTCCCAATTGTAGGTGAGTTCGACCTGTGCGTCCTCATCGCCCGGCGCGGCCAGGAAGATCAGCGTGTAGCGGCCTTGGCCGTTCTCCATGCGCTGGATCTCCTTCAACCCAAGCTTGTTCACATAAAAGTCGAGCGATTGGTCGATGTCGGAAATGCGCAGCATGGTGTGCAGAAATTTCATGACCTACCTCACTCCTCGGGGGCCCTGGCACCTTGAACCACAGCGACACACGCCGTGACAAGCCGGTGACAAGCGCGGTCATCGGTACTTGCACTGTCGATTTAATCGCCATTGTTGCCGCACGCCCACAGTCTGTTGCGCGGCGGCGCCAAGCGCAAGAGGAAGTGAATTTTCACTCGACGCTAGAGACGCTTGCGGGTTTCCGTCGCATGCGAAGCATGACACAGCGGAAAGTTCGCGCCAATCCCGGTGTCAGGGAATATTTGCTTGCCAATCAGTTGCTTGCGCGTGAGTTATCGCGAAGCGCGGCAAGTACGGGCCGACCTGTGGATGAGGAATGCGCGTGCGGAAATTTCCTCTGGCCTCGTTAAGCGGCGATGCTATGTTCGCAACCGAGTGTATTCCGGCCGATTTGTCTGGGCGTCGCATCGGCTGGCTTGAAAGTGAAGCGGGGGAATGCGGCGATGGGGGCGAAAGAACCGCCATATCTAGATGAGGGCCTTAGCCAGCGGGACGAAGAAGCCACAGTTGATGTTTTTGAGGTCTCAGGATCGATCAAGTGGTTCGACGCGTCCAAAGGTTATGGGTTCATTGTTCCGGACGACGACCTTCCCGACGTTCTCTTGCATGTAACGTGTCTCAGGCGGGACGGATTCCAGACAGCCTACGAGGGTGCGCGCGTCGTCTGCGAAGTCTTGCGGCGGCAGAAGGGACTTCAGGCTTTCCGCATCCGCGCGATGGACGATTCGACGGCGGTGCATCCGTCGCAATTGCCCCAGCGCACCCACGTCGCGGTGGTGCCGGAGAGCGACTGGGAACGCGCTTTGGTGAAGTGGTTCAATCGGCTGCGCGGATTCGGCTTTCTCACCCGCGGCCCGCAGACCCTCGACATCTTCGTGCATATGGAGACGCTGCGGCGCTATGGCTTCACCGAGCTTCGGCCGGGCCAGACCGTGCTCGTGCGCTATGGTCGGGGCCCGAAAGGGCTGATGGCGGCAGAGCTCAAGCCCGACGGCGCGAGCGGCCCTTCCTCTCACTGACATCAACGAACCTCCTCCGGCTCGGCCGCGTTGCGGCCGTCGCTTGGTTTGGGTTCGCCATCTTTGCGCGCCTCGACCCCTGCATCGCCTTGAGCAGGGGCACGCTCGTGGTTGAAACCGCATCCGGTCCCCACAGCTTCAGCATCGAGGTGGCCACGACCGAGGCGGAGCGGCAGCGGGGCCTCATGTTCCGCCGCTCTTTGCCGCAAGACGGCGGCATGCTGTTCCTCTATACCGAGCCGCAGCCCATCTCCATGTGGATGAAGAACACGCTGATCCCCCTCGACATGGTGTTCATCGACGCCTGGGGCCACGTGCACCGCATCGAGACCCGCACCGAGCCCTTCTCGACAACCCCGATTCCCTCGGACGGCGAGGTGCAAGCAGTTCTGGAGCTGAATGCCGGCGCCGCCGACGCAATCGGGCTGAAAGCAGGGGACAAGGTGGTTTATCCGGGGCTCGGTGCGAACGCCGCCCATTAGCTCTTTCGTTAGAGCTTCGGCCCTACCTTGCCGCCCCCGAACAAACTATGTAAGGGCTGTAGATTGTTCGTCGCGGGCTCGTCGGCCGGCGGCATGTCGGGGCATAGCGCAGTCTGGTAGCGCACCTGCTTTGGGAGCAGGGGGTCGCAAGTTCGAATCTTGCTGCCCCGACCAATCGCCGTTTCGGCCTCGCGAAGGAAGGTTTGATGGCCGCCCGCATCTACAAGCCCGCAAAGACCGCCATGCAGCAAGGCCTGGCGGCGACGCGCCGATGGGTGCTCGAATACGAGCCGGAGCGACCTTTGCGCATCGAACCGCTGATGGGCTGGACGAGCTCGAGCGACACGCGTAGCCAGGTGCGCATGAGCTTTGCCAACAAGGAAGAGGCCATTGCATTCGCCACCCGGCAAGGCATACCTTTCCGTGTCGACGAGCCGCAAAGGACCGAGCTGAGAGCCAAGTCCTATGCGGAGAACTTCAAGTTCGGGCGCATGGACCGCTGGACTCACTAGGGCCTGTATCCGACCGAAGTGCAGCGCAAGTGGTCCCGTAGCTCAAGGGATAGAGCATCTGCCTTCTAAGCAGAGGGTTGAAGGTTCGAATCCTTCCGGGATCACCAGTTTTTTCAAGCACTTACCGCTTTAGCGAGTTCCCGCTTTCCCAAGGTGGTAACAAACCTAGGCCCCCTCAAACCCCCGTGGGGCGGGGCTTTCTCTGTCGACACCCCCTTTAGCTTGCCGGAGTAGAAACGGTTTCGGCTCTCTCCGTTTTGCAAAAATGTCACAGAGTTTTCCAAATCTATACGGAATGGTTGAAATCCTCTCCATCAAATGCCTGTGGTGCGTTATGCATAAAAAATAGGCTGCGATTTAGGAAGAGTTGTACTTCAAGGGGGACAGGCATGTCTGGGGGACTGACAAAAACATCCAGCCGCATTGCCATCGCAGCCGGACTTGGCATGACGCTCGGCGGTTTCGCCATGAGCGCTCACCCCGCCAAAGCTGCGGATCTTGGTGGCGATTGCTGCGCCGATCTCGAGGAGCGGGTAGCCGAGCTCGAGGCGACGACGGTCCGCAAGGGCAACAAGAAGGTCTCGGTGACCCTATCGGGTTGGGTGGTCAAATACGGCGCCTGGTGGGACGACGGCCACGAGCAAAACTTCTACGTGGGTGACAAGCACACGACGCTGTCGAGCCACTTTACGATTTCGGGCCAAGCGACGATCGCTCCCGGTTGGACCGGTGGTTACAACCTGACGGTCGAGGTTCGCGGCGGCAACGCGGTTGGCGACGATAATCAGTTCAACGATAACTCGGCCAACAACAAGCTGGGCACGAACCTGGACATTCTGGGCAACACCAGCGCGCTGCTCTCCTATATGTGGATCAAGAGCGACAGATGGGGCACGGTGAACTGGGGCCAACTGTCCCAGGCCACGGACAACGTGGCGCTGCTGCCTGATCTCTCCGGCACCATCATCGAATCGAACGCGGTGCTGTTCGACGGGTCGTTCTTCTTCGTCCGGCCCAAAGGCGCGAGGAACTCTACTGACATGGCAAGTACCCTAGGCGGCGACTTCACCTGGGGCAATGTCGTGAACTGCCTATCGGCGGGCGGCGGCATCGGGGCGGACTGCAACGGCTATCCTGAGAACGGTGTCCGTTACGACAGCCCGACCTTTGGCGGCTTCAGCGTTTCGGGCGGTGTCTATGAGGATGACGTGAAGGACATCGCGGTGCATTACGCCGCCGATTGGAACAGCATCAAGGTCGCGGCTGCCTTCGGTTTCAGCAACATCACCGACGAGGGCTGCACGGGTTCCGGCTCTTGCGGCAACTTGCTGCTGCAAGGTGGCGGTGGCGCACCATTCCAGGGCTTCCGCCGCGATGCGGATGTGTGGCAGGTGGGCGCCTCGATCATGCACGTTCCTTCCGGTCTGTGGGCTTATGGCCTGTGGCAGCAGGAGGATAACAACGGCACGCAGTGGAAGGTGCTCAATGTCAACACCGACAGGTTTGTCAATTCTGCTGCGAACACGACGGACGTCTGGTTCGTCAAGGCCGGTATCAAACGGACCTGGACGCCTCTCGGCGCCACGGTGATCTGGGGTGAAGGCGGTCAGTACGAGAATATGTTCAACCAGTTCTGCGGCCAGCCTGGCGCAGTTTTCAGCGAAGGCTGTTTGGCCGCAATCGCTACTGGAGGGACGTCCAACCTAGAGGGTGTCAAGAGTTTCCCCAACGTGGCGCTGGCAGAAGTTACTGGCTCGACCGTCAACCGCTACGGCGCCGGTATCATGCAGGAGATCGACTCCGCGGCCATGCATGTCTGGTTTAATTGGCAGCACCTCAATCTTGACCTCAATGCAGTCAGCTTGGGCGAGTGCAGCAACCCGAATGCTTGCCCGTCATTGGGAACGAAGTTCAAGGGGAAATACGACGACCTCGACATGTTCATGCTCGGTGGCGTGATCTTCTTCTAGACAAGGCCTTTCCCCAAAGGGTCCATCTCCCTGGGGAGATTATCGCCGCCACATACAAGGGGTCGGTCAAAAGCCGGCCCCTTCGCTTTTGGGTCGGGGAAAACGCGAGACCTATTTAAGCCGGCAGCTTCTTACCCAAACGAAAGAGTCTTTGTGGATCTGGCCCGCCTACTCTAACCAGGGGGCAATGCTGATCCTGGGCCGGCCAGTAGCATCATCGTACCAGGCGATACGCACCACCAAATCGTCATCCGTGACAGCAGCCTCTTGCAAAAGAAGGGCTACTGCTTTTTCCGTTGCCGGTGTGACGTCACCATCCTCGCCAGTAGGGACCATGCAGACGATTCTTCGAGGATGTCTAATCTCTGCAGACGTCGCCACCTTTTGGTAGACGTGGCAGTCTGGCCAAGCTCGGGCAATTTCCATCTCAACACTTCTCTCTCAGACCATTGGTGTGAAAATGTTAGAGGAATGAACTGACTTGCATGAAATGAATATTTATCAGCCAAGTAGCTGCAGGAGATTCAGTATTTATGATCTCACCGAGGACGAGGCACGTCGGATTGCACGCAATGCTCCGCTCGATCCTCATTGTCCGAGAGGCAGGGTGTGAGGATTCCTGAGGCAATCGTTCCTGGGCGTGGATGCGATGGCTGCACCGCGAGCTGGACGGTAAAAGGCTGGCAGCTCACGTCGATCCAAGTCGGCCTAACGCGTGGAAGGCAGAACCCTACTACGGGCAATTGAAGCGGTGGGCACGACTGGCAGTTCAAAAAAGGCACCAAGTCCTCGTCTACATTGGACGTCGGGCAATCGCCATCCTGCCAGAGGAGGACGTTGACCTCGGCGTCATTGGCGATGACGAGGTAATTGTCATGGGAGAGAGAAGCACGTCCCTCGGCCTTGAGCAGAGCAGAAGTCCGACCTGCCAGCAGGCCCTGCCAACGGCCAATTTCGCTAGTATGCGCGGATGGTGGAAATCGAGGACCTAAACGTTGAAGTGCGCGACGGCGACATCATCATCACCCTTCCTGGCACGAACTTCATGGTGACGTATTTCAAACCTGCAGGCACGTCACATCTCATTGCGAAGCCTAACTGGACCAACGATCCCGATGCCTCGATTGAGCTTGGAGAGTTTCTCGAACCGGCTTCAATAGCCGCCAACGACAAGGCGCGTGAGTTGGGGTGGTTTGTGTGAGCTACCGATGACGCCGCGCCGAAACATTAACTCAAGGGATGGCCCGTGCCGCCCCCTTACCTTTTCGAGCACGGCGCCTCAACAACGAACCCTCCAGGATTTTTGCATCCTCGCCCGCACCTCTCGCCTTCTCTAAATACTCTTGTCGTTTTTCATGCGTCAGTCTCGGGTCCCCAGCCGCCTTCTCATAGGCTTCGGCCCTCTCTGAGTGTCCCTGCGAGCCTAGAACACGCTCACCCCTAAAACTCATTCGCTTTCGCATTGCCGATGCCGTCGGAAAGTGCCTGAGACACAAGAGGAAGAAGCCCCGCTTGGGGGCGAGGCTTCTTCAGGTTCCCTTAGGCGGGACGGAACCGGTGACGAGCGAGGGATCAGCACCGTCACCGAGCAGAATTAGTGCGGCGTGATCATATTGATTGGGGCGCCTTTGAGGTTTTCCACACAATCCACAGCCTCTCCGACAGCACTCTTGGCTTGTCTTGAGGTGGCCGGTGTAGACCCCGTCGCGCATCGGACTAGTATGGCTCTGGAGGAGCTTCTGGGTCGTGGCCTTAAAGGAGTAGTTAGCGTATGCCGGCAATGTGGAAACAGACCGAGCATGCAGGGGATACGAGTCGCTCGCTCTCAAACATTGGCGAGGACCTGGTAATAACCGGGAATGTGACCTCGAAGGGCGAGATTCATCTGGATGGTCAGATTCACGGCGATATCCAGTGCGCTTCACTAGTTCTCGGCGAGAGTTCGCAGCTAGAAGGTAGCGTTGTCGCCGAGGACGTGGTGATCCGCGGGCGCCTTAAAGGCTCGGTGCGAGCGTTTCGGGTGACACTTCAATCCAAGTGCCAGGTCGAAGGCGACCTCATCCATCAGAGTCTCGCCATTGAGCAGGGCGCTTTGTTTGAAGGCAAGTCGCGGCGTGCCGATGATCCCCTTTCGCTCAGCCCAGAGACTTTCGAAGCGGGACTTGCAGCTAAGCCACAATTGGTCGGATAACGTTCCGAAGAACACCCAAACAAGCCGGTGCAAAGCTCAGGTGAATGCCCGAGCGAGAAGCCGATGGTCAGGCATCATCGTGAGAGGCGTCGTTTGCGCAGCCTCCAGTTGGAAAATCAAGCCAATAGTCGGAACGACGGCCGCCGTGAGCAGCTCGAAGGCAAGATCCAAGAGCGCTACGGCATAGCCAAGGATCAGGCCCGGCAAGGGCGAGAACATGGGGATAGATTTAACCGAGCTGGCTGCCTCTGGCGAAAAGCTCGATGATCCGCACCACGCCATACATCACGAGAAAGAAGGCGACAGGCATCAGAACACCGAACGTCATGCCTTCTGCCAAGGTCATTTGCCAATCCATGGCGGCACGCGTGACACACGGGAGCGATGCTGCTGAAGTGAGAGGCCGCCCCCTCTACCCCCGTAGAAATTAGGAAAGCGACCTCTTGCACCCAATGCAGGGAGCTAGACACTCTGCGAAATGAATTGGGCGGGACCGGGGCCCAAGAAAAGAGGCCCCGCACGGGGGGAGAGGGGGCCTCTTCGTTCCTTTGGGGAGGAACAAGTGATGGAGGGGGTCCATCACGAGCGGCCGTATAACCCGCTCGTGCGATAGCCTCAAATCGCATTTACTTATTGGATAGATAAGTTCAGCTGATTGCGGCGCCGGCGTTGGCCGGAGGAGGCACAGCTGGCCTCAATATGTTCTAGGTGCTCGCCGGGCCGAGGCAAAAAGTTGATAAGAGATGGACAAGAGATGGCCACTTTAATCTGATCCGATCTCGAAAGGCAGGGGACACCAGTTCGATCTCGTAGCAGTTGGGAGTCCTCCCATGTGTGACTGTAGCCTAGATCTCGTCGCGTCCCGGCCCGCCAAAATGGGCGAGACGCTGGTAACGAAGAAATTCAACGGATTTACGGGTGGTTTCGCTTCGCTTGATGAGCGGAACGTGGCCGTGTGCCTACTTCCCGGCACCGAGCTTGCCTTCCAGAAGGAAGTTCAGTGCGAGACTGGTGGTGTTTGGTCTTCAAGGTGCCAACTTGGGCACAGATTGGCCCGATTTCGACAGATCAACAAGGAGCTACCTAACATCCATCATGATGCGCTCGAGTTGCCTGATGGTCAGATCGTGTTGCTGACACGCTTGTGCGAAGGACAGCACGCGACCGTCCTGCAGTTGCCAGCTGTCCCGCGTCTCACCACGAACGAAGCGCAGAGGCACCACTCGCTCGCTGTCTAACCGACCGTCGCCACGCCTCGTCGCGGGTGCCGACACCCGGCCCTTGAACGAGAGCCCGGCCCAACAGTCAGGCGTTCTTTGCGGGAGCACGTTCGTGGCACGAAGCGGTCTAAATCGGGCATTCCCGAGATGTGCCCGATACTGTTGAAAACTAGTTCGGCATAATGTGACCAGACACTCCGCGACAGCGAAGCCATGCAGAACGACGATAAAGCGGTCGACGCCGTTGATGTCGAGGTGACTTGGCAACGCCTAGCCTCGCGTCCGGGCTCGCAGCTGATCGACGTCCGCACGCGCGCGGAATGGACCTATGTCGGGATTCCCGATCTCGGACCCATCGGCAAGCGGGCTGTCCTCATCGAATGGCA
This sequence comes from uncultured Alphaproteobacteria bacterium, assembly GCA_963846875.1. Lineage (GTDB taxonomy): Bacteria > Pseudomonadota > Alphaproteobacteria > Rhizobiales > Methyloligellaceae > Methyloceanibacter. The sequence goes on from CAWJXT010000019.1 coordinate 30,437, forward strand.
GACCTTTCCCGATCAGACCGTGGATCCACACTTCGTGGGGCGTCTCGCCGTCGAGCTTAAGGCACTTGGCGCTCGATTGGATGACGATCTCTTCTTCATTTGCCGTTCGGGAGGCCGGAGCTTGGCTGCGGCCAAGGCGATGGCGGAGGCGGGCTATCGGGCCTGTCATAACGTCGCTGGCGGTTTCGAAGGGCCGCTGAACGATGAAAGACATCGCGGTTCCGTCGGAGGCTGGAAGGTGGCCTCTCTTCCCTGGCGTCAAGGCTAGTGGATGGATCGAACATCTGGCGCCCCGCTTTGACGGCGGCGAAGGCGACCCCCAGAAGTGGTGATAAGGGAGTCACAAGGAGGAGCCATGCATCTCACCCCTATAATGCCATTGGTTCTCGCGAGTTTTTTGGTTGGAGCACCATGGCTTCTGCAGAGGTTTTGAACACACATCGTATTCCCGCGGTGCTTGCCGTGGAAGCAGCCAGCGAGTCCATCGGTGTCTGCGCCAAGCAGGGGTACCTAGAAACCGCCGTTGTTGTCGATGCTGACGGCGCGGCGATCGTGACGCTGCGTGGCGACGGCGCCGGTATACACACCCTCGATAGTGCACACGATAAAGCCTACACCAGCGTCTCGTTCAAGAGCGATACGATCGCTTTAGAGGAGCGCGGGAGAGGTGAGATCGCGCCATTGTCCAAGCTCCCGCATGTCTTGTTTTTTGGCGGCGGGGTTGTCATCAAGCTCGGCGACGAAACTATTGGTGCAATTGGCGCGAGCGGCGCTCCAGGAGCCAAGTTGGATGACACTTGCGCGCGCGCTGGACTGGAGAAAATTCGAGATAGGCTAGAATGAGGCATCTGGCGTTCGCGTGACGCAAAATCTCGCACTGGGATTTATTGCTTCGCATTCTTGAACGCTACCTGCTCCGAAAGTCGAGCGGCGGACGAAGACGCGACGCCCCTGATGCAGGTCTTAAGAAGAATAAAGCCGCAAAATGGGTTACCGGACACTACCCGAATTCACGAGGCCGACCAGGTCGGAGAACGGGTCCGAAGGCTCACCGGATTCGATCGGAGTGATTGAGTACCGGCCGAAGCTGACCACCGGGCAAAACCTGGGGCTCTCAAGTCGGAAAAGAAGAAGCCCTCTAAGGCCTCTTTTTTTTAGGGTTGCGGGAGGCCGCTGAACCAAAGCTGGGGAAGCGCAGCCCTTACAAGAAACGCAGTGTTGATGGATCGATCAGACATACTGGCCAGCGTTTGCGCGAAGATCGAGGATGATCGCTGCGCGGATGCTGCTGCGACACGTCTCATCAACGACCGTGCACGGATCGGCACCGCGCCAGTCCTCATTAGCTGAGCCAAAGGAGAGCGCCATGGTTGAAGCAAGAAAAGCGCGCGCTGTTGGTTTCAACCACGTAGCGCTTGAAGTCGGTGATATCGAAGAGGCTCTGGCATTCTACGGTCGATTGATTGATTTCAAACTTCGGGGCAAGAGCGGCACTTCGGCCTTCATCGATCGGGCGATCAATTCCTCGCACTCCAGGAGGGCCGTACTCAAGCGGCTGACGAGGGCCGCCATTTTGGACTTGTAGTCGACGACAAGGATGCAGTCCGCAAAGCGCTGGCCGATGCGGGAATCCAACCGCTGCCCGGCCCGTTTCTCGACTTTCTCGACCCGTGGGGCAACCGCATAGAGATTGTCGGTTACGACAACGTCCAATTCACCAAGGCGCCGAACGTGCTACGTGGCATGGGATTGACGCATCTGTCAAAGAACGAGAAAGCGATCAAAGAACTGACTGGAAAGGGCATGGCGCCGAACTAGAGACGGATCAGCGGAGCGCGACTCTGCAGACCCGAAAACGAAGGCCGGTGCGCCACCTACTGCTTTTTCTGGTGCCCAATAGCCCAGACGTACGCAGCCACGGCATCGAGGTCATTGTCGGAAAGCGGAACCCCACCGTAGGGTGGCATGGCGCCGGGATGCTGTTTTGGCTCGGGCACTCCGTTCTTGATGGCGTTGGTGATGCTCTCAAGACTTCCCGTCGCCCCAAAGCCAACTTCCACTACTGAGATCAGCACCTACGGGCGTTCCGCCACCGTCGGAACCGTGACATCCGGCGCATGTCGCCCCGCCGACCTCGCCATGAAAGATTTTCATGCCGAGAGCAACCTGCTCGCTCGTTGCGCCTGGTGGCACCGGAAGACTCTCCGATGGGCTTCCAGCCTCGGGGTGAATGCCTTCAGGTGGAAGAGCATTGGGTGAATCCTGGGCTTCGAGCATAGGAGTAGCGGCGCCCTCAACCGCTGTTGCGTTCGGATCGCCATTATACGTGACGCGCCAGATGCGGCCCGCCTTGTCATCGGTGATGTAAAGCGCGCCATCGGGTCCGATCGCAAGACCTGACGGACGATGCGCGGCTCGACCCGGATCTTTGTGCTTGCCAGCAAACCCGTCGGCGAAGACCAGATAGTCGCCGGACGGCTTGCCGTCGGACAGCGGTTGGAAGACGACATTGTAGCCGCCCTGGGGCCCGGGTGCGCGGTTCCACGAGCCATGGAAGGCGATGAATGCACCCCCGCTATATCCCTTGGGAAATTGCGAGGCCTTATAGATTTTGAGATCGTTGGGCGCCCAGTGGGCAGGAAACGCCGCGACAGGTGGCTCCATGTTGGCGCAGTCACCGACCTTCTTGCCACCATCCCCACCATACTCAGGGGCGAGCACAAGTCTCTTCTGCGCGGGGTCAAAGTAGCACGTCGGCCAGCCGTACGAGGCGCCCTTTTTGACAATTACTACCTCTTCCGAGGGAAGCTCGTATCCTTGTTGCGCCGTATAGAGTTCTGGCCACTCCTCATGCAATTGGTCGCGACCATGTTGAGTGGCGTAAAAGCGTCCGGACGTATCGAAGTCTAAGCCTTCGGCGTTTCTGATGCCTGTGGCGAAGCGTTCCTTCGACGAGAAAATCTGATCCGTCTTGTTAGCGTCGTAACGCCAGATGCCCCCTCGTGTTTCGAGTTCGATACACGGGTCCTTTCCGCGCGAATGCGGCATGCGGCTTTTCACCTCACACGCATTCGTGGCCGATCCCATAGAGACAAAGAGATTGCCCTGGCCGTCTATGGCGAACGGATGCATCGGATGGTCGCCGTTAATAGGCATGCCAACGAGGATCGTTTCAGGCTTTGCTGTTGGCACCGTTTCGCCGTCCTTCAATTCATAACGCACGATGCGGTCGTTGATTTCGGCATAGAGCCAACTCTTGTAGAGCGCGATTCCCGTACCGCCGTGACCTCCCTCTGCAGCGGTCTGACCGAACCGAGTGTTCACATCCGCATGGCCCGTGTGTTTGGTGTCCTTGAGAGCGACTAAAAATCCTCCAGCGAGCGGCGTGTCGTTGTTGTAATAGACACCACTCCAGGTGTTGACATACACGGTACCGTCTGGCGACGCGGCGAGCTGGCGCGCGTGGCCAACTTTGTCGGCAAAGACTGTGGCGCAGAAACCGGTGGGCAGACTAATTCCTGAATCAGATTCCGGGCAGGCCTGCTCTCCACTCATGGCAAGCGTGGCGTCGCCCGAATGGGTCGCCAGAAAGATGAGGCTGGCGAGTGCCACCAGTGCGCAATCGCCGGAAAGTCGCGATTCCATTTGTGAAACTCCTTACTGCGTCGCGAGCACCGACGTGGTCACGGGTTGGCCGGTACACCTACAATCCGAAAAGGAAGATGCGGCGGACCGTTCTTCGCTGCGTCGAAGAGATGCGGTAGCTGTCCTTCCGATGCCCACAAAGTTTGACCCACGAGTGCAACAGCAGTCCGCTCAGCAAAGCCGTCCTATGGTCTCTATATCGGCCAAATCACCCTTGGTGGTCACTCCATCGACGGATCGCCTTCGGCCATGACGAATGTTTGGTCGCCGGTCGGACGCAATCCGTCCGGGTCAGCTACTTTCTCAAAACATACCATCGGATTTTATGGTTCCCGAACATGCGCGGCATCGCCCTTCAGTCGTTCTTGTATTTGAGACATGAAACCCTTGGCTCAGAGGCCTCAGCGTCAACGCAGGAAATTTCCATCACGCGGGTTCTATCTATGTAAGTCCGTCGGCAGCGGCCGGCGGCCATCCCCGTGGGAATCCCAGTCCACTAACCTTCCCCCGAAGGACTGGGCTTCTTCCTCAGTGCTGGCATGAAATAAGCAGGGAAAGCCATCATGGACGATTGGCCTGACCAAAGCTTGGCTAATGACATCAGTCCTGTTGGGGCCATCTGCCTAACCATTGGGCTCGGAGTGCCCACTAAATGAGTTTGCAGCCCAACTTCGAGAATAGATCGATGACCGAGCGCCGCTTCCCACCACCATGGACCGTTGAGAAGATCCCCGGCGGGCTCAAGGTGGTCGACGCGAACGGTCGGTCGCTTGCATATGTCTACTCGCGCGAGACCCCGCCAGACGCGCGCACTGCGGGGGTGCTCACCGAGGATGAGGCCCGCCGCATCGCCAGCAACATCGCGAAGCTGCCATCGCTGCTCGGCGCTGCGGACTAAGTAGAATCCCCGGTGTGCGACACCGCCGCGGCTTTTTGCGCTAATCTCGTCACACGGCCTCTGAACCGTGGGGAGGTTAGTATGCGCAAGGTAATTGTTGGGACCATAGGGGCGGGCACGTTCCTGCTTACCGGAATGTTGGCTTCGAATGCCGAAGCGGCGCCCTTGACGGGTTGTTGCTACGTTGATGGCGCATGACTTTGCGGAACGGTGTGTGGGGGTCATTCGCCAGCGCCAGCACCAGCACCAGCGCCGAGGTGTTGCAAGCTGTTTGGTACTTGGCTTTGTTACTGTCCTCGACGGAGTATGATTGGGGCTGCGATTATCAAGTAGAGGTTCGGCCAGACCCCAATGACACGACGTTCGTCACCTTCGCTGAACCCCCTTCGCCGCAAAAACGCGACGAGCAAGAGATAAAGCGGAGAGCTTGTAGGCCTCCAGCGTAGGCGCTAGTTCACACCAACAGCCCGACTAAACCACCAACCACCCCATGTGCTCCGCATGAATCCTAATGGGGATTTCCTGGGTTTCCCCTTCTCCTCGATTAGATGGACGAGGGTCGCGTACACCTTTACTCGAAGTTCTTCGAGTGTCGGTGCCTCAAAGAAAGCTCGCTGACTGCTGGCTTGGTGTCGGGCTGTTAGTTGCTGGGAAGATGTGGGGTAATTACAAGCCCCCAAAACAAGCCGTTATGCTGGTGTCCTGATTATCGCTTGCGCCACGCGGGCCAGGCCAGCCAAAGCACGGCAATCATGCTCGCTATGGCGATAAGGTCGAGGGCGATGCTCATGGGGCTGTCCTATCTAGCTCTGGGTCTTATTTCGCGTCAAAACCCGCCAACGCATTTATCCAGCCTATGTCAGACTTAATAACAAACAGTCGCTAATAGCGGCCAATCCTATGGCCCATGATGGTTATTGCTTTACTCCACGTTGCTCTAACAGCTCGTTGATGAGGTTTTGGTATCCCCAGGGGTCCACGGTATGTCCATCGCCGTCCCTGCTCTTATTGTGGTTGAGCCATAGGAGAGCTCGCGCGGTCTTCCTCACCCTTAGTCTGATCCCAATGGTGGGGATGGTGAAAAAGAGCACTCCCAAGGCAGTTAGGACGGTGGCTACCGCGTTCCTCGTGCTCATATCCTGAAGCGAGTTATTGGTTTCTAGGATCTTTGGCATCACGGAGGCGACGACCCGCACAAAGTTTGCCGGGCTGTCCTCGCGCATCTTCTTGGTTGATTCTGAGCCGTAGCTGACCCACTGCCTTTGCAAGTCACTCAGAAAAGCATCGGCAAGAGAGTTTCTCGAACCCTTCGGCCGTCTCGCTGGGTTGCCGGATTGTCCCGGCTTAAAGGTGTTGCTCATTGCCGTGTCTCACCTTGGCGCTCGCGGCGCATTGAATCCCTCAAACTCCTTGCTGGTTATGCCGTCATCTGGACAACCCCACGCCGCAGCCTCACACCATCGGCTTCGAGCGCTCGCAAGAGCGACTGTCGAATCAATTCTGATTTCGTTGTGTACTTGCGTTGAGCAGCTGCCGCGATGGCTTCGCGTGATCCGCGCGGCGCTTTGACACGCAGATCCTCAGGGAAGAGTCCACGACCGTCTTCAATGACCGGTCGATATGCCAATCTCGTCAGATGAACTCGCTGAGTGTTCAGTTTTCATGGGCACCATCGGTTAGCGTGCCGAGCTTTTGTTAATTCCGAACGAACTGCTGCCAGACGCATCCTAACCGTTGCACAGACAGAATTCGATCCTATAGTCGCACTGTCGCTGTGAGTGGGTGCTCTCAAGGGGTTAACTACATGTCTGCGCCTACAATTCTTATCCCAGTTGACGGCTCGCCGGCCGCACTTCGCGCGATCGAGTTCGCGATCGAGATGGTGGGTCAAAATCCAGGCGCTTCACTCGTGCTGCTCCATGTGTCGAACATTCCAGCCATCGACTTAGCCGGCGTGTCGGAGGTAATGGCTAGTGACTGGCTGCAGGAGGCAGCCTCGCGAGCATCGGCCAAGGCTCTGAAGGACGCGATAGGAAAATGCGAAGGTGCCAGCGTTGTCTTTAGGACACTAATCAAAGCCGGACAGACGGCCGAAACGATAGCGCAGGTGGCTCATGAGGAAGACGTTAAGCACATCGTGATGGGAACTCGAGGTCTTGGTGCAATTAAAGGACTGCTTTTGGGTTCGGTCGCCACGCAAGTTATTCACCTGGCGGGGGTTCCAATCACGCTCATCAAGTAGATACGCAGAGTGACGGGAGCGAACCAGCTTGCCCATGTCAGTGAAAGAACGCACGGCCGTTTCAGGGGCGCTCGGCCTCAGATTCCGGTCATTTATGCGTCATGCTACTGCGGGATGATCCAGTTCGAGCCATCGGCCTGCGCGACCTGGGTCCGACAGAGCGTCACGTCCTGGCTTTGGCTCTGTCCGTTCTTGTCGACGCTCTGCGTGACGTCACGACAGGTGGTGCCGTCGGGCCGCTGATATGGGTCGGACTTGGGCACGACCCACCCAGACGCGGTGACCGTGTTCGTCGCGGTATCCGTACGTTTCCAGAGTACTTTCTTCGCCGCGACGTGGGGAACCACCGGCTGCTCGGCTGCCTGCTGGCTAGCAAGCGCGAGCTGGCGGCGCTCTTCATTGTCGAGCGCTCTACCGATCGTATTACCGACGATCCCGCCCGCGACTGCGCCGACGACCGCGCCGGCAACCGGATTCATGCCATTATGCTTAGCGATCAGGCTGCCTGTGATGCCGCCGGCTACGGCGCCAATTCCAGTCCCGGCCTGCTGTCGCGAGCCGGGCGCCCCGCAACCGGTAAGCAAGCCTAAAACTCCAACCAGGAGCAGCGTGCAATGCCAGGACTGGGACTTCATTGATGCACCCCCCACGCGATACGGCTAAAGCTCACCTCATTGAAAGATGCCGCGACGGTTGCGGCGCGCGTCCTCCGCGGCTCGCTGATATTGCGGCGTCGCACCCTCAGCGAGACGCGCTGCGCCGTTGGTTAGGGCCGCGAGCGCGAGATCGACGTTCTTGACAAAGCAGATGTGGCGCGTGCCGCTCGGGGTGCAGCGGATCTCCTTGCCCTGTTCCTCGATGAACTTTTGCAGCTGATCACGATAAGGCGAGCCAAGACCGGTAATGCCGGCAAGGTGGATGGTCTCGCCCTCGATCTTAAGGGTCCCGGTATCAATCACTTGCTCGACCCGGCCGGCCACCTCCTCTGGTTGGGGCTCAGAAGGTGCGAGTGGCTTTGCCGCGGCCACCGCCTTTGGTTGGGTCTCGGAGGGCGGCAGGACTGTTACTTTTGCTTGCGCTTCGGGTGTCGGTAATGCCTGCGGCAGGGCAATAATCTTCGGCTGGGTTTCAGCCGGAGACAGTGCCTGAGGTACGACCGAAGCCTGCCGCTCGGGAAAGGAGCGCCCGCTCGCCACCATCATCGTCTCGGGCAATCGGGCGGGGGGCTGTTGAGCAGCCGTCGCCTGCTCAGGCACCTGCCAACCTTTAATCTCATCGGAGATGTAGCCGGCGACCACATTCGCCACGATGTCAGTCAACAGCACGCCAGCAATGCTAACAAGGGAGACGATGCCCGCCCATTTCCACTTTTGATCAGTATGCATGGAGGTCCGTCACCGACATTCCCAAATGAAGCCCAGTTCCGAGCGTCAGAGTAGCCATTTGGGCTCCCTGCGACAATCTGGAATACAAAAGGAGCCGCCCATGTTGCCCCCCCCCCCGTTAAAACCTGGCCTTGCCTGAGCGCTAACGGGCTTGTCCGTTAACAAGCATTCTCCCGTCAATTCTGCCGACGCGGGATTGCTCGATGTCCGCTATTGGACGCCGCATGATGAGGATGGTCCTGTCGAGCGAGACGCCTATTGCCTGCGTCTGCAGGATGAGAAAGGACATGCTGGAATTTCCGAAGCCGAAGCCGCTTGCCCCGAGCGTTTGCGTGAGGAAGACCGGCAACACCGGATAGAGCATTTCGAGACTTCGCCGAAGAGGCTCGCGCAGGCGAGGAAGACCGCATTGCGTGTGATCCCGGTGAAGGGGCGAGTTGGCCGTGGGTTCGTCTCACCCGGTCGGCGCTTGGGGGTGGGTCGAGGCGCGTAAGCAAACCTACGCGATGGTGCGCACCACGCCGCCATCGACGCGGAGCGCCGAGCCCGTGGTAGCGGAAGCCGCCTCACTGCAGAGATAGACGACCGCGTTCGCCACCTCCTCCGGCGTGGCCATACGCTTGATGAGCGAGGAAGGCCTGAGCGTCTTGATCAGCTCGCTCTCCATCGCCTTCATGTCGATGCGCCGTTCCTTGGCCATCTGCTCCAAAAACTCGACCACCCCTTCCGTCCGCGTCGGCCCGGGCAGCACAGCGTTCACCGTGACCGCCGTCCCCGCCACGCTTTCGGCGAGCCCACGGGAGATGGCGAGCTGCGCCGTCTTGGTCATACCGTAATGCACCATCTCCGCTGGGATGTTCAGCCCCGACTCGGATGAAATGAAGATGATGCGGCCCCAATTCTGCTTCAGCATGTGGGGCAGGAGCGCACGCGAGAGGCGTACTCCGCTCATCACATTCACCTCGAAGTAGCGGAGCCAGTCAGCATCGGGGATGTCGAGGAAGGGTTTCGGCTCGAAGATTCCGGTATTGTTGATCAGGATATCGACCGACCCGAGCTGCGCGAGCAGGCGCTTCACCTCGGCGGCATTGCCCACGTCCCCAGCGATGCCCGTCACAAGCGTGCTCGTCTCGCCCCCGAGGCGCTGCACCGCTTCCCCGACCCTGGCCTCAGTGCGCCCATTCACCACGACCTCGGCGCCTTCCCGTGCCAAACCCTTGGCAATGGCAAATCCGATGCCTTGCGTCGAGCCGGTGACCAGCGCCCGCTTACCTGTGAGCTTCAGATCCATGAGCATCCTCAGATCAAACACGTCCGGCGAGCCGGGCAAAGCCGGCTTCGAGATCGGCCTTCAGATCATCAACGTCCTCGAGGCCGATATGGAGCCGCAGCGCCGGTCCTTCGCCCCGCCATTTGGTCGCTGTCCGGTACTCGCTCGGATCGAAGGGGAGGATCAAGCTCTCGAACCCGCCCCAGCTATAGCCCATGCCGAACAGCTCGAGCCCGTCGAGCATGGCTGCGACCGCCTCCGCGGCGACCGGCATCAAAACCACGGCAAACAAACCCGAGGCACCGGCGAAGTCGCGCTTCCACAGCGCGTGGCCCGGATCGGAGGGAAGGGCAGGGTGGAGCACGCGGGCGACCTCCGGCCGGTCCGCAAGCCAGCACGCGATCTCGATCCCTGAGGCTTGATGGCGCGCAAGCCGCACGCCCAAGCTGCGCAAGCCCCGCAAGCCGAAGTAGACGTCTTCGGGGCCGGGGCAGAGGCCGACATCCTCATGGGTACGGGCGATGGGGGGCCAGGCCGCTTCCGTCGTGGTGATGGCGCCGAGCATGGCGTCCGCATGGCCGACGATATATTTGGTGGCGGCCTGGATCGACACGTCCACCCCATGGGCGAAGGGCTTGAAGTAAAGCGGTGTCGCCCAGGTGTTGTCCATCACCACGCAGGCGCCCGCCGCATGGGCGGCCTTGGCGATCGCCGGAATATCCTGCACCTCGAAGCTCTGCGAGCCGGGAGACTCGGTGAACACCACGCGCGTGGTGTTCTTGAGGAGGTCCTTGATACCGGCGCCCAGCAGCGGGTCGAAATAGGTCGTCTCGACGCCGAGCCGCTTCAGCACGTGGTCGCAGAAGCGGCGGGTTGGGCGATAGACGCTGTCGGTGACGACCACATGGTCGCCAGCAGAGACGAGCGCGAGCAGCGTGGCCGCGATGGCCGAGAGGCCCGACGGCGTGAGCAGCGTGCGATAGCCGCCTTCAAGCTCGGCCAAGGCTTCCTCCAGCGCGCTAACCGTGGGCGTGCCAAGGCGCCCATAGGTGTAGTCCTGATCGTTGGTTTCGAGTGCCGCGACGGAAGGGAACAGCACCGTCGAGCCCCGGTAGATGGGCGGATTGACGAAGCCATGATACCGGCCGGGCTCGCGGCCCGCATGAGCGAGCCGCGTGTCCTGTCTCTGCTTGCGGGTCCGCTTGCTCATCCGGGGAGTCGAAAGGTGCGCATGAGCTCTAACCGGTCTCGATGGGAAGCGTCTTGTCGGCGCCCCACTCAGCCCACGCGCCGTCATAGACCGAGGTGCGCCGGTTGCCGATCACGGCAAGCGCCAAAGCAAGAACGCTCGCGGTGATGCCTGAACCGCAGCTCGTCACCACGGGCTTGCTCAAATCGACGCCTGCCTCCTCGAACAGCTTCTCGAGCTGGGACGGGGATTTGAGCGTGCCGTCTTTGTTGATGAGCAGCCCATAAGCCAGGTTATGGGCTCCAGGGATATGACCAGAGCGCAGGCCCGGCCGGGGCTCGGCGACGCGCCCGGCGAAGCGATCGGGCGCCCGGGCGTCCACGATCTCGGCTGATTTGTCCTTTACCAGAGCCCTCATGTCGACGAGGTCGCGCACGAGGTCGGCATTGCGGCGCGCCGTGAAGTGCCGCGCGGTGCGGATGCGCGGCTCGCCGCTTTCAAGCGGGTGCCCCTCACGCTTCCATTTTGGCAAGCCGCCATTCAGCACGCTTACGTCTTGCACACCCATGACGCGGAAGGTCCACCAGACGCGGGCGGCGCTGAACAGTCCTTTGGAGTCGTAGACGACGATGCGCGAGCCGTCGCCGATCCCCATGCTGCGCATGCGCGAAGAGAACTTTTCCGGCGGCGGCAACATATGGGGCAGCGGACTCTTGGTATCGGCGATCTCGTCGATGTCGAAGAAGAGCGCGCCCGGGATGTGCTCCTGGAGATACTCCTTACGGGCGTCCCTGCCGTCGCTTGGCATATGCCAGGAGGCATCAATGATGACGAGGTCGGGCGCATCGAGCTCGCGCTCAAGCTCTTCGGCCTCGATTAGCCAGGTCTTGGAGAAATCGGACATCTAGCAATCCTAACCTTAGACGAAAACGGTCGGAGCGGCGTGCTCTCCTTGCGCGAGCCAATCGGGGACCGGCAGCCCCTTCTCACGCAGGAATTTGGGATTGAACAGCCGGCTTTGATAGCGGGTGCCGTAATCGGCGAGGACGGTGACAATGATATGATTGGGGCCCATGTCGCGCGCGAGCCTCATCGCACCGGCGACATTGATGCCGCTCGAGCCGCCAAGGCAGAGGCCTTCCTCGCTGAGGAGATCGAACAGGATCGGCAGCGCCTCGGCGTCCGGGATCTGATAGGCCTCGTCGATCACGGCGCCTTCCAGATTGGCGGTGATGCGTCCCTGGCCGATGCCCTCGGTAATAGAGCTGCCTTCTGCCCTGAGCGCGCCGTGTTTGTAAAAGTTGTAGAGCGCCGCTCCCATCGGATCGGAAAGTGCGATGGTCACACCATTGTTCTTCGTCTTCAGCCCCATGGAAACGCCCGCGAGCGTCCCTCCCGTGCCGACGGCACAAACAAAACCGTCGACCTTGCCTTGAGTCTCGTCCCAGATCTCTCGCGCGGTGGTCTCGATATGCCCCTGCCGGTTGGCGATATTATCGAACTGATTGGCCCAGACCGCGCCGTTGGGCTCGGTTACCGCGAGCCTCTCGGCGAGCCGGCCCGAATACTTCACATAGTTGTTGGGGTCCTTGTAGGGGACCGCCGGAACCTCGATCAGCTCGGCGCCGGTGAGCCGCAGCATCTGCTTCTTCTCGTCGGACTGGGTGTCAGGGATGACAATGACGGTCTTCAAGCCCAACGCGTTACCGACAAGCGCAAGCCCGATGCCCGTATTGCCCGCCGTTCCTTCCACCACCGTGCCGCCCGGCCTGAGCCTGCCCGACTTGAGTGCGTCGCGGATGATGAAAAGGGCAGCCCGGTCCTTCACCGACTGGCCCGGATTCATGAACTCGGCCTTACCGAGGATCGTGCAGCCTGTCTCTTCGGAGGCGCGCTTGAGTTTGATCAGCGGCGTGTTACCGATCGCCTCGATGATGCCGTCGCGGATGCGCACGAACGCAGCCTTTTCCCTGGTTCCGATTCGAGCGGCAACCTACTGAGACCGCCCGGCTGCCGCAAGCCGGGGTTATTTATCGGGCTCTTCGCTGGCATATCCTTCCACTCTGAAACTGCGGCACTTCCAAAGGAGCCAGAGGGGGTAGGGAGCACTACACTCCAAGCTGCTCCCGAGTCTAGCCGCTTCGGAATCCGCTGTGATATAGACGCGGCGGCGCGGGCGGCCCAAATTCCCTCCGATGCCTGATTGCGGGCGTGGTGGAACTGGTAGACACGCCAGATTTAGGTTCTGGTGGCTTCGGCCGTGGGGGTTCAACTCCCTCCGCCCGCACCAAGCATAAGGCGGCAAGCAACCACTCGTCGCGTTGTACGCGGCTCAAACGAGACACAAGAAGGGAAATCGAGGGCGGGAATGAACGTGACGGAGACGAATGAAGAGGGTTTGCGCCGTCAATTGACAGTGGTGATCGGCGCGGACGAGCTCGAGCGGCGCCTCTCGGCGCGCCTTGATGAGCTCAAGGACCGGGTGAAGCTGAAGGGCTTCCGACCAGGTCACGTGCCGAAGGAACATCTCCGGAAGGTGTATGGTCGCTCGGTTATGGCCGATGTGGTGCAGCAGGCCGTGGCCGAGACGAGCCGGCAAGCCATCACGGAACGGCAGGAGCGCCCCGCCTTCCAGCCGACCATCGCGCTGCCGGAGGACGCAGCCGAGATCGCCAAGGTGATCTCCGGCTCAGGCGACCTCGCCTACACCATGTCCTTCGAGGTGCTGCCCAAGTTCGAGGTCATAGATTTCGGCAAGCTCGAGCTCGAGCGACCGGTGGCGGCCGTTGGCCCCTCTGATATCGATGCTGCGCTTGACCGGCTCCGCGCTGCCAATCTCCACTACGACCCCAAAGCGGGGCCGGCCAAGCATGGCGACCGACTGACCATCGATTTCGTCGGCAAGATCGACGGCGAGGTATTCAGCGGCGGCAGCGCCGAGGATGCGCAAGTCGTGCTCGGCGGCGGCAATTTCATTCCGGGCTTCGAGGAAGGGCTTGCCGCGGTCAACGCAGGCGAGGAGCGCACCGTCGATGTAACCTTCCCCGACACCTATCCGGAGCCGGGCCTTGCCGGCAAGCAGGCGCGGTTCGAGGTCAAGATCAAGGAGGTGGCGGCGTCGCACACGCCGGCTCTCGACGACGACTTCGCCAAGGGCCTGGGACTGGAGTCCCTCGACCAGCTGCGCGAGACCGTAAATCGGCGGCTGGAGCAGGATCGGGCGGTGGCGTCGCGGCAGAAGCTCAAGCGGACGCTGCTCGATGCCCTCAGCACCGGCCACGACTTCGAGCTCCCGCCGACCCTCGTCGACAACGAATTCCAGGCCATCTGGCACCAGGTGACGAGCGATCTGGACCGCTCCAAACGCAGCTTCGAGGATGAAGGCACGACCGAGGAGAAGGCGCGCGCCGAGTATCGCGACATTGCCGCGCGCCGCGTCCGCCTTGGCTTGATCCTGTCGGAGGTGGGCACGCGCAACAGGATCGAGGTGACCGACGAGGAGGTGAACCGCGCGTTGCTAGAGCGCATCCGTCAATTTCCGGGTCAGGAGCGGAAGGTCTACGACTATTACCGCCAAAATCCGCGATTGCTGGCCGAACTCCGAGCGCCGCTGTTCGAGGACAAGGTAATCGACTTCATCGCCGAGCTCGCCAAGGTGTCCGACAAGCCAGTGAGCGCCGAGGAGCTCTACGCCAATGCCGAAGACGAGCCCGGCCACGCCCATCACGACCATCACCATGGTCATGGTGATGACCACCATCACCACCACGGCCATGATCATGAAGACCGCTGACCCGCGAAGGGGCCAAATGGGATCAAGCCTCTTCCGTTTGGGCCCCTGACACCATAAGTAGTTGATCCCGAACCCTGGAAGATTCGCCTGGGCCCCGCGTGAAGGGACGAGCCCGGTCCTGTCCAACCCCTAGGAACCCAATGCGAGACCCGGCCGAAGTTACCCTCAACACGCTAGTCCCCATGGTGGTTGAGCAGACCAACCGTGGCGAGCGGGCCTATGACATCTATTCCCGATTGCTTAAGGAGCGCATCATCTTCGTCACCGGCCCGATCGAGGACCAGGTGGCCTCCCTGATCACGGCGCAGCTTCTCTTTCTCGAGGCTGAGAATCCGAAGAAAGAGATCTCCATGTACATCAATTCGCCGGGGGGCGTGGTGACCTCCGGCATGGCGATCTATGACACCATGCAGTTCATCCGGCCGCCCATTTCCACGCTCTGCATCGGCCAGGCGGCGTCCATGGGCTCTCTCCTGCTTGCCGCCGGCGAGAGCGGCATGCGCTACGCTCTGCCCAACGCCCGGATCCTGTTGCACCAGCCGTCGGGCGGCTTCCAGGGGCAGGCGAGCGACATTGAGCGCCACGCCGAGGACATCATCAAGATGAAGCGGCGCCTGAACGACATCTATGTGCGCCACACCGGCCAGGACTACGCCACAATCGAGAAGACGCTGGACCGCGACTACTTTTTGTCGGCGGAGGATGCGCGGACTTTCGGCATCGTTGATGAGGTGATTACCAAACGCCTCCCGCTCGATGACAAGATCGAGAAGCTCACGCCCGTATCGTAGCCGCAGCGCCGAACGAAGCTGGGCCAAGGCCGTTAGGCCTATTTGGCAATTGGGAGCCGCCTCGCGCGAGGTCGCCGACCCCGGCATGGACCCTGTATAAGGCGCAAGGTTGCCTTGGCGCGAAGAGCGAGATTAATCAATCCTTGATCAGTGACACCATAGCATGCTGAGATCGCCCTTCGGTCAGCTTTTCCCGGAGGACAGGGCTCACTTGCTGGATAAGAGCGAAGCCGGGTTTGGAACGGGCAAAATCAGCCCTCGCGCGCTTTTTCAGGCGGCGGATTAAAAACTGGATGAGCGAATGAGCAAGGTGAGCGGAAGCGACTCGAAGAATACCCTTTACTGCTCTTTCTGCGGCAAGAGCCAACACGAGGTGCGCAAGCTTATCGCGGGCCCGACCGTATTCATCTGCGATGAATGCGTCGAACTGTGCATGGACATCATTCGCGAGGAGAACAAATCGAGCCTCGTAAAGTCCCGCGACGGCGTACCCACACCCATGGAGATCTGTGCGGTCCTCGACGATTATGTGATCGGGCAGGACTACGCCAAACGCGTGCTTTCCGTCGCCGTCCACAACCACTACAAGCGGCTCAACCACTCGGCGAAAAACGCCGATGTCGAGCTCGCCAAATCCAACATCCTGCTGATCGGACCCACCGGCTGCGGCAAGACACTGCTCGCGCAGACGCTGGCCCGGATCCTCGACGTGCCCTTCACCATGGCCGACGCCACCACGCTGACGGAGGCGGGGTATGTGGGCGAGGACGTCGAGAATATCATCCTGAAGCTGCTCCAGGCCGCTGATTACAATGTCGAGCGGGCGCAGCGGGGCATCGTCTATATCGATGAGGTCGACAAGATCAGCCGCAAATCCGACAATCCCTCGATCACTCGCGACGTGTCGGGCGAGGGTGTCCAGCAGGCGCTGCTCAAGATCATGGAAGGCACCGTTGCGTCGGTGCCCCCGCAAGGCGGCCGCAAGCACCCTCAGCAGGAGTTCCTGCAGGTCGACACCACCAATATCCTGTTCGTCTGCGGCGGCGCCTTTGCTGGGCTCGAGAAGATCATCGCGGCCCGCGGCCGATCGACCTCGATTGGCTTCGGCGCCAAGGTGGAAGCGGTCGATGACCGGCGGACGGGCGACATTCTCAAGGGCGTCGAGCCCGAGGATTTGCTAAAATTTGGCCTGATCCCAGAATTTATCGGCCGCGTACCGGTGATCGCGACCCTGGACGACCTCGACGAAGAGGCCCTGATGCGCATCCTGACCGAGCCCAAGAACGCGCTTGTCAGGCAGTATCAACGCCTGTTTGAGATGGAGGACGTGCAACTATCCTTTGCCGACGAGGCCATGCGCACGATCTCCAAGAAGGCCATTGAGCGGAAGACTGGCGCTCGGGGCCTCCGCTCGATCATGGAGGGCATCCTGCTCGACACCATGTTCGAGCTGCCGAGCCTACGCGGCGTCGAAGAGGTGGTGATAAGCTCCGAGGTGGTCGAAGGCAAGGCGCGGCCGCTACGCATCTACTCTGATCGGCAAGAGGAGTTGGGGTCGAGCGCTTGACGTGCGCTTGGCTCTTTCCCGCTTGCTAGGCCGGGCAAATCCCACTCAAACTTGTGGGAAATCAAGGCTGCGCCTAAAGCTTGCAGCCACCTTGACGCCGACCATCGGGGTAGCCACCTACGCTAGCTGGCAGGTTAACATGCCACAGCGCTAGCGGGCTCGGTTGCCGGATAATCTTGCGCTCCGGTAGAGCGAGGGTGGGGGTAAGAAAAAGGTGCAGCGGAGCGCCCCAAGCGCGCCGGCTGGTGAGAAAGCAGGACTGCCATGACCGAAACCAAGCCACACGCGACACAAGAAGGCGCTCCGGAGATGTATCCGGTCCTGCCGCTCCGCGATATCGTCGTGTTCCCCTACATGATTGTACCCCTGTTCGTGGGCCGCGAGAAATCGATCGCGGCACTCGAGGAGGTCATGCGCACCGACAAGCAGATCCTGCTTGTGGCCCAGAAGAACGCAAGCGACGACGAGCCGTCGACCGACGGTATCTACGAAATGGGCACGCTCGCGTCGGTGCTACAGTTGTTGAAGCTGCCGGACGGCACCGTGAAGGTGCTGGTAGAGGGCACCGTGCGGGCCGCCATCAGCCGCTACATCGACAACGAGAACTATTTCGAGGCCGAGATTGCCCGCGTCGAGGAGACGGGCGGCGCCGAGGACGAGATCGAGGCGTTGGCCCGCTCGGTTGTGTCCCAATTCGAGAGCTATGTGAAGCTCAACAAGAAGATCTCGCCCGAAGTGCTGGGCACGGCGAGCCAGATCGAGGACTATTCGAAGCTCGCCGATACAATTGCCTCGCACCTCGCCATCAAGATCGCCGAGAAGCAGCAGATCCTTGAGATCACTACTGTCTCGGAACGGTTGGAGCGCGTGTTTACACTCATGGAGAGCGAGATCTCCGTGCTGCAGGTGGAGAAGAAGATCAGGAGCCGCGTCAAGCGTCAGATGGAGAAGACGCAGCGCGAATACTACCTGAACGAGCAAATGAAGGCGATCCAGAAGGAGCTTGGCGATAGCGAGGAGGGCCGCGACGACCTGTCCGAGATCGAGCAGAAGATCGACAAGACCAAGCTTTCCAAGGAGGCTCGCGAGAAGGCGCTGGGCGAGCTGAAGAAGCTCCGCCAAATGAGCCCGATGTCGGCTGAAGCCACCGTCGTGCGCAACTACCTCGACTGGCTGCTGTCGATCCCGTGGGGCGTCAAGGGCAAGATCAAGCGCGATCTCGACGAGGCGCAGGTGATTCTCGACGAGGACCACTACGGGCTCGAGAAGGTCAAGGACCGCATCGTGGAATATCTCGCCGTGCAGAACCGGACCAATATGCTGAAAGGTCCAATCCTCTGCCTGGTGGGCCCTCCCGGGGTGGGCAAGACGTCGCTTGGCAAATCCATGGCGCGCGCCACCGGGCGCGAATTCGTGCGCATGAGCCTTGGCGGAGTACGCGACGAGGCCGAGATCCGAGGCCATCGGCGCACCTATATCGGGTCCATGCCGGGCAAGGTCATTCAGTCCATGCGCAAGGCAAAGAAGATTAACCCACTCTTCCTCTTGGACGAGATCGACAAGATGGGCGCCGACTTCCGCGGCGACCCGGCCTCGGCGTTGCTCGAGGTCCTCGATCCTGAGCAAAATCACACGTTCAACGACCACTACCTGGAGGTGGACTACGACCTCTCCAACGTGATGTTCGTGACAACGGCCAATACTCTCAACATCCCGCCGGCCCTGATGGACCGCATGGAGATTATCCGCATCGCGGGCTACACCGAGATCGAGAAAATCGAGATCGCTCGCCGGCACCTGATCCCGGCCCAGACCAAGGCCCACGGACTCGAGGCCGAGGAGTGGGGCCTCGACGACGATGCGCTGAAGGAGATCATCCGCCGCTATACCCGTGAGGCTGGCGTGCGGAATCTTGAGCGCGAGATCGCGAAGCTCTCGCGCAAGTCGGTCAAGGAGCTGCTCACGACCAAGAAGAAGTCGATCCGCGTCACCCTCAAGAATCTCGAGGATTATTTGGGAGTGCCGAAGTTCCGGTATGGCGAGGCCGAGCTCGAGGACCAGGTGGGCGTGGTCACCGGGCTGGCTTGGACCGAGGTCGGCGGCGAGCTTCTGACCGTGGAAGGCGTGATGATGCCCGGCAAGGGCAAGATGACCGTCACCGGCAACCTGCGCGACGTCATGAAAGAATCGATTCAGGCCGCCAACGCTTATGTGCGCTCGCGGGCGGTCGATTTCGGCATCCGGCCGCCGCTCTTCGAAAAAAGGGATATCCACGTCCACGTTCCGGAGGGCGCCACCCCCAAGGACGGACCCTCCGCCGGCGTTGCCATGGTGACCGCTATCGTCTCGCTGATGACCGGAATCCCGGTTAAGCGCGACGTTGCCATGACCGGCGAGATAACGCTGCGCGGCCGCGTGCTGCCTATTGGCGGCCTTGAAGGAGAAGCTTCTCGCGGCTCTTCGAGCAGGCATCAAGACGGTGATCATTCCGGACGAAAATGCTAAGGATCTCACTGAGATACCGGACGAGCTGAAGAATGCACTCGACATTCGCACGGTGTCGCGCATGGAGGAGGTGCTGAAAATCGCCTTCGAGCGCCAGCCCGAGCCGATAGCTTGGGAGGAGGAGAGCGAGACGCCGTCGGTCGTTCCGCCGAAGGAAGAGGCCCCGGCGGGCGTCACCGCCCATTAACGTCACCCCGCAACTTCGGTTGCCGTGGATTTGCCCTAATCCCATGGTTCGGCTCGCTTGCCCGAGTCGGACCATTTTTGTTGATTTTCCGGGTTTTTTGGGCCAGTCATACACGACTTGTTTGTGAATCGGAGCGTACCAAACGGCCCCGGAGGCATTCCAACCCCACTAGTCGGGGCCGATCGAAAGGATGATGAGCCGTGAACAAAGCTGAGCTGGTCGCCCATGTGGCGAAGGAATCCGATCTGTCGAAGGATGCGGCCGAGAAGGCCGTGGACGCGACGTTCAAGAATATCGAGAAAGCCTTGCGCGGCGGCGACACTGTGCGCATCGTCGGCTTTGGTAATTTCCAAGTCGCGCAGCGCAAAGCCTCTACCGGCCGCAATCCGCGTACCGGCGCCGAGGTGAAAATCCCGGCCTCCAACGTGCCGAAGTTCCGGGCAGGTAAGGCTCTCAAGGAAGCCTGCAACAGCTAAGCTTGAGAGCCAGTAGCTTTTCGGGGCGGAGCCTTGCTTTTCTAAAAGTGAGGCTTCGCCTTTATTGCATTTTGGTAGCCAGTGGCAGCGGCTTGCCTTATCGCTCGCGCAAAGGGGCGGTTAGCTCAGCTGGTAGAGCGCCACGTTTACACCGTGGATGTCGGGAGTTCGAGCCTCTCACCGCCCACCAATCTGGGTCTTGCGCACTCTTGCCATATGGCTTGGGCGCGTTGCCTTGACTTGGGGAATCCGAGCCCGTACATCCCAAGGATTGGCTTTGGCCGCTGTCACGCGGCCGGCAAGTGGGGGTGTAGCTCAGTTGGTTAGAGCGTCGGCCTGTCACGCCGAAGGTCGCGGGTTCGAGCCCCGTCACTCCCGCCAGTCCAATGGCGCGATCCTCGATCTCTCGGCGAGCACCTTCATCGCTGGGTCGCGCGGGTCGCTTTGCCTGCGGCGCCACGCAAGCTTGCCATCAGGGAAGGCCTGCGCTAAGCCACTTTAGGGCTCCGAGAAGAGAGAACGAGCGCTCCACGAGCCATGCGCCAACTGCTGCAAGCCTATTTGCCCCTAGTCATTTTTGTGGGGCTTGCCTTCATCATCAGCGCCGGCCTCTTGCTCGCTCCCTTCCTCATCGCCGTCCGCAAGCCCGACCCCGAGAAGGTCTCGACCTACGAATGCGGCTTCGATCCCTTCGACGACGCTCGCATGCGTTTTGACGTCCGCTTCTATCTCGTGTCGCTGCTGTTCATCATTTTTGACCTCGAAGTCGCCTTCTTGTTCCCCTGGGCCGTGGCGTTCAAGGACATCGGCCCCTTCGGCTTCTGGTCGATGATGGTGTTCCTCGCCATCCTTACGGTGGGCTTCATCTATGAATGGCGGAAAGGAGCGCTGGAATGGGATTAGTCCCTGGAGCCGCCTTCGAGGCGCCAAAGAAGGGGCGTAGCAGGACCCTGATCACGCCGGAACAGGCCCTGCTCAAGCCGCCGTTCTCCGCGGAGCTCGCCGACAAAGGTTTCCTGCTCACCACGGCCGACGACCTGATCAACTGGGCCCGCACAGGCTCACTGATGTGGATGACCTTTGGGCTCGCTTGTTGCGCCATCGAGATGATGCAGGCCTCCATGCCCCGCTACGATCTCGAGCGCTTCGGCTTTGCCCCGCGGGCGAGCCCCAGACAATCCGACGTGATGATCGTGGCCGGCACGCTATGCAACAAAATGGCCCCTGCCTTGCGCAAGGTCTATGACCAGATGCCCGAGCCCCGCTACGTCATCTCCATGGGTTCCTGCGCCAATGGCGGTGGCTATTATCACTATTCCTATTCCGTGGTACGGGGTTGCGACCGTATCGTACCTGTGGACATTTACGTCCCAGGCTGCCCGCCGAGCGCCGAGGCGCTGGTCTATGGCGTCCTTCTCTTGCAGAAGAAGATCCGGCGGACTGGCACGATCGAACGCTGACCGGTCCTCATCAATCTAGGATGCTTGATGCAATCAGACTTGAACGAGCTTGGAGTTTATCTTGCCGCCCGCTTGGGCACGGCCTTGACTGGTTGGCAGGTGGTGCTGAACGAACTCACCATCGAGGTCGAGCGCGAGAAGCTTGCCGACGTAATAGCATCCCTGCGCGACGATTCCCGCTGCCGTTTTGGTTGCCTGATCGACATTTGCGGCGCTGACTATCCCGAACGGGAGGGGCGCTTCGACGTCGTCTACCATCTGTTGAGTCCGTGGTTGAACCAGCGCATCCGCGTGCGCGTCATGACCGACGCGGCGACGCCGGTGCCGAGCATCACTGGCTTGTTTCCCGCAGCCAATTGGTTCGAGCGCGAGGCGTACGATCTTTACGGCATCCTCTTCGCCGGCCATCCCGACCTCCGCCGAATCCTCACCGACTACGGCTTTCAGGGTCACCCCTTGCGCAAGGACTTTCCCCTGACCGGCTTTGTAGAGGTCCGCTATGACGACGAGCTGAAGCGGGTGGTTTATGAGCCGGTGAAGTTGATGCAGGAATACCGTAGCTTCGATTTCCTGAGCCCCTGGGAGGCGATGGAGTCGGCGATTCCCGGCGACGAGAAGGCGGGACTAGCGCCCGACCAGCCCGGCGACAAGGACAAACCATTATGAAGTCCTCGCTTAAGGCCGGGCTCACCCATCGTTTTGCCTACACGGTGCCCAGAGCCAAGACCGTACCGCATCTCTACGCCGAGGCGCGCGAGCTGCAGGAGATGCCAGAGGTCTTCGCCACCGGCTTCATGGTGGGCCTCATGGAGTGGACCTGTGTGCGACTCCTTGCGCCGCATCTCGACGTAGGCGAGGGGAGTCTCGGCACACACATCGATGTTACGCACAAATCCGCCACGCCGCGTGGGATGACCGTCACCGTGGAAGCGGAGTGCGTGGAGGTAAGGGGGCCGCGCGCGCGCTTCAAGCTTCGCGCCCATGACGGCGTGGATGAGATCGGCGCAGGGACCCACGAGCGCTTCATCGTGAGCTGGAACAGATTCAACTGCGGCATCGCCGCCAAGGTCGCGAAGGCCGCGGCAAAGGTGGGCGCATGATGGCCGAAGCCGAGACCGCCGCACCCGAGGCTGAGCACCGCAAGTTTACCATCAATTTTGGGCCGCAACACCCGGCCGCCCACGGTGTGCTGCGACTCGTGCTCGAGCTCGACGGTGAGGTGGTCGAGCGCGTCGATCCGCATATCGGGCTGCTCCACCGCGGCACCGAGAAGCTGATCGAGTACAAGACCTATCTCCAGGCGCTGCCCTATTTCGATCGCCTCGATTACGTGGCGCCCATGAACCAGGAGCACGCTTATTCGCTCGCGGTAGAGAAGCTCTCGGGAGTTACCGTACCGAAGCGCGCGCAGCTCATCCGCGTGCTCTATTCTGAGATCGGCCGACTGCTCTCCCACCTCCTCAACGTGACGACACAAGCCATGGATGTAGGCGCGCTCACGCCGCCGCTCTGGGGGTTCGAGGAACGCGAGAAGCTCATGGTGTTCTATGAGCGCGCGAGCGGCAGCCGCATGCACGCCGCCTTTATCCGTCCAGGCGGCGTGCATCAGGACCTACCGCCGGAGCTCATCGCCGATATCGCCGCGTTTTGCAAACCGTTCCTCAAGGTCGTCGACGACATCGAGAGCCTGCTCACTGACAATCGCATCTTCAAACAGCGCAATGTCGATATCGGCGTGGTCACGCTCCAAGATGCCTGGGCCCACGGCTTCTCCGGCGTCATGGTGCGCGGCTCCGGCGCCGCCTGGGACTTGCGCAAGTCCCAACCCTATGAGTGCTACGCCGAGCTCGATTTCGACATCCCCGTCGGCAAGCACGGTGACTGCTACGACCGCTATCTCGTGCGCATGGAGGAGATGCGCCAGTCGGTGCGCATCATGCAGCAGTGTTGCGGGCAGCTCGCGACCGAGCTTGGGCCGGTCAATGTCGAGAACCACAAGATGGTGCCACCCAGGCGCGCGGAGATGAAAAGCTCCATGGAGGCGCTCATCCACCACTTCAAGCTTTACACCGAGGGCTACCATGTGCCCAAGGGCGAGGTGTATGCCGCGGTCGAGGCGCCCAAGGGCGAGTTCGGCGTCTATCTCGTCTCCGACGGCACCAACCGACCGTATCGCTGCAAGATCAGGGCGCCGAGCTTCGCCCATTTGCAGGCCATGGACTTCCTCAGTCACGGCCATATGCTCGCCGATGTGTCGGCGATCTTAGGCTCGATCGACATCGTGTTTGGCGAGATCGACCGATGAGCGTCCGCCGCCTAGCCAATGAGCAGCCCGAGGCCTTCGCCTTCGCGCCTGAGAACCTGCGTTGGGCAAAGGCGCAGGTCAAAAAATACCCGGAAGGCCGGCAAGCCTCCGCCGTGATCCCGCTGCTGTGGCGGGCGCAAGAGCAATGCGGCGGCTGGCTCCCCGAGCCAGCGCTCCGCTACATCGCCGACATGCTGGGGCTCGCCTATATCCGCATCTACGAGATCGCAACCTTCTACACCATGTTCAATCTCGCACCGGTCGGCCGTCACTACGTGCAGATCTGTGGCACGACACCCTGCTGGCTGCGCGGCGCCGAGGAGCTCAAATCCGTCTGCCGCAAGCTGATCGGCGAGCCGGGCCACGTGACGGAGGATAGACTCTTCTCCTGGACTGAAGTCGAATGCTTGGGCGCTTGCGTCAATGCGCCGATGGTGCAGATCAACAGGGATTACTACGAGGATTTGACGCCCTCGAGTCTCGAGCGGGTCCTGGGCGATTTGCGGGATGGCCGAGAGGTCAAACCGGGTCCTCAGGATGGACGGCACTCCTCGGAGCCCTTCAGCGGGCCGAAGACGCTTCTCAGCGTTGAGCCGAAGTGATGCTTCAAGACAAGGACCGCATCTTCAAGAATCTCGATGGCTTCCATGATTGGCGGCTGAAGGCCGCGCGCGCCCGCGGCGCTTGGGACGGCACCAAAACCATGATCGAGCGGGGCCATGAGGCAATCATCGAGGAGGTGAAGGCGTCGGGCCTGCGGGGACGCGGGGGTGCGGGCTTCCCCACCGGCCTCAAATGGTCGTTCATGCCGAAGCAATCCGACGGGCGCCCGAGCTATCTCGTCATCAACGCCGATGAATCCGAGCCCGGCACCTGCAAGGACCGGGACATCATGCGCCACGACCCGCATCTCCTCATCGAGGGCGCGCTCTTGGCCTCCTTCGCCATGCGGGCGCACGTCGCCTACATCTATATCCGCGGCGAGTTCATCCGCGAGCGCGAGGTGCTGCAAGCCGCCATCGACGAGGCATATGACGCGAAGCTGATCGGCAAGAACAACGAGAACGGCTGGGACTTCGAACTCTATCTGCATCATGGGGCAGGGGCCTATATTTGCGGCGAGGAAACGGCACTGCTGGAAAGCCTCGAAGGCAAGAAGGGCATGCCGCGCCTGAAGCCGCCATTTCCTGCCAATGTGGGGCTCTATGGCGCGCCGACCACCGTCAACAATGTGGAGTCGATCGCGGTCGTGCCCGATATCCTGCGCCGGGGCGCCACCTGGTTCGCCTCGCTCGGGCGCCCCAATAACAGCGGCACCAAGCTCTTCTGCCTCTCTGGCCACGTGAACGAGCCCTGCAATGTGGAGGAGGAGATGGGCGTGCCCTTGCGCGAGCTGATCGACCGCCATGCGGGCGGCGTGCGCGACGGCTGGGACAATCTGCTCGCCGTGATCCCTGGGGGCTCGTCGGTTCCCTGCCTGCCCGCTAGTCAGTGCAACGACCTGCCGATGGATTTCGACTCGCTTCGCGACTTGAAATCAGGCCTCGGCACGGCGGCGGTGATCGTCATGGACAAGTCCACCGACATCATTCGTGCCATTGCGCGACTGTCATATTTCTACAAGCACGAGAGCTGCGGCCAGTGCACCCCCTGCCGCGAAGGCACCGGCTGGATGTGGCGCGTGCTGGAGCGCATCGCCAAGGGCCAGGCCGCGAAGCGCGAAATCGACATGCTGCTCGACGTGAGCTACCAGGTCGAAGGCCACACGATCTGTGCGCTGGGCGATGCCGCCGCCTGGCCGGTGCAGGGTCTCATCCGCCATTTCCGCCACGAACTCGAGGCGCGCATCGATGCTCAGGCCACACGCCCCTTGGCGCCGGCGGTGCCGGTGGCGGCGGAGTAGGGATCAAGGGATTCAAGACCATGCCGAAACTGATCATCGATAAGCGCGAAATCGATGTGCCCGCCGCCATCACCCTGATCCAGGCCTGCGAGCTCGCCGGCATCGAGATCCCGCGCTTCTGCTATCACGAGCGGCTGTCCATCGCCGGCAATTGCCGCATGTGCCTGGTCGAGGTGGCGGGCATGCCGAAGCCCGTCGCTTCCTGCGCCATGAGCGTCAACGACTTGCGACCCTCCCGCGACGGCACGCCCCCCACCATCATCACCAACTCGGACACGGTAAAGAAGGCGCGCGAGGGCGTGCTCGAATTCCTGCTCATCAATCATCCGCTCGACTGCCCCATCTGCGATCAGGGCGGCGAATGCGACCTGCAGGACCAGACCATGGCCTACAGCTTCGACGCGGGGCGCTTTGCGGACAACAAGCGCGCCGTCGATGACAAATATCTCGGCCCGCTGATCGGGACCTACATGACCCGCTGCATCCACTGCACGCGCTGCATCCGCTTCATGACGGAGGTTGCGGGCGTCGAGGAGCTTGGCGCCATCGGCCGCGGCGAGGACATGGAGATCACCACCTATCTCGAGCGCGGCATGCTGTCGGAGCTGTCGGGCAACGTCGTCGATCTTTGCCCAGTGGGCGCACTCACCTCAAAACCCTATGCCTACGTGGCGCGCCCCTGGGAGCTCACCAAGACCCCCACCATCGATGTCATGGACGCTGTTGGCTCCAATATCCGCGTCGATGCGCGCGGCCGCGAGGTCCTACGCATCCTGCCAAGGGAGAACGACGCTATCAACGAGGAGTGGATTTCCGACAAGACACGTCATGTCTGGGACGGCCTGAGGCTCCAGCGGCTGGACCAACCCTATGTGCGGCGACGGAGCAAGCTCGAGCCCACGACCTGGGACGACGCCTTCCGCGTCATCGCCGAGAAGCTGAAAGGATTCGACGGCACTCACTTCGCGGCCATCGCCGGCGATCTTGCGGCAGCCGAGGAGATGTTCGCTCTGAGGTTGCTGGCGGAACAGCTTGGCTCGCCTCATATCGACTGCCGCCAGGATGGCGCCAAGCTCGAACCGGCGTTAGGCCGCGCCACCTATCTGTTCAATGCCACCATCGGCGGAATCACGAGGGCCGACGCCATCCTGCTCATCGGCACCAATCCGCGGGCCGAGGCCGCCGTGCTCAATGCCCGCATCCGCGAGCGCTGGCGCCAGATGCAAGGGGGCCTGCCCATCGGGCTCATCGGTGAAGAGGCCGATCTCGCTTATCCTTACGACTATCTTGGCGCCGGGCCAGAGACGCTCGCCAAGGTCGCCGCGGGCGATCATGCTTTCCTCGAGAAGGCGAAGGGCGCCGGGCACCCGCTCCTCATCATCGGCCAAGCCGCGCTTGCTCGCCCCGATGGCGCGGCCGTGCTGGCGCTCGCCACCAAGGCGGCGCTGGCTCTTGGCGCGGTGAAGCCTGGCTGGAACGGCTTCAGCGTGTTGCATAGTGCCGCTGCCCGCGTGGCGGGGCTCGACCTCGGCCTCGTGCCAATGAAGGGCGGCCGCGACGTCGAAGCCATCCTCGACGGCGCCGCAGGCGGCGAGATCGAGGTCGTCTATCTCCTCGGCGCCGACGAGATCGAGGTCGAAAGGCTGGGAGAGGCCTTCGTCATCTATCAAGGCAGCCATGGCGACCGCGGCGCCCACCGCGCCGACGTCATCCTTCCCGGCGCTGCCTACACCGAGAAAGACGCCATCTACGTCAACACCGAGGGCCGGCCGCAGATGACCGCTCGCGCCACCTTCCCACCTGGGGAAGCACGCGAGGACTGGACGATCTTGCGCGCGCTGTCGGGCGTGCTCGGGCAGCCTCTGCCCTTCGATACGCTCCCCGAGCTTCGCGCCAAGATGTTTGCTGCCTGCCCGCATCTGGCCCTGCTCGACACCGTCGTTCCCGCCGATGCGGCCGCTGTCGAGCGCCTGGCGGCAAAGACCTGGAAGGTGGGCCGCGACCGCTTCGGCGTAAGCATCGCCGACTTCTATCTCACCAACGCCATCGCACGCGCTTCGCCCATCATGGCCGAACAGAGTGCGCTGCACGCGAGCGCGCAAGCTCGAGCGACCGGCACCCATGGCTGAATTCTGGTCGAGCTACGGACTGCGCTTTGCGCTGATCGTGCTGCAGAGCCTGGTGCTCCTCGTCGTGCTGCTCATCATCGTGGCATTTCTGCTCTATGCCGACCGCAAGGTCTGGGCGGCGGTCCAGTTGAGACGCGGGCCGAACGTCGTGGGTCCCTGGGGATTGCTGCAATCCTTCGCGGACCTGCTCAAATTCGTGTTGAAGGAGCCGCTGATCCCGACCGGCGCCAACAAGGGCATCTTCCTCTTGGCCCCTCTCGCCACCGCGGGGCTAGCGCTTTCCGCCTGGGCGGTGATGCCGGTGGCCAAGAACTGGGCCGTGGCCGACATCAATGTGGGCATTCTGTACATCCTCGCCGTGTCGAGCTTGCAGGTCTATGGCGTGATGATGGCAGGCTGGGCCTCCAACTCCAAATATGCCTTCCTCGCCGCGCTGCGCTCCGCCGCGCAGATGGTGTCCTACGAGGTCTCCATCGGATTTGTCATCATCACCGTGCTGCTGTGCGCGGGCTCACTCAACCTTAGCGACATCGTCGAGGCCCAAGACGGGCGCTTTGGACTGTTCGGCTGGTACTGGCTGCCGCTTTTTCCCATGTTCGTGGTGTTTTTCATTTCGGCGCTGGCCGAGACCAATCGCCCGCCCTTCGACCTGCTCGAAGCGGAGTCCGAACTCGTGGCAGGCTTCATGGTCGAATATTCGTCGACCCCCTACATGCTTTTCATGCTCGGCGAATATATAGCCATCGTGCTGATGTGCGGGCTCGGCACCGTGCTTTTCCTAGGGGGCTGGCTGGCGCCGTTCCCGGTACCGCCCTTCACTTGGATACCGGGCGTGGTATGGTTCAGCTTGAAGACTTGCTTCCTGTTCTTCCTGGTCGCCATGGTCAAGGCGATGGTGCCGCGTTATCGCTACGACCAGCTTATGCGGCTCGGCTGGAAGGTATTCCTGCCCCTGTCGCTTGCTTTTGTCGTAATCGTGGCGGCCATCCTTCAGCTTTGGCAGCACGGCGCTTGAGAGGAAACTCAGCGTGAGACGCTTTAGTCAAGCCGCTAAGTCATTGCTATTGATGGAATTCCTGTCGGCCTTTTGGCTCGCGCTCAAATACTTCGTGGCCCCCAAGGCAACCATCAACTACCCCTTCGAGAAGGGACCTCTCTCCCCCCGCTTCAGGGGAGAGCACGCGCTTAGGCGCTATCCGAACGGCGAGGAGCGTTGCATCGCCTGCAAGCTCTGTGAGGCTATCTGCCCGGCGCAGGCCATCACCATCGAGGCGGGACCGCGCCGCAACGACGGCACGCGGCGCACCACGCGCTACGACATCGACATGGTGAAATGCATCTATTGCGGCTTCTGCCAGGAGGCCTGTCCCGTCGACGCGATCGTGGAGGGACCGAATTTCGAATTCGCCACCGAGACGCGCGAGGAGCTTTACTACGACAAGGAGCGGCTGCTCGCCAATGGCGACCGCTGGGAGCGTGAGATCGCCAAGAACTTGGCGCTCGACGCGCCGTACCGGTGAGCCGCCGCGGATGACCGTAAGCTCGCTGTTCTTCTATCTCTTCGCGGTATTCTGCGTGGGCTCGGGCTTCATGGTCGTCGCCGCGAAGAACCCGGTGCATGCCGTGCTCTTCCTCATCCTCGCCTTCTTCAACGCCGCGGGCCTGTTCGTACTGCTCGGCGCCGAGTTCCTCGCCATGATCCTGATCGTGGTCTATGTAGGCGCCGTGCTCGTGCTATTTCTGTTCGTGGTGATGATGCTAGACGTCGACTTCGCCGAGCTAAGGGCCGGCTTCCTCAAATATCTGCCCGTCGGCACCACCATTGGCATTCTCTTCCTCGTCGAGCTTCTCTTCATCCTCGGCGCCTGGGTGACAACACCCGAGAGCGCGCCACAGGCCCCCCCGGCGCCCGGCCTCAGTAACACCGCGGCGCTCGGCCAGATCCTCTACACGAAATATGTCTTTCTGTTCGAGGCGGCCGGCCTCATCCTGCTCGTCGCGATGATCGGCGCCATCGTACTTACCCTGCACCACCGGGAGGCAGTGCGGCGCCAATCGGCTGCCGCGCAAGTGGCCCGCACGCGCGCGACCGGGCTGGCGGTGGTCGAGGTCGAATCGGGGAGGGGGCTCTCATGACCGTGGGCCTCTCCCATTACCTCACGGTCGCCGCTATGCTGTTCACTCTCGGCGTGTTCGGCATCTTCTTGAACCGCAAGAACGTCATCGTCATCCTGATGAGCGTCGAGCTGATGCTGCTCGCGGTGAACATCAACCTCGTGGCCTTTTCGGCCTTTCATGGTGACCTAGTCGGGCAGGTTTTCGCCCTTATCGTGCTGACCGTCGCCGCTGCCGAAACCGCCATAGGGCTCGCCCTCGTCGTCGTGTATTTCCGCAACCGCGGCACCATCGATGTCGCCGAAATCGACCTGCTGAAGGGCTGAGCAGCCAAGCATGTATCAGGCGATCGTTTTCCTGCCGTTGCTCGGCGCGATCTTTGCAGGCCTTTTCGGCAGGCTCGTGGGCGCGCGCACTTCGGAGGTCGTGACCACGAGCCTTGTGCTCGTGGTGGGCCTCCTCTCGTGCTTCGCCTTCTATGAGATCGCCATCCAAGGCCATGAGGAGCGTATCGAGCTTCTGCGCTTCATCGACTCGGGCGATCTGCATGCCGCCTGGTCGCTCAGGATCGACACGCTGACCGCGGTCATGCTCCTGGTGGTCACCCTCGTGTCTGGCCTCGTGCATCTCTATTCCATCGGCTACATGGAGGAGGACCCGCACCGCCCGCGCTTCTTCGCCTATCTCTCGCTCTTCACCTTCGCGATGCTGGCGCTCGTGACCGCCGACAACGTCGTGCAGCTCTTCTTCGGATGGGAAGGCGTGGGGCTGATGAGCTACCTGCTCATCGGCTTCTGGTATCACCGCCCCGCAGCCAACTCCGCGGCGATCAAGGCCTTCATCGTCAACCGCGTCGGCGATTTCGGCTTCGCGCTTGGCATCTTCGCCACCTTCACCCTGTTCAACTCCGTCCAATACGACACGATCTTCGCCTCCGCGCCGGACCAGGTCGGCAAGACCATGGAATTCTTGGGCGCTCACGTCGATGCCCTGACGCTGATCTGTCTCCTGCTGTTCATGGGCGCCATGGGCAAGTCGGCCCAGTTTCTGCTGCATACTTGGCTGCCCGACGCCATGGAGGGTCCGACCCCCGTCTCGGCGCTGATACATGCTGCCACCATGGTGACGGCCGGCGTGTTCATGGTGGCGCGGTTGTCGCCCTTGTTCGATCTCGCCCCGATCGCGCTCGGCGTCGTCGCTGTCGTCGGCGCCACCACCGCCTTCTTCGCCGCGACCGTGGGGCTGGTGCAGACCGACATCAAGCGCGTGATCGCCTATTCCACCTGCTCCCAACTCGGCTACATGTTCGTGGCGGAGGGCGTCGGCGCCTACGGCACCGGCATCTTCCACCTCTTCACCCATGCTTTCTTCAAGGCTCTCTTGTTCCTGGGCGCGGGCGCGGTGATCCACGCGCTGCATCACGAGCAGGACCTTCGACGCATGGGGGCCTTGCGCAAGGTGCTTCCCTTCACGTGGGCGATGATGCTGATCGGCACCTTGTCGCTGACCGGCTTCCCCTTTACCTCGGGCTTCGTCTCCAAGGACGCCATCATCGAGGCGGCCTATGCCGCACATTCCGCTGTGGGGAATTTCGCCTTCGTGCTAACCGTCCTCTCCGCGCCACTGACCTCATTCTATTCCTGGCGCCTGATGTTCCTCGCATTCGAGGGCAAGCCCCGTGAGAGGCCGGACGTGCTGGAGCACGCCCACGAGGCGCCTTGGGTCATGGGGGTGCCCCTCGCCGTCCTGGCGCTCGGCTCGCTGCTGGCCGGCGCGATCTTCATGCATCTCTTCATCGGCGCGGACCAGGCGAGCTTCTGGCGCGGATCGCTTGTCACCCATGCCGGCGCAGCCGAGCACGAGGTGCCGATATTGGTGATGCTCGCGCCGGCCCTGATGATGGTCCTTGGCTTCGGCATTGCCTGGTACTTCTATCTGCGCAACCCGCTCGTGCCCTTCGGCCTCGCCAAGCGCTTCCGCGGGGCATATCTCTTCCTGCTCAACGCCTGGTACTTCGACGCACTCTACGACCTGCTCTTCGTGCGGCCGGCATTCTCGCTTGGGCGCAAGCTGTGGAAGGTCGGTGACGGCAAGATTATCGATGGCATCGGGCCCGACGGCGTTGCCGCCCGCGTCATCGACATCACCAACCGGACCGTGCAAGCCTGCAGACGGGCTACATCTATCACTATGCCTTCGCCATGCTGATCGGAGTGGCGCTCATCATCACCTATTTCCTCTTTGCGGGAGGAGGGTTGCCGCGATGAGCTATAGCTGGCCGATTCTTTCCACCATCACCTTCCTGCCGCTGTTGGGGGCGCTCCTGATCGGGCTCGTACGCGGACGCGACGAGAGCACGTTCCGCAACGCCCGCTTCATCGCGCTTTGGACCACGCTCGTCACCTTTGGACTCTCGCTCCTGCTCTGGCGCGACTTCGACCCGACCACGGCGCAGTTCCAATTCATCGAGCACCGGGCGTGGCTCGGGGAGATCAGCTTTCGCATGGGCGTGGACGGCATCTCCATGCCCTTTGTGCTTCTCACCGCCTTCCTCATGCCGCTCTGCATACTCGCGAGCTGGGTGGCGATCACCGCGCGGGTGAAAGAGTACATGATCGCCTTTCTCGCGCTCGAGACGCTCATGCTCGGCGTGTTCACGAGCCTCGATCTCGTGCTGTTCTATCTCTTCTTCGAAGGCGGCCTCATTCCGATGTTCCTTATTATCGGCGTCTGGGGCGGTCCGCGCCGCGTCTATGCGAGCTTCAAGTTCTTCCTCTACACGCTGGCAGGCTCGCTCCTCATGCTGCTCGCGATCATGGCCATCTATTGGCAGGCGGGGACGACCGACATTCAGGCGCTGCTCGCTTACGGCTTTCCGGCCTCGATGCAGACTTGGCTGTGGTTTGCATTCCTTGCCTCCTTTGCCGTCAAGCTGCCCATGTGGCCCGTGCATACCTGGCTGCCCGACGCCCATGTAGAGGCGCCAACCGCCGGCTCGGTGATCCTTGCCGGCATCCTCTTGAAGATGGGCGGCTACGGGTTCCTGCGCTTCTCTATCCCCATGTTCCCGCTCGCTTCCGCCGCCTACGCGCCGCTCATTTTCGCGCTGTCCGTGATCGCCATCATCTACACCTCGCTCGTTGCGCTAGCGCAGGAGGACATGAAGAAGCTCGTCGCCTATTCCTCCGTCGCCCATATGGGCTTCGTCACCATCGGCGTGTTCACCCTCACCATGCAGGGCCTCCAGGGCGGCATCTTCCAGATGCTGTCCCACGGCATCGTCTCGGCCGCGCTCTTCCTCTGCGTGGGCGTGATCTATGATCGTATGCACACCCGCGAAATCACCGCCTATGGCGGGCTCGCCGACCGCATGCCGCTCTACGCCTTCTGCTTCATGGTGTTCACGTTGGCCAATGTCGGGCTGCCGGGGACGAGTGGCTTTGTCGGCGAGTTCTTGAGTCTCTTGGGCGCCTTCCGCATCAACACCTGGGTGGCCTTCCTCGCCACCACCGGCATCATTCTCTCCGCCGCCTATGCGCTCTATCTCTATGCCCGCGTCATCTTCGGCAAACTGGAGAAGTCGAACCTGCGCCTGATCAAGGATCTGACTTGGCGCGAGGTCGCGGTGATGACGCCGCTGGTAGCTCTCACCGTCCTGTTCGGCTTCTACCCGGCGCCCATTCTCGATGCAAGTGCGGCCTCGGTCGATGCGCTGATCAAGAACTACCACACAGCTCTTGCCGCAGCCGAGCAGGCGCGGCTTGCTTTCGTGCCATAGGACACGACGCTTCCGTGCTCCAATCGTTGCAGCTCGCCACCGCGGCGCCGGAACTCACCCTCGCCATCGGTGCGATGGCGTTACTGATGCTGGGCGTTGCCACGCGCGAGGAACATGGCGAGCTCGTGCTCGGGCTGGCGGTGCTTGTTCTGGCGGCCGCTGGGATCTTGGTCGCCATCGGCAGCGGCACCACGACCCTGTTCGGCGGGAGCTTCATCGTCGATCCTTTCGCGCGCGTCATGAAGCTCCTCACGCTCACCGGCGCCGCGACGGCGCTTCTCATGTCCTACGACTATTGGCGCCAGATGGGCCGCATCAAATT
Organism: uncultured Alphaproteobacteria bacterium; assembly: GCA_963846875.1. Lineage (GTDB taxonomy): Bacteria > Pseudomonadota > Alphaproteobacteria > Rhizobiales > Methyloligellaceae > Methyloceanibacter. Next base: position 64,397 of record CAWJXT010000019.1, read on the forward strand.
CGAGTTCCCGGTGCTCGTGCTGCTGGCCTCCACCGGCATGCTGATGATGATCTCCGCCAACGATCTCATCGCGCTATATGTCGGGCTTGAGCTACAAAGCCTCGCGCTCTATGTGATCGCGGCCTTCCGCCGCGATTCTGCACGCTCGAGCGAGGCGGGGCTCAAATATTTCGTGCTGGGCGCGCTCTCATCGGGAATGCTGCTCTATGGCGCATCCCTCATCTACGGCTTCACTGGCTCGACCGAATTCGCCCGCATCGCCGCCGCGTCGGCAGGCGGAGACGCCTCCCTCGAGTTGATCTTCGGACTCGTGTTCCTGCTAGCGGGCTTGGCCTTCAAGATCTCGGCCGTGCCCTTCCACATGTGGACGCCCGACGTCTATGAAGGCGCGCCGACTCCCGTCACGGCCTTTTTCGCCGCGGCACCTAAGCTGGCCGCCATGGCACTCACCGCACGCGCTCTATTCGCGGCCTTCCCCACCGTCATCCACGAATGGCAGCAGATCATCGCCTTCCTCGCCATCGCCTCCATGGCGCTCGGGTCCTTCGCGGCCATCGGTCAACGCAACATCAAGCGGCTGATGGCCTACAGCTCCATCGGCCATATGGGCTACGCCCTGGTCGGGCTCGCCGCGGGCAGCGCCGAGGGTGTGCAGGGCGTCATCATTTATCTGGCCATCTACCTCGCCATGACGCTTGGCACCTTCGCCTGCATCCTTGCCATGCGCCGTGGGGACCACATGATCGAGGACATCGACCAGCTGGCCGGCCTGTCGCGCACGAGCCCGTTGATGGCATTCATGCTCGCCATGCTGCTGTTCTCGCTTGCCGGCATTCCGCCCCTTGCGGGCTTCTTCGCCAAGTTCTACGTGTTTCTCGCCGCCATCCATGCCGGCCTGTACGGTCTCGCGGTCACCGGCGTGCTGTTGAGCGTTGTGGGGGCCTATTACTATCTCCGCATCGTCAAGATCGTGTATTTCGATGCCCCTGCCGACCGTTTCGAGCCGATGCCAGGACCGCTCGCCGCAGTCCTTGGAATGAGCGGCCTATTCATTTTGCTTTTCTTCCTCTATCCGGCACCTCTCGTGGCCATTGCCGGAACGGCCGCCAAATCCCTATTCTGAAGTCTGAGCTCTGATGCCATCCTTCACCTCTACATCACCCAAGCTGCCCGGCGGATACCGGCTGCTCAAGCTCGAGTCGGTGGATTCGACTAACGCCGAAGCGCGCCGCCGCTCCGCGGCTGGTGAGCCGGGCCCGCTCTGGGTCTGGTCCGCCCGCCAATCCGCCGGCCGCGGCCGGGCGGGGCGGGAGTGGCGCTCCGAGCCTGGCAATCTGTTCGCGAGCCTCTTGATCACCGTTGCCTGCCCCATGAGCGTCGCGAGCCAGCTCGCGCTACTCGCCGGTCTTGCCGCTTACGACACCATCGCCAAGCTGCTCAGCGAGGAGGCGCGCGAGCAGCTATTGCTCAAATGGCCGAACGACGTCCTGCTGGGGGGAGGGAAGGTTGCGGGCTTGCTGCTCGAGAGCGCCAACGGCCCGCAAGAGTACCGCTCGGCCGTGGTGGTCGGCACCGGCATCAATCTCGCCAACCATCCGGAAGAGCTGGCCCAGCCCGCCACGAGCCTCGCCGCCCACGGCGCCGAGGTCACGCCGGGAGCCGCTTTGGAGACGCTCGCCGCCACGACTTTTGCATGGCTAAGGCGCTGGGAGGAGGGAGCCTCATTCCAGGTGATCCGCCGTGCTTGGCTCGACCGAGCCGGCCCGACGGGGAGGCCCCTGCGCGTGCGGGTGCACAATGAGGAAGCCGAGGGCCTGTTCGCGGGCCTCGATTCGGGTGGCGCCTTGCGCCTGCTCATGAGCGACGGTGCCGAGCGCCGCGTCGCCGCCGGCGACGTATTCTTTAACAGCCGTTAGGTTCGGCTCGGCGTCCAACCCATGTCCCGACGTTCCGACAGCCACAAGCCCGACTTCGTCTTCGTGCCCTTGGGGGGCGTGGGCGAGATCGGTATGAATATCTACCTTTATGGCTACGGTCCTCCGGCGAACCGCGAATGGCTTATTGTGGACATGGGCATCACCTTCGGCAGCGAGACCGAGCCCGGCGTCGACGTGATCCTGCCCGATATCAGTTTCCTCGAAGAAGAACGGTCGAACCTCAAGGGCCTACTGCTCACCCATGCCCATGAGGACCATTATGGCGCCGTCGTCGACCTCTGGCCACAGCTTGGCGGCGTGCCGGTCTTTGCCACGCCCTTCACCGCCGCCATGCTCAAGTCGAAGCTCGGGGAGACTGGGCTTGCGCGCGATTTTCCCCTCGAAATCATGCCGATGGGAAGCCGTTGCAAAATCGGTCCGTTCGACGTCGAGCTGGTCAGCATGTCCCATTCGATCCCCGAGCCGTCCGCAGTCGTGATCCGCACCGACCTTGGTGCTGTCCTCCACACCGGAGACTGGAAGCTTGACGCCAACCCCCTGACCAGCGCGGCCACCGACGAGCCGCGACTGAGGGAGCTCGGGAAAGAAGGCATCACGGCGCTCATTTGCGACTCGACCAATGCCGTTCGCGACGGCGTTTCCCTCTCCGAGGCCGATGTCTCGGTCACCCTCGAGAGCCTCATCCGCGAGGCCCCGAAGCGCGTGGCGGTGACCACCTTCGCCTCCAACGTCGCGCGCATGCGCTCCGTCGCCAACGCCACCCGCGCGGCGGGCCGTGAGCTCGTGGTCGTCGGCCGCGCCATGTATCGCGTTATCGAGGCCGCTCAGGCGACGGGCTATCTCGACCCCGACCTTTCTTTCCATGCGGAGACCGAGTTCGAGGGCTTCGTATCCCGCAAGGTCGTGGCGCTCTGCACCGGGAGCCAGGGCGAGACGCGCGCCGCCATGGCGCGCATCGCTGCGGGCGAGCACCCCAATGTGGCCTTGGAGCCGGGTGACCGGGTGATCTTCTCCTCCCGCACCATTCCCGGCAACGAGAAGGCGGTGGCAAGGATCCAGAATGCGCTCGCCGATGAAGGGATCGAGGTCATCACCGACCAGGATGCCGCCGTCCATGTTTCGGGCCATCCGCGCCGCGGCGAGCTGGAACAGCTCTATCGTTGGGTGCAGCCAAAGATCGCCATTCCCATGCATGGTGAAGGCAAACATCTCGAAGCCCATGCGCGCCTGGCCGAGAAGCTCGGCGTGGACGAGGTCGTCCGTGCGCGGAACGGCGCCCTCGTGCGGATCGCGCCGGGCCCGGCCAAGATCATCGACGAAGTGCCGACAGGCCGTCTTTACCGTGACGGCGCTATCATCACCCGTGCCGATGAAGGGCAGGTACGCATGCGCCGCAAGCTGAGCTTTGCGGGATCGGTCTCGGTCTCTCTGGTGCTCTCCGAGAAGGGAATTTTGCTCGCGGACCCGGAAGTAGCGCTCAGCGGCCTGCCTGCGTTCAATCTCCAAGGTATTGCCTTCGAGACCATTGCCCACGACGCCGCGATTGGCACCATCGAGAGCATACCGATGCCGCGGCGCAAGGATCAGGCGATGGTGAGCGAGGCGGTCCGCCGCAGCGTGCGCGCCGCCGTCAATCGGGCCTGGGGCAAGAAGCCAGTGTGCTCGGTGCTGTTGACGGTGCTATAGGCTGGGGTCAAGCGGAACCTCGAAGCGGGAGACTTATCCGTGATCGGACGTTTGAATCACGTGGCCATCGTCGTGCCGGATCTTCCGGCGGCGGTAGAAATTTATCGCAGGCGCCTCGGCGCCAAGGTCTCGGAAATAGTGGACCAGCCGGAGCACGGCGTAACGACGGTATTCATCGAGCTGCCCAACACCAAGATCGAGCTGCTCGGCATACTCGGCGAAAACTCTCCCGTCGCGGGCTTTCTCATGCGCAACCCCAACGGCGGCATCCATCACCTCTGTTACGAGGTCCCCGACATCAAGGAAGCGCGCGATCGTCTACTCGCCGAGGGTGCCCGCGTGCTGGGCAACGGCGAGCTCAAGATCGGGGCCCACGGCAAGCCCGTGCTGTTCCTCCACCCCAAGGACTTCTGCGGCACCTTGGTCGAGCTCGAAGAGGCGTAAGCATGACGTTCGCATTCGGTACGGCCCTCTACGTCCTCATCTGGTGGATCGTGCTCTTCGCCATGCTGCCGATCGGCGTGCGCACCCAGGCCGAGGAAGGCCAGGTGATACCGGGCACCGCGGAAAGCGCGCCCCATACGCCGAAACTGCCGCGGAAAATGTTGGCGACCACGGTGGTGGCGGCCGTCGTTTTCGCCGCGCTCTACGCAATCATCGTGCACCACGTGATCACGCTCGATCAAATCCCGTTCCTGCCGCGCTACGAGACCATACGCTGAGGTAAGTGGTGCCCGCAGGGCGCCCGCGCGAAAAAAAGCAAGGTCCGATCGACCTTGCTCTTCTACAACCCAACTCCTTAGCTCCTAAGCCGGCGCAACTCGCCGTCATGGTGGACAATCGAGAACTCTGGCTAAGGGCGGCAGCGCCTGTGCAACTACACTTTGAGCGCGCCTAGAGCTACTTCCTCCCAAGACTTGGACCTGGTCCAATCTCAACGCGCAACTCCGAGATCGACACCGGTCCCGAACACTCCCACGTTGGATTACCACACTAGCGCCCGCGCGCCAAATTGTCACCATCATAGTGAAATGGCAGCGCGTTTTTCCGCCGGAGCTAACGTTGAGCCGAGCTTGGTAAGCTCCTTGCATGCTCGGCTTGGTCTTGAGGACCCACTACAACTCTGATTATTGCCACATCAACAAGCACGCAATCGACACTCGCCTCCGACAGGCCTGCCCCCGCAGCGCAGGTGGGCGCCTTTCAGGCGCTCCACAGGATTGCTTCTCTTCGATAAAGTGAGCTATTAGCCGCGACATGCCGGCGGGAGGCTTGAAAGCCTCTGGCCGAGGCACGGCTTCACCGCGGCGATGCTTCAGCCGCCCCAAAGACCGGCACGCATTGCATGCGCCTCAGCCGCTACTTCCTACCTTTGCTGCGCGACGATCCGAAGGAAGCCGAGATTGCTTCCCACCGTCTGATGTTGCGGGCGGGCCTGATCCGCCAATCGAGCGCCGGCATCTATTCCTGGCTCCCCCTGGGATTTAGGGTCCTGAGCAAGATCGAGCGCATCGTGCGCGAGGAGCAGGATCGTGCCGGCGCCCTCGAATTTCTGATGCCCACGATCCAGCCGGCCGAGCTCTGGCGGCAGAGCGGGCGCTATGAGGTCTACGGCAAGGAGATGCTGCGCATCAGCGACCGGCATGAACGCGAGATGCTTTACGGGCCGACCAATGAGGAGCTGGTCACCGAGATCTTCCGCGACGCGGTGAAGTCCTACAAGGACCTGCCGCGCATCCTCTACCACATCCAATGGAAGTTCCGGGACGAGATCAGGCCGCGATTCGGCGTAATGCGCGGCCGCGAGTTCCTGATGAAGGATTCCTATTCCTTCGACCTGACGGTCGATGATGCGCGCAAGTCCTACAACAAGATGTTCGTGGCCTATTTGCGCACCTTCGCCCGCATGGGTCTGAAGTCGGTCCCCATGGCCGCAGAGACCGGGCCGATCGGGGGCGATCTGAGCCATGAGTTCATCATCCTGGCCGAAACGGGCGAGAGCGAGGTCTATTGCGACAAGGATCTCGTGGAACTCGCCGTGCCGGGCGCCAACCAGGACTATGAGCGCGACCTTGCTCCAGTCGTGCGCGCCTTCACGGGCAAATATGCGGCCACAAGCGAGAAGCACGACGCCGGCCGCTTCGCTAAGGAAGTGCCTGAGGCGAGGCAGATAACCGCCCGCGGTATCGAGGTCGGCCATATTTTCTTCTTCGGCACCAAGTATTCCGAGCCCATGGGCTGCAAGGTCCAGGGTCCCAGCGGAGGCTTGGTGACGGTGCAAATGGGCTCTTACGGCATTGGCGTTTCACGCCTGGTCGGCGCCATCGTCGAGGCCTCCCACGACGAGGCCGGCATCATCTGGCCGAAGCAAGTGGCCCCGTTCGACATAGGGCTGCTCAACCTGAAGGTCGGCGATGCCGACACCGACCGCGCCTGCGAGGACCTTTATGCGCGGCTCGAGGCCGCGGGCTTGAGCGTGCTTTTCGACGACCGCGACGAACGGGCCGGGGCCAAGTTTACGGCTTTTGACCTGATTGGGCTCCCCTGGCAGCTCATCGTCGGCCCCAAGGGCATCAAAACGGGCGAGGTCGAGCTGAAGGAGCGGACGACCGGCGTGCCCCATAGTCTCACCGTCGAAGCCGCCTTCAATCGTCTCATCAGCTCGGCGAGCGAAGCAAGGAGGGAAGTGGCATGAGCGCATCGGGCAGCACGCGAGCATTTGCGCCCTTCGAATGGCTGGTGGCGCTTCGCTACTTGCGCGCCCGCCGCAAGGAGGGCTTCATCTCCGTGATCGCGGGGTTTTCCTTCATCGGCATCATGCTCGGCGTCGCGACGCTGATCATCGTCATGGCGGTGATGAACGGCTTCCGTCAGGAGCTGTTCGACAAGATGCTGGGTTTGAACGGCCATGTCGTGGTGCACAGCCTTGATGGCGACTTCACGGCGTTTGACGCGGTAGCCACCCGCGTACGCGCCGTCCCCGGCGTCAAATACGCCTTGCCGTTGATCGAGGGCCAGGTGATGGTCTCCACCCCGCAGACCTCGAGCGGCGCGCTCGTGCGAGGCCTTCGCGAGGCCGACCTGAAACAGCTGAAGTCCGTGGGAAGCAATATCCGCTTCGGCACCCTGGACGGTTTCGACCAGCAAGCCGGGGTGGCACTTGGGTCAAGGCTCGCTAATGAGCTGAACGTGAAGGTGGGCGACAAGATCACGCTTCTGTCTCCACGGGGGGCCTCCACAGCGCTTGGCACCGCGCCGAGGGTCAAGAGCTATCCGGTGGTAGCCATCTTCGAGATCGGCATGTCGGAATATGATTCGAGCATTCTGTTTATGCCGCTCAACGAGGCGCAGCGCTATTTCAATCAGCCCGACAATGTCACCGTACTCGAAGTGGTGCTCAACTCGCCCGACGAGGTAGGCAAGCTCGGACCTCAGATCCTCGAGGCGGGGGGGCCTACCATTTACATCAGCGATTGGCGCCAGCGTAACGCAACCTTCTTCACGGCGCTGCAGGTTGAGCGCAACGTGATGTTTCTCATCCTCGCATTGATCGTGCTGGTGGCTGCGTTGAACATCATCTCCGGCCTGACTATGCTGGTGAAGGACAAGGGACACGACATTGCTATCCTGCGCACGATGGGCGCCACTCGTGCGGCCATCATGCGCATCTTCTTCATCACCGGCGCCTCGATCGGCATCGTCGGCACGCTGGCAGGTTTAGGGCTAGGACTTCTCGTTTGCCTCAACATTGAGAGCTTGCGGGAGTTCATCGGCTGGCTCACCGACACCGAGCTGTTCTCGCCTGAGCTCTACTACCTGTCACAGATGCCAGCGGAGATGGATTCGGGCGAGACGGTCTCTGTCGTGATCATGGCGCTCGCGCTGTCCATCCTTGCCACGCTCTACCCCTCTTGGAGGGCCTCCCGCCTCGATCCTGTCGAAGCATTGCGCTACGAATAGGAGCCGGTGCGGTGAATAGCCCTGAAAAAGTGCCGGTGCTTCACCTCGACCGGCTGGTGCATTGCTATGCCCAAGGCCCGCGGCTGATCGAAGTGTTGAAGGGGGCCTCGGCGGTGTTTTACCCAGGCGAGACGGTGGCACTTCTCGGACCCTCCGGCGCCGGCAAATCGACACTGCTGCACATTGCTGGTCTGCTTGAACGCCCCGACCGCGGTCAGGTGCTCATCGACGGCACTGATTGCGTGCGGATGAGCGATGCCGACCGCACACGCATGCGCCGCCTCGAGATCGGTTTCATCTACCAGTTCCATCACCTCTTGCCGGAGTTCTCGGCGCTCGAGAACGTCTTCCTGCCGCAGCTCATCGTCGGCCGCAGCCGAGCGGAGGCCACGGAGCGGTCGAAGTTTTTGTTGGACGCGCTTGGGCTTGGCGAAAGGTGGGAGCACCGCCCGGCGCAGCTCTCCGGCGGCGAACAGCAACGTGTCGCGATCGCCCGCGCCGTCGCCAACGGACCAAAGGTTCTACTTGCCGACGAGCCGTCCGGCAATCTCGATCCGCCCACCGCTGATCGGGTATTCGACCAGCTCTTGTCGCTCGTCCGCCAGTCGGGTGTTGCGGCCGTGATTGCCACGCACAATCTCGACCTCGCCGCCCGCATGGACCGCGTTTTGCGGCTGAGCGACGGCCTCCTCCTCGAGGAGGAGGTGGAGCTCGTGCTAAGCGGCCCGCGCCTTACTTAAGCGGCGGGTGGCTCAATGGAGGCGGCGGCAATGGTTCCGCCACATAAGTCTGCTGGTGATGGAAGCAGCCGCAAAGCCCCAGCGAAGCCGCGATGAGCAGAGCGGTAACGAGAACGATACGCGTATGCATGTGACACTCCCCCTATCAATCCTGCCGTCCTAGGCCCCCGCCCCTTAGCGAAGGGTTACTGGACGCCGTAACCCTGGTGGGCTGCCCTCAAACCGCGCTTCCTGCTTAATTGTTCCTCAGCCCACGGATCTTGCGCTCAGAACAAAAAGGGAACACAATCTCGATCACATGCAAGAATTGCTTGGATATGTCCTACGCGGGGAGCGCCATCGCATTGCATGGCGCGGCGAATCCGCCAGGCTGGGGTCGAGCCTCACCCGCCAGCGTAGCCCGGAGCCCAACCACGTGACTGAGCCCGCCCATCCTTTCGTGCATTTGCGCGTCCACTCCGCCTATTCGCTGCTGGAAGGGGCGCTGACTATCCCGCGCCTGGTCGCGCTCGCCCGCGAGAGAGCGATGCCTGCGCTCGCCCTCACCGACTCCAACAATCTCTTTGGCGCACTCGAATTCTCTGCCAGCCTCGCCGAGGCGGGCATCCAGCCCATCGTCGGCTGCACCCTGTCCTTGAGCTTCGCCGCTGCTGGGGAGAGCGGTCTGGGAACCGAAACGAAAGCACCACGCGCCGATGGCCGCTTCGCGCTCCTCGCCAAGGACGCGAGCGGCTACGCCAATCTTATGCGCCTATCGAGCGCCGCTTATTTCGCCGCCGCCGAGACGGGAGAGGTGGTCACGTCGATCGCCACGCTTGCGTCGCACGCAGAAGGTTTGATCGCCCTTACCGGCGGCCCTGACGGGGTGATCGACTTGGCCCTCGCCGCCGGTAGCTCCGATCTCGCCCGCGCGCGCCTGGAGGCACTGCAGGCCATCTTCGGCGACCGGCTCTATGTGGAGCTTCAGCGCCATGGACTGCCACAGGAGCGGGCGGTCGAGGCGCTGCTGCTCGATCTCGCCTACGCGAGCCAGCTGCCCATCGTCGCCACCAACGAGCCCTACTTTGCCTCGCCGGACGATTTCGAGGCCCACGATGCGCTCATCTGCATCGCCGAAGGAAGTTATGTCGCGGTCGATCAACGACGGCGCCTCAGCCCCGAGCACTATTTCAAGACCGCGCAGGAGATGGCTCAGATCTTCACCGACCTGCCCGAGGCGCTTGCCAATAGCATTGAGATTGCGCGGCGTTGTGCCTATCGGCCCGAGGAGCGGGCACCGATCCTGCCGCAATTCCTGCCCGGCAACCGCTCCTCCAATGCGCAAGGAGAGACCGAGGCGGCCGAGCTTCGCCGCCAGTCCGAGGCGGGGCTTGCGCGTCGGTTGGCTGAGGAGGGGCTAGCTCCAGGCTATGACGCGCGCAGCTATGCCGAGCGCCTCGCCTTTGAGCTCGATGTCATCACCGGCATGAACTATCAGGGCTACTTCCTAATCGTCGCCGACTTCATCCAATGGGCGAAGGCGAGGAGCATCCCCGTGGGACCCGGGCGGGGGTCGGGCGCGGGCTCCCTCGTCGCCTGGGCGCTCACCATCACCGATCTCGATCCCATCCGTTTCGGCCTCCTGTTCGAGCGCTTCCTGAACCCCGAGCGGGTCTCCATGCCCGATTTCGATATCGACTTCTGTCAGGACCGGCGGGACGAGGTGATCGGCTATGTGCGCGAGCGCTACGGCGCAGACCGTGTCGCCCACATCATCACCTTCGGCAAACTACAGGCTCGCGCAGTGCTGCGCGACGTGGGGCGCGTCTTGCAGATGCCCTACGGCCAGGTCGACCGCCTGTGCAAGCTCGTGCCCCACAACCCCGCTAATCCCATCACGTTGCCGCAAGCCATCGCGGTGGAACCGCGGCTGCAGGGAGCGCGCGACAATGAGCCGATCGTGGCCAAGCTGCTCGATATCGGCCAGCGCTTGGAAGGGCTCTACCGCCACGCCTCGACCCATGCCGCGGGCGTAGTAATCGCCGATCGCCCGCTGATCGAGCTTGTGCCGCTTTACCGCGATCTTCGCGCCCAGCTCCCGGCGACCCAGTTCAACATGAAATGGGCGGAAGCCGCGGGGCTCGTGAAGTTCGACTTTTTAGGGCTTAAGACCTTGACCGTGATCGCGACCGCGCGCGCGCTGCTTGCCCGCCGCGGCTTCGAGCTCGACCCGGCGCCGCTGCCCTTGGACGACCCCCGAACCTACGAGCTCCTGCAGCACGGCGACACCTCAGGGGTGTTCCAACTCGAAGGTGCCGGCATGCGTGACGTGTTGCGCAAGCTCCGGCCCGACCGCTTCGAGGACATCATCGCCATCGTGGCCCTTTACCGCCCCGGGCCCATGGACAACATCGATAGCTATGTAAGCCGCAAGCACGGCCGCGAGCAGCCTGACTATCTGCATCCGCTGATCCAGCCCATCCTGGAAGAGACCTATGGGGTGATCATCTACCAGGAGCAGGTCATGCAAATCGCGCAAACGCTGTCCGGCTTCTCCCTTGGCGAGGCCGACCTGCTCCGACGCGCCATGGGCAAGAAGATCAAAAAGGAGATGGCGAAGCAGCGTTCGCGCTTCGTCGAGGGCGCCGTGGGCGAATGGCGTGGAGCGGGCACGGGCCGAACTCATCTTCGAGCTCGTCGCCAAGTTCGCGGGCTATGGCTTTAACAAATCCCACGCCGCAGCCTATGCGCTCATCGCCTACCAGACTGCGTATCTTAAGGCGAACCACGCCATCGAGTTCCTGGCGGCATCAATGACGCTGGACATCGGCAATGCCGATAAGCTCAACGGATTCGCGCAGGAGGCCCGCCGTCTCGGCATCCGCATCGAGCCCCCGTCCATCAATCACTCGGAGACAGGCTTCATTCCGAGCGAGGGCGCCATCCGCTACTCGCTCACCGCCCTCAAGAATGTCGGCCGCCAGGCGGTCGAGCATATTTCCGCAGAGCGGCAAGCGGGCGGCCTGTTCCGTGATCTCTCCGACTTCGCGCGGCGGATCAATCCGCGGCTCATCAACAAGCGGGCGTTGGAGACCCTTGCCGCCGCGGGCGCGCTGGATGAGCTTGGGTGCGACCGGGCCACGGCTTACGCCAATGTCGACCGCATCATCGCCGCCGGATCTCGCTCACTCGAGGCGAGCACCGACGGCCAAAACGACCTCTTCGCCGGCGGCTCGCGCGAGCCGCCGCCCATCGACTTCCGGCCCGCCAATCCCTGGGTCCCGACCGACCGCTTGGGGCGCGAGCTCGAGGCCATCGGCTTTTTTCTCACCGGTCATCCGCTCGACGACTATCAGGACGTGCTGCAAGCGTTGGGCGCGGAGACCTGGACCGAATTCGCAGCCAAGGCCCAGGCGCGGCGGGTAGTGGGCACGGTCGCAGGCACCGTGCTCATGCGGCGCGAGCGCAAGGGCAAGAGCGGAAACGCTTATGCCTTTGTTGCCTTTCTCCGATCCCACCGGCCAGTTCGAGGCGGTTGTGTTCTCGGAAGCCTTGGCGGCATCACGCGAGCTGCTCGAACCGGGGACCGCTGTCCTACTCGAGGTCGAGGCGGAGGCCGACGGCGAAAACGTGAAGGCGCGCGTGCAGAGCCTTACCTCACTCGACCACGCCGCGGAGGCGTGCCACGCCGGCATGAAAATCTATCTCGACGGAACGGCGGGTTTACGCCCGCTTGCCGAGCAGGTAGGTACGCATGGCGGACAAGGCCAGCTCAGGCTCGTGCTGCGCCTCGACGACCTCTCCCGCGAGGTCGAATTCCTGCTCCCGCAGGGGATCGATGCCACGCCAAAGCAACGGAGCGCGGTCAAGCTCGTCGCAGGCGTGGCCGCCGTGAGCGTACTATAAGCCAAGCAAATGCAGGGCCTGCGCGCCCCCTTGCCAAGGCGCCAGCCCCTCCCTATAACCCCAGGCATCTCACACGCGGGATTCAAGCGTCGCGAGGGCTGTTCATCTTAGCCTAGCGCTCGCTCCGGTGACCGGCTCTTTCCACCGGTCCTCACGCCCGCGGCGGCAGAACCGGAAAAAGGAGAAGCAGGCCCATGGCACTGCCTAATGTTACCATGCGTCAGCTACTTGAGGCTGGCGTGCATTTTGGTCATCAGACCCATCGCTGGAACCCGAAGATGGCGCCCTACCTCTACGGGTCACGCAACAATATCCATATCATCGATCTGACCCAGACGGTGCCGCTGTTGCACCAGGCGCTGCTTACTGTGGCCGACACTGTGGCCAAGGGCGGCCGCGTGCTCTTCGTCGGCACCAAGCGGCAGGCCTCCGAGGCCGTCGCGGACGCGGCGCGGTCCTGTGCGCAGTACTACGTCAACCACCGCTGGCTGGGCGGGACGCTGACCAATTGGCGCACCATCTCGAACTCGATCCGGCGGCTCAAATCGCTGGAGGAGCTGCTGGCCGGGGAAACTCAGGGTCTGACTAAGAAGGAGCTCCTACAGCTCACCCGCGAGAAGGACAAGCTCGAGCGGGCGCTGGGCGGCATCAAGGACATGGGCGCCCCGCCAGACCTCATGTTCGTGATCGACACCAACAAGGAGGCGATCGCCATCGCCGAAGCGCGCAAGCTGAACATGCCGGTGGTGGCCGTGGTGGATTCGAACTCCAATCCGGAGGGGATTAGTCATCCCGTTCCCGGCAATGATGACGCCGGCCGCGCCATCACGCTCTATTGCGACTTGATCGCGCGCGCGGCCATCGACGGCATCGAGCGCGCCCAAGGGGCCGTGGGCGTCGATCTTGGCGCCGCCGAGCGGCCCTTCGAGCCCGCGCTCGATGAGGGTGAGGGGGCCGGGGAAGGCGCAAGGCCTCCGATGCCGAGCGCGCCCAGCAGCGAGCGCAAGGGTCCGCGGCGGAAACCCGCGCGCAGTGAGGCGCGGGGGCCCGGCAACGGCAGGGCAAGGCCGCAAGACGGAAGACCCTCGAGAGCGCCCAAGGTTGAACCGCAAGGCGACAAGCCTGCCGTCGAGGAGAACGGCTAGAACGTAGCGCGGGACCAGCGGCCAGCAGTCAGGCAGAGGCAGAGCATGGCGACGATTACAGCGAACATGGTGAAAGACCTGCGCGAGAAGACGGGCGCGGGCATGATGGACTGCAAGGCGGCGCTGAACGAGACCGCGGGCGACATGGAGTCCGCGGTCGATTGGCTCCGCACCAAGGGCCTCGCGAAAGCGGTCAAGAAGGCTGGGCGCGTCGCGGCGGAGGGGCTCATCGGGCTTGCGGCCGACGCGAAGGAGGCGGCGCTGGTCGAGGTCAACTCCGAGACCGACTTCGTCGCGCGCAACCAAAAGTTCCAAGAGATGGTGAGCGCGGTGGCAAACGCCGCGCTCAAAGCGAAGGGTAACCTCGACACGCTCGGCAAAGCCAAATATGCCGGCGGCACCGCGACCGTGGCCGACACCCTCAAAGAGATGATCGGTTCGATCGGCGAGAACATGACGCTTAGACGCGCGGCCCACCTCGCCGCCAAGAAGGGCGTAGTCGCAAGCTACATGCATGGCATGGCCGCACCTGGGCTCGGCAAGATCGGCGTTATCGTGGCGCTGAGAATCATCTGGCGATCCCGAGCAGCTCAAGGCCTTGGGGCGCCAGATCGCCATGCATATCGCCGCGGCTAATCCACAGGCCATCGACGTGGGGAGCCTCGACAAGGCGCTCATCGACCGCGAGCGTGCCGTGCTGACCGAGCAGGCGAAGGAGTCCGGCAAGCCCGACGCCGTCATCGAGAAGATGGTCGAGGGCCGTTTGCGCAAATTCTACGAAGAGGTGGTGCTGGTGGCCCAGGCATTCGTTTTCGACCCCGAAACGACCGTGGGGAAGGTGGTGACTGCCGCCGAAAAGGACCTGGGAACACCTGTGAAGATCACGGGCTTCCATCGCTTTGCGCTGGGCGAGGGCATCGACCGTCCTGACAGCGATTTCGCGGCGGATGTCGCCGCCGCAGCGTCAAGCGTTTGAGAGGTTCGTCCCAGGACCGCCGGTGCAGGCGGTGAATATGGGCAATCGGGAGGGAGGCTGATGGCACGGACGACGGCGGCCCCTGAGCTTCGCTATCGCCGGGTTCTCCTCAAACTGTCGGGCGAGGCCCTTAAGGGGACCAAGGGCTATGGCATCGATCTCGAAGTGCTCGCCCCCATCGCTCGCGACATTGCCAAGACTGTCGCTCTTGGCGGGGAGATTTGTATCGTAGTCGGAGCCGGCAACATCTATCGCGGCTTGATGGCGACCGAAGGCGGCATGGACCGCGCGCGCGCCGATTACATGGGCATGCTGGCGACCGTGATGAATGCCCTCGCCTTGCAGACTGCAATCGAGCGCGCAGGCCAGCCCGCGAAGGTGCTTTCGGCGATTCCAATGCCCACGGTTTGCGAGGCTTACATCCGCGACAAGGCACTCGATCACCTGAGCAAGGGCCGGGTGGTGATCTTCGCCGGAGGCACCGGTAATCCCTATTTCACCACCGATACGGCAGCTGCGCTGCGTGCTGCCGAGATGGGTTGCCACGCTATACTCAAGGCGACCCAAGTCGACGGCGTCTACAGCGCGGATCCGGAGAAGAGCAAGGACGCCCGCCGTTACGACGAGCTGACCTACAATGACGTGTTCGAGCGGAATCTACGTATTATGGACGGCGCCGCAATCGCCCTTGCCCGGGACAATCGGATTCCGATAATTGTGTTTTCGATCAAGCGCCAAGGCGGCCTGGCCGGGGTATTGGAAGGTAAGGGCCGTTTCACCACCATAGGTGGCGAGAAAGGGGCTTGAGGGCGAGGAAAAGCTTGCGAACGGCCCGCGCGGCCGGTCCCGAGCGTAAGGACGAGCCGATCGACCGGAGCGGAGGCGACATGGCAAGCTTCGACCTTAAGGAGATCGAACGGCGGATGCGTGGCGCTCTAACCGTGCTGAAGCAGGAGTTCGGAGGCTTGCGCACGGGGCGCGCGAGCACGAGCCTGCTCGACCCGATCATGGTGAACGCCTATGGCAGCTCCATGCCCCTCAATCAGCTCGCCACCGTCAACGTCCCCGAGCCCCGGCTGATTACGGTACAGGTCTGGGACAGGGGCCAGGTCGGCGCCGTCGATCGGGCCATCCGGGAATCCGACCTCGGCCTCAACCCCGTCGTCGAGGGACAGCTTTTGCGCCTGCCGATCCCCGAGCTCAACGAGGAGAGACGTCATGAGCTTGCCAAGGTGGCGCACAAATATGCCGAGCAGGCGCGGGTGGCGGTGCGCAATGTGCGACGCGACGGCATGGAGCATTTGAAGCGAGCGGAGAAGGACGGCGACATGAGCAAGGACGACCACCACTCGCTCGCAACCAAGGTACAAGAGTTGACGGATAAGGTCATCAAGGAAATCGACGAAGGTTTGGCGAGCAAGGAAGCCGAGATCATGCAGGTCTAGTCGATCGGCTGCAGATGGAGCCGACTTGGCGGCATAGGAGTACCTCGACGTGACGCTTGCCATGGACAAGCTCGATTGGTCGGCGGCCGAGACACCGGCCGCCCGCCATGTCGCGATCATCATGGACGGCAATGGCCGTTGGGCCGCAGAGCGGGGGCTCGCGCGCGCCGAAGGTCATCGGCAAGGGGTGGAAAGCGTGCGGCGCACGGTCAAGGCCTCGCTCGAGTTCGGAATCACTCATCTCACCCTATTCAGCTTCTCCTCGGAGAACTGGTCGCGCCCGCAACAAGAGATCCATGATCTGTTCGGGCTGCTGCGCCGCTTCGTCCGGCGCGACCTCGCCGATCTGCATAAGAACGGCGTGAAGATCAGGGTCATCGGCACTCGGACCGGACTTGAGCCCGACGTGCTCCGGCTGATAGACGACGCGGTTCTCCTCACCAAGGACAATTCTGCCCTTCACCTCACTATTGCCTTCAATTACGGCGCCCGCGACGAGATTGCCCGTGCCGCGCGTCGGATCGCCGAAGACGTGGCAAGTGGCCGGATCGCCCCCGAGGAGGTTACGCCTGAGCGCTTTGGCGACTATCTCGACACGAGCGGGCTCCCCGACCCCGATCTGCTCATCCGCACGAGCGGAGAGCTCCGCCTTTCGAACTTTCTGCTCTGGCAGCTCGCTTACGCCGAGTTCGTGTTCATCGACACCTACTGGCCCGACTTCTCGCGCGAGACGCTGGAAGCGGCCATCGCCGAGTATCAGCGGCGAAGCCGGCGCTTCGGCGGCCTTTCGGCGAGATCAACCGCGTGACTCCCCTCGACGCGGCACCGGCCACCGGTAGCCCCAAAATTGTGCCGAGCAAATCGGAGATGCTGAAGCGTGTCGCCTCGGCCTTGGTGCTTGCCGCGATTGCGCTAGGCGCCGTGGTGACGAGCCCTTGGAGCTTCGTGCTGCTCGTGGTCGCTGCTGGCGGGGCCGTCGCCTGGGAATGGGGTAGGCTCGTCCGCGGCACGGGGCTTGATGGGATCGCCATCGTCCAAGCCACGGCGGTCGCAGCCGTGGCGATCTTGGTCACTCTCGGCCGTCCAGGCTTCGCTCTCATCGCGCTCGCTTGCGCCGGTGGCATGATCAGCCTCGCAAGCCTCTCATCCGGCAAACCTGTCTGGTCGCTCGCGGGACTTGCTTATACGGCGTTGCCGGCTTGGGCGCTGGTATGGCTTCGGAGCGATTTAGACCTGGGCGTGGCCGCGCTCCTTTATCTCTTTGCCGTGGCTTGGACCACGGACACGGCGTCTTATGTCGCGGGCACCCTCATGGGAGGCCCGAAGCTCGCTCCCAGAATCTCGCCGCACAAGACCTGGAGCGGGCTCATCGTCGGCGTCCTTGCACCGGCTCTCATCGGCCCTGCTTTCGCGCTTGCTCTGAAAGGGGCCTCTGGCTTGCGGCTCGCGCTGGTCAGCGTGGCGATCGCGGCGGCCTGTCAGATCGGGGACTTGAGCGAGAGTGCATTGAAGCGGAGGTTCGGAGCCAAGGACATGAGTCACCTCATTCCGGGTCATGGTGGCCTGCTCGATCGTATCGACGGCTTGCTGATCGCGGCAATCGCCGCGGCCCTCGTCGCGCTGCGCGACCCGGCCAGTCCCGGTCGCGGGCTGCTCATGTGGTGAGCGGAATGACTGTGCTTACCCAGCTGCGGTCACTTGATGCAAGGTCTCCCGCGCGCTTGCGGCGCCCACGGCGCATCTCGGTGCTCGGGGCCACGGGCTCGATCGGCGAGAGCACGCTCGATCTCATCGGCCGCGACCCGTCCGCCTTTGAGGTCGTGGCCTTGACCGGCGGCCGGAACGTTGCCCGTCTTGCCAGCCTTGCAATCAAGCACGGGGCGCAGCTCGTCGTCATTGCCGACGCGGCTTGCTACGCCGAGCTGTGCACGGCGCTCACGGGCACCGGCATCGAAGTGGGGGCGGGCAGAGAGGCCCTGGTTGAGGCGGCTTCGCGGCCGGCGGACTGGGTTATGGCGGCGATTGTCGGCACCGCCGGGCTCGAGCCGACGCTGGCCGCAGTCAGGCAGGGAACCGCGACGGCGCTCGCCAACAAGG
The DNA here is from genome assembly GCA_963846875.1 of uncultured Alphaproteobacteria bacterium. GTDB lineage: Bacteria > Pseudomonadota > Alphaproteobacteria > Rhizobiales > Methyloligellaceae > Methyloceanibacter. The sequence continues at coordinate 82,268 of CAWJXT010000019.1, forward strand.
AGTGCCTCGTCTCGGCGGGTGAAATCTTCATGGCCGAGGTCGCACGCCACAAGACGACGCTGCTGCCCGTCGATTCGGAGCATTCGGCTGCGTTGCAAGTCATGGCTGGCTCGCCGGTGGAGGCTATCGAGAGAGTTTGTCTCACGGCATCGGGTGGCCCCTTTCGGTCATGGAGCCGCGCCGAGATGGCGCATGTGCGCCCCGAGCAGGCCCTAAATCATCCGAACTGGTCCATGGGGCCGAAGGTCACCGTCGATTCGGCGACGCTCATGAACAAGGGGCTCGAGCTCATCGAGGCGCATCACCTTTTCTCCCTCGGATCCGATCAGCTCGACGTGCTGATCCATGCCCAGTCGATCGTGCACTGCCTCGTCTCCTACCGCGACGGCTCGGTGCTGGCACAACTGGGCTGTCCCGACATGCGCACGCCGATCGCCTACAGCCTCGCCTGGCCGGAGCGCATGCACGTACCAACCAAGCGCCTTGATCTCGCCAAGCTTGGCGCGCTTTCCTTCACTGCCCCCGACGAGGCGCGTTTTCCGGCGCTGCGCGTTGCCAAGGCGGCGCTGGCCGCTGGCCGGAGCGCCCCCACGGTGCTCAATGCCGCGAACGAGGTGGCGGTGGAGGCGTTCTTCGCGAGGAGGATCGGATTTCTTGAGATCGCGAACCTGGTCGAGGCGACACTCGAGGGCGCGGCCGATCTTACCGCGGCGAGACCTTCCAGCGTCGAGGAGGTGCTCGCGATCGACGCCGAAGCCAGGATCAGTGCGTCCTCGCTGCTCGTCCGGTTTGCAAACCCCTGATCGAGACGCTAAGAAGGGCGCAAGTCGAGGATAACCCAGGCCATGGAAACGATAATTAAGCTAGCTGCCGGTTTCGGCGACACCGTTATCGCCTATGTGCTGCCCTTCCTCTTCGTCCTCACCATCGTGGTGTTCTTCCATGAGCTCGGCCATTTCCTCGTGGCGCGCTGGTGCGGAGTCGCCGTCAAGGTCTTCTCGATCGGCTTCGGCCCCGAGATCATAGGGTTCAACGACCATTACGGGACCCGATGGCGGCTATCCTGGATCCCCCTCGGCGGCTATGTAAAGTTCATCGACGACGACAATGTCGCAAGCGCTCAAGGCCGGAAGGCGCTCGAGGCCTTATCGGAGGAAGACCGCAAGCGCAGCTTCCAGGACAAACCCGTGCTCGCCCGCGCAGCCGTGGTGGCCGCCGGACCGATCGCCAATTTCGTGTTGGCAGTGGTGATCTTCACCCTGATTTTCAGCTTCTTCGGAGAACGCATCACCGCCGCCAAGGTCGATGTCGTCAATCCCGGCAGCGCCGCGGAAAGAGCGGGCTTCTTGTCTGGGGACCGCGTGCTCAGCGTCGACGGCCAAGCCATCGAGAGCTTTGGCGAGATGCAGCGAATCGTCAGCACAAGCGCCGATCAGAAGCTCACCTTCGTAGTCGAGCGTGACGGTAAGACCATCGACATCGTGGCCGCCCCAGAGCGCAAGGAGATCACCGACCAATTCGGCAACGCCATGCGCATAGGACTACTGGGCATCCAGCGGAATGCGTCGCCCGACGATTGGACGCTCAAACGCCACGACCCCGTCACCGCCTTCGGGATGGCGCTCAAGGAGTGTTACTTCGTCGTTTCCCGGTCGCTCGGCTACCTCTACGACGTAGTCACGGGGCGGGAAGCGGCGGATCAATTAGGCGGCCCGATTCGCATCGCGCAAGTGTCGGGCCAAGTCGCGACCGCAGGCTTTATTGCGCTCCTCAATCTCGCTGCCGTGGTTTCGGTCAGTATAGGCATGCTAAATCTGTTCCCAATACCGATGCTGGATGGCGGTCATCTTCTGTTTTACGGTATTGAGGGGATTAGAGGGCGTCCCTTGAGCGAAGCCACCCAGGAAATCGGTTTCCGCATTGGCCTTGCCTTTGTGCTTATGCTAATGATCTTCGCCACTTGGAATGATCTGATTCACTTGAAGTTTTTATAGACAACTATGCCGTGCAGAGGCGCGTGAACGAGCCATGCACGGACTGCCGTTGCCTGGGGATAGGAATCTCAAATCGGCCACAAACAGTGGCCAGTTTCCGGTCCTAGGAGCGCGTCTTGAGGGGGATCGGCGTGAGGGGACAACGCCCATAATGGTGCGGCGGTGGTTGGTCAGAGGGCTGCTTGCAGTCCTGCTAGTGATGGGTGTTATCCCGCTTTCGCTAAGCCTAAGCTTAGCTTTGGGCGAGCTATCCGCGCACGCCCAGTCCGCGGGGACCATCAAGGTCATCCGCGTCGAGGGCAACAAGCGCGTCGAGCCCGAAACGGTCCGCTCCTATCTCACCTTCTCCATCGGCGATCCATACGACCCGGCCAAGATCGACGAATCCCTGAAAGCCCTGTTTGCCACCGGGCTGTTCCAGGACGTCCGGATCCGGCGCGACGGCGCGGCAGTCGTCATCACCATTGTGGAGAACCCGATTGTCAACCAGGTGGCATTTGAGGGCAACAAGGAGATCGACGAGGCTTCGCTGACCTCGGAGGTGCAGCTCAAGGCCCGCGCGGTCTATACCCGCGCCCGGGTACAGGCCGACGTCCAGCGCATTCTCGATCTTTACCGCCGCCAGGGCATGTATGCGGCGCAGGTCGATCCCAAGATCATTAACATCGACAATAACCGCATCAACGTGGTGTTCGAGATCAACGAGGGTCCGAGCACCAAGGTTCGTTCTATCAACTTCCTCGGCAACTATGCCTTCAGTGACTCCCAGCTGCGTTACGTGATTTCGACGACCCAGACCAATATTCTGAGCTTCCTCAAGTCTACCAACGTCTATGATCCTGACCGGCTGAGCCTCGACAAGGAACTCCTGCGCCAGTTCTATGCAAAGAACGGTTATGCAGACGTGCGCATCGTTTCGGCGACTGCCGACCTTGACCGGGACGGTCGCGGCTTCTTCATCACCTTCACCATCGACGAAGGCGAACGCTATCGATTTGCCAATGTCGATGTCGAGAGCGGGCTTCCCTCTATCAATATCGATGCGTTGCGGGGAGACATCCTGTCGAGGCCCGGGCGCGTCTATAGCATCGAGAAGATCGAGAAATCGGCTGAGGCGCTGACCATTGCCGCGTCCCAGCAGGGTTACGCCTTCGCCCGCGTCGAGCCGCGCATTGATCGCGACGAGGTCGCCCATACCATCAGCATTACTTATGTCATCGACGAAGGCCCGCGCATCTATATTGAGCGCATCAACATCGTCGGCAATTTTCGCACCCATGACGACGTCATCCGTCGCGAGTTCCGGTTGGCTGAAGGGGACGCCTTCAATCGCCTGCTTGTCGAAGCGGCAAAGCGCCGCCTGAAGAGTCTTGGTTTCTTTAAGACCGTGGATATCGATACCGATCCTGGCAGCGCACCAGACCGGGTGATCGTCACCGTCAAGGTGGTCGAACAGCCGACCGGCGAGCTATCCTTCGGCCTCGGCTATTCCACGAGCGAGGGTGTGATCGGCGACATCAGCGTTACAGAACGCAACTTGATGGGCAAAGGCCAGTATGTGCGGCTTGGCTTCTCCGGCAGCTTGGACCGCGCGCAGGTGGATTTCGGCTTCACCGAACCGCACTTCCTCGACCGCAACCTGGCAGCCGGTTTCGATCTCTTTTATAAGACTGTCGATCTCACACAACAGGCCTCATTCCAAGAGCGCGATGCCGGCGGCGATCTTCGTCTCGGCTTTCCAATTGCTGAGAATACGCAGATGGGCCTCCGCTACAAGTTTGACCAAGAGACGATCTTTGGCGTGACCAAGAATGCTTCGCTGGCAGTGAAAGATTCCGCAGGCACAGTCAACGTCTCTAGCGTCGGCTACACCATCGCCTATGACACCCGTAACCTGCCGGCATCGCCGACGAGCGGTATCTTTGCCTCTTTCTCCCAGGACCTCGCCGGAGTGGGCGGCGATGTGGATTACTTCAGGTCAGGTGCGGATGCCCGCGGCTACTATCCCATTACCAACAAGCTGACGCTGGTCGGTCGTGTCCAGGGCGGCGCCATTGAGGGTTGGGGCGGCCAGGACGTCCGCTTGACGGACTTGTTTTTCAAAGGCGGCGAGACGATCAGAGGTTTCCAGACTGGCCGGCTACGGCCCCGCGATGCTTGCGAAGATCCGCATTACTCACGACAGAGTTAGTAACTGCCGCCGGGATGCACTGGGAGGCCAAATCTACTGGGCTAGCACGGCCGAGCTCCGTTTCCCCTTTCCATTCCTGCCTGACAACCTCGGGATGCAAGGCGCCGTATTCGTGGACGCCGGGTCGTTGTTCGACCCAAGCCCGACCGCCGAACAGTCGGTTAGGAAGGAAGGAAGCTTTATTTTCAATAGCGATCTAGTTCGCCTATCGACCGGGTTCAGCATCATCTGGCAATCCCCCCTGGGACCGCTACGCGCCGATATCGCAGACGCCTTGCTGAAGGCCAGTTTCGACAGAACGCAGGTTTTCCGCTTCGGCGCCTCGACCAACTTCTAAGGTCTTGCTTCCATTTGGCGTAGGCACCATTGCTCATGCCGCAGCGCCCGTCGGTAGGTCTTGATGGAACATCCAGGCTTTTTCGAGCGTGCTGGCCCGTTCTCCTTGCGCGCCATCAGCGACGCCGCGGGAGCCAGCGCGCCAAGCACTGCCAATGACGACATTGAGATCGCCGATGTGAGGCCGCTGGATGCCGCGGGCAAGAGCGACATTTCATTTCTCGATAACCCAAAATATCTCCCTCTGTTCGCCAATACCGCCGCGGGTGCCTGTCTCGTAGCTTCGAAATTCGTCGAGCCAAGCCCCCAATGGAACCGTCTGCCTCATCACGCCTGAGCCCTATCGCAGCTTCGCTAAGGTGCTCGCTCTGTTCTATCCCAACGCCGGCACCCCGAAGGCAGCGGTCGAGGCCGGCTCCAACCGCACCGCTTTCGTTCATCCGAGCGCGCGACTCGAGGAGGGGGTGTCGGTAGAATCGGGCGCCGTGATCGGCAAGGAGGCAGAGATCGGGCGGGGCACGACCATTGCGGCCAGCAGCGTGATCGGCTACCGAGTGCATATCGGCCAGGGTTGCTTTATCGGCCCTAATGCGACGCTCACCCACACCCTTGTTGGCAACCGAGTCACCATCCATGCGGGCGCTTCGATCGGCCAAGACGGTTTCGGCTTTGCCATGGGGAAGGCTGGCCATCTAAAGGTACCCCAAATCGGCCGCGTGATTATTCAAGATGAGGTCGAGATTGGCGCTAATACCACTATCGACCGTGGAGCTTTACGTGACACGATCATCGGCGAAGGCACGAAAATTGATAATCTTGTTCAAATCGGGCACAACGTCGTAATTGGAAGGCATTGCATAATCGTGGCCCAAACCGGTATTTCAGGGAGCTCTGAGCTTGGCGATTTCGTGGCGCTCGGTGGCCAAGTCGGCGTTGTGGGCCACGTGAAGATCGGCGCGGGCGCCCAGATCGCTGGGAGCAGCAATGTGCGTGGCAACGTACCTCCGGGTGTAAGGTGGGGCGGGACACCCGCCAAGCCCGCGCGGCTTTGGTTCAGGGAGCTCACGCTGTTGCGCCAGCTCGCCGAGCGCAAGGACGTGAAGATCGATGACGACGCGAGCGATGGCGATCAGGGCTGAGACGCCTTTACGTACGATGCGACTGGAGCTTGGTTTGACATGAATGAGAGCGGCACCAAACGGAAGCTGGGAAGCTTGGATATCGCCGCGATTCTCAAGCTCTTACCGCATCGCTATCCGTTCCTTCTCGTCGACCGTATCGTCGATATGGATGGCGATCGTTCAGCCACCGGGATCAAGAATGTCACGGCGAACGAGCCCTATTTCCAAGGACATTTCCCCGGCAATCCCGTCATGCCGGGCGTGCTCTTGATCGAGGGCATGGCACAGACGGCCGGCGCGCTCTGCATGAGTCACCTCGAGGAGTTCAAAGAGCCGCCGCTCGTTTATTTCATGGCAATCGACAAGGCGCGCTTCCGCCGCCCGGTCATCCCCGGGGACACGATCCACTATCGCGTCCAGAAGATGCGCAACCGCGGACGCGTATGGCGGTTTAAGGCGCAGGCTCTTGTCGACGGCGCGCTCGTCGCCGAGGCCGAGGTCAGCGCCGTGATCGTCGAGACCTGAAGCGAAGCACGCCGGCATGGCCACCATCCATGCGACCGCTGAAGTCGATCCGCGTGCCAAATTGGCGTCCGGGGTTGCGATCGGACCCTTTTCAGTGGTCGGCCCCGATGTCGAGCTTGGGCCTGGGGCCGTCCTTCATTCCCACGCCGTGATCGCTGGACGCACGCGGCTCGGCGAGGGCTGTCAGGTATTCCCCTTTGCCTCCATCGGTCACGCGCCGCAGGATCAGAAATATCGCGGCGAAGAGAGCCGCCTCGAGATTGGATCACACACCATTATCCGTGAGCACGTCACCATCAATCCCGGCACCGAGGGCGGCGGTCTCGTGACCCGCGTCGGCTCCCATTGCCTCCTCATGGTGGGCGCCCATATCGCGCATGACTGCCAGCTCGGCGATCACGTCATCCTCGTCAACACCGCAACCCTCGCCGGTCATGTGAGCGTCGGCGACTACGCCATCGTCGGCGGCCTTTCGGCCGTGCATCAATTCGTGCGCGTCGGAGCGCACGCTTTCGTCGGCGGCATGTCGGGCGTAGAGAAGGACGTCATCCCCTTCGGCATGGTGCTCGGCAACCGCGCTGCCTTGTCAGGCCTCAACATCGTCGGCCTCAAGCGCCACGGCTTTTCGCGCGAGCAGATCCACGAGCTGCGCCAAGCCTACCGTATGCTGTTCGCCAGTGAGGGCACGCTCATGGAGCGCCTGGAGGACGTGGAGAAGATGTTCTCCGCCAACCCGCTGGTGCGGCAGATCGTCGATTTCATCAAGACGCGCTCCGACCGGTCTTTTTGTGTGCCCAACAATAATGCTTCCGCCTCGAGCCAAAATTGATCCCGGCGGCCGGGAGCCGCTTGCAATCATTGCCGGCGGCGGCGCCCTACCTTGCGCGGTTGCTGCGGCCGCCACGGCACAAAGTCGCGAGGTACACATCATCGGGATCCGTGGCGAAGCTGACGCGGGCATAGCGCGCTATTCCCACACCTGGGTGAAATGGGGCGAGGTGGGAAAGCTGTTCGCGACGCTTAAGGAGCGCGGCTGCCGCGATCTGGTGATCATCGGTGGCGTCGACAGGCCCGATCTCACCAACGTCAAGTTTGACTTTGGCGTCATCAAAAACTTGCCCTCCCTGTTGAGCCTGGGGCTTGGGGGCGATGACCACGTGCTGTCGGGCGTTGTCCGCTTTTTGGAGAACAAGGGATATCGAGTACATGGCGCGGGCGACGTAGCGCCGGAGCTTCTGGCCGGGGCGGGGAAACTCGGGGCTAAGGCGCCCTCGGCCGAGGATAGGGCTGACATGGACACGGCTTTCCGGGTCATCAACGCCCTGGGACGCCTCGACGTCGGCCAAGCCGCCGTTGTCGCCAAGGGTCACGTGCTTGCGGTCGAGGCTGCGGAAGGGACCGACGCCATGCTCGTCCGTTGTGCCGAGCTGAGGCCTTGGGGTGAGCGTCGCCACCGCGAGCGCGTCGGCGTATTGGTCAAGGCGCCGAAGAGCGGGCAAGACGAGCGTGTCGACCTGCCTGCGATCGGCCCCGAGACGGTACGCATGGCCGCGCAAGCGGGCCTTGCCGGCATTGGCGTCGCCGCGGGCTGCGTGCTGATAGCCGAGCGCGACCCGACTATCGCCGTCGCCAACGAGCAAGGGCTGTTCCTCTTCGGCGAGCCATGGGCCCGCGGACCCGATACCTGATCAGCCATAAAACCGCAGAAACTCAAGACTTTCAGGGTGTCCGGGTAACTAGTGGGGTAACAACATTCACTCGCACTACCATTTCCAGCGCTGTGGGGAACACGATACCAGGATGAGAGTTGTTTAGTCCGAACCGGCACCCCATCCCCGCTGGTTCAGATGAGCAGTGAAGCCCCGGTGTCCTGACGCGCCGGGGCTTCGTCTTTGGGAACCATGTAAAGGATAACGTCCATGAAAAACGTTCTTTCGATCATCGTCGCCATTGGCCTTGCCGTTGGATTTACGGCGCCGGCGTTTGCCAAAGCCCCCTCAACTCAGGCCGATTGCGAGAAGCGAAGATAAGTGGGATGACACGGCCAAGAAGTGCTCGAAGGCATCACCAGGCGACAAGAGGCCGCTTTTAGATGCAGCCAAGGGCGTCGGCTTCGGCCGACGCTTTTTTGTTGTACGTGTGGAAGGTCGGCCAACTTCTCGCCCGTCTATGTGCACACGCGGCGGTCGACTAGGTGTGCGAGCGCATAGCCTCGGCAAAGGAGTAGAGGATGACAAAATTAGCACTTTACGTTCAGCTGGAAGCAAAGCCGGGCAAGGAGAAACAGATCGAGGAGTTTCTGCGTTTCGCGGTGCCCTTGGTCAATGCCGAGCCGGGGACGATCTCGTGGTTCGCTATCAAGGAGGGCCCCTCCACCTTCTCCATCTTCGATACGTTCGATAACGAGGCCGGGGTGATGCGCATCTGAATGGCAAGGTGGCGGCGGCGTGGGCCAAAGCCCGCGACCTATTTGCTAAAACACCACAAATCCACAAGATCGAATTCTCGCGGATAAGCTTCCAACGTAATCGCCTAAGCGGGGCACAGGGAAGGAGCATTATCGGAAGTTGGCATCAAATGTGAGAGGCCGCCCGCTTCTACCCCCGTAGAGAATAGGACGACCTCTCGGTGTGCACCACGGCCGCTCGTGGCCAGGTAGTGTCCGCAATAAATCGGCGGGGATGCAGCCGAGTTTAGGCTCAAAAAAGGAGAAGCCCCCCTCTCCCCCGTGCGGGGCTTCTTCTTTTTCAGAAGCAGGCTGCATGTTTGCCGACTTCGCAGCGCAGCCCCGACACCCTGCCGGGGCTTTTTGTTTTTAGCGCGCCAGGCGGGGAAGCATTAGAGAGGCCGCTTCAGTCGGCGGCCTCATTCTCAATTTTTTGCAGCGGTGATTATCCTGCAACCATGCCAACTTGCTGGCGTTAAGAGGGCACAGCGTCGCTTGGCGCGTTGAAATGTACACCCCCTAAGCCGTGTCGCGACGCGGGAGGCCCGCCCCGGGCTTCTTCGTGGTGGTACCTAGTCACCACTCCAACAACCTCGACTGGGAGGTAATTGACATGGCAAGCGATAACCGCAGCTTTCTTGGGATTGTCTTGGGCGCGATCATGGCCGCCCTCGTGGTCGCCGCCTATTTCGGGTACGGCCAAAGAAGTGACTCCACCGTCAAGATCGACCATCCGGCTATTCAAGTACCGGAAAAACCGACGGCGGCGGTGCCGCCTCCCATGGCACCGGCGGCTCCGGCGCCCGCGGAACCGGCAGCGCCGCCAACCAGTCCATAAGGCAAAGGGCCTGGCCAGGCTCGATTATTTTCAAAGCGAGCAGAATGGTCCTATCCCGCGAGCAGAGTCCCTCGCTCGCGCCAAGAGGGCCGCCAACGATAGGGCACGAGCGCTGGGCGGGATACCCGATGCTACGGGGCTGAGGACGGCGCCGAGTTTATCGGCAGGCTCAAGGCCCACGTTGCATGCCGTCCTGTATTAGGCGGTGGATTGCGCGGCCGCCGGCGTCTTCCGGCCAACCCATCAAGAGGAACGAGGCCTTGAGGTAATCGTCAAGGGCAGCACGGGGCAGCTCGAGGGGGCACGATAAGTCTGACGAATGCGGTTGGCTCTATCGGCAGCTTAAAAATCACCGAGGTCTGCAAACTCACTCGCTTCGCCTATAGGGGACGTTAAACTCGCCCCGTCCGGACCGTTGGCCCGGAAGGGAGTAGAGTTTGGCTTGAAGCAGCCGACGCCGCTCAGCTCCCTCAATGAGGAAAAGCAGAATTGGCGTTTCTCAGGCAGCGCTCCTTGGGGTACGTCGAGTCCGGGCATGAAAACAACACATAGTCACGATTGAGGATGGGCACCGGCTTTTCCTCACATGGATGATTGGGTGACGCTGTACTAAGTCGCCTCGGTGCGTGTTGGAACGCGGGCCTATAAGTTTGGATTTTGTGAGGCGACCTCCTTCCAACTAACTTCGCTTGTAATGTTCCACACAAAAGAACAAATTAACAAATAGCGACTGTTAAATTTGTTCCGCAGAGTGCGAACAGAACGGTCACCTTGACGTTAGGAGTGAGAGGAACGCGAAATAGGAACGTGCGATGCCGCTAAAAAAGGGCTCTTCCCGAAAACCGTCAGTTCCAACATTAAAACTGAAATGAGGGCTGGCAAGCCGCAAAAGCAGGCTGTCGCCATCGCGCTAAGCAAAGCAGGAAAGAGCACAAGGAGCGCAAGAAGCCATAGGAAATCGGCATGCGCTCTATCTCAGGTGTGGTGTGCGGAATGCTTCTTCTCGTGTTGGCGGCTTTCATCGCCGACAGTTGGACGACCACTACAATCCACCATCACCTTGCCGGTCTGATCGGATCGTCAATTGGGATGTGGCTGGGAGCGGCTTGATTCGTCAGTTGAGAGCATCCGCGAGCGCATCCACGAACTTACTCGCTCAGTTGAATAAGGGTTAGGCCCTCGCAAATGGGGAATCAGCGCAGATATGGCTGATTTTGGAGCCTTCGAGGGTCAGGTTGTACATCAGGCCTTTGACATTAATAACGAACCCAATGACGGGATTTGTAATCTTGTCAGTGTCGATGAAAGCTCCCGCAACGCAAGCGCGACCAATACCACTGATCGATCGACGCCGACCCTCCATCCCGCTCTGCGATTAAATGCGGTAAGTGCTTCGTTGGTCATGAACATGATGATGACGGACCGCGCTTGCACACCGATTTGAAAACCGAATGAGGCTGAAACGAGGTCGTAGTACCCAGCTGGCTTCCCATGGATGAGAAGGAGTCCCCCGCCATACTCACCGCCGAATTCAAATCCCGCCTTAAAGAAGTGAGGGAAACACCAAAACTCCCGCTGCTTTATTGCCAAGCTCTTGAGCGCCGGGGTTTTGGCTGATAAAGCTATGAAGTGTCGCATTGGCGTCGGCATCAATCGCTTCGCGCGAGGCAGCCTGGCTCGCTGATGAATGACCGTGAGATGTACTGCGAGAAGGAGAAGCACGGACGCCTGAAATTGGCCGTTATCAGCCAGGCACGGCGACGCATCATTGGGTTTTGATTTCGCTATTGCTGGCACTCGGCATCATCATTGTCAGGGTTGTCTTTTAGGCGCGACGAACGGATTGGCTCCTCTACCGCTCGACTGTTCTTATCGAAACACGCATCCAGTCGCGCCAACGCCAGGCGACTTGCGTCCAAAGGTATGAAGAGCCCCCGCCACTCTCCACAGTGGAGCGCGTTAGCGGAGCGGAGGGCTTTGTTGAACCGTTTATCGGAAATGGAAACGAAAACAAGGTCAGACGCCGTAGCGACTGCAGTGTCCCAACCTCGTCGAGCCCGCCTTCATGCGGACCGAATAGACCAGCCTTCCCACCGTCCCCAATTTCCAATTTGAAGATTCCAGCAGAAGACTGAATCCGTCACTCGTCCGCACAAAACGCGCTGCGCAATGCTGCATCGAAAGTCCGGCCAATTGCACAGTGATCGAATTTATCTGCTTTCTGAAGGTCGCCTCGATTTCCCAAATACGAATTTCGTCCGTCTTGCTGTCCTCCGCGGGTTTTCCAGCGCAGGGAGGCGAGACAAGAAAAATTAAGGCCATAAGGATTGCAGCTGTAAGGCGCAGCATATGAATAAAAGCAACAATGGACTGAAAGGGTTCCACTCGCGCCGCGCTAGCTGGCGGCACTATTTGGGCCCGAAGGGCCATCACAGATTTCGTTTTAGCGAGGGTGCCAGTCCCGCTGGTCGGACCGTAGCCTGCGTGGAAGCGTCGGGGGACGCCAGGCAGCAGCTTGGCGATATTGCTGGCGATGCGAACTTGCCCGCCTCTTTATGCCAAGCGTACGATTGCATTACTTACATGATCGATTGGTCGAACATTTGCCCTAAAGAGCACTGGCAGGGTTTGCCCCATGCATGGGAAGCAAACTTCAAAGCAAAAACGCTCGGGCATGCGCGGTACCGTTGTTGGGGGCCGCCGGGTTGTCGTTGTCGCTGGCGAGCGGAGCATCCGCGATACCCGTTGGCCCCGCTGACGACATCACTTCGGTGAGGAGGAAATCGCTGATGTTTCCTTGGCGACATTCTATGTTTTCGACAGGGAGAACGTGGACCATCTCAGCCGGGTGTGCAACTATAGTCCAACGGGGCTGCAGAGGCTGCCACAGAGGCTGCAGAGGCTGCCACAGAGGCTGCGGAGGCTGCGGAGGCTGCAGGGGGTTGCGGTTGCTTCGGCTGCGGAGGTTGCTTCTGGTTTTTTGTGGTTTTAGGTTAGCCCGGCCACACCAGCAGATAAAGGGCGCCAACCGAGGCCGACGCTCACGGCTCCCGTGGTCAAGAGTATC
>CAWJXT010000020.1:0-156372 GCA_963846875.1 uncultured Alphaproteobacteria bacterium
GGGCTTTTCCTTTCTCAATTCCTTTGTAGATCGAAGTGATGACCCACAGCCGCACGTGTACTGCCCAACGCGCCAGTTCAGGTGTGTTCACGGTCGAGGCATCCACTGATGATGTGGCCGAAACACCATTGCCCCCATCGCTACCGATATTCGCCAGCGGCCTCGGTTTGATGCGATGGTTTGCTTGGCGCAAGAAACGGAAGGGCCTTGATTCCCGTTCAATTTGAGTTCACGAGCCCCCACACGGCCCCGCCGCAGCCTCACGCCATCGACTTCGAGCGCTCGCAAGAGCGACTGTCGAATTAATTCTGATTTAGTCGAATTAATTCTGATTTAGTTGTGTGGTTGCGTTGAGCTGCAGCCGCGATGGCTTCGCGTGATCGGCGCGGGGCTTTCACACGCAGATCCTCAGGAGAAGCTTCCGCGACCGTCCTCGATGACGGTCGATATGCCTCGGGCTGCACGTCGCTACCTCCGAGCATTTGCTAGTTTGAGGTACGCGATGCGAGTTCAGCATGGCGTCGCTTCCGCCGTTTCTGCCGCGTCGATTTTAATGCCGTACTGTCCGCTTATGGGCACCAAACAGGCCAACTCGCCACGCCCCTGTGACGTCAGCAACTGACCCAAAGCGGACTTTCTGGCTCTGCTTTGGCGAGAGGGGGGGCGTGTGCAACGTTTGCGGTCGAGGGTGACAATTTGCGCGCGCTAAGATTTAATACCCTCAGTTAATGCCCATGTGTGTTAAGCGCGCCGGACCCGAGGCGCTGACGGCAGAGACTACCGTGCCAGATACGTGCACGCCCCCTTTTCCGAAATTCCGAGCAGTCGAGCGCTCTCAGAGCCTCAAGGTTCACGGCCCCAGCCTGCAAGCATCGCCTGCACGCGATGTAACCTCAAGAGGCCCGTCATGGCCACCACTTTCAATTCCCAAGCCGCCGCCGACCAAGCCCGCAACGCCACCGCGACGTACAGCACAATCGGTCTTCTAGCTCTCGATACCGTTATCCCGGAGGCCCGGGAGTGGGCCAGACGCGGGAGGCCTATGACCCTCGAAGGTTGCTTTCGAAGCATCAATAGCGACTTTTGAAAGATCCTTTGATGCGGCGGGGTGGGGCGCTGCGGCCTTCCACCATAAAATCATCGACATCGCCCGCCGGAACCTGACTTCCGGCTTCGACCTGGCCGACAGCTTGGCGGGCGCTAAGAACCTCGCCGAGATCGTAGAATTGCAGACGGCGGATTGGCGCAAGCAGTTCAGCGCATTGACGGCTCAAGCCGAGGAAGTCCCTGCGCTTTCGACCAAGGTGATGGCCGACGCGGGCGAACCGCTCAAGGGTCATCTGATGAACAGCGTGGATAGCCGCGCAAGGCGAACCAACCGCTTGGGCCGCGATGGAAATACGAATGGATCGGTCCTGATTTAGGACCAAGCTGCTTTTAGGACTACCGCAATGACCGTTCCCCACTACGTCAATGAACACCAATCGGATATTCGGGCAATCAAGCCCGGATGGTATGGATTGAGAGCAATGGAAAAATCTCGTCCGGGCCATTTCCAAACCAGGGAAAATGCCTCACCGGAATTGTTCAGGCGAGGAGCAAGTTTCGAGCATCGCCGTGGGCAAGGACCATTAAGTGTTCCGAGTGTGGAGGCGAAAACGTCCGGCCCTGCACTCGCGTAGATGAATATGAGCGAATGGATCGACAACTCTTGCGAGACCTGCGGACACAACCTCAGCCTCGAAGAGATAAAAGGGGCCAGAGGGAGCTTGATGTGATGATGCAGGTCATCGGGACGCAAGGTCCCGGGCTGGAGGAACACGGATGAACGTCGCGGCAATTTTGAAGCTGAAGGGCGGAGGCGTCGTTACCGCCAAGCCCGATACGTCGTTGCTAGAAATCGCGAAGATGCTCGGTCAGCATGACATTGGCTGCGTCGTGATTGAGGGGGACGACGGCAAGATTGCAGGCATCGTGTCCGAGCGCGACATCGTGAGAGTGACGGCCAGGGCCGGCGCCAAGGGCTTGAAGGAGCCGGTCGGGAGCTGCATGACCAAGGAGGTGGTCACAGCCCGCGAGGCCGACACGATAGACAGGTTGATGGCGGAGATGACGACGCACCGCGTTGCGCCACATGCCCGTGGTCGAGAAAGAGCGGCTGATCGGCCTCGTCTCCATCGGTGACGTGGTCAAGATGCGGATCGCGGACGCTGATTTGGAAGCGGCTGATATGCGGAACTACATTAGGGGTTATGGCGAGCGCCGCATCACGACCGTGAGACTTGTAGCTGCTTCTAGGTAGCACTCGCGCGTTTTAGCTTGGCCATGGGCATGTGAGCCGGGGAGGAAACGTGCATGGCTCATTTTGTGAGGGTAGCGAGCACGAGCGAGATCGCGGCTGGCCAAGCTCGACTGGTTACCGTCAAAAGCAAAGAGATCGTGCTGTTCTATGTCGAGTGTACATTCTTTGCGCTCAACAATGCCTGTACACACGAGGAAAGGCCGTTGGCCGAGGGAGAAGCTTGGGCCACGAGGTTACCTGTCCGTGGCATGGCGCGAAGTTCGACATCCGAACGGGAGAGGTCCTGGTCCGCCAGCTTATGAAGACGTTGCGCGTTACAACGTGCGGGTCACGGGAACCGACATCGAGGTTGAGGTGTAGCGATCACGCAATCCCGGGAGTGTCGCAGTTTGAATAAGGCAGGGGTGGCTGATGGCAAAGCTTACGCGACAACTGCACGAGCGGATCAGGGGTACAATACGGAGAATAAGGATTGGTGGAGGCTGGTTTTCACACTAAAGTGAAGCGCTTCTATATTGAGCACGAATGGAGCCATACGGACGCGTGGCGAGCCGCCCGTTCAAACAATGGGAAGCGGAGTTCGATATCAACGGGTTCCTTGCCGAGGGTGAAGCCCCAGCCGAAGCAGAATTGCTGCGAATTATCGAGAGCCTATTCGAAAAGGGAGGCGGCGAGAATGCCTAAAGCAACACACGCGGAGGGAGCAAATGGCCTCTCAAAACCCCCGACTTTATGTATACGATCCTAAGACGCTTGCAGTGATGGACAGGCGTTCGCCTCCATTTGGGCGACCGTCCGTGGCCGGGTTCGCGATATGCAAATGTTGCGACCTTAGAATTGCCGTCGGCAAAAAGCTTCTGAACCGGTGGCCGATGGAGTGACCGATCCTGTTCGGCTTCGGCAGCTCACCGTAGAGAGCTTAGTCCACTAACGATCTCGGCTATTGGACCGGACTGTATGTTCGCGGGACGTCGCTCATGTACGTGAGCTTCCCCGCTGCCATTACTGAGGAAACCCGCTAGACGTGCGGGCTGATGAGGGAATTTGCAAAGATAGAACGCATCAAGAAACGGACCTTGACTTGCATCAACTCCTCCAGGCGGCTCATGCGAGGCTGGGGTTGCTTCTCGCCCTTGGGGCCCCTGGACATCGAACCGTATCGAATTTGAGCCAAACGTCCTCATCGAGTAACGACACTTCCGGGTGCCGCTGATTGAACTCCCTCAGGGCTAACTTCGAGAATTCGGCAAAGCTGCTACCCCTTTCCGTATCACACTCAGCTCGGAAAATTGTCTGGCCACTCCGGTCAACCCGCAATTCAATTCGCATAGCAGCGACTTTCTCCGTTCTGCGGCGAGTGCAATTTCGGGGCGGCGGCGCCCAGGGAATGAAATCAAAGCAGGAGGTTGCATCGAGTAAAGTACTCAATGACGGTCGAGGAACTACGGTCACCGCGTAGGTACGCCCTGAGAGCGTCTAGGTCGCCATCATCACCCAAGCAGCACACAATGTCTGCTTTGCAAAACGAACAACTCGCGAAGTCGGCATCACGTCCGCGTCATGTCCGTTGTTCCCTCAAAACGACATTCATCAGCGCGGTTTGCACGTCCGCTTAGTGCCCTTAGCAGAATCTCGCTACTGTTGCATCACCTGATGGTAGATCAATTGGAACGCATCCGGTGACAGGCCGAGTTCGCCTCGGTAGGGATGGTCCATCAGGGCAATCACGGAGATAACCGTGCCAAGGTAGAACGAGATAAGTCCCCCAAGTAAACGATGAGCATGAGGGCGGAGGTCGAACAGCCATATGAGGATCATGTTGATAAGCGCCCCGACAGCCACTGTGTACCAAAGGATGGGAGGGATGCCGGAGGTGAGGCTATAAATCCGCGCCCTTCGATCCTCGTAGAATGTGTTGAATTGCCGCAAGGTGTTCTCGTGCAGCAGTTCTTGCGCTTTGGTCTGTGGTTCGAAAAGCGCAAGCCGCGCTTGGAGCGCGATAATCCGATGCGACTCATCAACAGGAACGACGCCCTTTCGTTGCTGCGGCCATGCGTCCTCAATTAGGTAACGGGTGTGCTCCTTTAGGAGATTCTGCAACTCGGTGCGGCTCGGCTCGGGATAGGCGGCTATGTTCCGGTAGAGGGCTGACAGGGAGGAAGCCTCATTGGCATTGCTTTTTTCGACATCCAAGCGGTTTTGGTAGGTCGCCACCGCAAGCAAGCCCAGAAGCAAGCCATAGATAACCCCGAAATACTGCAGGAAGGCCGCTAGCATGTCGTTTAGGCGCGGCTCTTGGCGGAGCCAGGACCTGGCAGAGGGGCGCAGAAAGAGCGTGCCTAGCCAACACACGCCCACAAACACGGCCTCGAATAGGACTATTACCCGCAGAGCGGGAAGGTCGTAGATCCAATAGAACATCTGTTGAGACCTCTCGCGGTTAAGCTAGTTAGGCAGGGCGAGCCTTGGCGCGGGGAAGAACCGTCGATAACCCGGATTCATCACCGTCATTTCCCGCTCAGCTTGCCTGTCGCAATAAGAAATGTCGTGGCAAAAGGTTGCTCCCCAAAAGCGGGGACGCGGCTAAGCGCGCATAAGTGATTTGCGGCTTGCAGCGGGTAATGTCCGTTACGGGTCAGAAGCGGACATTAGGAAGCCCGATCAGAGATGTCCGCTTACTTCTCAAAAGCGGACGTGCTGAGGGTTAGTGGTCAATGTCGGCAAAGTGCCACAAGCAGACATTCTGATGCCTTCGCCCATGAGCACAATCGAGGTCAGCGCTCATTCGCCGATGATGCCCCAAGGGCGCTGCGCTTCTACGGCTGCCAGCCCAGCAACTTCGCGGGCGCGGGTGTTGCTGATGGCGACGACTATGGCTCAATCTTGTGGCCGCTGCCTCGGCACTAGCGACGCCGATCGGCTCAATACCGTGCTAAATATTACCCGCGCTATGTCAGCCTCGTTCCTTGGAGAGAAGGAATGAAAGTCGTAATCATAGGCGGGACCGGCGCTGCCAATTTGTCGATAGCAGTGAGGCGCCCGCAAGCAGCAGCAAAGACACTCTTGGCAAGTGCACGGGTTGCGCACCAGGCCCGCCGCGCCGACGAATATGGTGTCAAAGTTGGCCGCCAATTAAGCGTCGACATGAAACGGGTTAAGGCGCGCAAAGACCGGATTTCTCTCCAGTCGCGCACCGGCGTGACGCGCTGGATAAAAAGTCTGCCGAACGCCACATTCTATCGCGGCCATGCGCGCTTCGAGAGTCCGCGCACGGTGCGCGTGAATGACGAGTTGCTCGAGGCGGAGCGGATCTTCATCAATGTCGGGGCGCGTGCGCTTATCCCTGAGATGCCGGGCATCGACGAGATCGACTACCTAACCAACAGCAGCATGATGCATGTCGACTTCCTGCCCAAGCATCTCGTCATCATTGGCGGCAGCTATGTTGGTCTGGAGTTCGGTCAGATGTATCGCCGCTTCGGCAGCCGCGTCACCGTCATTGAACAGCGCGAGCGGCTGATTGGCCGCGAAGACCCCGACATCTCCGACACGATCCGCAAGATTTTGGAGAAGGAGGGGATTGAGATCCGTCTCAATGCCAAATGCATGGCGGTGCAGCGCAGGGGCAACGGCGTGGCCGTAGACCTCGACTGCCGCAAGCCGCCGCGGCGCGTCAACGGCTCGCACCTCTTGCTGGCGGTGGGGCGTCGGCCGAACACCGATGATCTCGGGCTAGAGGCGGCCGGTGTGGCCACCGACGAGCGTGGTTACATCCAGGTGGACGAACAGTTGCGCACCAACATGCCCTGCATCTGGGCGATCGGCGACTGCAATGGCCGCGGCGCCTTCACCCACACCTCCTACAATGACTATGAGATCGTCGCCGCCAATCTCTTCGACAGCGAGAACCGGCGGGTGAGCGATCGCATCACCGCCTATAGCCTCTTCATCGATCCGCCCCTCGGCCGCGCCGGAATGACCGAGGCCGAGGTGCGCAAGGCCGGCAGCAAGGCGCTGGTCGCCACCTATCCAATGAGCTCCATCGGTCGCGCGCGCGAGCGCGGCGAGACGCAGGGCTTCATGAAAGTGCTGCCATCAAGAAAATCCTCGGCGTGGGAATTCTCGGCATCGGCGGCGACGAGGTGGTGCACGCCTTCCTCGACGTGATGTATTCTGGGGCGCCCTATACCGTGATCACGCGGGCCATGCATGTCCACCCGACGGTGGCGGAATATATGCCGACGCTGCTCGGCAACCTCGAGCCGCTGAAGTAGTGCTGACGGAGTCCGAGCAATACCGCCCGTCACGATCCGTTGAACAGTAAACCATCCGACGGGCGTTGACCTCTTGATCTGCCATAAGGCATGCCAAGGGGCCGCTAAAAGTTCCTGCCCTTGCCATAGTTGTCTCGATGGGCCCCTGATCGGGCGCTTAATTGTTTAACCCTCCCTCCTCTGAAGGGAGTAGGTGGTCGCAATGAACCCCCTTCAGTGCAGCCTCGAGTGCCTTCGCCGGGCGGACTTGCCTGTGGGAACGATGGAGCTTGCGCAGTATCTGATCGGGAAGACGCTGGTCCACAACCTCCCGACAGCGAGGCTAAGCGGAGTCATCGTTGAAACAGAGGGGTACCCGCCTGGCGACGCCGCCGGCCACGCCTTCCGAGGCAAGACACGAGGCAATCAGTCTTTGTTTCTCGGTCCTGGCTACTGCTATGTCTATTTTACCTATGGCTCTTCGTTCATGGTGAACGTCACCAGCGAGGAACCAGGCGTCGGTGCGGGCGTGCTTTTGCGTGCGTTAGAACCTCTCGAAGGCATTGAGATAATGCAGCGCTTTCGGAAGATGACGCGTACTCGCGATATTGCGCGTGGCCCTGGACGCCTCGCCCAAGCTATGCAGATCGACAAGCGATATGACGGAGTTGATCTATGTGCTGGGGAAGCTCTTTGGCTGGGCACGGCAGCACGGCGCATAGGTCCAATCTGTAGCAGCACGCGCATCGGCCTGACGCGGGAAGTCCATCGCAAGCGTCGGTTTTTCGAGTCCGGCAATCCCTATGTCAGCGGGCCGAGGTCGCCCTCCATCTCATGAGAGAAGCAGGAAAGTCACGGCATGCCCTCTCCGTCGCCGGCAAAAATTTTCGGCTTGCCTACTAATCGATCGGTTCAACCCACTGGGCGCGCCCAGACCAAGGCTCGAAGGGGGCACCGAAGTACTGCGTCTCGCGAAAGACCTTTCCATCCCTGAACTCCATGATACTAACAGTGTGGGACGGCTTTCCATCATAACTGATGACATATTCGGTAACCCAAAGATCGCCGCGCCCAATCACGCGCCGAATGGTGAAGTGCTTGTTGGGAAGCAACCCCCGCGTCGTCCGCATGGCGAGCCGACCACGGATGCGCTCGCCGGACTGGGGGTACTCCAGCACGGCGTCGTCGTGGTAGATCTCATCCTCAGCATCGTCGTCACCGGCCTCAGACGCAGCCCAGTGCCGGTCCAGCGCAGCTCGGATGTCTTGATCTCCCATCTCGCTTTCCTGTCTGCACTATACTACCTAGGTGCGCCTTCGACATGGAGGTCTAGCTTCACAGGGTTCCATGCAGGCAACCTTCAAGCTTACGCCCTTGGGGACCTTCCCTGCGCCCCACCAGCAGGTCTCTAGGCCTTTGGGGGTAAGGCGCACGCTCCCTGTAATGGCTCGCTTGATGCCTTTATGAGTACACGGCCTAGCTGACGAGACACTCACCTTTTGAGCAGGTCCGCCTTGCCCTCTTGAGCAGACTAAACCCGTGAGGGTTTACCGAAACCCGATGGTACCCCCTGCCCTCGCGCCGGCGCCAGTGGCCGGAAACCCTCCCAAACTAGCCAATCAGGCAGATAGGGCTCGCTGTCTAGGTGTCAGTCACCCCGTCAAGAAATCATCTGGGGATAGCGGAGAGCATCTTGCGAGGTGGACTGCCTCTCGGAGCGTGGTGCAGAAGTATCCGCGCATCAAAAAGCCCGAGACTTATTTCTCGCCAAGACCGGAATTGGTCACGCTAGGTGTCTTTGACGACTTGTTAGGGGATTCGTCCATGGCTAAAGGCTCGACCTGGGTCGTCATCGTAGCTTTGGCCGGCAACGGTGCTATCGCACTCGCGAAATTTGCGGCCGCCTGGATATCTGGTTCTACCGCGATGCTGACTGAAGGCATCCATTCGCTCGTCGATACCGGTGACCAGGTCCTGCTGTTAGTTGGGCAGAAGCGCAGTGAGACACCCGCGGATGCAACCCACCCCCTTGGCTACGGCATGGAGATCTATTTCTGGTCCTTCATCGTCGCACTAATGGTCTTTTTGGTAGGCGGGGTGTTATCGGTCTACGAAGGTGTGCGCCATCTGTTCAATCCTGGCCCGGTAATCTCACCCTGGGTCAGCCTGGCGGTGCTGGCCGTCGCCGCTGTGTTCGAGGGAACCTCCTTCCGCATCGCTTATCGAGAATACAGGCGCGTGGTGCGCGGACGACCCACCCGGCTGTGG
This sequence comes from uncultured Alphaproteobacteria bacterium, assembly GCA_963846875.1. Taxonomy (GTDB): domain Bacteria; phylum Pseudomonadota; class Alphaproteobacteria; order Rhizobiales; family Methyloligellaceae; genus Methyloceanibacter. The sequence goes on from CAWJXT010000020.1 coordinate 8,824, forward strand.
GCTTTCATCAAGGCATCGAAAGATCCTGCATTATTCGCCGTGCTACTCGAAGATTCGGCAGCCCTAATCGGCCTCGGCTTGGCTGCGGCTGGTGTGATCGCCACCGGTTTCCTTCACATAACATGGGCGGATGGCGCGGCTTCGGTGGCGGTCGGGCTCTTGCTCGTCAGCATTGCCTGGGTTCTCGCCAATGAAACCCGAAGCCTGATAGCTGGTGAGGCCGTCGCGCCCATTGTTATGGAGCGGCTGAAAGACGCACTTGCTCGGATCGACTGCATCACTGATCTGGAACATGTCGCCACTCTTCATCTTGGCCCAAACACAATTCTGGTGGCGCTTACCCTCGCTTTCCGCGGGGATTCCACTACTTCGATGCTGGAGGATGCAATTCGCGAGATTACCAAAGCACTCCAAGAGGCGGATGGACGGATCACCTACGTCTTTGTGCGTCCGTCCGATCGTCCGCTCTTCCCGGCGGGGTAGGCACGTCCGTTTAGTGCCAGGAGCAGACGTATAGCCTGAGGGCTATTGACCACCAAACAAGCGCCTGAAAAAGCCGCCTCGCCTCTGGGGTTGAGCGTCGGACTCGGCATAGTAATTGTTGCCAGGCGTGAACGAGCGTGGAGCAGCCTGACCATAACGAGCCCGAGATCTCGCCGAGCTCGCTACTTTACCCTCGCTGCCAGGCGCCTCGCCGCTCAATACCACCTGCGTGTTCCCCAGGCCGTTCTTTTTCACCAAGTCATAAAGGAGGGTGGCATTTTGCGGCGCGATGCGCACGCAGCCATGCGAGACAGGTTTGCCGAGATGCTTCACCTCATAGCTGCCGTGGATCGCATGCCCGTCCTTCATGAAGAAAATGGCATGCGGCATGGGGGCGTTGTCCCATTCCTTGCTGTACCAGACTTCATTCATGGAGGTGGGTGTGAAGCTTCCTGACGGAGTGGGATATTCAGCCCGCCCGGTCGATACGGGCCAGTTATATCGCTCCACACCACCCACCAAGACCGTCATTTGTTGTGTGGATTTATCGATGGTGATGAGGATCGAAGACTTAGCCGGATTGGTGGCCTTCGAGTCGACCGTCGTTGCCGATGTCTCGGATTTTTCTTCGCATACAAGCGCCCTGTCGTTCCACGACATGCCGGCGAGCTTGCAGTCGCTTCGCGTGAGAGGCTGCGGCTTGGAGGCCGTCTGCGCTTGCTGCGAAGAGATTTTGCAGACATTGGCCGTCTCGTTCCACGACCATCCCGACGCGGCTTCGCAATCCGCTCGCGTCAAGGGTTGAAACACGGCGCTTTCGGCAAAGGCCTGGCCTGCACCGAAGATGATCAGGAAAAGCACCGCAAACGATTTCACGTCTCATCTCCTCAGGGCTGACGCGGAAGCGCGTGAGGGCGCCGCCAGAGCTTGAACTCCGATCCACGCCAGTAGGTTGTCACGATTGACCGCGGACGCGCGCATTCGCTGTCAGCCTCGACCCGCGAGCGTCATCAAGCCTGCATCCGGCGCTTTCTTGGCTTCCTGGCCGGAGCAAGAAATGGATATCTCTAGAGCTCCGTGGGCATTTCGGTTCGTGCCATCGTGGGGACGCCTCCATTCGGCGCGTAGAAGGTAAGCCGGCCGATCGGCTGCCCCTCGCCGCGCGCCCATTCGGGCAGAGAGCCTCCTCGCCGTCTCCGAACAATCGTCGGATTAAGGGAGTGCGTGGCGCCCGCGGTCGGATCGGGAATTTGTCCAGTAAGAACGGCATCTGCAATTTGAGCTGCATTCTGATAGCGAGGATCATCTGAAGACAGCTTTTCCATCTCCTCGCGCCTCGTCATCCATGGCTCAAACTGCCACGGATGGGTCACCACATCCTTAATGCTGTCGCCCCATTTGCCGCTCGTCGTGCGATTGAGTATGACATGGGCGACTGCGGCCTTGCCCTCGTCAGGCTCATCGGGAGCCTCAAAGGCGATCGTCCTGACAAGGTAGTCACGATCCTCCGCATCATAGTTTGGAACCATCTGACGGAGTTCGGTGAAGAGCGATTTGGTGTCGACGGTTTCTGCCCCTTGCGGGGCCAGTTGAAGGCACTGGGGCGCAACGCCGCGCGCGGCATGAAGCGGTGTTGCGGTTGGATCACCCGCAAATTTGGACTCACGATCGACAACCTTATCGCTGCCGACGTGGTAACGGCGGACGGTAGCTTGGTGCGAGCTAGTGCGAACAAAAACAAGGATTTGTTTTGGGCGCTGCGTGGCGGCGGTGGTAACTTCGGCGTTGTCACCGCGTTCGAGTTCCGGCTTCACAAGCTCGGTCCGCAGGTACTGGCCGGACTTGTAGTCCATCCAGAGAAAGACCCTTGCGCGAGGCAAAGGGCGAAAACAGCATTTCCTGAAGCGGTGGCTTACAGTCGAACCACGCTATCAAGAGTTTTTCGGCCTTCACTCTTTCCGTTCGCCCGCCCTTCCAACCCTTTGCGCATGTCAAATTCAGCGGCAGCCTTGTTGAATAGAAACTTGGCCTTCCTCATGACATCCTCTTCTATCTCACGCCTTGAAGGGCTGGCCCTGGTGCGGAACGAAAAGATGGCTGACACGACCATGTGACTCCGGTCGTCATCTGCGTCACGATCTGCGTCACGCAATTCGACATACGCTCTTTTCGACCCGCTATCGTAGCGCGCGTGCTCCACTCTGAACGCCATTTTACATTCCCCCGTACGCAGAACTAACTGGCGCGGTCTCTTGCCCGCAATACATAATACTATTGGTGGAGCATCGGCGGAAGCTTCATCTACCCGTCATCGGGCCGACGTAGATCTAACCAACGTCAGTCCCGAGACCGGTAACGAGCCAATCCTCTCTAGGTGCCCGTCCCTCTAAAACATCGGTTTGACGCATTACCTGCTCGTAGCTGCACTGCTTTAAAACCATCATCAAAGTTAGGTCATCTCTCCAAGAGCCTCGCCCGGACCAGTCCCCCCAGCGAGAAAAAGCCCCGGTCCCATCCCCTGGTGTCCGGGGCCTTTTTCATGCTGCCCTCAAACGGGCGTTACCCCACTAGCCTTGTATCTAAGTAGGCGCATCAAAGCCTCGCATCGTCCTCCAGCGACGCTCGCGGAGGACCATGCCATGTCCTGCTAGGGCCTTCCTTCGTCACGCGCACAACGAGGGCGACGAGGGCTTTTTTGGGCGCCGTGTCGTTCCAGGGTGGCAGCGGACCTTGCGCGGCTGTTCCCCCGGCGAACAAAACCAAGGTGGCCACGGTCCAGCTCCGCTTGCGGACAGACATACTGCCGCCCTCCCCGCAGGGATTCTACTAAAAGCCTGTTCCTCCTGGGGGGCCAATCCTTCGACTATCCGCAAGTGGCCGCGACTTTTCTCGATGAGTGATGATGCGGCCTGGGCGCCGCTTCATGCGCAGCCGTTGCTACGCGATGATCCGCCGCGAGAGCTATCAGCCCTTCCACCTGACTATCGGCGTCATCCGATTGCTCAATGCGGAAAGGCAGGTCTAAAACAGCGGCCATCGTACACTATAAGTATAGTGTAAACTGTACTGTAGAAAAATGAGCCACCGCAAAAATGCCATAATAGGAGTGTTACATTTTGCAATTGTATTTTTTTGTTATTGCGCGTAGGTAATGCGAACGATTTGGATGATAGTCATATTCAAAAGAATATGTTTTACATATCTGGAGAAAATAAATGGAAAACTCAACTGCTACAAATACGAACACTGCACCCCAGAATGCTGATCAGAAAAAGGCCGTTATGAAGGAAATCTGCTCGAAGTGGAGCAAGTTCTCTGAGCAGGACGTATCTGCGCTGAAAGGGAAGGCCGACCTGGTGTCTCAGGTCGTTGCCAAATATGGCATTACCCAGATGCAAGCCCAGACTGACGTCGATGCTCTGTTGAAGGGCCGCTCATTCGGTGCCGGCTACTAAATAACGATCCCTCCGAGGCTGCCACGTGAGGGGCCTCGGGGGGCAAGCATCCGCATCCCTCTGCTTTCAAGAAGTCCGAAGATGCCTCAGAAACTGACAAAGACGCGCAAGGAGCTGGAAACCTTGCTTATGGCGGAGCTCCGTAAGGATCCCGCGTGCTCCAGCGTTGATGCTATTGCCATCACGGGTAGGGTTGGCCGACTCTGGAGTGTCGCCGTGGAGCGTGATGGTCCGCGTATTCCATCCCACTGCCGGCATAGGATCTGGGAAATCACCGAGAGGCTTTGCGGCCAATACCATTTGGATCAAGGGACCTAGCTGGTCAGGCATACTCGTTCACCTTTTGCCTCTCGCCCCAAGCCGAAGAAGTAAGCGCGCTTTTGACAGGAAAGTCGCCGCAGACGCGGTCGCGCCGATTAACACTAGTATGGAGCGAGGAAGGACGAACTGAGTCTGGCCAGCGACAATTAGCGATCCACTCCGAGATGGCAACGAGCGCTGACCCCAAAAGACATTCCACTTATCGCTTTGCCAAAAATCGCTCAGCGCGTGGCTGATGCCAGGACTGAACTAAAGCGCGTCGGGATCGATACAGAGGGCAAACGACCTGACGAAATCTTGAAAATGGCACGCGAGGAGCGAAACAAGCCTCGCATTGCGTGACCGCAAACCCTATGCGCCCGGAGAACAACTTCCCAAGCGCCCGCGCGACCTAATCTGAGCGAAGCGCATAGTCCATGTCGCCACGGGGCGGCACCTGCCTAATTTGACCCCTTGCTAAGGAGAAGCGTCATGACTGGGAAGCGCGATGATCGAATAACAGAGACGGCAGTTGGGTTTGCCGTTTTGAAAATTCTCGGCAAGTGCCCGGAAGGCGCGGTTTCGGTTGAGAAATTAAAAAGGGAACTGCCCAAATACCTCACGCTCTCAGAAGCCGATCAGACGCCTTCTGATATACGGGCAACCGAGGAAATTTGGGAGGAGCAAGTCCGAAACCTCAAGTCTCACGACAAGACAGCCGGCAACGTGTTTGCAGAGGGTTTTGTGGAGGCTATCTCCAAAGGAATTTGGAAGATCACCGACGCCGGCACGTTGCAGCTTGACCACAAGAATGGGAAGCTCGAACCACTTTAATTCCAGGTCGGCGTCGATTTGCGACACCTGGCTTGGGGCTTTACCGAATTAGGCATTTGACCCACTCCACGCCGATCATACTGGTCATGGAGCAATCGGAGCGTACGCTTTGGATGTATAGGAGGATGGCAAGCAGAACCAGAAATCCGATGAGAAGGCGCATTCAGGCACTCCTTCCCCCGTCCGACCACCGAATATCCGAGCTGACAGAAAGCCGAAAATTCTAATTAAGTTTATACTGAACACAGTGTTACTTGGATCGGCGGAATCCCCCACTCTCCTCAATTCGCGTCGAAATGTCGATGTCCGCACGAGGGGATTTCAATTTCTGGGTGCTATGCCACTTGCCGTGATGGGGGGGACCCAACTCCCCGCCAGCGTTCCCCTTCGAGGAACCCAAAGAAGCCCCGTTCTACCCCCGTCCGGGGCTTCTTTTTTTCGACAGGTATTAGTTTGCAATCCGATGATGGGCCTGGGCAGTGACTGAGCCTGTCACGATAGGATCCCGTGGGGCGTTGTGTCAGCGCGAAGCGCCGGCAACCTCAAGCGGCTCCAAAGCGGACTCTGGCAAGCGTGGCTCCCAGGGAAACAAATCAAAGCAGGACGTTGCATCGAGTAAAGTACGCAGGGCATGTCCACGGCACTCATTGGGATCGCTAGGCACGTTGCAGGCTGTGCGCTAAGTTCAGCAAAAGTCGAGTATGATACCCCAGCCACGGGACGCGCCGCCACATCCGCACCACGACATTCTCCAGGAGCGCTTTGCGCGGGGCGAATTCGACAAGGAGGAGTTCGAGTAACGGCGCAGATACTGAACGCCTAGTGCGCCAGCATGGATTAGAGGAGCCTGTGAATCCACTCGACCGCCGGAACCAGCATGCACGGCGAGCTCCGCTGCGCATCATGACCTATAACGTCCACCGATGCGTCGGCGCAGACGGACGAGCAGACCCACGGCGGATCGCCGAGGTGATCGCCGCTTGCCAACCCGATATGGTGGCGCTCCAGGAACTCGATGTCGGGCGCGTTCGTACCGGTGGCATTGATCAGGCCCATGCCATCGCTCATCTGCTCGGCATGAGCGTTCACTTCCATCCGGCGCTCCAGGTCGAGGAAGAGCTCTATGGCGATGCCATCCTCACCGCGTTGCCGATGCGTCTCATGAAGGCTGGGCCTCTGCCTGGAAGCGTCGGCTTTGAGCCGCGCGGGGCGCTCTGGGCGGCGGTCGAGGCGAACGGCACCGAGATTCAGATCATTAACACGCACCTCGGCTTGCCGGCCTACGAGCGCATGGCGCAGGCCAAGACCCTGCTGGGACAGAACTGGCTCGGCCACCCGGACTGCCGCGATCCTGTTATCCTGCTGGGCGATTTCAACGCCAGGCGCCGGTCCGTCGTCTACCGCAGGTTCACGGCCAGGTTGCACGATGCCCAGCTCGTGCTGCACAAGCGGGCGCGACGAACGTTTCCCGCGCGCATGCCAATGCTGGGCATTGACCATATTTTCTGCAGCCGATCGGTCGACGTGCTCGGCGTCGAGGTACCGCGCAGCCAGCTCGTCCGCACGGCATCGGATCATCTGCCGTTGGTCATGGACTTCCGCATTGTCGATTATGATCGGACTCGGGTGTCAGCAGCGACCGAGACGGTCTTGGTGTCTGATGGTTGATAGCTAACATCTCCCAATAAGCGGCGGCATAAGCTGCACGTCAGATTTGCTATGCGCCGTGCGCCTGCCAGGTCACCTCTCTCGTCTCCCCGCTATGTGCGGTGTCGTGGAGATCATCGTTGGGCCAGTGTGTTCACGCGTGTGGAGATGGCCACATGGTCACAGGTTTAGACCGATAGATGATGACGATCGCCGGGATCAGGTTCGCTTTCGTATGCGCTGAGCCTTGCTGCGGCCAAGCGCTCGCAAATCTGCTAGATCTGAGGACTTCAATAGCTTGAGTGTTTGATGGAGGCAATTCCTGGAGTTTGAGCGCTCGAATATCCCCAACACGCTGACGCTGGCGCGCGTCATCCTGGTGCCGCTCATCGTGTGGCTGATCATCACCCATGAGATGGCGGCGGCCTTCGTGCTGTTCCTGCTTGCAGGCCTCTCCGATGCGGCCGACGGCTACCTCGCCAAGCGCTTCGGCTGGCACACCGAGCTTGGCGCCTATCTCGACCCTATCGCCGATAAGGCGCTGCTCGTTAGCATCTATGTGACCCTGGGCCTTTCCGGTCATCTGCCCGTCTGGCTCGTGATCGCTGTGGTGAGCCGCGACATCCTCATCATCGGGGCCTTCATCTTATCGTGGATGCTGGCGCGCCCTGTCACCGTCTATCCGCTCCTCGTGAGCAAGGCCAATACCCTTGCTCAGCTCGTGCTTGCCAGTCTCGTCTTGGCGGAGCTTGGCCTCGGGCTCGGGCTTGAGCCGTTCGTGGCCGTGTGCATCTGGGTCACGGGCGCCCTCACCATCGTGTCTGCAACCGCGTATTTCTGGACTTGGCTCAGGCACATGGCGAGCTATGAGCCGGTGCCGGCCCCGCTTCCGGCCCGCAAGAACCATCGGGAGCCATCAAGACCGGCGCGAGTTCGGGGGTCAGAACCTCGTGACCCTCAGTCAGCACGCGAACCATAAACTGGAAAGGAGAACGTCCGGAATCGCACCGGAAGCAGACCTAACGGGCCGGCGGGGATACTTCTCAGATTGACCCAAAGCCGACATCAACGCCGGCTTCATCCGTGTCAATTTCTGAAACCCGCGATGGGGTCCGGCGTCCCTTAGGAGCAATCCAACCATCAGGTGCGTCGCTGCGGCTACTTGGTCATTCTTAGGCTGAACGCCTAATCTAACCGGAAGTAGCTCCCTTTCCCGCGGACTGACGACGAGCAATTGGCTGCTCAAGCTTCCTGTGGTGTGGATGGCGATTGTCATCGCCGCCATACATTGGGTTGTCACGCGCCTCGCCATAGACGAGCGGGGGCGTGCCTTCAAAACGCTCTCCCCTGGCGTGCTGCTACCGCTCGGCATCATCTTCGGATTATTGGTCGGCTTTGTCGCGGAAAGACGAAGTAGCGCTCCTTCTCGATGACCGGCAGCGTGATGACCACCGGCTCCACGCGCAGGTCGAGGCTCAGGAATGAATAGGGTGTGTCGGAGTTCGGGGGCTTGCGGCTCTTATTGACCGCCATCGAGTTGTACTCGGTACAGTCGTTGGAGCAACGTTTGTCGGGTCGCCTGTTAATGCTGGCGGTATCCTACGGCGTCACAGACGCGCAAGGCACCAAGGTTAAGCTCCGCCTTCCGCAGGAAATCTTGGCCCAGCTCATTGGCGCTACGCGTCAGCGCGTCAATCAGATTTTCAAAGAGTGGGAGGCTGAAGGCGTTGTGCAACAATACGGGGAAATTACGCTGCTGGATCGAGACAGGCTCGAAAAACTCGCGCGCGTGTGAGGCGCGCCTCCGGCTATTCACTAAACATCCGGGTGATCGTGCCCTCACCAGGTTGGGGCTCCTTCTGCCCTCCCTACGATGTCCGCTTTGGGTCATTAGCGGACATGTTGGGCTGCACGAAAAAACGTCCGCTCTACGCCTGAAAGCAGACATCCTGCGGGACTGCTGGAATAGTCAGCTATGGATTCAGCGTGTCTTTACCTGTGGCGTCTGTGCAGCTTCGATTTAATGCGCTGCGAGCGCGTGGACTGGCCCTAGCTGCACCGCAAACGCTGTCGTTCAGATGGGCCGGCTCATTGTTCAACGAAGGCTGTACCGCCAATCCATCGAGACTGGGGCCAAACAGGGACTTCCAGAAATAGCGCCTGAAGCCATATTCGAGCAGGTCGGTGGCGCGGTCTGTGCGCGCGGCAATCGACTGCTCGCCGAGCACGACGGCAACGAGCTTGCGCCCGTCACGCATCGCGCTCACCACGATGTTGAAGCCGGAATCGCAGATGAAGCCGGTCTTCATTCCATCCGCGCCGGGGAAGCTAACCAGCATCCTGTTATGCGTGCGCATGACCTGTTTGCCTACCTGGACCTGCACGGTGCCGAAGAGGTTGGCGTGATCGGGAAACTCAACGATGAGGGCACGGGCGAGCTTGGCGAGATCGCGCGCGGTCGTAACCTGGCCCTCCCCGGGCAGGCCGTTCACGTTGACATATGCGCGGAGGTCCCGGATGGGCTCGTTGGCACCCAACGGGGAATTTGATCTTCAAGACTATTCTCTTGGCCCACGTATTTTTAGGAGTAACAACCTAATTTTGGAAGTCTTCAGTTACCCAGTAAAACTTGTGGCGTGCTTGGCTCAGTTAATTCATCGTGATCAGATGAGAAGCGATAACGCAGAGGACTGAAATGTCCGGATCACTCCAGCCGGAAGACGGGAAACGTGTCGAATATCTTTGCCAGAAAATCGATGGCTGTGCTCAAAGCCGAAGCCGAAAAGACCGAGGCCCAGGCTTTGGTAACCCATGGCGGTGTGCCCTTGAAGCGCACGCTTTCGGCGTGGAGCCTCATCTCTCTCGGTATCGGCTGTATTATCGGCGCGGGCATCTTCGTGCTCACGGGCCATGCCGCTGCCACCAATGCCGGTCCGGCAATCGCACTTTCCTTCGTGCTTAGCGGCATTGCCTGCGCCTTTGCCGGCCTTTGCTACGCGGAGATGGCCTCGACCATCCCGATTGCCGGGAGTGCCTATACCTATGCCTATGCGACCATGGGCGAGTTCATCGCCTGGATCATCGGCTGGGACCTGATCCTCGAATATGCACTTGGCGCCACCACCGTCGCCATTGGCTGGTCAGGCTATGTTGTTAGCTTCCTCCGCGACCTTGGCATCCCGATCTCCGATCAGTTTGCAAGCTCGCCTCTTGCCTATGACGCAGCAACTGGCGTCTGGAGCCACACCAGCGCCATCCTCAATGTTCCGGCCATGCTCATTATCGCGGCGGTCTCGACGCTTCTCGTCATCGGCATCCACGAGTCGACCAGGGTCAACAATGTCATTGTCGTTATCAAGATCGCGATCGTGGTAGCTTTTATCGTGGCCGGCTTCGCGTTTATCGATACGCATAATTGGGTGACGACCAGCAATCCGGAGGGCGCGTTCATTCCGCCAAACCAGGGGCCCGGTATTTTTGGCTGGAGCGGGGTCTTGCGCGGCGCTGCCGTTGTGTTCTTCGCATATATCGGTTTCGACGCAGTCTCGACCGCCTCGCAGGAAGCCAAAAACCCGCAGCGCGACATGCCGATCGGCATCCTCGGATCGCTCGGGCTTTGCACGCTGCTCTATGTGCTTGTTAGCGTCGTCATCACCGGCATTATGCCCTTTGACAAACTGAACGTGCCCGATCCGATTGCTGTGGGAGTGGATGCCATCGGACTCACCTGGCTTTCGCCCGTCGTCAAGCTCGGGGCGATCTTAGGCCTGACCTCGGTTATCCTCGTGCTGCTGCTCGGACAGCCGCGCATCTTCTACTCCATGTCGCACGACGGTCTGTTGCCGCCGTTTGGCGCGAAGATCCACAAGCGCTTCCGCACACCTTACATCAGCACGATGGCCGTAGGCATTACCGTCACCATTCTTGCCGGGCTCTTGCCGATCGGCCTTGTCGGTGAACTGGTCAGCATCGGCACGCTGTTTGCGTTTGCTATCGTGTGTCTAGGCGTGCTCGCGTTGCGCATATCGCAGCCAGACATCGAGCGGCCCTTCAAGGCGCCCGCTATATATTTTGTGGCGCCGGCGGGAGCGCTGTCCGCCGTTCTGCTCATGCTGGGTCTGCCCGGCGACACATGGCTCAGGCTCGGTATCTGGCTGATCATCGGGCTTGCCATCTATTTTTTCTATGGCATGCGCCACAGCCGCGTGGGCAACGAGCCGGAAACCGCGTGATGCGAGCGATACCACCCTCATCCATCTCTCGCTCTTCCTCCTGCGGCCAACAGGCGATGCGGCAAGAAGAATGCGTTTGCTGGGTGAAGCTTAATTCGACGGCACTTCGTGCTGACGGGCGGCGCAGCGATTGCTGCGAACGCCTTGGTCGTTTCCTCAGTAAGCGCAAACGCGGAAGATGCGGAAGTCGTTGGGGTAGGTAATGAGTGTTTGACTGCGCGGTAGTAGTTCGCGCGGCCGAACCAAAAAATGAAGCCTATAGAAAAATCCGGGCGTCCATCGCCAACCGAGTGGAGGGTTCGGGGCATGGGTTCAACCAACGAACAAGAATGTGGGGTGCGTCTCTTTCTCGCCAGCACGCAATTACCGAAACTGTTCGGGCTTCACGGCGCGCATGGCGACTTCTGGGAGAACTCGCGCCACTTCCTCGCTCATCTGCAAGTAGGCGGCCAGAGTGATGCCGGCGACAAGATCGCCCCGCAACCAAAACCGGTCTGGTCCGACCTCAACGCGTTGCTCCCACTCGCGCTTGCTTGCTTCCTGCTCGCTGCCGTGGAGACGGCTGCCATCGGCCGCACCTTTACCGCCAAACACGGCGGGCGCCTCGATGCCAACCAGGCGCTCTTCTCCGTAAGCCGGTTCTTGAGCGTCACCGCTTTGAGCATGTCGTCACCGTGCAACGCAACGGCCTCGGTCGTGGGAACGATCTCAATATTTGGCGTGTGTTTGATGCGATCGACGAGCCCTTCCCCGCCGCCGCCGCGACACGCTATTGATGGAGCAGTTGTTGCCAGTTCGAGGGCACACGGCCAGACGGCCCGGGCACGGGTTGATCTAATGGGTGCGAATGAGGAGTGCGAAGATTCGGACCGGCAAAGAAATCCCCTGTTCGGTAATCGTAAAACCACCGCTCCCCTGGTTCGAAACTCGTTATAATCGGATGATCCGTGGCCGCGTGATGTTTCGTCGCGTGCTGATTTGGTGAACTATCACAGCAGCCTATGTGACCGCATTCGGCGCATCTGCGGAGATGCAACCACCAATCGCCAGTCGCCAGGCATTCAACACACCCGGTGCCGCTCGGCTCGGCTGAGACATTAATGCCTTCCTTTTCAGACTTCATGGTGCTTTTGACCCTAGTTCGTGCATAGCACTGACTAAGGGACTCAAACTTCCACAAAAAACCGCGTCGCATTTGTCATTTGGCTGCCAGAGCCTCCCGCTCCTTCAGGAGCGCGGCCAGTCGCGCCTCCTGATCAGCGATGCGATCAGCCGTACGGGCTTCGTCTGCTGCACCGGAAAAGGCCGCAGCCTGCTCGATAAGCTGGCGGAGGTTATTTTCAATCAAGGCGATGCGCTTGACGATTTCCGTAAGTGCTGCGGTGTCGGCCATGGTTACACGTTTTAAACAGAAATTCGCCTCCAGTCATCATTGGCTTCTCCTCTTAGTTCAAGAGTCGACGACACGCATGAATGGGTCAAAAGCGGCCCAAACACTCATGTGCACGTTTAGTCCATTCCTCCCACTTGCGAACCCACGAATTGATGCCATCTGCCTGACAAGCAGTGCCCGGTTGCAGTCGCGGTGGGTCCAACAATGTCAACGCAGCTCAGGGCAACTCCATCGTGCTACGCCCGTCGGGTCACCGGTTGCAACTCTGTCATCGGAGGCCCTTCTCGTATTGCAGTTCCAGATCCGAGATGTATGCGCAAGACGCCCCCCAAGCGCCAGCTTGACGCAGTAGCCACGCCCAGAACTGACACGGACGCTCCGAGGAGAACTTGAAGTCTTGTTCGTGGACAAAACCAAGGAGGCGAAGCGCGCGGCCCACACTGGGTTCGAGAGGGATTGCCGAGCCGGGGCCGGGACTGATCACCCAACGCCTCTCGACGTCACCAGTGGGTTTGCCCGAGCCCCCGAGCAACGCGTAGCCGATGGTACTAACCAAAAACACCACGCCAACCGCGATAAGGGCGCGACCTCGGTTCATCTGCACGAATCGCCTCAGAGTCATTAGAGACGCCGCGCGATATGTATGCCAGAAAGCGGCGGACAAGATAGGTGACGCTCGGACGTCGTAGCATCTCGGGCGGCAGGTTCATGGCCTGCCGCCCTTTGGTGCTTAGTGCAGGATCACATCTTCCCTGGCTGGCACTTATTGGCCGTGGCATCCCACTTCATGCCGGCCTTCTCGCAGTCGGCCTTGTTCGTTGGAGCTGCCGGGGCAGCGGACGCAGGCGCTGCGAAAACAACGGCAAGAGTCAGCGCTATAATCGAAACGAGTCCTTTCATGGTGCTCTCCTTCTCACGATAGAGCCCCAGTCTCCAAACGCCAACGGCTAGCTTTCGTTCAATCCGCATAGAGCCTTCATAAAGGAAGAAGCCCGACGTGCAGGGTACGCCGGCCTTCCGGGAACTTGTTTACTGAGCCCCCCTAAACGAAGCCGGGAACCCCGTAATGGACATAGACGGCGCATGCATGCGGCAACTTGCCAGCGCGCCAATGTTCTGTGTGACCCCGTTTGCCGCTCGACGACTTTCCACTTGGGTCATCTGCTGACATCTCAGCCAGTTGTACGACAGCTTGGCGGGCAAAATGCAGAATGTCCGCTATGGGTCACTAGCGGAAGTAGGGGCGCGTCTGCGATTGCGTCCGCTCTTCCCCCAGCAGCAGACATCACTAGTCTCCGCACGTCCGTTTAGTGCCATAAGCGGACATGCCGGCCGGCTAACAGGTACGCTCGGAGGCGCTGTTCTTTCCCGAATGGATCTTATTTGCTGCTGCGTGCGGTTAATAGCGCTAACATTCGACGCTGATCTGACCGCCATGGAAAGGTCGCGTTCATGCACGACAGCATCGACATTGCGATCCGTTTGGCAGGCGCACTCGCCGCCGGAAGTCTGCTCGGCTTCGAACGAAGCTTCCATGGCCGACCCGCGGGCATCCGGACGCATGCCCTCGTCTGTCTCGCTTCCGCGCTTTTGATGCTGGTGCCGGCCTACCAGGCGACGTGGCTGGGCATTGCGCCTGACGCGAGTTCAAGCACCAACCCCAGCCGTATGGCGCAGGGCATCATGACGGGTATCGGCTTCCTGGGCGCGGGAGTAATATTCCAGCAGGGGTTCTTCACCGTCCGCGGCCTGACCACTGCCGCTTCAGTCTGGCTGACGGCGGCACTTGGTATCCTTTTCGGCATCGGATTCTTCTATGCCGCCGTCATCGGCACCCTTGCAGCGGTCGGAGTTCTCGCCGCACTTCGCTGGCTCGAATGGCAGTTGCCACGGCAGCTATTCGCCCGGCTATCGCTGCGGTTTGCCGAGGATAAGGTGATGAGCGAAGAGGACGTGCGACAGCTTCTTTCCACCTGCGACTTCACGGTGCATCAGATTGACTACCGGTGCCAAGTCGTCGAACGCGGGGCGCGGTTCGAGTACAAGATGGTCATACAAACGGTTGAAGCTTTGAATATGCGCCGGCTAGCAAAGAAACTTGGGGGGGCGCCCGACATCCTCGAATTCCACCTTTCGCCAACTGGCGACTAAGCTTTGTCCACGCTAGGCTTGCAAACGTCCGCGAAAAGCCCGGGATTTGTTTCTCGCCAGTGGGCTCCGAATGTCCGATTTGGGTCAGAAGCTACCTCGCGCGGCGCGTACCCAGTGTCTGCTTAGCTCCTCAAAGCGGAGACCCGTTTCCTTCGGCTATAATTGTTCTTCGCTTGTCTGACCGCAAGCATCGTTTCCTCCAGCACGATACGCCTGAATAAATACTCCTCACGCTATCAACCGGTTCCCATCGCAATATGGGTGCGCGAACGACGGACTAAAGTAAACGCCGTCAAGCCGTTATTAAAAGGAGATCGCCTCGGTAGAGGGCGACAAGTCCTTGCGACCGGACGACAAGCAGGTACAGCTCGAACCATTACGGGCGGAACTGAAATCACCCCCCAAATCGGTAAAAATCCCCGCCCCGTGAGGAGCAGTGATGAACGCCACGTGAGCCTCGACCCCGGCTGCCTGGACTCAGCGGAAAGAGATTCGGATCGCGTAGGACAGCGCGGCAGCACTCTTGTCTTTTGGTGCCGGCGGAAATGGCGCGGCCTTGCGCACAGTTTCAAGTGCCATCTGGTCGAGTCGTGCGTTGCCGCTGGAGCCGCTGACTCGCACTGAGCGGAGCACGCCATTGGCACCGATGACGAAACAGACCATTGTGCTGCCGCTCTGGCCTACTCTGGGTTTGTGACGCGCAAGCGATGCCCAGACGCGAGCGTCATAGGCGCTTCCGCTAGACAGCTTGTTGCTGGGGGCAAGAGCCATGGGTTTCCAGTGCGCGGGTCGCGACGTGTTTTGGCGCAGGCCGGCACGGCTGGCCTGTATAGGTGCAGCTAGCGCTTTACTGGTGCCGTCTTGTGGAAGAAAAGCTTGCTCCACACTGGCCGTCTTGCTTTCGCCACTAGGTGAGTCAATTGGCTCGACCACCTTCACGGGTTCCAACGACGCTACGGCAGTGCCAACTGACCAAGGTCGATCGGTTTCGCCAAGCGTCGCGGAGACCCCGATCGCTTCCGGCGAGGGTCCGGACGGGATAGCCGCTCCTCCGGTATCTCCTACGCTTTGCGGCTGTTCGGTGGTTGAGGCAGTGTAATCCGATTTAGTAGGTTGTGACGGAAGCGTTTCGGCCGGTGCCAGCAGATGCGAACTGGCGATTGAGGGAATCATTGCGACGGCACCGGTTTTTGGAACGTCATCCCTCGTCGTCGTCAGCAGAAGCAGAAGTGCGCCGCAAACCAGCATCGAGCCGCCTATCGGCGCGACGAAGGATGATAGAAATCGGCTCCTGAACATGGTGGCGCGCGCAGGTTGACAAGAGATGTTGATAGCACGCGGAAATGGTTAACGAATCGTCAACGCCGCAGCCTAGGAGGGCCCGAAGGCCTTGAAAAAGTCCTTGGCTCCTGTGGTTTTTCCATCACCACTTGGGTTTCAAAATGTGTTTTGCTATTGTCGCTAATGTTGGTTGCGTACGGGGGGTTAGTGATGCGTATGATCGCCACTCTGGCGCTCGTCATCTCGTTATTGGGGGTCGGTGGCTGCTTTCACCACAATCAGGCCTATAACTCTGAGGCGCTGCCGCCGAAGGTGCTTCCTCCGCTGAAATAGATTTGGGAAGGATAGCGGCTCGCCGCCAGCCACATCACTTCAACGTCTCGCGCGACGTCGCCCTCATCTCCTGAAAAACTGGTGGCCGCAGGGCTCGGACATACTTGTAAACATCCGCCCTGGGGCGCTCAGTTATGCGCACGACGCAATACCCAAAGCGGACATACAAACAGTTGGCCTTCGAGGATGGTACCCTATGAGGATGACTGGCAACGGCTGGGAGCCGGTGGCGAACTGAGTGGGTGGGGACTCATTCGCCAATGCGCGCCGTTCCTGAGTGACCGTCATTACGGGACCACTGCACGGTCTCACCCTGGAGAGTGAGCGTGTAGCAGTACGTCTCCCCATCGAGCCAGCTCGCCCATCGTTGGCATAGCTGGTTAGCCTCGATCCACCAGTGGCCTCTGTCCGAAGCGCCATCACCCCGCGAAAAACTCGCGGCCACGGCACCCATGGTGCCGCTCATGCGGCCATCGGGCTGGTAATGGATAGGCAACTCGAAACCCGACACGTCGAGGTACACGGTTTTACCGTTTACGGCCTGTCGCAGTTCATCTCCAGAAAGCGAGGTAGCATCAGTCGATGCCGAACCGTCGGCAGTAGATGTAGACGGTTCGGCAGGGGCTCCAGTAGCCAAAAGAGCCAGGACCGAAGCCAAGAGGACTATTATTCGGACTTGCATCGGATTGACCCCCCAAGGTCTTCGCGACTGATAAGCATGCAATCCTTAGGTGAAAAGTTCGTCAATCGAGGCGCCCAAGCCGCCCGAGTTGGAGTGGATCGCGTAGAGCAGTGCCATGTCCGCTTCTGGCACTAAGCGGAGACTCGATGACAACGCTCTGACGTGAGCAACTGACCCAAAGCGGACGCTTCGCAACATTTCGCAACATATAGACAGTCGCTCAGGCGCGATTCACGCGCGTTCCATGAGACTTCCGTTGGCTCGCAGCGTTCCTCAGGGCGTGATAGGACCTATGGTCCGGCAAGTAGAACGCGCTCCGGGAAGACGCCGAGAACGTCTGCTTGTGGTACTTAGCTGACCAACTCGATGAGGCGCAATGAATCCAACTTCTGATCCAAAGCGTTCATTAAGGTATTGACGTCTTTTCGTGATATGCTGAAAAATTGCTGAGGGTTGAGGCTCCAAGAATGTTCCGCGTGGTCAATCGAGTCTGTAGGATCACATTTTTCGCGTTGGGGTCCCTGGCGATCGCCTTCCCCGCGTGGGGAGCCGACCTTATCCCTTACGAGAGAGCTGCTGTCCCCGATTCCGGTGATTACGCGCGGGTTCCCGGCTACGAGCCAAATCAGCCTCCTGCGCCGATGGCGCCCGATGGTTCCCACGACCGTTACTCCTATCAGCCCGGCTATGATTCAGATCGGCCACCCGCGGCGATGCCGCCGGGCGGCCCCTACGGAGATCCCCGCTATCGGCCCGGCTACGAGCCAAATCGGCCAGCTGCGCCGATGGCGCCCGATGGTTCCCACGACCGTTACTCCTATCAGCCCGGCTATGACTTAGATCGGCCACCCGCGGCGATGCCGCCGGGCGGCCCCTACGGAGATCTCCGCTATCGGCCCCGCTACGAGCCAAATCAGCCAGCTGCGCCAACAGCGCCCGATGGTTCCCGCGACCGTTACTCCTATCAGCCCGGCTATGATTCAGATCGGCAACCCGCGGCGATGCCGCCGGGCGGCCCCTACGGAGATCCCCGCTATCGGCCCGGCTACGAGCCAAATCAGCCAGATGCGCCAACAGCGCCCGATGGCCCCCACGACCGTTACTCCTATCAGCCCGGCTATGATTTAGATCGGCCACCCGCGGCGATGCCGGGCGATCGCTACCAGGAAGGCTATGAGTTCAGATCCTCCGCTGGCGCCACCACCGGCTTATAACTACGATTACGACTCCTCCTCGGGCGGTCGCTGAGTCCAACGGACTAAGAGTTTGGCGACGAGTTCTGACCTATGACGGTTGCCGTCACCCGATTTAAGTTTCTTGCCCATTCAGGCTTTCCGTCGCAGCGTTTTTCAGCTGCCGACGTCATCTTCGAGGAAGGCTCCAAAGGCGACAAGATATACGTGATCCGCACCGGTGAAGTAGTCACCGAGCGAAACGCAATGTCCTCGAGATGGTAGCGGAAGGCGGTATGTTCGGCGAGATAGCGCTGATTGATGGCTCTTCCCGGAGCGCGACCGCCCGCGCGAAAGCAAAATGCGAAGTGTTACCGATCACCGAGAAGGACTTTTTACTTTGGTGGACGAGACGCACTTTTCGCGCTCGCCGTGATGCGCACCCTCGCCGATCGGCTGAGACGCACTAACGAACGGAGCTGAGAGCGACGGCGCCTGATCCGACCTGTTGTCGGTCTTAGATTTTTAGTTTCGGATTCTCCACAGGGGCTCTCGGCAGAGCCTTCCTCAAGCACCTCAGAAAGCAATTCCGCGCAGCGCAACCCCCTCATCCGAAGAGGGACTCGCGCGGTATTTAGGCTTCCACGGACACAAGGTCTGGATCATGTCTGTTTGTGACCCATAACGTCATGACATTTCGGAGAGAAGCGCAGACCATGCGTCCGCTTCGGCCCGCGCCGTCCGACTAGTCGCTTCCGCATCCGACGGCGCTGCTACCAGCACTAAAAGCGTTTGGTGAGACCGACGAATGGGTTGATACGGTCGGACGCCCGGGTCACGCCAAAATTAGACCCGAAATCGAACTCCCAGTCGCGTCCGAATTTATAGAGAACGCCTGTGCCTAAGATGACGATTCCACCCGAGGGGTCTTCATTCCCGAATAGTGTCGCAACCTCATAATAGGTGGAGAGAGCAGAGGTCCAATCGTAGGACAATGAGGCACTATTGAGAAACTCGACGTGGTATCCCGAGCCAGCGTCATTGTGAACGAAATCGTACTCCGTCATCAGCTCAAGCTCGGCCTTGTCCGACAATTTGATGGCGAAGGGAACAGCCATACTCCCCTGTACATGCTCTCCGCCTTCCGTTGGGATCTCCAGCGACGGAAGGAGACCAAGGGCGAGGGCACCCGTCTTCTCGAAATTGTCATTCCCGAAGAGATTGAACTTGGCATGCAAATCCAGGGAACCTGGCCCCGAATGCCAAGTGTCCAGCGATGAGCTTGGAAACCTCGTATGGACCACATTTAATGGCTGCACGAAAAGGCCCAGTTCGGCATAGTTAGTGATTCCCAGTCTGATATCCGTTGCGCCAAAATCGAATTCTTCCGTGACACTCCCCTCCGCATCCGGCCTGGAAAGGTCGTAGCTGAACAAGCCCGATTCAAACTCAATGTGACCTGCATCAATCGTGAACGGGCTATCGGTGATGTCCGGGCGATCCGGGTCAAATTCGCGCATGCACTTAGCGGGCGTCGGATTGAAGAGGGTGTATTGGCTCTTGTCGGGACACGCCTCGTCGTTATCGTCGCCTTCCGCAGCGAATAGACTTCCAATAGAACAGGCTTGAATGGCTAGGACCACAAACACGGTCCATATCAATTTCCTTGTCGAGTTTCGCACGTCCCCCCTCCGAGACCGGCCCCTCTTGCCGGTTACGCTGGCTGCTTCGAGAATGTTGCGCGCGACTCACTTGTCCTGGTCATCTTGTCTGTCCGTGCCGCCAGAAGGCTCAGTGCTCTTCAGAGCCACTTGTTTGATGCCTTTCATGCCCGCTGTCAGAACGTCATTGATCTTATTACGGGCGTCAGCATCCGATGCACCATTGGCGTCGAACTCTGCTTCCCAATAGACTGCCGTGCGCTCAGGCTCATCGTCCGGTTCGACCCAGAACTTGGCCTTGTAGTTTTTGACAGGGAGCGGACTCTCGACGATCTCATAGCTGTAGCTCGTATCATCGGACTCGACGAGCTTCTCCTTAATCTTGCCTCCATCCTTGAGCGTGAGGGTGCGGAAGGTGACGTCGCCCTCCTTGGTCTCCTGGCAATCGGCAACCAGGGGGTGCCAGTCCTTGATGGCACAAAACGCTCCGATAAGTCCCCAGATCGGCTGAGGTTCTCCGGGAATCTCTGTGCGCCTCTTCACCTCGAGCGCGTAAGCCGAGCCGGAGCCGAGGAGCAGCGCCACCGATGCAACCAAAGCTAGCCTCATCCTGCGCATGCGTTTCTCCCATCGCAAACCTGTCTGTAAGCGGCAGTGGCATCTTAGGGCGTAGGCAGCCTCGGGCAAGATCAGAACGCTACTTCGGATTCACTTCATCTACTTTTAATACGTGGTTCATCTTCGGCCGCTGTCTGGCGGAATGTCCTCCCACGGCGTGAAGGTCCCGGCCTTCTGTTTGTGGGGAGCAGCCTCTTCCTCATTGTGAAGGTACTTGCGCACCTTCGCCGTTCCCCGCGCTCCATAGACTCTGAACAACGTCTCGAGTTCCTGGAAAAATGTGGACTCGGGACCGAAGTGACTGAAGTTCATCTGGCTTGTTCTGAGCCTCGGCCATCTTCGTCCGCATGTCATTGCGTTCGTAGCAATGAAAGGCATCGCCGTCGACGATCACCGCTGTAACACTCTCGCGGCGAAAGATTTGCTGAAAGGTCGTCGTCACGGTCGTTGTGCCTGCACCTGACGAACGAGTTGTGCCCGAACTTGTACCAGCCTATTCCAGAGCCTTAGTCTGAACAGCGATGCCTTGTTCTGAGCCTGGGCATGCGTAAACAATCTTTTCGCGCCACTTTCTGGCGACTGGGACGGGTTTGCCGCTAAAGCTCACGAGTTCATGGCCGAGGGTGACCGCGTCGTCTCACTCGGAACTTATTCCGGCACGTTCAAGGCGACCGGACGATCATTTTTCGACCGCCTTCGCCCGTATCTGGATAGTGCGCGGCGACAAGCTTGTACGGTTCAACATGCACACCGATACCGCCAAAGTACTCGAGGCGACGCAGGGCTAAAACAGCGGAACCGTGTTCAGGCTGCGGCCCACTGGCGCAACTCAGCCTGCGGACTCTGCTCCGCCCCTTAACCGTGCGCCCCTGCCGACCCTCGGTGTTGGGAAATGGTTCCCTGTAGCTTCCCACCCACCCCGCTTCCCGCCGCCCCCCTCTTCGCCTCCGGCCTTGGCGTGATGGATGGCTTGCTTTGCGCAAGAGGCGGAAGGTTGCACTGAGGCAGTAAAACTACAGATTGGTGATGGAAAGGAGCGCAGGCTCCTCGACAACCACGTCTAACCCGTAGCACTTACCAACTGCGGGAAGGGCCGTCTCGCGCCCCCTTCCTAGAGTATCCCGGCCATGATCAAGCCGACCAGGATGAACGAGAACAGGCAGAAGAGCTTGAGCGCCATTACATCTGCCTCGCGCTTGGTTGTCGGGCGGGCAGCCAAATATTTCTCTAATGTCGTGGCAACGGTCATGTTCTACCCTCCTTTGCAAGTCTCGCAATCCGTAGGACCCCAGCCAACTCCTCACCATGCGGCTGCTCAAACACAACCGAGATGCTCGGGTCATCGTTCCCCAGCCCCCCGGTTATTCCTATAAAAATCAGCTTCCGCACAATCGCAGATAGGGGTGGGGTTTGACTGGGCAAGCCGGTGGACGAGCAATGGCGAGCACCCAAGGAAAACCGGTGTTCATATAAAAGTCGTGCAAACTCACGCCGTTGGTCAGGTTGACGTTCAATGGCAGCCAGGAAAAGTCCGAGCCGGTGGAAGGTTGTCAGCTTCGGTCGGCGCTCTTTTCAGTGAGCGGTCCTCTCGTTGGGCGGCGCAACCTCGTCTGAGACGCAGCGGAAGGTGACGGCGCCCTCGTTCTCGCGGTTCAGCATGGTTTGGAGTTTCTGCCCCTTCGAGTGGCAATATTCGCCCGCCTTGCTGACGGCCTCGTTTATAGCTGCCGTCTGTTGCGCTACGCCGCCAAAATTGTGGCTGATGCCGACGCTGTAGGTTCCTGGGCCGACCTCCTTTACTTGCTCGACCCGCGCGGCGCAGCTGGCAAAGGTAGCGAGGCAAGCCACGATCCCCAAAGTGATACGAGCGTCATCCATCTGGCGAAACTACTCTACTCCGTCTTCGGGCTGGTGCTCTTTTTGTCTATTTCGTTCCCGCAGGAAGGGGGGGCCGACCCCGCGCGTTCTAAAAACGTCGGCACCCCCCTGCCGACATACCCGCGGAGCCCGGACCTCCCTGGTTTCAGCCGAGCTTCCCAAACTGGCGTGGGCTTCGGCCGGCGCCTTTTTTGCTGTAGATTTCTCCGAGGAGAAAAGGAGGGCGCCCACGCCCACGCTGCTCGGAAGTCCTTCGTCTCTGAGTCATGACCGAGCGCCGCTTCCCGCCGCCATGGACCGTCGAGATGATTCCGGGTGGGGCCGAAGGCGTGTGACGCCCCAAGGGCAGGCGGTCGCCTTTGTCTACCCCCGCGGGGCTCGGCTGACGGCGCTCACCGCCCGAGGGGCACTCACCGAGGACGAGGCGCGTCGCATCGCCAGCCAGATAGCTAAACTGCCCGGGCTGCTGGGTGCGGCTGAGGATTAGGATTTCCCAGAAGGGAGCGGTCAACCAGCTTCGGCTTCATCGGCCCCCGTACTATTTCAAGCTCGCGTGGCCAAAGTGTCACAGATTTCACGGTGTGAGATGCTATCGTCATTCCAGAAGACGGAATTGGGGGACTTGATATGCGTGTCTTAATGGCTTTTGCGATCATCATCACGGCCACGGTTGGTCTAGGGGGCTGCTTTCACCATCAGCAGGCTGTAGCGATGGAACCGATGGCGCACCCGCCGCTTAAATAGCCAACTCTCCGAAGCAGTAATTGCCGAAGGAGCGCTGGCCTTCGGGTCAGCGCTCTTTAATTTTGGCTCTCGAAAGTGGCTGACCGGATCGAGAGCGTGCGCTGTCACTTACATTCAGTCACAACGGTTGCCCAGACCGGCGTAGCAGCGCAAGACGTTGCCCCAGTACCGGTTTTGGTGGCTACGCGCCCCGCGACCTGTCCCCGGCTGAAAGCAGCGTGCTCGGCGGCGGCTTGGGCGGCGGCGGATTGGCGACCCTGGGTCAACTAAAGTCGGCATTTGACGTAAGCATCGCCGCCGGCAGATCGCCGCATCGACGTTCTGCGGCACGACCGCCTGATGCACGCGCTCTTGCTGGGTCGCGCAACCAGTAAGCAGCAGCACCAGCCACGCCGTCTTTCTAAAGGCCGAGACGCCCATGTCGATCATACGCCTATAAAAACGCGCGGCAGTCAGCAAGGCCAGCCGCTTTCCTCTTAGTTCGGCCTAACCCGTTCTCTCAGGGCGAGGAAGTCTTCCTCGTTCAGCTGCACGAGGAATTTGTCATCACCCATCCAGCGATTGCACTCCATGCAGCCAATGAGACGGTCGCCACAGTGGTCAATCTCGATGAGAGAGTTATCGCAGTGCGGACGGCTTTTATCCACAAGAGTTAGAAATAGAGGATCGCGGGGTCCAAAAAAGAACGCCGTCCTTAGCTTGGTGGCAAGGGCGGCGTCGGACTCGAAGACGCTTGGGGTGTCTTGAGAATATCAGCGCAGAAATTAAATTGTGGCCCCCAGGCCAGTTTTCCGACTTGTCCACAAGGGGGCGCTCGCTCACGCTAGGAAGCCAGAATTCTGGCGATGAACGACCACCGCTTCCCGCCCTGGACTGTAGAGACGTTCCGGGTGACTAGACTGTGGAGGGATTACTTGATTGCAGGCTTACATGTCGCGGTGTGGGACGATGAACTCGTCGTCAGTCTGCCGCAGTCGAGCTATTCGGTCACTTACTACAAGCCGTCCGACGCACCGGGACTGCTCGCTAAGAACATTCCTCATAGAGACGATCCAAAAACTGAAATCAAACTATCTGAGTTTCTTACTGAGGCGTGGAAAGTCGCCAACGACAAGGCTCGTGAGTTGAAGTGGATTGTGTAGGTAGTAGGATGCTGCATCCGCGCGGGACGCCCAACGTGCTTAAGCGCATCCTTGCCGGTGCCGTTCTCGCCATAATGATGACGACGGGCGGACCGGCTACGGAACTGCCAGCCATCCTTTCTACTGGTAGCCTACCGTGTGGTGATTTCGTTGCGGCACAGGGGCAGTCTCAACAGCTGTTTTTAGCTTGGGCCCTTGGCTACGTTACCGGACAAAACTCGATGGCTACCGGAGCCATGAGAGGCGCAGGGAGGGGCTGGACACAGGACAGCGTCACGTTGTCGCTAAAAAACTATTGCTCGCAGCATCCTCTAGAGCCGTTTGCCAAAGCCGCTGATAAGCTTCGGCGAGAACTGGCTGCACAAGAGGGATTGCTACCGAAATGACCTGAGCCATCCTCCTAGGGGTGCCGCCCACAGACCATCGAGAGGTAAAGCCATGAGCTTGATGCGATTCTTTTGTTGTCTCTTGCCCGGATGTAGGAGTGAGGCGCCTGAACCCAGGGAACCCCGAGAGCCTCCTGCCAGCGCAAAAGCTGCTGAGACCCCTGATGCAGAAGCTTTTGGTGCCGCTGCGCCGAAAAGGCCTCCTGCACCAGACGCCCCTGAAAACCACTTCGGAAGAGGTCGGCCAAGCCGCCCACATTAAAATCTTTGTTGTTCGTAGCGGACTGCAATTACAGGTTGGTGATGGCGACGGGCCGGGGCAGGTTGCGATCGTAGCCGCCTTATTGCCCGCGATAGATCACCAAGGCCAAGACTAAGCTGCTACGCAATCGCATGGGCGGCTGACTGATTCTTCCTCGTTGCCCAACCAAAATGCTGATCAAGCCTACGCCGGCTGATACCCATGCAGGTTATGCAGCTTTCCGCCAACGCATCAGCCCGAGGCCAAGGAGACGGGTGCCGACTAGCACCCAGGTGGACGGCAAAGGAACGGACGAGAGCGTACCGAGCTCGCGAGGATTCCGCGCCGGCGAAGCTCGTGGAGCGACATTGGGCTGAGATTAAGGAATTCGCCGGTCATTCATGAGCGTAGAGTCGGTCGCGCTCCTTCTCGATCAAAAACCGACCCTCTTTCAGTCTTTTCGAATTCTTGTTGATCCTGACGCAGCTCCCGCCGCGTCTCTACGACTGCATATAAGACAATGCCCAGCAGCGACAAAATCGCTCCTATAGCGTACGCCATAGCGACCTCCCCCACTTTCGGGCGACGAATTGCGCCCGCTAATTAGGGGAAAGCTTAATTCCCTTGGGGAAAGGTCCCAAGCGATTTCGAAAGATGCTAACGAGTTAATTCGTTTGCCATCCTGGCATGGTCTAGTCGGCGAGGGAGTTCAGCCTTCAGTCGGCAGCGTGCGTCTCTGCAAATGCTATCCAGCTGTTCTTGGGTAGATGTGTCGTAGACCCATTGAAACGCCTCTGCGAAGCCTTCCTCAAACTGGAGTTCAAAAGTGAGGGGATGCCATCCAGTGAACTTGCCGGATCGCGCCAACTCGCGCGCCCGGGCTTGGAACTGCCGAAGTTTCTCACTCATCCGCGACCTCGATATTGCTCTCCGACTAAACGGTACGACTGGCTCTGCATGAAACGGTCCAGTTGCCTCTCAAGGGCCTCCTCGCCCACCCCTTTTGTACCAAATTGGCACGCATGGTCTGTGGCGCCCATGCCACGGACGTGACATTTCAGCCTAAGCGGCTCAAGTTATCCAAGTATTTGTTGGGATCGTCACTTCCACCGCGACGGCACCACGCGGTAAGACCGAAGCAAAAAGGAGAGGTGATTTATGATGACAATCGACGCAAAACTGCTTGGGTTGTTTGACTTGTGGAAGGGCGCTCTGGCCGACGCGCTTCGCGCACCCGAGAGCGACAACGCAAGCGCCTACGATCGTGTTGCGAAACTTGAGCGTAAGATTTTCGATACACCCGCGCATGGCCTGATCGGCCTGCAAACCAAGTTAACCCTCTGGCGGCTGCACGTTGATAGCCCTGATGACAGCAACTACCGCGAGGCGGCGGGACTGAGCGCCTATGCGGACCTCGTGCGCATGACCGGACGGGATTTTGACGCGGAGATTAGGGCGTTCCGGAGCGAACTCATTAACGCGCGGAACGCGGCCTGATCTGCTCGGGTCGGTGAAGGCCGTCCCCCGGTCCCAGCGCCCGTACCTAATGGCTCAAATCTAGCAGAGGATTCGAAGAACATTTTAACGGCACGCGCATAGAAGATCTGATGGTCTCCAAGCCGAGCGAGGCCGGCAGGTTAGGAAGCGGAGATGTGCGCAGGCATGAGGATCTCCTTCCTTGACATCCTACTTAGGCTATTTTGGCTGCGGTTCCAAATTTGGCTCGCTGAGCGGAAGCTCGGTCTAGTTGAGTTGATCGATGCGTGGCCATCGACCAATCCGGGAGCTAGTGCAAAACCACTCCCGGAACCCTCGGCCGAGCAGCCAGGCCGCAGTCAATGTGCCCCTCCGTAGTTAAGCGTGAACGAAAACCCAAGCCCAAACGGGCCTGCCCATCTCCCTAGAATTTGGTTCTCACGCTCTTGAAGCCGTTCAATAACATTTTCGCTCATCAAAGAGCGACATAGGAGACGACTCACGCCAAGCTTTCGGCTTTTCGAACTAAGGGCCCACATTTCGGTGCGGAACCGCCCAGCTCACATCAAGGGGGCTTTAGATCGACAACCGCTGCTGTGAAAAGCGTGTTCAGTGCAGTACCAGCGGCGTTAAGGCCCGCGACCGCGGCGACGGCGATGAGGGCGCAAATTAGCCCGTACTCAATCGCCGTCACGCCAGACTGGTCCGCAATGAAGGATTTCAGCAGGGTCATGTGGTCCCTCTGAGTCTTCATGCAAGAAAGCAAATCACCAGCATGCGGCCAGATCCACAAGGCCTCTTTCGTTTGGGTAATAAACCGTTAGGCGCGCGCCATCGGCTTCGGTCGGCGGGAACCGCTGTATCGCTTTGGAGTTATTCAGTCACAGCCGGTGCGGCCCCCTCCCACTGGCACCCCCGAGGGCAACGAGAAGAAGCCCGGCCTTGCACGTCGGGTTTCTTTTTGTTGGGAGAGTTTGAGGGCGCGGGGTAATGAGTGAGGGCTCGGGTTTATTACCAGCATAGCGTTTGGTCTTCTTTGCTTCGCGGGCTGGCTTCAGCACGTATACACATGCTTCACGGAGAACCTTGGGGAATTTCTAATAGTTGCGCGATCTTTTTTCCGTGCCATTCATGGTTGGGGATTCTAGGCAGGGTTATGGCATCAAAAACCGGTTGACCCACGAATGACCGACCGCCACTTCCCCCCGCCGTGGACCGTTGAGACGATCCATGGCGGCCTCAAAGTTTGCGATGCCAATGGGCAGTCGCTCGCGTATGTCTATTCGCGAGAGGACCCGGCTGACGCGGTGACCGCCCACGTGCTCACCCCGGATGAGGCGAGACGCATCGCGAGCAACATCGCCAAGCTGCCGGAGCTGCTACGCGGAAGCTAGCCGCCGCTTCGCACAGAGATGCGCACCTGGGGGCGCCAGCGGCAAACTCTAAATCTTGCCCCGCGATCCGAACCAATGCTAGCCGAAAGTGGTTTCTCAGGACGCTCGAAATCTTAGCCTCTGTCCTGCCGTTGTTTAGGTTCTCGCTTAGCCACGTTCGAATAACGCCGAAGAGACCGCTAAAAGTGCGTGTTAGGACAAGCCATGGCACACAGGTTTATATTGATAGCTGCTCTCGTGGTCGCCTTCGCCGATCCGGCGTTCGCTAATTGGTGGATTGTTCGCGCATCCGATGAGAAGTGCCTCGTCGTCGACATAGAGCCAACGGGTAGCGACAAGGCCGTTACTAAGGTTGGCAAGAACGTCTACCAAACACCGGAGGAAGCCGAAGCCGACGTCAAACGGCTTTGCAAAGAATCAAAGGCCAACGATCAGCCTCCACTTAATGAAGAGCGCTAATTTGAGCGATCCTTTTTCAGAACGCAAGCAAGATCGGTATATTAGTCGTGGCCTCGCCTATATCATTCTGCTCAATGGGATTGCAGCCCTCGTCTTACTTGCGGCACTCTCGTTTTCTCCCCAATCGACAATGGATTCTCACAGGCTTGCTTGGGCCATGAGAGTGTTCGGGTTTGGCGCAATAGCTGGGTTGCTAAGTTCGCTACTTGCGTATGTCGGTCGCTAATGGTTGTGACACCAAGCCGATTGATCATGCGGGATCTACTGCGCGTAGGTGCTATCGTCGCAGCTGTCGGCTCCGGCGCGGCATTTCTTACGGGATTAGAACATGGTGGCACTCACGGTTCCGGAGAGTTCCAGGCGCCATCCCAAAACTAAGCCCGAAATCAAGCTCCGGCCTCGGTCGCAACCCGAGCAACGCCTTTCAGCAGTGCGGTCGCGTGCTGAGATCCTCAGCGAGTAAGTTCGTGGATTCGCTCGCGCATGCTCTCAAGCGATGCATAAATCCGCTCATTGGCTACATGCAAGTTGACGATCCGTCAGGCCGGCAGGCGATGCGCAGAGGGCCGGCTTGGGTAGGCGCCCTCCTTTGGGACTTGTGCACTGAAATCGACGTGGACAGGTGTTCATTAGGCTCCTCCAGTGCCACGGTCACAGGGCGGCAATATAGGAGAGGGCCATGCGCGACATTCGTAGCGATCTGGAAGAGCGTGCCAAACTCATCGAGGATGAAGCCACTCGGGCCGTTGCCCATTTCGATAAAAAGATCGAGGAGCTGAGGCGCGAGCATGATGCCCGGGTCGGCAAACTTAGAGCCGAACTGGCGGTATTGAACGTGCTCATGGAGTCCGAGCAGCAGCGCATGCCGAGTGGCCCGCGACCGATCGAGCCCGAGGACCAGCGCGTGCTGCATGACTCGGCACCCGCCCAGTCAGAGCTTCGGTACATTGGCGAACGCATCCGCCAGCTGCAAGATGGAAGCCTCACGCCAGCTGCGCCGCCGCAGGTCGCCGAGCGTAGATCTCGGGAACCTAACGAAAGGCGCGGAAGTTATTAGATCGAACATGAGCGCCAATCTCGGCGCCAAGGTGGGTGCTAAGGTATTGGTGACAAGCAAGCTCTTCGAGATACCAAAATAGTAGCTAGCTTCGTCGCGCACTGATTTTCAGACAAGCAACTAAGGGGTCGTCGGCTTCGGTGGCGCTCTGTTATTCAGTCGTTTCCTTCCTGGTGCAAACCTCGTCGACACTCATCGAGGCCGACGTGGAGCCGCTCTCGTAATTTTTCCTTGCGAGTGACGAAATTGACGGGTGGAATGCGCTAGAGAAAGTGGGCGTGCACGTCGTGCTATCACTATCAGGACAATGATGGAGCGCTGTCGGCGGCAGCAAAGGTTCCCCCGAGTAACACCGCGAAATCCGAAGTCTGATCCTCAGAAAGGGCCAATCTTGTTGGTGAGCGCATTTTTTATGCCATCTTATCATGGCAACGAAGCCCCGCCCATGGCACGGGCCGCCGGTTCTGGCGGTACTTGTTGCTCGCTAGTTCTGTCATTGATTTTCGTCATCAGAGTTAGGTTCGGATGACCGACCGCCGGTTCCTGCCACCATGGACCGTGAAAAAATCCCCGGGACTTTTTTGGCGATTAGACTTGACCGCCCATGATAAAGCACAGCGCCGGCATCTTGATGTATCGAGGCTCGGGCCCCGAGCTCCGCCTTCTGCTCGTGCATCCGGGCGGACCGTTCTGGGCAAGCAAGGACCAAGGTGCCTGGTCGATCCCCAAGGGCGAATATGAACACGACGAGGAGCCGCTCATCTGCGCCATCCGAGAATTTAAGGAGGAGCTCGGCAGCGCTCCGCAAGCCGCTGGAGCGCGCACCTTTATCGAGCTCGGTGAGCTTGCACAGCCGAGCGGAAAGGTAATCACGGCGTGGGCGGTGGAGGGCGACTTCGAGACGGACACGCTCCGTTCCAATCTGTTCGAGATGGAATGGCCACCCAAGAGCGGTCGCGTGCAACCCTTCCCGGAGGTAAATCTTGTGGACTGGTTTAGCGTGGCCGATGCGCGAAAGAAGATCCAGCCGGGGCAGGCTCCATTCATCGACCGTCTGTGCAAATTGGCCGTTAGCAAATCGAAAGGTCGGAGTAGAAGACGGCCCTTATCGACGGCAGGTCGAGGACGAGGCGCGCCGCATCGCTAGCAACATTGCCAAGCTGTCCGCTTCGGCACAGCGGGAGAAATTCTTCCAACGCCAAACATCGGCGGGTTTGATCAATCGAGCGCGCCTAACATGCTAAAGCAGATTCAACGGTCAAAAGCTCTTGCGTCTTTAGCCACCTTGCTGGATCAGTCTCCGCACCACCCCATAACCGGGTCGCTGCAACCGCTCCGGGGTGGGCGCAGAACGGCTCAGCTGAGGCCAACTCAGTGTCCAGTGTCGGACTGCGCGTCAGCATCAGTTCTGATCCTCTCCACCAAACGGGTGATCCCGTAGGGCGACAAATGAACATGGTCGGAAAAGACAGCGAGGGCGCCGAATTGGGTCTTGGCTCTCGCCGCCTCCGCGAGCGCCACGTCGGCAATGTCGATATAGCGGAACCCAGCCCCGCGGACCTGTTCAGCCAAGGCCTCGCGCTCCCGCGCATGGGTACTGAATCGCTCGCCCTCAGCTCCGCGAAACCGGGTGTATTGTGGTACCACATTGTAGACATAGGGCGCATAGACAACGATGACGTTGGCGATGCCCTCAGTCGTGGCAAAGTCCTTGAGCCAGGCGATGACCTCTTCTGGGGTGCCGAAAGGCAGGTGCTTGTGTATGCTTTTGAGGTCGTTCTCGCAGTAGACGTAGATCAACTCCTCTATCTGGCCCTTGTAGCGGTGGGCGGCCTTCCCGAGAATACAAACGATCTGAGCAGCATTAGCGCCGCTCACCCCGAGATTGATATATTGGCGCGTGGGATCGAGGGCTTGGAGCTGAGAGGATAGGGTTTCGGAGTCGTCGACCACTTCCCCATTCGCGACCGAGTCGCCAGCGACGATTACCTTGTGGTTCGAATTCGACCGCCGGCACCGTGTTGCGCTCTCCTCGCTCATTCGTGGTAAGGGTCACCGGCCTCAGGCCGTAAGTGTCGATTAGCTTCCCAATCTGCGGGTCAAGCTTGTGGTCGCTATCGTAGAATAATACCGGCGGATCGAGCGGGTTGAAGATGTTAGAGCGCAGATAGGTCACCGTTTTGCGCACATTGGGCTTCTGGACGAGGCACCCTCCCTCCTCCTCATTGATTGCAATCGAAGTGTTGTCCTTGAGAACCCTATAGTCCGTGTTGCCTAAACCGACGCCGTCGGCCTTGAGTTTCGGCACCAAGGCATCGAGCTCGCTGCGATCGAGCAGCCACGTGAACGGCGGCCCTTCATGATTCACGGTGACAGTCTTCCCGGTCCGAAGGGCTTTCTGGATCAAAAGATAGGTGTGATAGGTGACGCTACCGTCAAGCTTGTCCCATCGCACAACCGAATTGACGCCTTCACCAATCAGCACGACCACAACGCACAGCATCCCGACGGCAAGTACGCCAATTACCGTCTTTTTCACTATCACCTCCGTGTCGTCGCTCAAGCTTCGATGCGCTCGCGCTGGCCATGAAATTTCGATCCACAATCGGGACGTTTGTCGAGGTCACGTGAGGGCATGGGGTCTGTCGGGACGACGCGCCGTCGGGAACCGCTTACTGACCGCGACGCGAAATTCGGTCAGGCTCGAAAACGTGCTCGTGGTTCTGCTTGAACGCTGAGGCCTCCTCATCCTTGCGCACGAGGCAGTCGCCAACCACGAGCGGGTCGATCTTTCCCAGGAAGCAGCGGAAGGCTTCCTCGGGTGTACAGACAATGGGTTCACCGCGTATATTGAAGCTGGTATTGACCAGAACGGCAACCCGTCAACGCCTCAATGTGCGTAAGCAAGGCGTGGTAGCGCGGATTTGTCTCAGCATTCACGGTCTAATGCCGGCCGAACAATCGACACGGCCCCAAATGCCCACGGCCCGAATTCCATCACGCTAGTATGGGCTGGGGCGGAACAAAGCTCCTGGAGCGTGGTTTTTCCCGTGGCTTCGCCGCCAGTCAGCTGGAAATAGGACACACCAACCCATGAAACCAGGGATAGCCATCGCTGCGTTGGGGCTGTTGATTGGGGGTTGCAGTCCCAGTGACCCTTGCCTTGTACACAGCAATAGTGCGTCGTGTGCCGCTGACAACGCATGTACGTGGAAGTCGAAAAGCGCCAAGTGCAAGACGGCAAAAAAGGGCAACGAACCGGCCCCAGCTCCTGAGACCGCTCCAGCCCCGACGCCAGTTCCCACGCCACCCAAGCCTCCCGCCGCAGTGCAACCACGGCCCGAGCCGCCCATTGCGACGCCAGCGCCCACCGCTCCGCTTAAGCCGCCCGCCGCAGAGCCAGCGCCGACATCACCAGAGCCGCCCGACGCCGCTGCACCAAAGCTTACACCTTCGCCGGAGCAGCCCACCCCAGAGCCAGCGCCTACGTCTCCGCCGGCACCGAACGATCAGTAATCTGGTTGACGATAGGATTTAGAGCTGCTGATCGCCAGTCCTCTTAGTTTTATGCCAGAAGGCAATCGGCGGATGAACCAGCCTCCCGACGCTGGGGGGCTTCTGGCCAAGAACACTCCACATAGCGACGACCCGCACAGCGAAATCAAGTTATCGGAGCTCCTTGCCGGAGCATTGAGGGCTGCCAACGATAGGGCGCACGAGCTGCGGGTGGCTCGTGAGGAGAGGATCTCAGGTCGCCTCGTTTGCCGGTAGAGAACCTCGTTTTATGCCTGGCAGGCGCCAGTTTGATAAGCTACCGCCGATGACAGCTTTGACCCGACGTCGGGCGTCAAATGCGTCAAGGTCTGCTCACTATTGGTGTCATCGTGATGGCGCTCGGCGCGGCGGGTGGTTTTTTCGTCAATCGTCTCATGCAGCGCGGCGAAGGCGATTTGGAACTCAGATTCCCTGATAGGAACCCAAAGGTCGTACCGGCTGTCGCGCCCAATCAGGATTTTGGGTGTAACGCCATAACTGAAGCAGAGGCGTTTGAAAGCCACATGCACATGAATGGCGCTGGGGTTGCCCCGACTGCGAACGCACGCTCTGGTGCTGGAACCGATAAGGTTGCCTTGAAAATTACGAATGATGGAAAGGGCGTTCTTCTCTTGAGCGCCCTTGATGTGGGCCATGGCGCAACTGACGCCGGAGACCCAATTCCGATTACGGTCTGGACTCAAAGTTTCATCGTAGCCAACCGAGCACGCGGCCTGGAACGTCGTGAGCCTGATCTTGGACGTGAAAACTTTAAAGGCGGTCGCTTCCTATACCGGACAGGGAACGTTGGGGATTAAGGCCCGCTCTCGCGAGTCGGGGTGAATCGCGTGACCGAGCCCCAGCCGCCCCTAGCGAATAGCTCGACGATTCGCACCGCGCCATACATCGATAAGAGAAAGGCGAGAGGGAAAGCACACTCCGAGTGAGGGCTCCGGCTGCTTTCATTTGCCAGTCCATGGGCTAATTTTTTGAACTTCGGTTTGGCCTCGCCGGAATCGTGAGACGCCGCCCCCCTTCTCTCGGTATGCGCTACGCGCCGTCCCGGGGTTAGGACCCTGTGCGCAAGATATCAGGCGTGGATGCAGCCGGGTTAAGGCACAAAAAAAGAAGAAGCCCCGCACGGGGGGGGGGCGGGGCTTCGGGTCCTTTTGGGGGACAGTGATGGGAGTGAGCCCATCACTATGTTGAAATAGGGGTCCAGCGATTGAAAACAACCCCTCCGATCGTGAACAATTTGTCGCAAGTCCACCCCAGCGGAGGCCGACATCCTTCTCTTGCCTTTTTTGTGGACTATGAGGGCTTAGGGCGTTGATTCTCTTGTATTGGGTGAACTCTCCCTAGGCGGCTCCGGTAGCTTTGGCCTCTTGCTACCAGGGCCGCTCTTTGTGTGTTGGGGAGGAACTTACGGGAGGGGCGGGCGAACGGTAGTTACCGCGACGAGGCCACTTGCCCGCCGTCTGCGCCTACAAAACGATTTCTGATGCGGTGGATTCATCGTAGCCGTTGATGCGGCAGATCGTCGGCTTCGGCCTCTTTGTCACAGGTTAGTGTCTAATAATGCTGCTGCTTGGTGCCTTGGACCGGCGGGCCGGGCAGCATTGAGCAGTCGTTTCCAGCAGACCGCACCGCTCTGGGTTCGCTTGCAAGTGACTTGCATTGAAGGGGCCCACGCCGGTGCTTGCCACAGCGCAAGAACTATCGCGGCGCCACCGAGGATCATGAGTAGCTTCTTCGTCATCTCCAACCTTTCTTGGAGACGCCTGAGCGTGGATCTTGCGGGGCACTCCGGAGTTTCGACCTAGGCTCTGGCACCATGCAACGCACTCGCATTCTTCCGAGTGGGGGCTGCCTAATTGGCCTCAGTCTTCTTTTTGGCGTCACTGTCCACTGAATTTATGCCCCGCAAGAGATCGAGGGCATATCTTAGCTGAGTGTCCTTGTCCTCCTCCGAAGGCACATATGACGAGCTGCCTTCTTGTTCTTGGCTATTGTCCTCGTCACCGTCACGCTTCAAGTGACCCCGCAGATTGGCTTCGCCCTCTTCGTTTTGGTCGGCCGCCTTTAGGTCGCTGGGAAGCTCCTCCTCCACCACTGCGTCGGGCTCGATACCTTTTGCCTGAATTG
The DNA here is from genome assembly GCA_963846875.1 of uncultured Alphaproteobacteria bacterium. GTDB lineage: Bacteria > Pseudomonadota > Alphaproteobacteria > Rhizobiales > Methyloligellaceae > Methyloceanibacter. The sequence goes on from CAWJXT010000020.1 coordinate 43,522, forward strand.
AGCGTCCTGAGGGGGTGTAGTAGCGCGCTGTCGTTAGCCGGAGTGCACCGTTCGGGCCAAGCGGAATGATAGTTTGCACGGAGCCTTTGCCGAAGGATCGAGTGCCGACGATGATCGCCCTGCGGTGATCTTGCAGCGCGCCTGCCACGATCTCCGAAGCAGACGCCGAACCGCCGTTGATCAGCACCACGAGCTTCTGGCCGTCGGTGATGTCACCGGGCCTCGCATTGGCGCGCTGGATCTCTTCGGGGTTGCGGCCCTTGGTGATCACGATGGCGCCCTGGTCGAGAAACGAATCGGATACTGAGATTGCCTGGTCAAGTAGGCCTCCAGGATTGTTGCGGAGGTCGATAATATAGCCCTTGAGCTTCGGGCCGATCTCCTTCTTCAATTTTATAACGGCCTTTTGCAGGTCAGTCGTGGTCTCTTCATTGAAGCTAGTGAGATGGATATAACCCACGTCGTCCTCGGCGCTGTACTTCACCGGTTTAATGTGGATTACGCCGCGGATAATCTTCACATCGAACGGATCATCCACGCCCTTGCGCACGATGGTCAGCGTGATCGGCGCGTTCACTGGCCCGCGCATTTTCTCGACGGCTTCCTGGAGGGTGAGACCCTGAAGTTGCTCTTTGTTAATAGCGGTGATCAGGTCGCCGCTCCGAAGTCCTGATTTGGCAGCTGGCGTGTCCTCGATCGGGGCGACGACTTTGACCAAGCCCTTCTCCATAGTCACTTCAAGCCCGAGACCCCCGAACTCTCCCCGGGTCTCGATCTGCATGTCGCGGAACGCTTTCGGATTCAGATAGGACGAATGCGGATCGAGCGCCATCAGCATTCCATTGATCGCGGCTTCGATCAGCTTGGTGTCGTCGGGCTTCTCAACATACTCCGAACGCACACGGTCCAGCACCGTGCCGAACAGATTGAGCTCCCGGTAGATTTCCGAGTCCGCAGTTGGGGCCGATTGACCCCGTGCCACGCCCAACATGGCAACGGCAGAGAGCACGGCCACCACCAGGACTGTCCACATCCGCGCGGATTTCCGCATCAACCGTCGCCTATTTGGAACCGTCAACCCGGGTTGGGATTTCACAGGCCTCACCGCGCCGATCTGTGATCGCGTAAGAAGCTACTCTGGTCGGGCCGCGGGTTGGTGCGACATGCTGTCCTCAGAGATGGCTGGCGGTATCCCTAGAAGCGTCAAGTCTGCAAAACCTAAGGTAGGAAGCAAAGCGCGCTGCAGGATCCTAATTCGCCCTTGAAGTGCTTCAACCTAACCCTAACCCCGCCCTAATCTCTGTTGATGCTCCCAAACGGACGCGAACGAGCCGCCCTCTCCAGTTCACGCGTGTCATCGGCTCTTAGAGGTAAAAGGAGAGGCAATGATGACTGAAGTGGAATTCCTAAACAGGTTTCAACGTCAGCCCCAAGGGGCTTGGTCCTGCACAAAGCCTATCAAGGTCGACGCTCCTAGTGGTCCAGTCATGATCGACCAAGGGGCGAGCTTCAGCCCAGGAGCTCTGTTCATGGGCCTCGATCTCGCGAAGGAACTCGATCAGATCGCTGCGAAGCATCGCTCGATTTTTGAGTCCTCGATGCGCGGGGCGTGATTCCTATCAACTAGGGCGACTTCTAAGTCGAGTGCCACCCGGGAAGAGTGGAAGGCCCCATTCATGGGCCTACTTTGAGGGCCGTTCTGTGCAAAACCACCGCGCCTAACGGGGACCAACCAGAAGTCATCGGCATGAGGCTCCGTCGCGAAGTCAAGAGCGGTCGCGACACTGTGTCTGCAACTTAATGCTTAGCGGGTTACTTAAACGATCCACCCCAACTCGCGGGCCTTGTCGTTAGCGACTTTCAATGCGCGAGCGAGGAATTCTGCCCGCGTGATCGGGCCCCTCTGCTCGTCTTGAAAATAGTTGAGCCTTGCGACGAGCTTAGGTTCCCGATGCCGCTTTAGGTACACCACCCTGTAGGTAGTGCCGACCATCGTGACGATGATGTCGTCTCTCCGCGCTTCTACTTGAAGGTCGTAGGTGTCCGACATTAGCTCCGCGCTATGCTGCCTTAAACGATCCAGCCCAATTCACGCGCCTTGTCATCGGCGATCTTGCGTGCACGAACGAGGAACTGTAACCGCGTCATGGGGCCCTTCTCCTCTCTTTGAAAATAATCGATCCTAGGCACGAGCCGGTCGCGACGCGGCTTTCGGTATACCTACCCTGAGGCTAGTGCCAGGCATGGTGACAAGGAGGTCTTGGTCGCGTAGTTCGACGTTGTGTTGCTGCATCCTGCCGAGAGTGAGCCACGAGAGTTAACGAATACCCAACGTGGCTACACACTCCACCCCAGCTCGCGCGGTTTGTCGCTGGCAAGTTTCCAAGCACAGACGAACAACTGTCCCCGCCTTCCCGGCAGCGTGATGACGTAGCGGCCCATTCCGAGGAAGTCCTCGCGTTGTCGCGCCGAGTCCAGGGTCTCACCTGCGATCGTGCGGCCATTCGGTTGAGGGCAGCTCCTCTTTAGCTCACAATCCTCGGCATCCCCTGGTCGCGCTGCACCCGCGTTATCAACGTTACCAAAACAGGATCCAGCGTCTTCGCAGTGATATGGAGAGCCCCCAGGGTATCAAAAATCCATGGATTTCCGTGCAAACGAGTCAATAATCATATCCGCTTCGAGGTCCCGGCCCTTGAGGGTTCCCCTTACTTGCGGACTTGAGAAGCTCGGTGCCCAGCCCCGCAAAACGGTAGGCGATGCTAGCAAGATCGACGATCATACTAGTGCTGCTTGCGCTTCTAGTCGTCCTGTGGGCTCAAAGCCGCAGGAATTGCGAGGAGCCAGGATCGTCGTGGGTCCCGTGCATATGGGGCAAGGCATTGATAATTGGACCAAAACATTAAGCCTTGCGGTAACGCTACCCATCTTGCCATCGCATTTGGCGCCTCAGTCCCGTATGTTTGGGAACACCGATGAAGAGTTGCGTTCGATGAATAAGCAGCTGAAGCGCATGCAAGCCTAGGGACGTGAACTGGCGCAGTCCGGCAAGTTTTATGGGTGGCCTCCACTCGAGTTTGAGCTGCGCTTCGAAGATGGGTTTTAAGAAGCGCGCGAATGGCTTCACAAGGCGGCCACACGAGACGAGCTTGATCGCCTTTGTCGGGGGGCGAGAACACGGCGCCTCCACGCCCAGAGCACCGCGGACGAAGCCGCTTAGGCCGGACGCTGTCCTCGACCCAGAGCCGTCGCCCCAGCGCTTATGGCCCACTCACCGCGGATGTGCCGGCTCCCGTCGTCTGTTGAAATGCCTCCCGCCTTTTCTCCTGGATGGCCTCGTTCTCGGCACGCTTCTGAATGAGGCTTCGACGGCAGTCTTCATAGCGTGCCGTCCCTGGCGCCGCGCCCGCAGTACGACACTCTGCGTCATCGTGGTCATTCAGAGCGGCCTGCTCTGCCGCGAGTCTTTCCTGGTCTCGCTCAGGATTCGCGCACCCCAAGAGAGACCCTTGCAGCAGCACGGCAACGACGAGGAGGGTCGGCGAGACGATCCTTCGCAGCTTTGAGGCTATATCTTTTGCCGGTTCGCGTAGTGGACGGCCGCGAGGGCCGACGCAAAACCGGGGATGGTTCTCAGCGGGCATCATGCCCCATGAGAGGATAGAATCGGAACAGCATTAAGGCGCCGACTTTCGGCGCGGAGCTCTTACCGACTACGCCAGAGCAATCGGATGGTCTACTATCGCCATCATATGCGACGGCAATAGGGGCGGTAAGCGCAAGAAACGCGGCAGCAGCGCCGCGGCCCTAGACCCAGTGAAGTCCTGCGGGATGATTGGGACCTGGACCACCACAGGCAACGTTTCAACCGGAGGGTAGCTATGCGTTGCAGCCGGCAGAGTTGCACATCCGGTCAATGTTGTCGCTTCGGCCCCCCATCCAAGAAATCCCGCGAGGAACATTACGCCCGCAAGAGCAACGATAAGTGCGACCTTGCGAATTGAAACCTCCTTAGCTCGAACCGGCGCCGCATAACAGCCTCGCGTTTTGCCTTCAAATCGACCAATGCGAATGTAGTCATTGGCATCCTCGGTGGTTCTTGACGGCTGATCCCATGCGCATATTCGGTGCCGCTGCTCTCCTGTTACTATCCTCCTCGTTCGCCTCGGCCGCCCCAAACATCGTCGTCATCATGACAGACGACCAGGAAGACACGGGCTCCACGGCCTACATGCCGAAGGTGCATTCACTCCTTGCCGAGCATGGCGTCACCTTCACTAATAGCTTCGTGAATCTCTCCTTGTGCTGCCCGAGCCGGGCATCCTTCCTGACGGGCCAGGCCGCGCACAATACCGGAATCAAATCGAATAGTCCGCTGGACGGGGGCGGATGGGACAGTTTCAAAGAGAAGGAGCATGATGCGCTGCCGGTTTGGCTCAAGGCAAAGGGCTACACGACGGCGCTCATCGGCAAATATCTGAACCACTATGGCCAAGAGAGTACGCTCGGATCTTGGCTCGCCTGGTTTCGCAAATATCTTCACGTCGATTTCAAGGGCTCTCAAGTCGGCAATCCTGCGGACTGGGTACCGACGGGATGGGACCTCTGGTTTGCGTTCACCGGATCCCGCGTCCGATACTTCGACTATTCGATCAACGAGAACGGCACGATCCTGGACTTCGGCCATCGGCCGAGCGACTATTCGACTGACGTCCTCAAAGACCGGGCCGTGCGCTTCATTGCGGACCAGTCGGGGACGGTCGCTCCCTTCTTCATGCTGGTCGCGCCCAAAGCGGTCCACGCCCAAGGCAAGCGGGCCATTCCCTCGCCGCGCTATGAGCATGCCTTCGAGGACGTGAGACTTCCCATGAACCCCGCCTTCAATGCGCGGGAGTTGAGCAAGAAGGTGATACGGGCACCCCGTTTACGGGAGCAGACGAAGGCCAAGCTCGAAAAGAACTATCGCGCCGAACTCCAATCCCTGCAGTCCGTCGATGATCTTGTCGAGGCGATCGTCAGCGCGTTGCAGAGCGCGGGAAAGTTGGACGATACGGTCATCGTCTACACCTCCGACAACGGATTTCTTTACGGCGATCACCGCCTGACCGGCAAGGCCGCCCCTTACGAGGGATCCATCAAAGTTCCGCTCATCGTCCGCGGTCCGGGCATTCCCCAGAACGAGACCCGCGATCAACTCGTCAATAATCTCGACGTGGCTGCCGCCATCGAAGCGTTTGCCGATGCCGCTCCCGGACGTTGCTCCCGACGGCCGGTCGCTGAAGCCGCTCTTAATCGACGCCCGCGCCCCTTGGCGGAGCGCCCTCCTTGTCGAAGGACCCTTGAACCGCTTTGAGAAGCCGGCGAACCACTTCGGGGCGGTTAGAACCGCCACCAGGAAATACGTGAAATATGACGGCGGCTTCGAGGAGCTCTATGATCTCACCACCGATCCCTACGAGCTCAGGAACGAGGCTGACAACTCGCTTTATGCGAGCGATCTTGCGGCGCTACGCAGCCTCTACGGCACGCTGAAGTCCTGCGCCGGCCCAAGCTGCTGGGTGCCCTGAGCCCGACCTAGAAGCCCATTAATGTCTCAGGAATTTCTCGGTGCGAGAATGGATGGAGCGAGGGATTTCAGCAATTCCGGCGTGTTAGCGCGGGAGCAACAAAACCGCACGGCCGTTCAGCCACGGTGATGTCGCAATGTTGGGCCACCAATTTCCCCGACCAATTGAGAGGGAAGCCGTGACCACCAGCACCGCGCCAAGAAGCTCGCCCCGCCCGGCTCGGCTGGCGCTTCGCCATCGGCGTGGTGCTTATCGTCGGGGGATATGCCGCTTGGTCGCTTATCCCCTTCGCGGTCATGACCGACCTGCACCCAGCCCTCAAATCCATGTTGACGGGACTCCTCGGAGCGACACCGTTTCTGACCAAGATTGCCGCGGTCGCGCTGATGGGCCGACCGGCCTATGACCTCCTGAAGCGGAGCGTCGCGAACTTCATGTCGTCGGGCGGACGCCCGGGGCGTTGAGGCGTATCATGCCAAACACGGCCGTTGCCAGACAGAGTGGCGGTATGCGCAACGCGGGCGCAATCATCACTTTGCTCCTGGCGGCGATGCTGGGGGCCACGGCGGCTCAGGCGGCCGATACGGACCTCTCGCTCTGCCTCAATGTGGCGACGACGCTCGAGGCCGGCGGAGACGTTAGCGACAAGGATCTGGCTGCCGCCCAGCACGCCTGCGAGCACGCGCGGCAAACCACGAGCGATGAGTCCGTGCGCCGGCATGTGGCCGCGGCCTATATCACGGTCGATGACGAGACCCATAAGCGCCAGGCCGCGCACCGTCCCCACTGAGACCACGTCTTGGCCAGCCAACCCGAGGCCGCCGCCCAAGCCTGGGCGGGCCTGGCCTCGCCGATAGGCAAAGCTATCGGTTCGATTGGCCAATGGTATTTCCATAAGACCGCTTGAGCTTGTTTCATGGGTCACGCTCGATGACGTGGGCGTACACATGCGGCTGGGGCTGATTGCCGGGTCGCTGCTTCTCTTCCTGGTGGGTCTCGGCGTCGCCGTAAGCGCGATCCCCCCGAAGCGTCCCCAACTTCCCCCACCGGCCTTCACTTGCCTTGAGGCGGCCTTCGCCTTGGGCTAAGCCTCTTGTCACCCTTCCAAGCCCCCAACCCAGCCCACTAGGAGCCGAACCGACGTGACCGAGCCCTTTCCCTGCCTCGTCTCCCTCGTCCGGGCCGGAGCGTTGTTTGCGCTTCTGGCCTTTCCCGGATTTGCCCTCGGCGAGGACAATCCGCACGACACCGTGGCCGCGCCGCCGCAACAAACCGCCGAGCCCCATGCCGTCGGGCAGCCTACTGCCCAACCGCAGGCCCTGCAGTCGCAAGCGGTCGATCTCCTGCCGCCCAACGCGACGACCCACCACTCGATCCGCGTTGCCGACAAGACCCTGAACTACACTGCCGAGGCCGGAAGCATCCCTCTGCCGGGTGCGGCGGGTGGCAAGCCCACGGCCGAGATTTTTTACGTGGCCTATGCGCGCGAGCCGCTCGATGCGAAGCGGCCCATCACGTTCGTCTTCAACGGCGGCCCGGGCGCGGCAGCCGCCTATCTCCATCTTGGCGGCATCGGCCCGCGCGAGGTCGAGGTCGACGACAAGGGCGAGTTCCGCGGGCCCCCTCCCCGCCTCCTGGACAATCCCAACACCTGGCTCGACATGACCGACCTCGTCTTCGTCGATCCGGTGGGAACCGGCTATAGCCGCGCGGCCGATCCCAAGGACGAGGAGAAGTTCTGGGGCGTCGAGCAGGATACCGACGCGCTTGTGGACTTCATCCGGCTTTATCTGATCCAGGCAGGGCGGATGGTCTCGCCCGTGTTCCTGGTGGGGGAGAGCTATGGCGGGTTCCGCGCCGCGGCACTGACCAACAAGCTCCAGAAGACGGGGGGCATCTCGCCCTCGGGCATGGTGCTCATCTCTCCAGCGCTCGACTTCGCGCTTCTCAATGGGGAGGACTACGATCCGCTGACCTGGGCGCTGACGCTTCCGTCCTTTGCTGCGGTCAATCTGGAGAGCAAGGGCGTCATCGGACGGGAGGCACTTGGGCTCGCTCTCAAGGATGCCGAGCACTATGCGCTGTCCGACTACCTCGTGGCGCTCGCCTCAGGATCTGTGGCGGGCGGCAAGCTCGCCAGCGCGAAGGTGGCGGAGCTGACCGGTCTGCCGCCGGACCTCGTCGAGCGGCGCCTCGCCCGCATCTCCCCGTCCCTCTTCATCAAGGAATTCGACCATGCCCATGGCCAAGTGCTGAGCCGCTACGACGGCACCGTGAGCGGGCCCGACCCGAGCCCTTCGAGCGCTTGGCCGAATGGCCCTGATCCGGTGCTCGACACGACCGCGCCGCTCTGGACCTCGGCCTTCATCCAATATGCCGGGAGCGAGCTCCAATTCCACACCAACGCGCCTTATCGCCTGCTCAATCGCGAGGTGCGCAGCAAATGGGATTTCGGCACGAGCCCGACGCGTCAGGGCTATGCGGGCGTCATCGACAACCTGCAAGAGGCGCGCGCCCTCAACCCTTCGCTGCAGGTGCTGATCGCCAAGGGCTATACCGACCTGATCACGCCCTACCTCGCCACCACTTTTCTCGTGAACCAGTTACCGCCGCTTACCGGCGCCGCTCCCATCGAGATCAAGGACTATCTCGGCGGCCACATGCTCTATATGCGGCCGGTGACGCGCGCAGCCTTAAAGGAGGACGCAAAGGCCATGTATGGCCGCGCGCTCAAGGGAGTCTTTTCGCCGGAAGGCTAGACGGCTCGAACAATCCGCAACGAGCGGTAAGGGCTCGTGGATGAAGGCCGTCGCCCGATCCGGTAGAATGCCGATTTGCGCAGGACGCGAAGGGTGAGAAGGACCAGCCCATGACGATGCGCAGAGCACTGATAGCCATGGCCATGCTTCTGGCCACGGGCACAGGCGGGTTGGCCGAAGACCAGCCGAGCGCCGCCACCCCAGAGCCGCAATGGACCGAGTTCCAATCCCCCGAGCGCGGCTTTGCTATCCAGTTCCCTGGCACGCCGCAGACGACGACGGCGCCGGTCGAGGGTCAGAACCCGCTCATTCAATATGACTTCCAGGTCGGCGTTGGCGACGACGAGGCCTATCGCGTGGTGGTGTTCGAGTATCCGGTCGGGCAAGGCACCGAGCCCGTCCGACCCCGATTATTTCGCCAAACTCGCCAGCGCCTATGCCAAGGGCAGCGGATCGAGCCTGCGCAAGAAGGGCCCGGCCACCATCGCCGACCGCGCCGGCTACGAGGCGATCACCGACGACGGCAAGGGCAAGCTCAATCATCTCGTCGACGTCGTGCCGGCAGGCGACCGCGTTTACTTGCTGATCTCGGCGGGTCCCAAGGACCACGCGGCGGGCGACGACGCGAAGCGCTTCCGCGACTCCTTCCGCCTCCTGGGCGATCAACCCCAATCGGCCGCAAATCCGCCTGCCAATTGAGACTATTCCGTCCCCTGCGCAGGCGAATGCAACTCCTCGACAAAGCGCTGGACGTCGGCTGAAGGCGCGGGCGTGAACAGACTCACCACGATCGTCACCAGGAAGCCGATCGGCACGGCGAACAGGGCCGCACAGACGCCGCTCACACCGCCCCAATTGGCGAGCGACCCGGCCTTTGCCTCCCACGCGCCGAATGCGGCGGCCTTGGCGGCACCCTCCGCCAGCGCATAGGCCTGCTTCAGGAGGAGGTAGCTCGCCGCATCGTCGGGCGTGGCGTTCGAGAGAAAGCTCGAGGTCTCGTAGAAGGTGATCGGGATATAACGCGGAGCCACAAGGTAATAGAGACAGAGCGCGAGGCCCGCCACCCTGCCCGCGACCGCACCTTGCCCATTGGCGCGCTTCCACCAAAGCCCAAGCGCGAGTACCGGCAGGATGCCGCTTGCCGCAATCGAGAAACACCACGCCGCCAAGAGGCACTACCTCTATATCGGCGCGCGAGGCGAGACCTGCCGCGATCGCGATCATGATCACGAGACCGGCCCTCGCCGCATGAAGCCGCTGTTGCGGCGGCGCGGTGGGAGCCAAGCTCTTGTAATAGATGTCGTAAGAGACAGCATTGCCCATGGCGAGTGCGAGGCCGGACGCCGCAGCTAGGCTCGCGGCGAGGAGCGCGGCGATCGCAAATACCACAAGCACGCCCGGAGCAAATGACTGCTCCTCCAACGCGGCGCGGAACACGTGCGGCGCGAAATAGAGCGGAGCGAGGAAAAGCAGGGTCCACCCAAAGGAGCATCGTGCGGCTTGGGGCGAGGCTGCGGTGATGGAGCGCATCAGAAGATGCGGCAGGGAGGCGGTACCGAGTGCAAGCGTGATAGCGAGCGCCGCTTTCCCGTTCCAATCATTCGCTGCGAGGAGACCCGGTGGCAACTGTCTGACCCCCGCGTCGTAAGGGCTGACGCCCGCGATGCCTGTGGCGAGGAGGACGATCGCGGCCACCGCCACGGTGGCTATCAGGACGCGGCCAAGGGCAACCTGAATTGAATTCACCGAGCTCATGCCGCCGGGCAACGCGGCGATGACGAAGCACGGCTGACGCGATGAGAGTGGCGCTCCCTCGATCCGCGCCGAAGACCTGCCCCACCACAGAGCCCGAGAACCAGAGCACCGCGACGAGCAGCGGGAGCGAGCAGAGGAGGACGGCAATGATGCCAAGGATCCGGACATCGCCTCCCTGGAAACGCTCGGCCAGGAAATCGGGCAAAGTGTAGCCGGCAAACCGCCGCAGCGGTGCTACGAGCAAGAGCGCAATCAGCAGCACGCCGCCAAGCACGCCGACGAAGATGGCCATGTCATCTTGACCCCCAAAGGGGCCGGTCAGGGACGCGAGCAACGCGGCGGGCATGGCGGAGGCGGCGATGGCGAGGCCGTTCCTGGCCGGATGCAGCGGGCCGTCCCCTGCATAGAACGCCGAGATACGGGCCGTTTTCGCGATGACGCCGACCACCACGGCGGCCACCAAGGTCCCGAGCACCAAAACCTTGATCATGATTGGGAACACGCAAGCCTCGCCCTTCGCTCAAGTCTTACCAGACTTCGGTGCCACGTCCTTGAGCAGCTGCGCGAACTGGATGAAGTCGGCCTTGCGCGGAGAGGTCTTGCGCCAGGCAAGCCCGATCTCGCGCTTCGGCTCCGGTGCGGCGAAGTGCAACAGACGAATATCGCTGCCATGATGCACCTCGCTTCCGATTGCCATCTCCGGGAGCAGCGTGGTGCCATAGCCATTGGCGACCATCTGCACGATGGTGGCGAGGCTCGAGGCGCCGAAGCTGTCGCGCGCCTCCGGCGTCAGCATACGGCAATAGGAGAGCGCCTGGTCGCGCAGGCAATGGCCCTCCTCGAGCAGCAGTAGTCGCGATTGGGCGAGCATGCTCGGCGTCGCGTTCCGCACGCGCTTGTTCTCTCGCGTGGCCTTCACGGCAAGGATGAATTTGTCGTCGAAGAGATGCAACGTCTCGAGCTCCGCATTCTCGACCGGCAGCGCGATCAGAATGAGATCGAGAGTGCCGCTCACAAGCTCGTGCACCAGCGTCTCGGTGATGGTCTCGCGGAGCTGCAGGTTTAGCTTGGGGAAGCGTCGCTGCAGCTCGGGTAATGCCGCCGGTAACAGGTACGGCGCGATGGAGGGAATGGCGCCGAGTTTGAGCGAGCCCGACAGCACCCTGTCGCGATGCCGGGCGTAGTCGCGCAGATCTCGTACCGAGGCGAGAATCGTCCGCGCGCGGCGGGCAACCTCCTCACCCTGCTCGGTAAGCTCGACGCCGGACCTGCGCCGCTCGACGAGGCTCACCTGCAGCTCCTCCTCGAGCTCCTTGATCTGCATGCTGAGCGCGGGCTGGCTGACGGCGCACGCCTGCGCGGCATGGCCGAAATGATGCGTCTCGGCCAGCGCCTCGAGGTAACGCAATTGTCGAAGGGTAATCATTGTCGATAAGGGCCAGCTTATCATTACAAATAAGGAAGTACGATTTGAAGTTATCATAGCCGGAAACCACAATGAAGTGCGGAGGGGTTGCGCGACTGAACCCTCGCGCACGTACGGGTCGCCACGGCCGGCGCTTAAGCCTGAAACCGCGAGAAGGAGAGCCTACAATGCGTGAGTGGCAAAAGCCGACGATTAATGAGACGGAGTCCGGTATGGAGGTGACGAGCTACCTGCCTGCCGAGCTGGATCGCACTTAATCGTCTATGCGGAAGACGAGAGCGGCGATCCGGCGCATGGCTGGCTCGCCGCATTTGATTTTGTAGCGACCCTAGATCGAGCGCCATGGCGCTGACCTCTCGACTCCATGCACGGATGATTGCCAAATCTTCCCGTTCAGATTTTCTTAATGTGGCATCCAGGGGGTGTTCATGCGGGTGTCATGCGGCCCTCTTGCCATGCTCCTAGTTTCAAACGATATCGGCCAAGCGAAGATGAAAAGCTGGGTAAGGCTCATTATCTAAGCGTTGACGCGCATCAAGTGAGTAGCTTTTGCTGTGGGTTAAGCTCTGGTCCTCACATTGCAGTCGTCAGGATAGAGGTGCAGCCGTGACCAAGATCATGAGCCCAGAGGAGCTTGAGGACGAGCTTCGCGCCATTGGCGCCGAGCGCTACCACGATAAACATCCGTTTCATAAGCTGCTGCATGGCGGCAAGCTCAACAAGGGTCAGGTGCAGGCTTGGGCCTTGAACCGCTACTGCTACCAATCGGCGGTGCCGCGCAAGGACGCTGCCCTCATCAGCCGCTGTTACGACCGCGAGCTCAGGCGCGACTGGGTCCACCGCATCCACGATCATGACGGTTATGGCGAGGAGGAAGGCGGCATCGAGCGTTGGCTCAAGCTGACCGACGGACTTGGGCTCGACCGTGAATATGTCATCTCGATGAAGGGCGCCCTGCCCGAGACGCGCTTCGCGGTGGAGGCTTATGTCCGCTTCGTGCAGGAGAGGACTTTGGTCGAAGCCGTCGCCTCCTCGCTGACCGAGCTGTTCGCGCCCAAGATTCACAGGGAGCGCATCTCGGGCATGCTCGAGAATTACGACTTCATCAGCGAAGACGTCATGGCCTATTTCCGCCGCCGCCTGACCCAGGCGCCGCGGGACGCGGAGTTCGCCTTGGACTATGTGAAGCGCAATGCCCGCACGCCCGAGGCGCAAGCCGCGGTGCTCGACGCTCTCAGGTTCAAGACCAACGTGCTTTGGGCGCAGCTCGATGCCCTACATCTCGCCTATTACGATCCGGGGATCATTCCCCCGGGCGCCTTCGTGCCGGCCAAAGCATGATGGGTGACACCGCGGCCCCTGGACGTCTCATTGTCAGCCAGGAGACGCGGCCTTATTTGCCGGCCTATTTGAAGCTCCGCCATGACGCGGGGCGCGGGCCGCTGGATCTTGTTGGCGCCGGAGCGCGTGCTGACGCCTGACCAAACCGCCGTCGCCGTGCTCAAGCTCTGCGACGGCAAAAGAACCGTGGAAGCGATCGTCGAGGCCCTGGCAAAGGATTATTCAGCACCGACGGACGTGATCCGTGCCGACGTGTTGGAGCTGCTGCAAGGTCTCGCCGACAAGGGATACGTAAAGGCATAAACGCGATGGACTTGAAGGAGCATTGCGAGGCCGTCACCGTCGATGACGAGCCCACCGCAGGCGTGAGCCGGGAGCGCGACCGAAGCGCTGTGCGCGCGCGCGCCCGTCGGCCTCCTCGCCGAGCTCACCCATCGCTGCCCGTTGCAATGTCGGCTATTGCTCCAACCCGCTCGAGCTTGAGCGGGTGAACCGCGAATTGTCCGACCGAAGGTGTGGGTCTCGGTGATGCAGCCAGGCAGGCGAGATGGGCATCTTGCAAGTCCATCTCTCGGGCGGCGAGCCCACGGCGCGGAAAGATCTAGAGGAGATCGTGTCGGCCGCCTCGGAGGCTGGCCTCTACAGCAATCTGATCACCGCGGCCGTCACCTCTCACTCGCGGACGGTTGGAGGATCTCGCCAAGCGCGGCCTGGATCACGTCCAGATCTCCTTCCAGGACGTCGATGCAGTGAATGCCGAGCGGATCGGCGCCTATCCGGGCGCGACGCAGAAGAAGCTCGATGTCGCCCGCTGGGTCATCGAGCTTGGGCTGCCTCTCACCATCAACGCTCCAATCCACCGCCAGAATATTCACAATGTCGGCCGCTACATCGATCTGGCCGTCAAGCTCGGAGCCCAGCGACTCGAGATCGCCCATGTGCAATATTATGGTTGGGCCTATCTGAACCGCGCCGCCCTGATCCCGACCTACGACCAGACGCTTCGTCGATCGAGCTCGTCGAGCGCGAGCGGGAGCGACTGAAAGGCGTGCTCACCATCGACATGGTCGTGCCGGACTATTACGCCAAGCGCCCGAAGCCTTGTATGGGCGGCTGGGGCAAGGGCTTTATGAACATCACGCCCGCCGGCAAAGTTCTTCCATGCCACGCCGCCGAGACCATTCCGGGCCTCCAATTCGACAACGTGCAGGACCGCCCGCTGCTCGACATCTGGCTGAACTCACAAGCCTTCAACGCCTTCCGTGGCACCGACTGGATGAAGGAGCCCTGCCGCTCCTGCGCCTTCAAGGAGATTGATTGGGGTGGCTGCCGCTGTCAGGCCATGGCGATCACCGCCGACCCGCGCAACACCGATCCGGCCTGCGCGCTCTCCCCCTATCACGGCGAGATGGTGGCGCTCGCCCACTCCGAGGCGGCGCTCCCGCCCACGCCCTTCGTCTACCGCAACCCACGCAACGCCAAAGGCGCCGCAGTAAAGCAGCCCTAGCAGCCTCTCGCCCGCGCAGACTTTTAAAACCGCTTGGCGGCACACAGATTTTAGCAAGATCAACGGATTGGGTGTCCCGGGAAATCCCGGCCCCCAACTTCTCGGCTCCGCAGCCAAAGCACGGCTAGGAGGTCAACCTCCGGCGATGGCGGAAAGCGAGATCTAACCGTTGCCGCCGGGCGTTACCAACCCTTCCCGGCCAGGGTTTCCACCTTGCAATGCCTATTTTTTTGTCGCTACCATGGAGGCTCCCGCTTGGCTGGCCTCGCCGTCCGGCATCGAGGGCCATGTCCGGCACACTCCGCAATGGCCGGTTCCAGCCCTGGTAGTCGTCTTCATGGTGTGTTTTCCAAGTATCGCTCGCGCCATCACCCTTACGCTCTGTCTTGCCCTTGCCAGCGCTCTGGCCCTGTGGACCTGTCTGACCCTGTCACCATCCGCTGCCTACGCCGCCGACCCGGGCGCCGCGCCCGCTCCCCCACCGGCCGAGGCCCCCGCCCGCCGCCGCGACCAAGCCCGAGGGCGGCACCCAATTCCAAATGCCCCAATCGCCGGCAATGACCCCCGTACCGATCGGTTATATGCGGCAAATCGTGGAGCATCCCCGGCCTTCGTCGCGCATGGATGTCGAGCCGGATGACGCAGGCATCGCCGGCGCAAAGATGGCGCTCGACGAGAACAACTCCGGCGGCCAATTCACCGGCGATCTCTACAGCCTCGACGTGAGCACCGTTGCTACGCCCGACGCCGCGGTGGCGGCACTGCAGAAATTCCTGGAGAGCGGTCACCATTTCGTTATCGTCGATGCGCCCGCCGCGACGCTGATCAAGCTTTCCGACTGGGCCAAGGGCAAAGACATCCTGCTGCTCAACGTCCGCGCGACCGACATCTCCCTCCGACAGGAGGATTGCCGGGCCAACATCCTTCACATCGTTCCGGACCGTTACATGCTGGCAGACGCGCTTGCGCAATATCTCGTGGCCAACAAATGGAGCAATTGGCTGCTCGTGACGAGGCACCACGTCTGGCGACGCGGCCTATGCTGACGCCATCAAACGCGCGGCGAAACGTTTCGGCGCCACCATCGTCGACGAGCGCGAATACAAGGACACCTCGGGCGGCAAGCGCGACGCCATGGGTACAATCCCGCCCCCGAAGGACGGCGGCGACAATGCGGCCGATGCCGCTCCAGACTATCAGGTCCTCATCGTCGCCGATGAGGATCAGCTGTGGGGGCCATTCCTGCCCTATCGCGGCGGCGCCTCACACCTCGTACCGGTTGCGGGCACGGCCGGCCTCGTCGCCACGACCTGGAGTCCCGGCCATGAGAAGTGGGGGGCGACCCAGGCCAACAACCATTTCCAAAAGGATTACAAGCGCTTGATGCTGCCGATCGATTATCAGAGTTATGTTGCCTCGCGCACCATTGGCGAGGCGGTAACCCGCAATCACGGCGCGGATTTTCCCACCATCGCCGCCTTCATCACCGGTGACGAGTTCCAGCTCGCTCCCTTCAAGGGAGTCAAGCAGACCTACCGCAAATGGGATGGTCAGTTTCGTCAGCCGATCCTGATCGCGACGGACAAGGTTCCGGTCTCGCTCTCGCCGCAACCGGGCGTCCCCCCGGCGAGCCACCCGGACATCGATATGGACACGCTGGGCATCGACCAGCCGGAAAGCAAGTGCAAGATGTGAGCAGCGTGGCTGTCCGCGACATTCACGCTCCTAACGGCGGTCTTCAGCGCTCGGGTGTCGCAGTCTTGAGTTGGTTGCCCGCCTCGTTCAGCAGGGGCACGTCATAGTCTCGCAGGATCGCGTTGATGTCGTCCTGGTTCTCGGCGATGAGCTTGTTGAGGCTGTGCTTCCACTCCGGCTCGCCCGGACGAATGCCCATGGTGATGTCGAACAAGAGACGCGGCCCCATCGTCTCCTTGATAAGCGGTACAACTACAAGCGGCACGGGCGATCTCTGCGCGTAGTAGCCGCCAACCGGGCCCCACAGCAGACCCGCGTCGAGCTTGCCGGAGGCGATCTCGGCAATCATGTCCGATGCGGCCGTAGAAGAGCTTGTCCCGGCGATCTCAAACGGTTGGGCGTTGGCGACCAGTCCATTTGTCGCCAGCATGCTCGCCGGGGGAGTCCGGGCGAAGATGCCGATCTTCTTTTGCTTGAGACGGGGGTCCGAGAGGCTATCGACGCCGGCGAGATCTTGATCGCTTCTGCCGGTAAATCAGCACGTAAGACGTGTGGTAGTAGGGGTTGGTGTCCTCGACCAAGCCGGTGCCTTGGGCATAACCCATGACGAGGTCACAACTGTCCTGCAGCGCCTGGTTCGGGACTGACCCGGCCGCTTCGGGAAACCAGCTGTAGACCAAGCGGGCATTGAGCTTAGCTGCAAGGAGCTCTGCGAGCTTGTTCTCGAAGCCCTCGCCTTTATCGTTCGAGAACGGCATGTTGTCGGGATCGGCACAAACACGCAGCCAGTGGCTGGGCGAGTCTTGCGCTGGCGCGGCGCTGCTTAAAGTCCCGATGCCGCCCAGCGCGACGAGAAGGCTCGCCGTCAACTTTCCGATCAGGCCCGTGCTGTGCCTCAAGCCGGCCTCCTTTCCACCATCACGCACGAAGTCGGCGCTCAGCATAGCACGTAACCGCAGACCGGCGGCCCTGGGACACCCCAGGGTCCCGCACGGGGTAAATTTGATCCATCGCAAAGGTGAACGGAGCGGTCACGCTAAGATATAGATCTTGCGGTTTGGGGACGCCAGCCCATCTGGGTAAGCTTCGCCAGCGCCGTACGATGCGCCACGATCCGAGCCGAAGGGAACGTTAGTCTTGCGCGGCGCAGCTGGCGATATTGTCCGCTCGCTCGATGCCGGTCGGATAGTAGGCGCCGGTCGGCGAGGTACCGAACTGGGCCATGGCTTGGCGGGCCGCCTCGATGCTTTCGGGTTCGTGAGTTTGCTTCAGCATCTTGACCGCGCAGCAGTCGGCCTCAAGCTCCATGCGCTTCAGCGCCGGCGCGATGTAGAAGAAAGGCTGCGGCCCCAAATGTCCGAGCCCCCGATGCAGGTAGGCCACATGACCCAAGGTATGATGGCAGCATTCATGCGCCATGAGGAACCTGCCATAGGCCTGAGTCTCGGCCATGGTAAGAGCGCTGACGACAATGACCGGCTGGTCATTGGCATCTATGCTCGACATCGCCTGCTCCGGCAACTCGGGCAACAGATAAGTCGTAATCGAGCAATAGGGATTGTCGATCGTAGGCAGCCACATCTGACGGGCTGAGGCGCTGCCGCAAAACAGCCCGAGAGCTAGCATACCAGCCGTTATGTACACTGGCAGACGCATGATGAGCCTTCCGCCACGTCGAGTCGCATCGTTGAGAAAGTCTAACGTCATGACGGGAAAGTCCAAAGTCTTTTATGCATATAAGCCATGAACGACATCAAATGCCGCAGTGTTCCCACCGGGGATTGACGCCAAACCTGACAGGACCCATCAAAGACGCTTAACCGAAGACAAACGACCTCTGACTAAGGAACGTACATTTGCATCGAGGAATGCACATTTGATGGACATCAAGAGCGACACCGACAAGGTCTGCATCATCGGCGCAGGGTTCTCTGGACTGGCCGCCGCCAAGACCTTCCACGAGCGTGGCATCCCGTTCGATTGTCTGGAGCGGGAGAAAGACATTGGAGGCCTCTGGAATGAGGCCACGAACACCGGCGTCGTCTACGATTCGACCTACCTCGTCTCGTCGCGCAAATACACGGGCTTCGGGGATTACCCGATGCCCGATGACTATCCCACCTATCCGTCCCATCGCGAGGCGCTCGCTTATTTGCGCAACTACGCGCAGGAGTTCGGCGTGCTGGACCGCGTCGAGCTCAATACGACGGTCGAGCACGCCGAGCGCACCCAAGGCGGCTGGCGTGTGCAGATCGCGGGCGAGGCGCGCGCCCGCTTCTATCGGGCTCTCGTGATCGCCAGCGGCCACCATGACGTGCCGCGTGACGCCCAAGATAGCGGGCAAGTTCACTGGCGAGATCCATGCATTCGCGCAACTATCGCAGCGTCAAGCAGCTTGCCGACAAGCGCGTCGTGGTAGTGGGCGCCGGCAACTCGGCCTGCGATATCGTCGTCGATGCGACGGCCGTCGCCCGCTCCGTGCATCAGAGCATGCGCCGCGGCACCTATTTCGTGCCGAAATTCATGCTTGGCCGTCCGACCGACGGCATCGTGAATTTCTGCGAGAAGCTGCCCATGCCGCGGTGGCTACGCAACCGCATCTACACGCTTTGGCATAAGCTCATGGTGGGCTCCAACGTCCGCTACGGTCTGCCTGAGCCCGAGCACTTGATCATGGACACCCACCCGACCATGAACACGGTGCTGCCGCAGCTCGTCGCCCATGGGCGCATCGGCGTGAAGCCCGACATCGTCGAATTCGAAGGGCGCACGGTTCGCTTTATTGACGGCAGCGAGGTCGAGGCCGATCTCGTCGTGTACGCTACCGGCTATCAGATCTCCCTGCCCTTTATCGACAACGACCTAATCCTCGGCCCCGACGGACGCTCTATCCTCTATCTCAACGTTTTCCACCCCGAATTCGACGACCTCTTCGCGGTGGGCCTGGTGCAGGCTAATGGCAGCATCTGGCGACTGGCCGATGCCCAAGCGAAGCTCATCGCGAGCTATCTCATCGCCGCCTCCGAGCAGCATGAGCGGGCATCCTGGTTCTCCAAACTAAAGTCGGAAGGAGCCAAGCGCAGCCCGCGAGACCGGCTATGTGGCCAGCGACCGGCATCGGCTCGAATACAACTATTATGCCTACCGCCGGCATCTCCGGCGTCTCTTGCGCCGCTTCGGGCCCATGGCGACTGCCGACCTCAAGTCCGGGCGCCTTAGCACGGCCGTTACCCGGAAGGCTCTCTCCGCCACGGCTTCTTAGGCGCGTCGTGGACCACGCAGCCAGGAGAGCCGCTCGCTATCGCCCAATGCTGGCGTACGTGAAGCCAGCCGCGCTCGCCTGGGCCGGCAAATAGACGTTGCGCAGATCGACCAGGATGCTGCCGCGCATGCGAGCCCGCAAGGCCTCCAGATCGAGCGCGCGGAACTCGTTCCATTCGGTGAGCACGACGGCGACATCGGCCTGCTCGGCCGCTTCCAGCGCGCTTCTGCACCACACCACCCCCGGCAACAGCGCCTCGGCGTTCTCGGCGGCATGGGGATCGTAGGCCCGCACCGAGGCGCCCCTCTCTTGCAGCATGGGAATCAGCGTCAGGCTTGGCGCCTCGCGCACGTCATCGGTGTCGGGCTTGAAAGCGAGCCCCAAGACCGCCACCGACTTGCCGGCGAGCGACCCGCCGACCGCACGCTCGATGCGTCCCGCCATGGCGATCTTGCGTTCGGTGTTGACCGTCTGCACCTGCTCGATCAGCGAGAGTGGCGAGCGCGCCTCGCGCGCCGAGCGGATCAAGGCCGCAACGTCCTTGGGAAAGCATGAGCCGCCATAGCCCGGGCCCGGATGCAGGAACTTGTCGCCGATGCGCCCATCGGCGCCGATCGCGGTGGCCACCTGCTGCACATCGGCGCCCACCGCCTCGCATAGATCCGCAACCTCGTTGATGAAGCTGATCTTCATGGCGAGGAACGCGTTGGCCGTATATTTGGCGAGCTCCGCCGATTCCCGGCTTACGAACATCACCGGCGCGTTGCGCAAAGCAAGCGGCTTGTAGAGGCGCTCCATCAGCGCCTGCGCCCTCGCCTCGTCACAGCCCACGAGCACGCGGTCGGGATGGGTGAAGTCGTAGATAGCCGAGCCTTCGCGCAAGAATTCCGGGTTCGAGCAAAGCGCGAAATCGGCTTCTGGGCGGAGAGCTCTAAGCCGCCGCTCGATCTCCCGGCTCGTGCCCACGGGCACCGTGGATTTGGTGGCGATCACCGTGAAGCCGTGCAGATGCGGCGCAAGGTCTTCGACGGCTTGAAACACAAAGCTGAGATCGGCGTGGCCGTCGCCCCGCCGCATCGGCGTCCCCACGGCCAAAAAGACGAGATCGGCCTCTCGCACCGCGTCGCCGAGATCGGTCGAGAAGCGGATGCGCCCGATGCGGAGATTGCGCTCAAGCAGCTCGTCAAGGCGCGGCTCGTAGATCGGCACGCGGCCTTGGCGAAGTTGCGCGATGCGACTCGCGTCCTTGTCGATGCACGCGACGTTCCAGCCGAATTCGGAGAAGCAAGCGGCTGAGACGAGGCCGACATACCCCGCCCCGATCATGCAGATATTCATGACGCCTCTGGATTGGACGCTGTGGGTGGGTGGCCTCCGCGCTTCTAGTTCATTCTGCCCTTATGTTCAATGGTGCGCCACTGGGGACGCCAAGCCTTGGAAATTTGGCGCTCCGCTGACGTCGAAAGCCGTAAGTTGGCACTGGAGCGGCCTGCCGCCATCGACTAGGCTCTCGCATCCCGCGCCGGTCCGGCGCGCTTTCCTCAGGCCGAAGTTGGGCAACGGTAATGGGTCCCCGCCTCCTCTATGTCCTCATTTTGGGGGCGGTCATCGCGGGCGCACTTGGCTTGCGCATCTGGGACCCCAGTCCGGTTGCGCGGCTACGTTCCCTTGTTTTCGACAGCTATCAGCAAATCCGGCCGCGCGCTTTCGATCCCAGCCTCCCCGTGCGCATCGTCGATATCGACGAGGAGTTGCTGAAGCGGCTGGGGCAATGGCCCTGGCCGCGCACAGTGCTGGCCGAGCTCATACAGAAGCTCGCCGCCAGTGGGGCCGCTTCCATCGGCTTGGATATGGTGTTCCCCGAGCCCGACCGCCTGTCGCCAGCAAACGCTCTGCATTCCTGGCCGAAATCCGATGCGCTGCAGAGCCTGCGCGAAGAGGTAGAGAAGCTCCCATCCAACGACCAGGTCCTCGCCGAGGCGATTGGCCAGGCCCCCGTGGTCCTGGGCTTCATTGCCACGCCGCAAGGCACGACGATGCCTACGACCAAGGCAGGCTTCGCTCACGGCGGCGATGACCCAAGGCTGTTCGCGCCCTATTATCCTGGCGCCGCCACGAGCCTGCCCGAACTTCAACACAATGCATCGGGAGCCGGCGCGCTCAACTGGCTGCCCGAGCACGACCAGATCATCCGCCGCATGCCCATGGTAGTGGTGGTCGGCGACCAAATGTATCCATCGCTTGCCGCCGACATGCTCCGGCTCGCGCAGGGCGCCTCGACCTATATGGTGAAGTCCTCCGGCGCGAGCGGCGAGACCGCCTTCGGCGAGAAGACGGGCATCGCCAAGATCCGCGTCGGCGATTACGAGGTGCCGACCGACGCCAATGGCCAGATGTGGATCCGCTTCACCCACCAGGAAAGGGAGCGCTACCTGCCGGCCTGGCGCGTACTCAATGGCGAGATCGGCAAAGAGGAGATCGAAGGCCGGCTCCTGATCATCGGCACGAGTGCCGCGGGCCTGCTCGATCTCCGGGCGACCCCGCTCGATGCCTCGGTCCCGGGCGTCGAGCTGCACGCGCAAGCCGTGGAGCAGATCCTGCAAGGCGCCTTCCTGCAACGGCCTGACTTCGCCACGCCCGCCGAGCTCCTCTACATCCTTCTGCTCGGCTGCCTCATTGCCTTTCTCATCTATCGGAGCGGAGCAGCCGGCAGCGCCGTGGTCGGCGGCGTCGCCATCGCCACCGTGGTCGCGGTATCCTGGTACGCCTTCGACGTCTTCGGCTGGCTGGTCGATCCCGTCTATCCCGCGATTGCGCTCGCCGCTATTTACCTTGCCGGTACGCTGTTCGTATTCCTGCGCACCGAGCGCGAGCGCAACCGCGTGCGCCACGCCTTCAGCCATTACATGGCGCCCGCCCTCGTCGAGCGGCTCGCCAGTGATCCATCGCGGCTCAAGCTCGGCGGGGAGACGCGCGACATGACGCTGCTCTTCAGCGACGTGCGTGGCTTCACCGGCATCTCCGAGGGTCTCGATGCCGAAGAGCTCACCCGCTTCCTGAATAGCCTGTTCACGCCCTTGAGCAACATCATACTCGAGGAGCAAGGCACCATCGACAAGTTCATGGGCGACGCGGTGATGGCTTTCTGGAACGCGCCGCTGGACGATGCCGAGCACCCAAGTCATGCCTGCCAGGCCGCGCTGCGCATGATGGGCCAGATGCAGGATCTCAACGCGCGTTGGCGGGAGGAAGCGGAGGCTCGGGGACGCCCCGTCAAGCCGGTACAGCTCGGCATAGGGCTCAATACCGGCGTCTGCTGCGTCGGCAACCTTGGCTCGGAGACGCGGTTCGACTATTCGGTGATCGGGGACAACGTCAACGTCGCGTCACGGCTCGAGGGCCAGTCGAAGACCTACGACGTCGGCACCATCGTCGGCGAGTTCGACCACCGCGCGCGCGCCGGACTTCGCTTTCCTGGAGCTCGACCTGTTGAAGGTGAAAGGCCGCACCGAAGCCACGCGCATCTTCGCATTGCTTGGCGATAGCGCGATGAAGCACTCGTACACCTTTATCGAGCTCGCCGACCGCCACGCTGAGTTCCTGCAGAAATTTAGGGCCCAGGCCTGGGACGCAGCGGAAACCCTCAGTCGCCAATGCGAGGCTCTAGACGGGGGGCGCCTGGATCGGCTTTATGCCCTCTACCGTGAACGCATCGCCTTCTTCCGCCACATTCCCCCCCCGCCAAACTGGGACGGGGGCGCCGAAGCCCTCAGCAAATAGCGCCCATGCCAAAGCTTGTCCTGCTGGTCCTTGTTGCCGTGGCTGTGCTCATGGCCAAGCATATGGCTGCCGATTTTTATCTGCAGACCCCCTATCAATTTTTGAACAAGGGAACCTACGGCCATCCCGGCGGATTCCTGCACAGTGCGATCCACGTCGCGCTGACGCCGCTCGTCTACCTCGTCCTCGCGCCGGCCTCACTTCTGCTTGCCATCGCCATCGCGGTCGGCGAGTTCGCCGTCCACTATCACGTCGATTGGCTGAAGGAGCAGGTCACGCATCGGAATGGGCTGACCGTGCGCGACCGTGGCTTCTGGAATGCGCTCGGTGCCGATCAATTCGTCCACAGCCTGAGCTATTTGCTGATCGTGGGCGTGCTCGTGGCCGCCGGCGCGGGCCGCGCGGCAGTCTAGACCAGCGCCGAGATTTCGCGATTGGCGAATTCCAGCCGATCCGCCAGCAGGCGAATGATGAGCTTGTGGAAGGCCGACGCGGCGCCGGGATCCTCCCGCTCGATGGTGTTGAAGGCGTCGCGCGTCAGCCGGTAGACGACGCTCGGCTGCTCCGCGATCACGCTCGCCGTGCGCGGAACACGGCGGTAGAAACCCATCTCGCCCACCACCGTATAGCCAACCATGCGTCTCAGCCTGATGGGGCGCCCCTGCTCGTCGTTGATTGTGATGGCGACACAACCCGAGGCGAGCAGCACGATGGAATTCTGAGGGCTCGCCCTGGCGGAACACGGGCTCCCCCACCCCAAGCTCGCGGCGCTCGAGATAGGGAGCGACGCGGGACATGTCGCCGGAACCGCCGAACTCCGCCTCGAGCCAAGTCTCGAAGCTATGGATCGAGGCCTCGCCGACCTCATGGTGCATGAGCAACATGTCCTCGCACCATTCAAGCCCCTCATTGCGGCTGCCGAACACCTGATGCGCTGAGTCGCTGCCGAAGAACCCGGCTCTTTGAAAGCCGATCTGCATCACATCGCTCAAGCCTGAAAAGGCGAGCGTAACGCTATGCTCATCGCAATAGTGGCGAAGCTTGACGAGACTCAAAAGCGCGGAAGAATCGAGCCCCGGAACGGCGCTGAAGTCGAGCAGCACATAGCCGACCGGCTTATCGGTTTGCGCGTCGATGACACGCCGGATGCGCTCGAACAGGCCATTGGACGAGCCGAAGAAAATGAAGCCCGAGAGCCAGAACACGTGCACACGTCCGCCCTCCTGGCGCAAGAGCTTGGACTGCTCAGGTGCCCGCTCGACATTGCTCGAGAATTCCGCGCGCGTGAGATGGCGGCGGACGACGCCAATGCGGCTGTAGCTCAGCGCAAACATGAGGCAGGCAGCTATGACGCCCAGCATCACGCCCTGGAAGTAACCAAAGTTGCAAATCACGAGCATGATCGCGATGGCAAGCGCCCAATCCACCCAGGAGGAGCGCTGTGCGGGCGATGCGGCCAGCTCGGCGAGGATCATGACGCCGAGATACGCGAGCATGCCGCCCAAGATCGCCTTGGGCACGACGCTGCCGATGTCGACGCCAGAGAACAGGATTATGGCGCAGGCGAGCCCGACAATCACGCCGGCCAAGCGCGTCGAGGCACCGAACTCGTCGAGCAGCAGACAACCGTTCATCGACAGCGAGCCTGCCAGACCGCCGACCAGGGATGCAAGCAGATTGGCGAGGCCATTGGTGCGAAATTCCTTGTCGAGATCGGCGGCCTTCAGCCGCGCCACCTCGAGGCTGGAGATGTCGAGCAGAAGCGCGATGGCCATGATCACGCACACCGAGCCAATCTCGGCGCTGCTCTGCGCGATCACCCCCCAATCGACTTCATGGTGCAAGACCGCAGAGATCGGCCACCACAAGGTAAGTTTGCCGAGGCTCGGCAAGAACCAAGCGCTCCGCACGGTTTCGTCTTTGACCAAGCCGAACAAACCAAAATCCAAAACGACCAGAAAAGCAACGAAGGCAATCGGGAGTGCGAGAAAGCTCGGCACCCATCGTCCGATGAGCGGGATTGAGATGGCGAAGAGAAAGCCGACGACGATCTGGGGCCCATAGAGCGGCGAATAGAGAGGCTCCCAGCTCGACGGCGATAGGGTGAGATTGGTCTGCGCTACCACCTCCATGCCGCCGGTGATGAGCAGCAGGCCCGATCCGGCAAGAAAGCCGCCGATCACGGGATAGGGAATAAAGCGCAGCCATTGTCCGAGCTTGAGCGCACCGATCCCGTAGAGGAGGACGCCGGTCAACAGCGTGCTTACAGACAGGGCGACCAGCACGTTGATGAGGATCGAGGTTGTGCTCGCTCCTTTGCCGGCAAGGGCGGCGGCGATGGAGCCTGCCAGCACGCTCATCACCGCCACGGCGGGCGAGTCGGGCCCACCATTCGCGGGAGACAATGTCGAGGTCAGCGCGATCACAATACCCACGACCGCCGTGCCCATCATCAGCGCAGCAAGGCCTAGCGAAAAGCCGCCGGCGATATCGCCTGTGAAGATGAACGCGCTGAAGGAAATGCAGTAGGCGATCTGCACAACCGCCGACATAATGCCTGCCAGCGCGTCCCGCCCAAGCGTTGACGCATCGACGTTCCGCGGGCGTTTCAGCGCCAATTCAGCGAGCGACAGCAAGGGCGTTATTCGAGAGTGAGAGGGGTTGCCTAGCGCGGCCCGATCATGGCGGGGAAGGACCAGAATTAAAAGGCAAAAATGGCTAAGCCGCGCTCGCTTTGGGGCCAGGCCCGTACGCTTTAGCGCCGGAGGCGGTCCGCCAGGTACGCACCACGGCAATGGCGAAAAACGGCGTCTCATGCACGAGAAAAAGGAAGCTCTTTTCGGTGATAGGCGACACTTCGCAGTCGGTCTTGGCGCGGCCGTGGCGCTGCGCGGGGAGCCGTCGATCAGCGCCCTCTCGCCGAAAATACCGCCTGGCGGCAGCGTCTCGATCGCTTTGCCCCCTTCGCGATGACGACCTCGCCCGAGCGGATGGCGGACATCTTGTCGCCCTCGTCGCCTTCCTCGAAGATCACGTCGCCCGGCGGGAAGCGCGCCGCCGGAAACCCAGCATTGGCCAAGAGCGGGAGTTCAATCGCGGCAAGCGCCATGGTCACATCTCCCCGATCTCAGAGAGCCAAGAGTCCATGGCAGTAGAATAACATTGTCCCGGCGAGGAGAATTTGCGTCACGCCGCGAGCCTCACCGATCTCGGATTCCAGCGCGCGACGTCGACGCTCTGGATCCACGGCCCATCGCCCCTCTCGTCCGGGGCCCTTGCAGGCCTTCGCAAGTAGCGCGTTGAACGCTTCTCGCGGGATCAGGGTGAAACCCATCTGGCTCAGATGACCGTTGAGAAGCTTGCCGTCGTTCAGCACGTAGCCCCAGCGCTGCAGATGGCAATTGAGCGTGGCGAAGCCCACCTTCGAGGCGTCGCGCCTGCGGGCGAATTGAGATTCGGTGAAGAACACCCGGCCGACGCTCAAGCCATAGGTGCCCCCCACCAGCTCGCCTTCGCGATCCCAGACTTCCACCGAATGCGCAAGGCCGGCATGGAAGGCGCGCGTGAAGGCCTCGACAATATCGGCCCGGATCCAGGTAAGATGCGGGCGGCCCGCGCGCGGCTCGGCACAAGCTTGGATGACCGCGTCGAAATCCTGGTCGAAAGTGACGCTCAACTCCTGCTGCTTAAGGCGGCGGCGGACGGTTTTGCCGATATGAAAATCCTCGATGAAGAGCGCCATGCGCTCCTTCGGCGCCCACCATTTCTGCGGCCCGATATGAGCGAGCGGATAGAGCCCCCTGGCATAGGCCGCGCGGAGCAGGGGCACGCTCAACTCGCCTGCGATGCCAGCAAGACCGTCGGGCCGGCGCAAAGCCGCATTGGGGTCGGGCAGTGTGCGGTGTCCAAGGAAAAATCCAGCATAGTGTTTGGCAACCATGGCGAGGGTGGCAGGCACGCCAAGGAGCCGCGGCGGCTTGAGACTCCACAACACGCCAAGCGCGAAGCGCTGCAGGCTCCGCGCCAGTGATGGGGCGGGCAGCGGTTGGCGCGGGAGGAAGCGGGGACGCGGCTGAACCTGGCGCAAAGAAGAACTAAGGAAAAACACCAACTACTCCACGACTGAACGCAAACGCGAGACACGCTCCTCGGCTGAGGTGCGCTATGCCGCCGAAGCTTGCGCTGCCGTTCAGCCCGTTGACGTCGTAAAGCAGTTAACAGGTTAGCCTTAACATACCTTTGCCGGAGCGGGCGTGGCCGTGCTCCGGAGGCTCAGGGTCTCGAGCGGATTCGCGCCACGGCATCCAGCCAGACACCATAGCGTTCCTCCCTCTCATCGGCCCCCATACGCGGCTCAAAAGCCCGCGCGGGCGCCCAAGCGCGGGCCAGCTCTGTTTGACTGCCATAAAGGCCCGCTGCTTGGCCCGCAAGATAGGCAGCACCGAGGGCCGTCGTCTCCGGACTCCAGGCCACTTCAACGGAATGTCCAAGCGTATCGGCCAGGCGCTGCATGAACCAGCCGTTCCCAGTCATACCGCCATCGACCCTCAGGCTTTGCGGCATGGGAATGCCGCTCGCTGCCATGTCTCCCCGCATGGCATCGAGCAGGTCGCGCGTCTGAAACGCGACGGCCTCGAGCCCGGCTGCAACGATGTCGGCCTTGGACGCGGCGCGCGTGAGGCCGAGGATCGCGGCCCTGGCTTCTGCGTCCCAGAACGGCGCCCCGAGCCCCTGGAAGGCGGGCACGAGTGTGACGCCGGATTTTGGGTCCGCCCTCTCGGCCAGCGCCTCGCTCTCGGCCGCGCCGCCGATCAGGCCGAGACTGTCCCTAAGCCACTGGATCGTGGCGCCCGCCATGAATATCGCTCCTTCGAGCGCATAGACGCGCGTGCCTTCGCGCTGGTGGAAGATCGTGGAGAGCATGCGGCTCGCCGAATTGAGCTTCGCCGCTCCGGTATTGGCGAGCACAAAGCAGCCCGTGCCGTAGGTTGCTTTCACCATGCCAGGCGTAAAGCAGACCTGACCATACGCGGCCGCCTGCTGGTCGCCCGCAACACCCCTGATGGGGATCGGGGCTCCGAAATGTGCAGGATCGGTCATGCCATAGTCCCCTTGGCTATCCCCTGCCTCCGGCAGCACCGCGCGCGGAACCCGGAGGCGATCGAGCAGTCGCTCGTCCCAAACTCCAGAGCGGATGTCGAACAGCATGGTGCGGGCGGCGTTGCTCGCATCGGTCGCGTGCAACCTGCCACCGGTGAGTTTGAACAAGAGCCAGCTGTCGACAGTACCGAAGCACACCTCGCCCTTGGCCGCGCGCCGGGCGAGGTCAGGAACATTGGCCAACAGCCAGGCAAGCTTGGTCGCCGAGAAATAGGGGTCGATGACGAGACCGGTCGCGGCGCCGACATGCGGCCCCCATCCCTCCTCGATCAGCTCAGTGCAAAGCGGGGCGGTGCGGCGGTCCTGCCAAACGATCGCATTGGCGAGCGGCTTTCCTGTCGCCCGCTCCCACACAAGCGAGGTCTCGCGCTGGTTGGTAATGCCGATAGCGGCGATAGAAGATGCGCCGAGTTCGCGCAACGCGCCCCGGCCGGTCCCGAGGACCGATCGCCAGATTTCCTCCGGATCGTGCTCCACCCTCCCCGGCCCAAGGGTAGATTTGGGTGAGCGGCAGCTGGGCGCTGGTACGGGCGCGCCCTTGCGCGTCGTAGATGATCGCGCGCGTGCTCGTCGTCCCCTGATCGATGGCAAGGACGAAGGCGCGCTCGTTCATGGCCGTGCCAGCCTCACCGCGGCTCCGCACCCACGGTCTGGCCCATGATCCAGGCGCAATAGTCGGAGCTGCCGCCTTCGGTCGGCAGCACGAGCAGCGCCGGCAGCTCGTAAGGATGCAAGCGCTTGGTCTCGGCGAGCACCGCCTCGGTCAGAGAGCCCCTCGTCTTGATGATCATGGCGACCTCATTTGCCGCCTCGCGCGCGCCCTTCCACTCGAAGATCGAGATCATACCGGGAAAGACGTTGACGCAAGCCGCAAGCCGCGCCGCCACGAGCGCTTCCCCCACGCGCTTGGCATCTTCGAGCCGGGCGAAGGTGGTATAGACCAGCGCCGGCAAATCGCCGTTCTCCATGGATTCACCATTCCTCGACTAACCGATAGGCTTGCAATGGGAGGTCAGCCTCGCGTTTATACTGCTTCCTCGCAAGGCCCCGCACCAAGTTGCATCACCTCCCATGCCACGCTTCACCAAAATTGCCTTTGTTGCCAGCGACACCGAGGAGGCGCTTGCCTCCCAGATCAAGCTTGCCGAGCACTACGGCAATGCGCCGCTCGATCAGGCCGACGTGATCGTGGCGCTCGGGGGCGACGGGCTGATGCTGCAGACAATGCATCGCCACCTCACGAGCCGCATCCCGATCTATGGGATGAATCGGGGCTCGGTCGGTTTTTTGCTCAACGACTATCGGGAGAACGGGCTGGTCGAGCGGCTCGAGAACGCCGAGACGACCGTGATCCACCCCCTTCGCATGACGGCGCACGACATGAAGGGCGCCAAGCACGAGGCGCTGGCCATCAACGAGGTCTCGCTGTTCCGGCAGATCTATCAGGCGGCCAAGCTCAGGATTGCAGTCGACGGTAAAGTCCGTCTCGGTGAGCTCATTTGCGACGGCCTGCTTGTGTCAACGCCGGCCGGGAGCACGGCCTACAATCTGTCGGCGCACGGCCCGATCCTTCCCATCAATGCACCACTGCTCGTGCTGACACCCATCAGCCCCTTCCGCCCGCGACGCTGGCGGGGCGCGCTTCTGACAAACGAAGCCAAGGTGGTGATCGAGGTGCTGGAGGCGGAGAAGCGGCCGGTGAGCGCGGTTGCCGATAACATGGAGTTCCGAGACGTCCTCACCGTCGAGGTGAAAGAGGAAGGGGGCGTCGATCTCTTCATGATGTTCGATCCCGGCCATACGCTGGCGGAGCGCATCCTGTCGGAGCAGTTCGGCTACTGAGGCCGTTCACGAGTAGCTTTGATCGCGCTTAAGGCGTCCAGGACGTGACGATATCGGCAAGCGCGGGCCGCTCGCGCTCGTCAGGCTTCTCCTTCGCGGTGCCGACATAGAGGAAGCCCGCGACGCGCTCGTTGGCGGCCAACCGCAACGCGGCCCGCACACCCTTGCTGTAGCCGTACCACTCGGTGATCCACTGCACGCCATAGCCGAGGCTCGTGGCAGCGACAGCGAGGTTTTGGCAGGCGGCGCCCGCCGATAGGATCTGCTCCCACTCCGGCGCGGCGGGGTTCTCCACCAGCCGCGAGATTACCGCGATCACGACCGGTGCCCGCAAGAAGCGGTTGGCCTCGGTCTCCAGCCGGAACTGGCCTACGTCCTTTTCCTCGGCACGACAGGCAGCAGCCAGCACTTGGCCGAATGCAACCCGGGATCCGCCTTGGAACAAAATAAAGCGCCAAGGCACGAGCCTCTTATGGTCGGGCACGCGCGCCGCGGCGGTCAGGATGAGCGCGAGCTCGGCTTCGCTAGGGCCCGGCTCTCCGAGGCTGTTGGCCGACACCGAGCGGCGGCACAGAAGGAGATCGAGGGTTGGGTTGGTCATGTGCGCTGACGCCGCTTGACGGAAGTCGCGCTGCCTATCCTGAAACTGGTCTGCAAACAATGCCCTATCGCCCTGTTCTGATAGGGAAATGGAAGGCCAAATGACCCCAAATCCGCCGCAGTCCTACCGGAATTTCGCTGAACCACGGTAGCCGGAAAGGGCTATAAGCGGATGGCGGCAGCCGAAACGGAAGGGACGCAATGCGGGGGAAGCACTGCGTAGAGCTTCTGCTCTTGCCGATGGCTTGCTTGGGTGCGGTTGCCGCCGCGGCCCAGGATGCGCCCATTGCGGCATCGGAACCAAATCTCCCTAGCACGATGTTCGTGCTCGATGCATCGCGCACCATGTGGACCAAGATCGGCGCCACGAGCAAGATGGGGCTCGTGCGTATAAGCGTCGGCCAGGCGCTTGGCGACTATCAAGACAAGATCACCTTCGGGCTCGTAGCGTTCGGCCATAGGCCAGCCTCAGCCTGCGGCGATAACCAGGTGCTCGCCAAGCCCGGGGAGCTTACGCCCAAGACGCAAAGCAAGCTCCTGTTCGGCTACAAGCCGCAAGCCTCAGAAACCGATCGCCGCCGCTCTAACGGCGGCCGCGCAAGCCGCACAGTCGAAAACCGGTCAGCTCGACATCGTGCTCATCACCGACGGCCCGGACAGCTGCAAGGCCGACATCTGCACAACTGCGCAGGCGCTGAAGCAGACCTTGCCGGGCCTGCACATCCACGTGCTCGCCTTCACCACCAAGAACGGGGGACCAGTCGACGTCATTGAGGTGTATCGCCGAAGCGAGCGGCGGTCAATTCGTCACCGCCACCGATGCGGATGAGCTCAAGCGCGGACTCGGGAGCCTCCTCGATACCGTCGCCCATCCGCAAGCACCTACAACCACCGCGCCGCAGGCCACGGCCACCGCTCTCCCCACCCCCGCGGTCTCTGCCGCACCACCGCCCGCCCCCGCCATGCCCGCGCAGCCGGGCATCGCCACCGGCGATACCTCTCCCCCTCCGGGCAACGCTCAAAGCGTTGCCCCCCAGCGCGTCGAGCCGCCGCAGGCAGCGCCCGCCCCGGCCGCGGCACCTCAATCGGACGTGCAAAAATCCGAGGCCGCGCCCAAAACCGAGGCGCCGAAGCCCGGAGAGCCTGCGCCGGGACAAACCGAGGTCGCAAGTAAGACGACACCCCCGGCTCCCGCGGCTCCCACCAGCCCGCAATGCCGGTCCCTTGCACTTTCAAGGCGCTTCTGACCGACGGTGGCCCGAAACTCGAATCCGGACTCGTCTGGCGGGTCTTTGCCAATGCCGGGGGTGCCGACGGCACGCACAAGCTCATCAGCATCCACCGCGAAGCCATGCCGACTGCGGCACTCCTTCCTGGGGAATATCTCGTCAACGCGGCTTACGGACTCTCCAACCTCACCAAGAAGATCAAGGTGGAGAGCGGACGGTCGCTGGAGGAAACCTTCGTCCTCAATACCGGCGGCCTGAAGCTCGCGGCCGTCTTGGCCAATGGCGAGCGGTTGCCCGCGGAAAGCGTCCACTTTGACATCCTCTCCGACGAGGAGGACCAGTTCGGCAATCGCCACACAATTCTTGGCGACGCCAAGCCTGGGGTCGTGATCAGGCTCAATGCCGGCGCTTATCACATCGTGAGCCTCTACGGGGACGCTAACGCGACTGTCCGGGCGGACGTAACCGTGGAACCCGGCAAGCTGACCGAGGCGACGGTCAAGCACGCGGCATCCAAGATCACGTTCAAGCTCGTCCAGGCGGCCGGCGGGGAAGCGCTTGCCGACACGCAATGGAGTATCCTCACCAAAACCGGCGACGTGGTGAAGGAGAATGCAGGCGCAATACCGACCCATATCCTCGCTGCCGGCAGCTATGCCGTGGTCGCCCGCCACGCCGACGCAAGCTATACGAGGACCTTCGACGTGGTCACGGGCGAAGCGAAGCAGATCGAGGTAGTCATGGAAGACGGTCCGGCCACGCCGGAGGCCTTGCGCGCCGTCACCAATCCGTCTCCCCCCCACCACCCACGAGCGACGAGGCGGTGTCAAGCCCGTCCGGGCCGGACGAAGGCATGGCCTTCGGCAATCAGGCGGCGCCACCCGCGGCCAACGGTCCGCTGCTCAATCCGGGCGTACTGCTGCACCCGAAGCTAAACTGACGCGACCGAAGGAAGCGCCGTCTGCGTTCAGCCGCGCGTATCACGCCACGTTCCGTTCTCGGCGCAGGTCCGGAGGGACCGCTTCTGCCACGAGCGTCTTGACCGCAGCGGCGAGCGGCATGACCTCTTGCCCTTGGCTCCCGAGCCTGCGCACCGACACTGTCCTCTCCTTGGCCTCGCGCTTGCCTACGATCAGCAACACCGGCACCTTGGCGAGCGAATGCTCACGCACTTTGTAGTTGATCTTCTCGTTGCGGAGATCGGCTTCGGCGCGCAGGCCCGCCGCCTGTAGCGCCGTAAGCACGTCCTCCGCATAGGCATCGGCCTCGGAGACGATGGTGGCGACCACCGCCTGCACCGGTGCGAGCCAGAGCGGCAAGTGCCCGGCATAGTGCTCAATGAGAATACCGGTGAAGCGCTCGAGCGAGCCGAACATGGCGCGATGGATCATCACCGGCGCGATCTTCTCTCCGCCGGGCGCGATATAGTAAGCGCCGAGCCGCTCCGGCAGATTGAGGTCGACCTGGATGGTGCCGCATTGCCAGTCGCGCTTGATCGTGTCGCGCAGGACATATTCGAGCTTCGGCCCATAGAAGGCGCCCTCCCCGGGATTGAACTCATAGCTCAAGCCCGCCGCCTCCACCGCGCGCTTCAGGGCAGCCTCCGCCTTGTCCCACACGGAGTCGGTGCCGACGCGCTTAGCAGGCCGGTCGGAGAATTTGATGCGTACATCCTCAAAGCCGAAGTCGCGATAGATGGAGAGCAATTGCTCGTTCAGCCGCACGCACTCCTCGGTAATCTGCTCCTCGGTACAGAAGATATGCGCGTCGTCCTGGGTGAAGTGGCGCACGCGCAACAGGCCGTGCAGTGCGCCTGACGGCTCGTAGCGATGCACCTTGCCGAACTCGGCGATACGCAGCGGCAGGTCGCGATAGCTCTTCAATCCGTGCTTGAAGATTTGCACATGGCCGGGACAGTTCATGGGCTTGCAGCAATAAACGCGCTCATCAGGCGTCTCGGTGACGTACATGTTCTCGCCAAACTTCTCCCAATGGCCGGACTGCTCCCACAGCGCCCGGTCCAACATGTCGGGAGAGTTCACCTCCAGATAACCCCAGGCCTGCTGGCGCCGGCGCATGTAGGCGATCAAAGTCTGGAACAGAGCCCAGCCCTTGGCGTGCCAGAACACCGCGCCCGGCGCCTCTTCCTGGAAATGAAACAGGTCCAACTCCCGGCCCAAGCGGCGGTGATCGCGCTTCTCCGCCTCTTCGAGCTGGTGCAAATAGGCCGCGAGCTCCTCCTCGCTCCCCCAGGCGGTGCCATAGATGCGCTGGAGCATCGGGTTGTCGGAATCCCCGCGCCAATAGGCGCCGGCGATCTTCAGCAACTTGAAGCCTTTGCCCACCTTTCCGACTGAGGTCATATGCGGGCCGCGGCATAGGTCGAGCCACTCGCCTTGGGAGTAGAGCTTGACCTCCTCGCCTTCGGGGATCGCGTCGATCAGCTCGAGCTTGAAGGTCTCGCCTTTCTTGGCGAACAACGCCTTCGCTGTCCTCCGGTCCACCACCTCGCAACTGAACGGCCGGTCGCGCGCGATGATCTCGTGCATCTTGGCCTCGATGAACGGCAGGTCGTCCGGCGTGAAGGGCTCGTCGCGGGCAAAGTCGTAATAGAAGCCGTTCTCGATGACCGGGCCTATGGTGACTTGCGTGCCGGGATAGAGCTCCTGCACGGCCTCGGCCATGACATGGGCGGCGTCGTGGCGAATGAGTGCCAATGCCTCGGGATCATCGCGCGTGAGGATGTGGATGGACGCGTCGGCTTTGATTGGCTCGGCGAGATCGCGGAGCTTGCCGTCGAGCGCGACCGCCACAGCCTTTTTGACAAGCGACTTGGCGATCTGCTCCGCCACCTCGCGTCCCGTGACGCCGGGCTTGAAGTCGCGCTTGGAACCGTCGGGGAAGGTGAGTGAAATCATCATCTGCTCCTCTCACTCCTGCGTACGGGCGCAGGTAAGAGATTGATCAACTCTGCCGCGCGTATTTAGCGGGATTTCAGGTCGATGTCATCCCGGCGCGAGCCAGCTTCGCTGGCGCCAAGCCACCGCCCGTAGCGCCAGGGCGCGAAGGGGTAGTGCTCGCCCGACAGGTCCGGCACCGGGTCATAGCCGTGACTGCCCCAAGGGTGACAGCGCAAGAGCCGCGAGAACGTAAGCCAGCCACCCTTCCACGCGCCGTTCCTGTCGATGGCCTCGCTTGCATAGTCCGAGCAGGAGGGCAGGTGCCGGCAATTGACGCCAAGGAGAGGCGACAGGGTCCAGCGATAGAGCACGATGGGCGCCAATACCAGCGTCGTGACAATACGCGAAACGAGCGGCAGGGTTCGTTTCCCGCTCGGGTGAAGCGCCTCAGACATGTTCCCGCGAGCGGGCGCTCTTGGGACCCTCCCTGCGCTCGGCTTCGATTTGGGCAATGGCGTCCTCCACCGCGTCGAAGACCAGCAGCGTCGAGGGCTGGCGGGCTTTATAGTCCTTGACTGGCTCGAGTACCGCAAGATCGCTCCATCGGCCTTGCGGCGGCGGCCCACCCTGTTTCAACATCTTGCGCATGGCAGCACCGACAGCCCGAAGCTCGGCTGCGGTCGAGCCCACGATCTCCCGGCCCATCGCCGAAGCGGCGGCCTGGCCCAAGAGGCAGGCCTTCACCTGCTGGCCATATTCGGTCACCACGCCCTCCTGCATGGCAAGGTCGACTGTGATGGTGCTGCCGCAAAGCTTGGAATGGGCCGTAGCGCTCGCTTGCGGTTGAGCGAGCCTTTGGGCCCGCGGCATGTTGGCCGCAAGCTCCAGGATGCGCTGGCTATAGATGTCGTCCGGAAGGGTCATCTTCTCAATTTTGCGTCAGCGAGCCTCGCCTTGCAGGGGGAAGTCACGCATTATATATGCAAGCCGCCGCGCGGATTTGAGATCCGCGAGGCAGAAACCATGGATTCGGCTCCTGACCGGTCGACTATCTAGCCTATCAACCGGCGAGCTGAAACGCCCGCCGACCCATTTGCGTTGAGTGAGGCAGGGGAAAGTTGCATGGACGCCACCGTGAAAAACCTGCCGACGAGGCCGCAAATGGGCATCGGGCGCGGCCCAGCCAAAACCCGGCCCTCGCGCGAGGAGGCCGAGGAGGCGGTCCGCACACTCATCGCCTACGCCGGCGACGACCCGCAACGCGAGGGCCTGCACGATACGCCAAAGCGCGTGATCAGCGCCTATGATGAGTTTTTCTCGGGCTATGATGAATGCGGCCTCGACGTACTCTCGCGGACCTTCGACGAGGTGGCGGGCTATGACGACATCGTCATGCTGCGCGATATCGAACTGCACTCCCATTGCGAGCACCACATGATCCCCTTCATCGGCAAGGCCCATGTCGCTTACTTCCCGACCGACCGGGTGGTGGGGATCTCCAAGCTCGCCCGCGTCGTCGAGGTGTTCGCGCGGCGCCTGCAGACGCAAGAGACCATGACGGCCCAGATTGCTGAGACCATCGACCGGGCACTGAAGCCGAAAGGCGTGGCGGTGATGATCGAGGCGGTGCATCAATGCATGTCGATCCGCGGCGTGAAGAAGCCCGACGTCGCCACCATCACCACCCAGTTCACCGGCATCTTCAAGGAAGACCCGGCCCAGCAGGCCCGCTTCATGATGCTGGCAACGGAGCGTGGCCGTCTGTGACGCGGCCGGGCCACCTATGCCTCCGGTGAGCGGGCCATCACGCTTTCCCCCGCGCGGCACCGAGGCCGAGATCGAGACCGGAGCGGCCTTCACCCCGAAATTTGATGCGAGCGGGCTTCTCCCCGTGGTGGTGACCGCGGCCGCGGGCGGCGAGGTATTGATGCTCGCTTATATGAATAGCGAAGCGCTCGTCCGCACGCTTAAGACCGGCGAGGCGCATTACTGGTCACGGTCGCGCAAAGTTCTTTGGCGCAAGGGCGAGGTGAGTGGCAATGTCCAGCGCGTGGTTGAGCTGCGCACCGACTGCGACCAAGATGCCCTCTGGCTCAAGGTGGAGCTTGGCGGCGCCGAAGCGTGCTGCCACACCGGTCACCGTACCTGCTTCTATCGTGCCGTCCCGCTCGGCCCCGATCCCGCGGCCGGGGTCGCGTTGCGCTTTATCGACGGCGAGCAGCGATTCGACCCGGAAAGCGTCTATGGTCATGCTCAGGCCGCAAAGAGAAACTTAAAGCGTCCGGAGTAATATCCCCGCGCATGGGGTTTACACCATGAACGACATGGCGAGACCGAAGATTGGCATCGCCCTTGGTGGAGGCGCGGCGCGCGGCTGGGCCCATATTGGCGTGCTCCGGACCCTGATCGAGGCGGGCTTCGAGCCTGACATCGTCGCCGGGACCTCCATCGGCGCGGTGGCGGGCGCCTGCTATGTCACCGACCGGCTCGACGCCCTGCAGGACTTTGCCTCCAGCCTCACGCGCCGGCGCGTCTTCGGCTTTCTCGACTTCAATTTCGGCGGCTCCGGGCTTCTCACTGGGCAGCGTCTCAGTACGCGGCTGCAGGATCACCTCCAGGAATTCACCATCGAGCAGCTCGAGCGCAAATTCGTGGCGGTCGCCACGGAGCTCGGCACCGGCCACGAGATTTGGCTCAACAAGGGCAGCCTAGTGAACGCCTTGAAGGCATCCTTTGCCCTGCCCGGCATCTTTCGTCCCGTGCAGATCAACGGCCGCTGGCTGATCGACGGCGCGCTGGTCAATCCCATCCCGGTCTCGGTCTGCCGCGCGCTGGGTGCCCGCATCGTCATCGCGGTCAATCTGAACTCCGACGTGTTCGGCAAGGGCAGCGTCATCCACGACCAGGAAGCCTACGCCGACCCGCTCGCCGCCATCGAGGATGCGCGGCTGCCCGGCAGCAACGGCCGCGCCGCCGTGCATCTCCTGCACCGGCAGATCTTCGGCAGGGGCAACGGCGCCCCTGGCATCTCCTCGGTGATGATGGATGCGATCAACATCACACAGGATCGCATTGCCCGCTCAAGGCTCGCGGGCGATCCGCCCGACGTGACGATCTCGCCAAAGGTTGGCGGCATCGGTTTGTTCGACTTCCACCGCGCCACCGAAGCGATCGAACTCGGCGCCCTCGCGGCCGCGAAGCAAATCGAGGAGCTCAAGCACGTCGTGCGCGCGCTTGCCGCCTGACAAGCCGTCGGGTTAGCCCGTGGCGATGTACTGCCGCATGGCGGCCGCTTCCATCTCCGCCTCGGCGATCCGCATCTTGACCACGTCGCCGATGGAGACGAGACCGATTAGCCGCCCGCGCTCGACCACGGGCATGTGGCGGAAGTGGTGCGTCGTCATTTCGGACATCAGCCGGTCGATGGTATCGGCCTCCCGCGCCGTGACCACGGTTCTCGTCATATAGGTCGAGACGGGATCCTTCAGAACTTTGGCGCCGGACTGTCCCACCGCGCGCACGATGTCGCGCTCCGACACGATGCCCGGCGACCTTGCCGTCTTCGCCTTCGACCACGATGCAGCCGATACCGTTCCGCTCGAGCAGCTTAGCCACGTCGAGCAGCGACGTATTGGGCGTGGTCGTGATAACGCCCTTGCCTTTCGACTTCAGAATTGCCGCTACATTCATCCTCGTTTCCTCCAAGCCCGGGAGCTTTTCGTCCCGTTGCCTGCGACATCATGTCCTGGACCGGAGGGCCACGCAAGAGATCCGAATCGGAGGGGAAATTCCGACCGTCAACGCGGCCTTGGCGGCGCTTTTTGGGGCACGCGGCCACGGTCGAAGAAACCAAAGAAGAGCAAGCCGAACAGGAAGCCCCCAATGTGCGCCTCCCAGGCGACGCCGCCCTCGGCGCCCACGATCGGTCCGGCGGTGAAGCCGAAGATCACGTTGATGGCCACCCAAACGCCGAGGAAGACGAGGATACGCGGGTCGCCGAAGGTCTGTCCGAGCGTTGCGAGCGGCGCCCGGGCGAGGTCCGACGCAGCGTCACCATCGCCGCTGCGCCGCGTCGCCCCGAACACGAATCTGAGCGCGGCCGCCATCTGACCAGAAATGGCCGCGGACGCGCCAACTACCGGCTCCATGCCGCCAACATGGAAGGCGAAATGCGTCAGCGCCCCAGCAACGCCGCATAGGATGGAAAAGGTGAGGAAAGTCCGGCCGCCCACACGCCGCGCCACGGCACTACCGAAGGCGACCATCCAGGCGAGATTTACGCCGAGATGCAGCCATCCCGCATGCACCACCAGGTACGTCACAAACGAGGTGACGCAAGCCGCATATCCACCGGGAAGCTCCGCGGCCGCGCCACTGTAGCGGGCGGGGATGAAGGCGAGCATCCGCACGAGATCGAGCGCCGCCTGCTCGGGCAGCAGGATGATCGTGAACTGTACGGCGATCATCACCATTGCCGCACCGAGCACGCTGCCTGGCACGTTAAAGATTTGCCCTCGCTCGAACTCGGGGGACAAGCCAGAACCTTGCATCTTCTCAAGTTTCCGCTTGCGCCAAAACGGCAAGGCTGAGGCGCAAGGCTGTGAGGGCCGCCGCCGCCCTTAAGCATGCTCCAAGGCGGGCGCCGGGAACCACAATCGGCCTGCAGCGACTGGCATGCTCCCTGCGTATTCGGTCCGTGAACATTGGCGGCTCGGCCCTCTGTGCCAAACTAGGACTTTTACCTTCGCTTGGCGGAAGGTTGGGCGCGCTCGGAGCCACGGTGTAGCGTTTCCGCGTAGGGGACGGGCGGGTTATGCAGCAGTCAACGAGTAGGCAGCTTTACGCGTATTGGGACCACGTGCGCAATGGGCGTATTGCGCCCCGGCGTTTCGAGATCGAGCCGGCCAAGATAGCGCCCTTGTTGTCGGAAACGTTCATCGCCGAATATTCCGGCCTGCGGTCCTACCGGTTCCGCCTGGCCGGCACCAAGATTTGCGAGCAATTTGGGCGGGAGCTAAGAGGCACCGACCTGATGAACCTTTGGGGCCCCAAGGACCGGGACGCCTTCGCCTCGCTCCTGCGCACCGTGTGCAGCGACGCGGCCGTGGGCCAGGTTCTTTTCCACGCCTATTCCGAGGCGCACCGCCAAGTGAAGTTCGAGCTCGTGCTGATGCCGCTCATCCATACTAGCGAGACCATCAACCGGGTGCTTGGGGCCGTGACCGCAATCGAACCGCCTTTTTGGCTCGGCTCGGTGCCTTTGGCGCGCCAAGAGATCATCGAAGTGCACCTGCATTGGCCTGACGGACCCCCCGCCTTCACCGCTCCGGCGACGCCGGCCCCATCGTCCACAAGTGCCGCCGAGGTTGCCAGATCCGTCCGCCGACGCTTCCGCGTCTATAATGGCGGTTTCGATTAGGGCGGGCTCCGGGAGCCTGAATCGCTCGAAAGCAAGGTTGCGACAAGAACAACCTGCG
Organism: uncultured Alphaproteobacteria bacterium; assembly: GCA_963846875.1. Taxonomy (GTDB): domain Bacteria; phylum Pseudomonadota; class Alphaproteobacteria; order Rhizobiales; family Methyloligellaceae; genus Methyloceanibacter. The sequence continues at coordinate 83,822 of CAWJXT010000020.1, forward strand.
CCGACTGCCATCCGGTCAACCCCTTAGACGTTCCTTAACTGCAAATCTTCTAGCCTAAGAAAAGCTTCACCCTGAGCTATCCCGGGTCCATGACGATTGCGAGCCCTGCGACGGTTGAGGAATCTGCTTCGGCCGAGCCCATCAGGGTTAGCGCCAAGCGGATTCTCGATAGCAATGCCAAACGACCCATGCCGAAGCTCGTCCCGGACCGGCGGAAGCACCGGCGCGCAATCGTTCGCGTCTTCGGCCGCTTCATGCGCGAGGATAAGCAGGAATATCCTTGCCAAGTGATCAACATGTCTCCGGGGGGCATGGCGCTTCTCTCGCCCGTGACTTGTGCCGACGGCGAGCGGGTTGTGGCGTATCTCGATAATTTTGGCCGGATCGAAGGCCTCGTCGCACGCTCCTTCGAGGGCGGCTTTGCCGTCCGCATCCTGGCAAGTCTTTATAAGCGCGAGAAGATCGCCAATATGCTTACCTGGATCATCAACCAAGAGAGCCTGGGGCTGACCGAGGAGCGCCTGCACGAGCGTATGGCGCCGCGCAATCCCTCGTCGAAGTTGATCTTGCCCAATGGCGAGGTGCATACGTGCCGCGTCATCGACGTCTCCTTGAGCGGTGCTTCAATCGCGAGCGTCGTGCGGCCGCCGATCGAAACCATGGTCATCCTAGGCCGCATGCGCGGCCGCGTCGTGCGCCGTCACGAACTGGGCGTGGCGATCCAGTTCGCGGAACTGCAGGATCCCGACAGTCTCGCCCACGCCTTCGGCTAGGGCCGAACCTCAAGAACGAGTCTCAGGTCCCGCGCGATGTTGCGAGGCTGCGACGCGCAGAACACGGATACTGCTTTGTTCCACAAATCGCTAAAATTTTAGCGAACATCTCGAACATTCAATCTTGCGTAATTCTCACTAATAATGCCTTTCCAATACTGCTTGAAACTATGGGCTTTCTTTATCGGGATCGCAAAAGCTTTCTGGGATAGTTCCCCTCAAGAACAGGGGGGTACTAATGCGACATTTCCTTTTGGTCTCGGCATTTTTGATGTTCATCGCATCCTTGCCAGCAGACGCCACCAACGACCATACGATTCCGGTCGAGGCGCCGGTCCAGGCCGAGAAGGTCCTCTTCAAGGTCGAGAAGACTGCCTTTATGCCCGTCTTCACCGAGACCTTGCCGCCTATCGGCTATGTGCAGTTCTGCCAGGAGCATCAGGACGATTGCCGCTATTCCGGCCCCTTCGCTGACCTCGTCCAGCTCGCGCCGGACAAGGTCGCCGAACTCAAGCAGGTTAACAACTTCGTCAACACCACGGTCAAGCCGGTCACCGATCTCGAGCTTTACGGCAAGGTCGAGTATTGGGCCTATCCGAAGGACAGGGGTGATTGCGAGGACTATGTGCTGCTCAAGCGGCACATGCTGATCGAGCGCGGCTGGCCCGAGAGCACGCTTCTGATCACGGTCGTTCGCGACGAGAACAATGAAGGCCACGCCGTGCTGACGGTGCGCACCGATGCCGGCGACCTCATCCTCGACAACAAGCGCCCCGCCATCGTGCGCTACAACGAGACGCCCTACACCTTCATCAAGCGTCAGTCCGAGGGCAATCCGCTGGTGTGGATTTCGCTGCTGCCGCCGAGCCAAACCGCCCAGCCCACGGTGTCCGCATCCTACAGCCATTAGAAGGAATTCGAGCCTGCTCGCTCGGCGAGCGGACCCTGTCGTAAGGCCCGGCAATTATCCCCCACCACCCCCGACCCAACCGGGCCTTACACTAGAGCCGGCCTCCTACAGGCCGGCTCCTTTTTTGGCAGGAGACGCCGTTAGAATTGCAAAATCAGATCGAGCAGGATCGCGCCGGAAAACAGGCTCCACATCCCCGCGATCAGCGTTGAGAACCCAAACCAGATCGGCGCCCGGGCTTTCAGACGCCGCCCGAGCCACGCATTGCGCATAAGAATGGCCGGGCCGGCGAGCACGCGCAGCAGCACGCCGCCGAGCGAGGACAGCACAGAATTGGGTTCGAGACCGAAGCGGAGCGGCTCGCCGGAGACGAGCTGGGTGAAGCTGGACAGAAGTCCCGCCGCGACGAAGCCTACGGCCGTCGCATACAGATAAATGGCCAAAGTTGGCACCGGGCCCCCGCAAACTGATCCAAGCTCGGCAGCCTAAGGGAGGGGCGCGGGCTCAAGGCGCTTATTCTTAAGCGGTGGTTAACGCGCGTGTCGCGCTGGCACGGGCAGTCAACTCTTCAGGTCGTAATCGAGGATTGCCATCTGGAATTGATAGGCGGTCTCCCCCTCGTCCTCGTCGCGGAACAGAACGCCGATGAACTCCTCGCCGAGATATACCTCGGCGGAATCGTCTTTTTGCGGCCGCTGCTTCACCTGCAGGTCGCTCATGCGGAACAAGCGTTGCAGATAGCGCTCGAGCTTGAAGATCTCGTCTCGTGTCACCTTTCCCCCCTTGGCGCTTGCATCTATGCGCCTTTCATTAGTTGCCGTCTTCGGTGACGAACTGATCCATGGTGAGTGCGGGCTCCTCGCAACCGGCGGGGCCGATGTCGCGAGCCGGAACCCCGGCCACCGTGCGCCGCGGCGGCACATTGTTGAGCACTACGCTCCCAGCCGCGACCCGGACGCAGTCGCCGATGGTGATATTGCCGAGGATCTTGGCGCCCGAACCCATCATGACGCCGCGCCCGATCTTGGGATGACGGTCTCCCTTCTCGTTGCCGGTGCCGCCGAGCGTAACCCCATGCAGCAGCGAGCAGTTGTCGCCGATCGCGGCGGTCTCGCCGATAACGATACCGGTGGCGTGGTCGAACATCACGCCGTTGCCGATCCGTGCGGCAGGATGGATGTCCACCTGGAAGACGCGCGAGGAAAGGCTTTGCAGATAAAGGGCAAAGTCCTTACGTCCCGTAAGCCATAACGAATGGGCAAAGCGATAGGTCTCGAGCGCATGATAGCCCTTGAAAAAAAGCAAGGGCTCGATCAGCCGACGGCATGCCGGGTCGCGCTTGGCGACGGCCATGATGTCGGCGCGGAACGTGTCGCACAGGCTTGGCTCGGCTGCCAGCACCTCGCGAAACGTCTTCAGCAGAAGCCCCGCATCGACGGAGTTCTGCAAGCGCTGGGCAATGCGATGGCAGACGGCGTCCTCGAGCCGCGGTTCGCTCAACACCGTGGCGTAGATGAAACCCGCAAGCGCGGGCTCAGCCGCGCTCGCCTCGCCGGCCTCACGCCGTAGCTGCGTCCAAATCGGATCGTACGCCTCGATCTGTGGTCCTGCCGCCACGAAGGCTTTTTGCATCACGAGCCTCGGTTTCACCGCCCAGCAGCCGCGGGGGATATAGCATGATTTTGAATGGCTAGCGCCGCTTCGTTAAAAAGTCGAGCACGCCTTGCTTGAAGCGCGCATCTCCTACGGCCCGCATGTGATCGCACCCCGGGATGTCTAGGAGTTGTGCTCCCGAAATCAGCTCTGCAAGCCCTGCACCTGGGCCCCCGATGACGTCCTCGGTACCAACCGCCACGAGCGTGGGAACAGCGATGGTGACCAGATCTTCTGGCGTGATCTTCTCGCGGGGCCCTCGGATACACGCCGCAAGCGCCTGAAGATCGCTGCCGGTCGCCTCCGCAAAGGCCCTAAAGCTGCGCGCGGTGTCGTTGGCGACGTCCTCGATGAGTGGCGCTTCGAGCGCGTGGGCAATCGGCCCGGTACCCACCATGCCCCGCACGATGTTGATGCCGAGCCCGGCCAGGATCAGGCTGCGCACGCGAGACGGGTGCCTTAGCGCCAAGAACGCAGCGATGCGGGCACCCATCGAATAGCCCATCACATCGGCGCGTGCGATGCCGAGATGGTCGAGCAGGCGGCGAGCATCCTCCGCCATGGTGGGGGCACCATAAACGGCTGGGTCGTAAAGCTTATCACTTTTGCCGTGACCCCGATTGTCGTAAGCGATGACGCGGCGTCCAGCCTGCGTCAGCGCGCACACCCATTCGGGGCCGGCCCAATTGGTGGCAACGTTGGAGGCAAAGCCATGGATGAGCAGGATGGGCTCACCCTTCCCCTCGTCGACATAGTCGATGCGCACGCCATCGGAAGAGAAGCTTGCCATTCGGCCCTACCGCTCAAGCCTTTCCATCACTATGCTCGCCTCACGCTGAGGCGAGCTCAACACCTTAACGACGGACACATGGCGCAAACGCTCACACCCCATTTCGTCAACGATCACGGCGTCGACCGAATCCACATTGGCGTCAAGGAATTCCAATGCATGGGCGCGAGTCCTCCTTCCGACCATCCGCATGTCTATCTCGATATGGGCGCCGACGCGCAGATTATCTGCCCCTATTGCTCGACGATTTACTTCTATGATCCGGCCCTGAGAGCGACCGAAAGCGATCCCGAAGGTTGCGTGTTCGAGGCGACCGCACCCGCGGGTGCGCCGGCGGCTTGAGCGCCCATCCAATGGCGACGCGCAAAGGCGAGAGCTCGGTGCTGATCGCCGGTGGCGGCATCGGTGGCCTCACTTTAGCCCTCGCCCTGGCACGCCGTGAACTCAGCTCGACCGTGCTCGAGCGTTCGTCCTTCGCCGAGGAGACCGGCGCCGGCATCCAGCTCGGCCCGAATGCGACGCGAGCGCTGCGCGAGTTTGGGGTCCTGGAAGCGATTGAGGCGCACGCCTTCAGACCCGAAGCGCTCGAGCTGTTCGACGGCTTGTCGGGACACGAGCTCGCGACCATGCCGCTCGGCCGCGCGATCGAGGACCGCCATGGCTCCCCCTATCTCACCCTCCTCCGCGCCGATCTCCACGCGGCGCTCTTGCAGGCTTGTCTGGACCAGCCCCTTATCGAGCTCAAGCCTCGCTTCGAGGTGACGACCGTCGAGGAGCATCAAGCAATCCTCACGGCCTCCGCGACCACAGGAAAAGTCGCGGAAGGATCAATCCTCGTCGCTGCCGACGGTCTCTGGTCGATCCTGCGTGCCCGCACGGTCCCTCATGCCGCCCCACGCTTTGCCGGCCACACCGCGTGGCGGGCGCTCCTGCCGCGAGCGAGCTTGCCCAGCTCCTTCGATGCGTCCGTGGTCGGCCTTTGGCTTGGGCCGGGCGCCCATCTCGTCCACTACCCGGTGCGAGGCGGCAAAGAGCTGAACCTGGTCGCCATGGTCGAGGGCGGCAGCGCCGAGCGCGGTTGGGGCCGTCGCCGGGACCGAGCCGCGCTGCTGGCCCGGTTCGCGCACTGGGCTGAGGCCCCGCGGGCCTTGCTGGAAATGGCCGAGGATTGGCGCGCCTGGTCGCTCTATCGGCTACCGCCGTTGCGCCGATGGAGTGCCGGTCGGATCGCGCTGCTTGGTGACGCCGCCCATCCCGTGCTGCCCTTTCTCGCCCAAGGTGCCGCGCTCGCGATCGAGGACGCGGTCACACTTGCGGCCAGCCTTGCGGAGTGGGGCTGCTCCTCGTCGCTCGCGTTTGCTGCGTATGAGGGCTCGCGCCGGAAGCGCGTGAGGGCCGTCCAGCGCGCGGCGGAGCGCATGGGCCGCATTTATCATCTCGGCGCCGTCGGCCGCATCGTCCGCAATGCCGTGCTGCAACGACGTCGCCCCGCGCGCCTGCTCAGCGCCTTCGATTGGCTTTACTGCTAGGAAGCAGTCCTGGTTGGGCTTCGCCGGCAACGCGTCTTGCTAGCTAGTGACCCGGATCGCCGCGGCGGCTCGCCTCGTACAGAAACCAGACGCGGCGCTCGGCCTGATCGATCCAGACTTCGATCAGGCTCGTCGTCGCCACATCACCTTCCTCGTCGCAGAGGTCGTGGGTTTCACGCATGCTGGCGATCAGCGCCTGGTTGTCGGAGCGCAGCTCAGCCAGCATATCGAGCGGGTCTACATAGTCCGCGTCGTTGTCGGGGATGCGCTGCAACCGGGCAATGCTGCCGATCGAGCGGAGCGTCGTGCCACCCACCTTGCGCACGCGCTCGGCGATGTCGTCGGTGATGGCGAAAATCTGCTCGGCCTGCTCGTCGAACAGGAGATGGTAGTCGCGAAAATGCGGTCCGCTGACATGCCAGTGGAAATTCTTGGTCTTCATGTAGAGCGCGAACACGTCGGCGAGCAGTACGTTCAGCGCCCCGGTGATGTCCCGGCGCGCGTTGTCGCCAAGATCGGTAGGGGTGGTGAGTGGTGCCTTGCGGCGATCTTTTGCGGCTGGGGTTTTGTTCATGGGGGGTAAAACTCCTCAGCAAGAAGGGGTGTGGAACCGGCGCCTTAGGAACGTACGCCAATGCTGCAGGCAGTCTAGCGAAGTCGCGTGAACAATTGACTTGAAATGCGGTCGCACCCCTCAGAGCCTAACGCTTTGGCCCAGAAAACGATCCGCGCTGAAGGTACGCTGCCTGCCAAAATCCTCGCCCGCAACGCCTTTAGGGAGCGCTCCAGGGCGTGCCGTCAATTCACGCGCGCGACCTGAACCAAATTGTCCGAGAAGGTCGGTGCGCGGCCGAGCACACAGAATTCAGCTGAAGAAATGCAGTTCACCGAGCCGTCAGAGCGGTTCAGGCTCCGCCAATATCCGAGCGTAGCCACGATCACGCCCGTTTGCACATCCTCGGTGACACGGGCGAGCCCCTCGAAATCGCCCCGGTCATTGAATACGCGCACGGGATCGCCCTCGCGGATGCTACGCTCCGCGGCATCCCTCGGGCTGATCATCACGAATTGCTCGCCCTGCCCCCTGATCTTGTGCGGCTCGTTGGCGTAGCAGGAGTTGAGGAAGCCGTGGCTCTTCGGCGAGATGACATTCAGGGGAAAGCGCGTAGCAAGATCGGGATTGCTGGCAGCACTTTCCCGCGGCGGTACATAGCCCGGCAGCGGATCTATCGCCTCGCCTGACTGCATTGCCTCGTACATCATGCGGAAGGGCGGAGCGACGAAGTTCTTGGCGTCCTTGAGCAGGAACTCGACCTTGCCTGACGGTGTGGGGAATTTGCCTTCCGCGTGCGGCAGCCGGTCGTCAGGCGTACCGACGGCGAGATGGAAATAGCCGTGCCGGCGGAAATAATCCATGTCGATGCCGCCCATCTGCGGCGCGTCCCATTGGAGATAGTGCTCAGCGAGCTCCATGTCGCTCATGGTGAAGCGAGGATCGTCGCCATAGCCGAACGCTCTTCCCAACAGCCGGAAGATCTCGGCATTGGACTTAGCCTCGCCGCAAGGTGCGATCGCCTTCTCGTTGATCGTGAGATAGAAGTGACCCCAGGAGAACATCATGTCATCGTGCTCGCCGGCCATGGTCGCCGGCAGCACGATGTCCGCATAGGCCGCGGTGTCGGTGACGAAGTGCTCGGCCGTCACAAAGAACAGATCCTCACGGCTCAAGCCCTGCACGATCTTGTCAGTCTCGGGCGCCTGGCTCACCGGATTGGTGTTGTAGATGTAAAGGCCCATGATCGGCGGATCGAGTGGCATTTCGCCGGTGAGCGCCCGGCCAAGTTGCAGATTGTTGACCACGCGCGTGCCAGGGCGGATAAAGTCGGGCCGCGAGACGCGCGCCCAATCGACCGGGAACTCCCAGAGCGGCATCTGCAATAGTCCGCCGCCCACATGGTGCCATGAGCCGGCGAGCGCCGGGATCGCGCACACCGCGCGAATGGTCTGCCCGCCCCCCGCATGCCGCTCCAGCGCCACGCCCATGCGGATGACCGAAGGCTGGATGGTGGCGAACTCGCGGGCGAAGCGCACAATATCGGCCGCCGGAACGCCGGTGACGCGTTCCACGTAAGACGGCGTGAACTCCGCTGCGCGGACAGCAAGCTCCGAGAAGCCGAGGGTATGCTGGTCAACCCACGCCTGGTCCACATGGCCGTTCTCGATGAGCGCGGCGATGATGCCCATGGCCAGCGCGCCGTCGGTGCCCGGTTTCGGCATGATATGCCAATCGGCCTGCTTGGCCGTGCGCGACCGATAACTGTCGATCACCACGAGTTTCGCGCCCTTCTTCTGCGCCTCGAGCACGAATGGCCAATGATGCAGGTTGGTCGAGATCGAGTTGCACGCCCAGATCACGATATATTTTGAATGGGTGAAGCTCTCGGGATCGACGCCGCCCGTTGGACCGACCGTCAGCAGCCATGCGGTAGAGGAGCCCGAGGCGCAGAAGGTCTTCTCGTTGACCGTCGAACCAAGCCGGTTGAAGAACGCATCTCCCGCCGTAAGCCCCTGCACCAGCCCTTCATTGCCGAGATAGCTGTACGGCATGATGGCTTGGCTGCCATGTTTGGCGATGATGTCTTTGAAGCGGCTCGTTATCTCGGCGATCGCCTCGTCCCAGGAGATGCGTGCAAATTGGCGCGAGCCCTTCGGGCCAACGCGACGCAACGGGTAAAGCACGCGGTCCGGATTGTAGTGATGGTCGTGATAGTCCTTGAGCTTCACGCACAACCCTCCGCGGGTCATGGGGTGATCCTTGTTGCCCCGGACCTCGATAAGCCTGCCGTCTTCCACCTCGTAGATCATGGCGCAGGTATCCGGACAGTCGTGTGGACATCCGCCGAAGAACGTCTTGCGCGCCGGCTGCTCGTTCATCTTGATCCCTCCCCAGGGGCGCCGCGTTTGTCGGCCGGCAGCTCGCAGAAGCCTATGAAGCCTAGGCCTTCTTGTCGAGGCTGAACGGTGGCGTTGGTGCGGACGGAGGGACTCGAACCCTCACGGGGTTTCCCCCTCAGGATTTTAAGTCCTGTGTGTCTACCAGTTCCACCACGTCCGCTGGTGCCGGCGCAAAGCGTAGGCTGGCTCGCGCGTCGGGTTGAAAGCGTCTAGCCGCTGGCAAAGGCGGTTACTAGCCCGAAAAGGCTTACGCGGAGCCCGCCGGAAGCGAGCCCCACGCCCCAAACTGACTGTCACACAAGTGTAACAGAATGCTTCTTTGCTGACGCGGGTGTCATGCATTGATCCTGTCCTGCCCCCATGCCTGCTCGAATTCATCGTCGAGCATGTGGTAGACGCGGTGGATCGATGTTCCGAGAGCCTCGCCAGCGAGCTCACGGCGAAAAGGGCTTGTCCTCCCTTGGCTGTCCTCCCGGCTCCCGTGCGCGGCTTCCCGCCTCGTGGTTCGCTCCCAGGCTCGCGCCGAGCAGCAGGAACAGCGCGAGGGCATTCAAGACATGCCAGGCGAAATGGGTACCCACCTTGCGTCCATCGATCACAACGGTGTCGCAGAGCGTAAGATCGAGCGAGCGCAAGCCGACCGAAACGGCGAAGATGAGCGCCGCCCAAAGTATGTAACGCGCGGCCTTGTGCCCTCGCTCGCGCAAGAGTCCCCCGATGACGAACATGGCCAGCAGCGCCGGCAGATAAAAGACGCTCCCGTTCAGGCAGGCCGTGGCCCCAGACACATCCGCGCCGAAAAAGCCTATGCCTCCGCCCCAGCATTTCAGTTGCGACGTCACGGACACGATCGCGGCAAAGCCGATCAGCAACAGCACCGTCCAGCCTGGTGGCACCCCCAAGAACCGATTCAATGCAAAGCCGAGATAGACGAGCATGAACACGCCAATGGGGACGACATCGGCGAGTTCCATCGCGCGATTGGCAAACAGGTGGAAGGCGAGGCTGCCGAGCCCGATCAGGAACACAAGCGCCACGAGGAGAAACTGGTCGGCGCTCCGCTCAACCGCCGGGCGGCGGAGCAGAAGCAGAAGGCCGGCGAGCGAAGCAAGCAGGAACGCAGCATTGCTCCCCGCGTTGATCGGTTCGACCAACAACGCCCCGTTTGTGCCTCGCTCACAATAGAGAAAGACATGCTCGGTCAACGTCATGGCATCGTCCTTTCAGGTCTCGATGGAGGAGAGGAGGAAGCCGCTCAAGACTCTGGCTGGCCGCTCCCTCGTTTGCGGCTTCCCGTGCTGCCAGCCGCGTTTGTGCTCAACGCGAAACTTAGCGCGGTTGCCGAAGGGCGCGTCTCGAGGCAAACAGGCATGCAATGCAGATTCGCCGAGCCTTACTGGCCGCGACCCAACGGCTCCTCAGCAACGATCTGCCTCTACCAGAGGCAGAGGTGAGTTTGCCTTACTCCGGCGGCGGCGCGTCCTCGTCAGGCGGCGCAGAATCGTCGGCCGGCGCTTCCTCATCCTCGTCGTCCGCCGGCAGGCCGAGGCTCGTCTTGCAAGCGTCCTCGAAGCCCTCATTGGCCGAGAGCAGATCCTCGAGCGTGGGATATTTCTTCGCGTCCTCGTCCGTCACCTCGTCCTTGTGCACCTTGGTCAGCATATCGACATCGGTCTGACTGAGCTTGCTCTCCTGCAGCTTGCCGACGACACATTCGCAATAGGCCTGTGGCGTAACTTTCGAGACCGCCTCCAGGCCGGGCATCTCGGTAACGTTCTGGTCCACCGCGCAGGCGGCGAGGAAGGCGTCGGTCTTGAGCTTTCCCCGCGGGCGTCTGCTTGGGCGCGGCGTGCGCTAGACCGGTTGCGAGGGCAAGCGAAGCAACGGCGGCGAGGATAACTCGATGGCGCATAGGTTCCTCCTAGGCGGGCTCTCATTATGCCAAGCCGTGAGCCCTTGCCGCTAACGATATGAAATGACTCTACCTTTCGCCAAGAGATAAAAATGGAGGGTGGGATAAGCCACGAGCGCCCCGCGGGCTGGTGGCTATTTCTTCGGCATGTCGAGCTTAATATGCAGCTCTTTCAGATGCTTAGGTAAGACCTCCGAGGGCGCGCCCATGAGCAGGTCCTCCGCTTGCTGGTTCATCGGAAACATCACCACCTCGCGCAAATTCTCCTCCCCGCACAGCAGCATGACCATGCGGTCGATGCCGGGTGCAATGCCGCCATGGGGTGGCGCACCACAGTGCAGCGCGCGCAGCAGGCCCCCGAACCGCGCCTCCAGCTGCGCCTTGGAGTAGCCGGCAATGGCGAAGGCCTTCTCCATGATCTCCGGCTTGTGGTTGCGGATGGCACCGGACGACAGCTCGATTCCGTTGCAGACTAGGTCATATTGATAGGCGAGGATTTCGAGCGGCTCCTTGGTGTTGAGCGCTTCCAGCCCGCCCTGCGGCATCGAGAAGGGATTGTGCGAGAAGTCGATCTGCTCCTCATCCTCGTTCCACTCATACATGGGGAAGTCGACGATCCAGCAGAACGCGAAGCGGTCTTGCGCGACCAGGCCGAGCTCGGTGCCGATATGCTTACGTGCGCGACCGGCGAAATCGACAAATTCCTTGGGCAGGCCGGCGACGAAGAAGGTGGCATCACCGTCGCCAAGGCCGAGCTGCTGGCGCAGCGCTTCCGCCCTTTCCGGCCCAAGATTCCTAGCGACCGGACCAGCGGCTTCGACCTGGTCTTGCCACTTAGCACGAACCTGCTCTGCTTCCTGCGTACGACCTTCTTCGACTGACTTCTGGATGCCATGCAGAAGCATCTTGAGGTCCACAGACGACAAGCCTTCTGAACGTTTGCGCCAGAAGATATAGCCCAAGCCCGGCTTCCCTTCGCTTTGCGCCCAAGAATTCATGCGGTCGCAGAAGGCGCGTGAGCCGCCGCCCTTCGCCGGGATCGCCCACACCCGCGTATTCACGTCCATCTCGATCATGCCGGCGAACAGCTTGAAACCGCCGCCGCGGAAATGCTCGGTCACGTCTTCCATCTCTATCGGATTGCGCAGGTCCGGCTTGTCGGTCCCATATTTGCGCATGGCGTCGGCATAAGCGATGCGCGGGAATTTCGGCGTCACGCTCTTGCCTTGGCCGAACTCCTCGAACAGCCCGCGTAAGACGGGTTCGACCGCGGCAAACACATCCTCCTGGGTGACGAAGCTCATCTCGATATCGAGCTGGTAGAACTCCCCGGGCGAGCGGTCGGCGCGGGCGTCCTCGTCGCGGAAGCACGGCGCGATCTGAAAGTAGCGGTCGAAGCCCGCGATCATGATTAGCTGCTTGAATTGTTGCGGCGCCTGGGGCAGCGCGTAGAACTTGCCGGGATGGGCGCGCGACGGCACGAGGTAGTCGCGCGCGCCCTCTGGCGACGACGCGGTGAGGATCGGGGTCTGGAACTCGAAGAAGCCCGCCGTGCGCATGCGGTTGCGCAAGGACCACACGATGTCCTGCCGTCTCATAATATTGCGGTGAAGGCGCTCGCGCCTTAGGTCGAGGAAACGGTATTTGAGCCGCGTCTCCTCCGGGTATTCGGGCTCGCCGAACACCGGCAGCGGCAGCTCGGCCGCCTCCGCCAGAACCCCGAGCGCCTTGATCCTCACCTCGACCTCGCCGGTCGGTAAGTTGGGGTTGATGGTATCGGGCGACCGGGCCACCACCTCGCCATCGACGCGCACCACCCATTCGGGTTTTAGCGTCTCGGCCTCGGCGAAGGCGGGAGACTTGGGGTCAGCCACGCATTGGGTGATGCCGTAATGGTCGCGCAGGTCGATGAACAGCAGCCCGCCGTGGTCGCGCAGGCGGTGCACCCAGCCCGAGAGGCGGACCGTCTGACCCACATCCTCCTGCCGAAGCTCGCCGCAGGTCTTGGTGCGATAAGGGTGCATGGCTGGAAGGGGCCGGGGCGCGGAAGGGCTTGGGTAGCACGGGCGAAACAGCACATGGGACGCCCCGCTTTGTCAAGGCGAGCGGCCCCAGTTGCCTACCCCTGCCGCATTGCTGCCTTGGCCTTTAGCCCGACCTTGAGTTATATCGGCCCGGACATGGATCTCATCACGCGTACGGACGAGCTTGCCGCGGCCTGCAAGCAGCTGGCCCAAGCGCCCTTTGTTGCGCTCGATACCGAGTTTATGCGGGAGCAGACCTTCTGGCCGAAGCTTTGCCTCATCCAGATGGCCGCCGATGGCACCGAGGCGCTCATCGACAGCCTCTCGTCCGAGCTCGACCTCGCGCCCTTCTTCGACCTCATGATGAACGAGCGGGTTCTCAAGGTCTTCCACTCCGCCCGCCAGGACATCGAGATCGTCCACCACCTCGCGGGCGTCGTCCCGCACCCGATCTTCGACACCCAGGTCGCCGCCATGGTGTGCGGCTTCGGCGAGGCCGTGAGTTATTCCATGCTGGCGAAGCGGCTGCTCAACCGCAACCTCGACAAGAGCTCACGCTTTACCGATTGGAGCCGGCGGCCGCTCCTGGAACGCCAGCTCACCTATGCGTTGGGCGACGTCGTGCATTTGCGCGACCTCTATCCCAAGCTCAAGGACCAGCTCGACCGCTCCGAGCGGGAGAGCTGGCTCAACGAGGAGATGGCGGTGCTCACCGACCCCGCCACTTATCAGCTGCATCCCGAGCAGGCGTGGAAACGGCTCAAGATGCGCGTCAAGACTCCCAAGGCGCTTGCCCTACTCATGGAGCTTGCCGCCTGGCGCGAGCGCGAGGCGCAGAGCCAGGACGTGCCCCGTTCGCGCATCCTGAAGGACGAAGCGCTATACGATATCGCGAGCCAGGCGCCACGGACGGTCGACGATCTGGGCTCTCTGCGTACCCTGCATAACGGCTTCGCCCGATCCTCGCGCGGGCGCTCCGTGCTCGAGACTGTCGCCCGAGGGCTGCAGCGCGACATGAAGACCGTCCCGCCGATTGAGCGCGGCGAGCCCATGCCCCCCGAGGCGCAAGCCGTTGTGGACTTGCTGCGCGTGCTGCTCAAGGCTACTGCGGGGCGTCATGGCGTGGCGCCGAAGCTGATCGCGACGAGCGACGAGCTCGAAGCGATCGCCCGCTCCGACGACGCCGATGTGCCCGTATTGCGAGGATGGCGGAGGAAGCTGTTCGGGGACGATGCGCTGGCGCTGAAGCGGGGCGAGCTCGCACTTGCCATCAGCCAAGGTGAGGTGGCCGTGCTGCCGGTCGATCCGGCAAAAGGCAAAGGTTAGCCCCGAGCTCACCGGGAGTGAGCCGCCGCCCCGATCCCTCAGCGGCCGCCCCCCTTCCGTGTGGCGATGCGCAGCCGAACCGTGGCACGCGCATCCTCGGGAAGCTCGTCCAGCGCCTCGATCAGGCCCTTCAGCTCCGATCTGAGCCCGTGAATCTGATCGATGAGGCTAAGCAGCACCGGTACATCCTCCTCGGCGAAGCCGAGTTGGTCCTCGAGATCGCGGATCAGTGCCGCCCGCGCGATATCGGCCTCGGAGAAGCCTTCCGCGGGTGCAACCGCCGGCCTGATCCAGCCCTGCCGCACCCAGCACCCTCAGCCGCGTCACGGTGAGGTGCTGCACCCTTGCCACGACATCGCGCTCGCTCAGCATCATGCCTGCTCCTTCAGCTTCCGTCGCGGATCGTAGCGGTGCTTCTCCCGCCACCCTTCCGCGAAAGCCTTGAGCTCCGGATCGACGCGCTCCGGCATGACGACCTCGAGCTTGACCAGCTGATCTCCGTGCCCGCCCTTCCTTTTGATGCCGCGGCCCTTCAGCCGGAGCGTCTGCCCCGTATTGGCGCCGGGCGGCACCGTAGCGAAAACTCGACCCGTGATCGTCGGCACCTCAACCTTACCGCCGAGCACAGACTCATCGAAGGTAATCGACACCTCGACGAGAATGTCGTCCCCCTCGCGCTTGAATACAGGGTGCGGCCTGATCATGATCTCGACCAGCGCATCGCCCGGGTCACCCTCGCCCATGCCGGGCATCCCTTTGCCCTTGAGCCTCAGCACCTGTCCGTCGGCAACGTCAGCGGGCAGCGTGACATCGAGCGTGCCGCCATCGGGAAGCGTGATGCGCTTCTTGACGCCGTTCACCGCCTCGAGGAAATCGATCTCGAGCCTGTACTGCGCATCCGACCCGCGCATGGAGAAGTGCTGGCCGCCCCGCCCGCCGCCGCGCCGCGAGAACACATCGCCGAACAGGTCGCTGAATGCGCCAAGGTCCTCGAAGCCCGCGCTGGAACGGTAGCGTGCGCCGTCATCGCCACCGGCATATTCGCGGTAGTAGCGCTGCTGCGGCCGCTCCTGGCCGCTCGCGTCGATCTCGCCACGGTCATAACGCCCGCGTTTGTCCGGATCGCTCAGGATGATCATTGGCGGCGGCGACCTGCTTGAACTTCTCCTCCGCCGCCTTGTCCCCCGGATTCAGGTCCGGATGCCATTTCTTGGCGAGCTTGCGGTACGCCTTGGCGATGTCGTCGGCGCTTGCCGCACGCGGGACGCCAAGAACGGAATAGGGATCTTCTGCCATCTATTGATTTTTCTGCTGCGGTTTGCGGCCTGGGCTCATGCGTGGTTGGGGCTCGCGATTCCCTTATCGCATAATGCGTTTGGGAAAGGCGTGCTCGTCCAGCAAGCTCTAGCTCGCAGCGAGCTGGACAGAGGAGCCGACGCGGATCTCGCCGTCGCGATCGAGCAGCTTGGCAAGCTCGTGGAACCTGCGTTCCACCCGCTCCCCCTCGAGATTGGAATAGGGCTCGGGCAGGGTCCAGACGAGCCGGTTACCTTCGTAAGTGATCGGCGTGTTGGTGAGCACGCCGGGCATGGCGGCCGACACCATATGCGTGGCGCGGAAGGCGGCACCGAGAATGCGCGCACGCTTCAGCATGTCCTTGTCCACGAGCTGCATCATGCTCTGGCTGAGCTCGTCTTTGACGGCCCCCTCGGCTCGGAAATAAACGGTGAGCGCGAGGAACGCACGGCCGGCATGATCGACGCCGACGAAATTGCCGTGCGCCACCAGATTCAGGCTTTGAATCCCTCGATAGTCGGGATGCGCCCGCCAGCCGATATCGGAGAGCAGGCAGGCTGCGTGGCGCAACCGAGTCTGCTCCGGCGTCTCCTGCAGACCCGGCGTCCGGAACAAGGTATCGGTCCAGAAGCAGAGCTCATAGGCACTGTCGAGCGAGCGGGACCGGTCCCGCGCCAAGTCCTCGCAAGCGGCGATGAGCGAATCCCTGTGCCGTTCATCCTCCCGCAGAAGGTTATAGAGCAGACCTTCGCGAATGCCGAACACCGACACGACGACGGACTTCGGCTTCATCTGCTTGAGCAGCCGCTCGAGCACGAGCGCGCCATAAGGCACAGTTTCGCGCCGCGCGCTGGAGATGTCGCGGATACCGGCAAGCGAGCTCTGGGACTGATGGTCGAGCAGGGCCGCGAATTTCAGAGCATCGGCGGCGTCGATCTTGTAATTGTGCATCACGCTCAAGGGATAATTGGTCTGCACCATGTGCAGACGCGCCAGCGCTCGCCAAGTGCCACCGATGGCGTAGAAGTCGCGTCCCCTGCCCTGGTCCAGCCAATCGATCTTGGCGAGCTCCGCATCGACGATCTCGCGCGCTTTTTTCAGGCTGCCGCCAGAAGCGTCGATCAAGCGCAAGCTGCCGAGGGGAAGCGTGGCGGCTTGCCCGGGCTGGCCGTCACGCACGTCGATCAGCTCGAGACTGCCGCCTCCGAGATCGCCGACGATGCCATCGGCATCATGGATGCCGGCGATTACGCCCAAGGCAGCAAGCTCGGCCTCCTCCCTGCCGGTGAGCACATGAATCGGTGCATCGAGGGAGCGCTCGGCCTGCGCTATGAACTCAGATCCGTTCTCCGCCTCGCGCGCCGCCGCCGTGGCAATGACCTCGATCCGCCCGGCACCGACCTGGTCGATGAGCGCGCGAAAGCGTCGAAGCGCCCTGAGCGCCCGCGGGATGGCGTCGGCGGAAAGCCTCCCGGTCGAGGCGAGCAGTGCGCCCGAGGCCGCACAGCACCTTCTCGTTGAACAACGGGCTCGGAGCCCGGGTCGCGCCCTCATAGACCACAAGCCGAACCGAGTTCGATCCGATGTCGACTACCGCGATGGGGCTCAATTCGGTCCTGCGCACCATGAGCTCTAAGGCGAAATTTGCGTCAGCCCGTCTCGGCTAAGCGCGACACGCGTGGCGGCATGTCCTCGTTCAGGGACGTCCCACGTCCGGACAGGCTCGGATTAGTCATGAAATAGTTCTGCGCGCTGAAAGGTTCCTGTTTACCCGGCTTCAGTCGTTCGGAGCTGCCGTCTGGACGCACGCGCCAGCTCTGCACATTGTCCTTGAGATTGGCGACCATGATTTGATCGAGGATCTGCTCGTGCACCGTAGGGTTCTTGATCGGCACCATGGCTTCCACCCGACGGTCAAGGTTGCGCGGCATCATGTCGGCCGAGCTGATATAGACCACCGCCTTACGGTGGGGAAGGCCGTGTCCCGCGCCGAAGCAATAGATGCGCGAATGCTCGAGGAACCGGCCGATGATGCTTTTCACATGGATGGTCTCAGAAAGATGCGGCACGCCAGGCCTGAGGCAGCAAATACCGCGCACCACGAGGTCGATCTCCACGCCCGCTTGGCTTGCCTCATACAGCGCATCGATGATCTCGGCGTCAACGAGCGAGTTCATCTTCATCCAGATCGCCGCGGGGCGTCCCGCCTTGGCGTGATACATCTCCTCGCGGATATGATCGATGATTCGGGCCTTGATGCCATGTGGCGAGACCGCCATCGCCTCGAGCTCGGCCGGTTCTGCATAGCCCGTCACGAAATTAAAGATGCGCGACAAGTCGTTGCCAATGGCACGATCGGCAGTGAAGAAGGAGAGATCGGTATAGATCTTGGCGGTGACCGGATGATAGTTGCCGGTGCCCACATGGCAATAAGTGGCAAGCTCACCCCGCTCGCGCCGCACGATCAGGCTGAGCTTGGCGTGGGTCTTGAGCTCGAGGAAGCCGTAGACCACCTGGACGCCCGCGCTTTCGAGATCGCGCGCCCATTTGATATTAGCCTCCTCATCGAAGCGGGCCTTGAGCTCGACTACGACGGTCACCGACTTGCCGGCTTCCGCCGCTTCCTTCAGGGGCTCAATGATGGGCGAGCTCTTGCTCGTGCGGTACAGCGTCCATTTGATCGCGACGACGTCGGGATCGGCAGCCGCCTGTTTGAGGAACTGCAACACCACATCGAACAATTCGTAAGGGTGGTGGACGACGATGTCCTTCTTGCGGATGGCGGCGAAGCAATCGCCCTGATGCTCGCGAATGCGCTCCGGGAAGCGGCTATTATAGGGCTCGAATTTGAGATCAGGCCGCTCGGCCACGATCAGTTGGCTGGTGTCTGCAAGCCCGATCAGGCCCTTTTGCACGAAGCACTCGCGCTCCGAGACCTTGAGCTCCTGCATGACGAAACGCTGCAAGCGCGAGGGCATCGAGGCTTCGATCTCCAACCTGATCACCGAGCCGCGGCGTCGGCGCTTCAGCGCCAACTCGAACAGCCGCACGAGATCTTCGGCCTCTTCCTGGACCTCGATGTCACTGTCGCGCAGGACCCGGAACGCGCCTTGGCTGCGCACGCGGTAGCCGGGAAACAGGCGCGACACGAAAGTGCCGACCACGGTTTCGAGCCTGATGAACCTGATCGGTGCATCGGCCCCCTTGTGGCCCGGCAAGCGGATGAAACGGTTGAGCTGCGCCGGAATCGGCAGCAGTGCGTGCATGGCCCGCAAGGACCCTTCGCGCACGAGCTCAAGCCCCAAGGTGAACCCGAAATTCGCGATGAACGGAAACGGATGGGCCGGGTCGACCGCGATCGGCGTGAGCACGGGGAAGATCTGGTTGAGAAAGTGCTCCTCGAGCCAAGCCCTCTCGGAGTGGGAGAGCTGGTCGGCTTGGAGCACATGAATGCCAGCCGTGGCCAGCAGCCCTTCGAGCGTGACCCAGTCTTCCTGCTGCTCCGCGGTCAGCTCGACGACGAAGCGGTTGATCTTGTCGAGCTGCTCGGTGGGCGTGAGTCCATCCTGGCTCGGCGTCTCAATGCCGGCGACCACCTGACCGCGCAGACCCGCGACGCGTACCATGTAGAACTCGTCGAGATTGGAGGCGGAGATGGAGAGAAAGCGCAGGCGTTCCAGCAGCGGGTGGCGCTCGTTCTCCGCCTCTTCCAGCACCCTTTTGTTGAAATGCAGCCACGACAGCTCGCGGTTGACGAAACGGCTCGGCCCGAACGTGGCAACGCCGGCGCCCGCATCGAGAGACTGCACTCGGTCTGGCAAGTTCATAAATTGCCTCACGATTTCCGCGGCTTCGGCTCGCCCTATTCCTGCCGGATGAGCTTACCCGCAGAACTGTATCATTAGCGTTACGGTCGCGGTCAACCCAGCCGCCTCGGAAGCCTCGCCGCCTTTTGGTTCAGCAGGCCACCCCATCGTCGGACGGAGCCGTGACAGCCAACGCTTCGGCGATGAGCGGGCGGCTGATCTTCCGGCCCGTAGCCAGGGCCGCCCGGTCAACCGCCTCAACGGCAGCCGCCGCCGCGGCTAGGGAGCGGTCGATGCGGAGCGCAAGAAAGTCAAGCAACTTGGGGTCGATATCGAGCTGCCGATCGGCGAAGTGCTTAAGCATCACGGTCTTCAACAGGGCCTCGTCCGGAACCCCGATCTGCACCACGGGCAGGCCATTGAGCCGGGACAGGAGATCAGCCAACGCGCAGCCCAAGCGGGAGGGTGCATCACGGGACGTCAGCAGCAGGCTGAGCCCCTTCTCCCGCGCCAAGTTCAATAAGTGAAACAGCGCCTTCTCGTCATAACCGGCGCGGTCGATGTCCTCCACGACCAGCGTCGCCCCCTCGCTAGCGCCCTCGATGAGAGACATATCGAGGCTCGCATCGGTCAGCACACGGGCCCCCGACCGTGCCTGCCAGACGCGGGCAAGATGCGTCTTCCCGCTCGCCGCCGGCCCGATCAGGAGCTGCACCGGGTCCTGCCAATCGGGCCAGGCGTCGATCAGTCGGACGGCGGCAAGGTTGCACGCGCTGACCAGGAAATCTTCCGCCCCATGGGCGGCGCGATGCGGCAAATCGAGGGTCAGCTGATCGAGGGTCATGAGGCTCTGACCCGCGAGCGCTGCCCCTTCTTGATCGGCTCGCGCTCGCTCTTGCGGGCCGGAAGCGGGGCCGGCACCGGCTCATAGCTCGCCATGTGCCTGAGCCAAGTCCAGAAATACGCGGTTGCAGACACGATGGTGAGGGCGCCCGTGACCCAGATGCACACGGCCACGAACGGCTCAAGCCCGAGCCCGAGGCCAAGCTCCGCCAAGACGAGACTGGCAAGCACGAGCTGAGCAAGGGTATTGGCCTTGCTCACGAGGAGCGGATAGACGGTGACAGGGCGCGCCAGCATCCACGATAAGATGAAGGCCCCGATGATGAGGATGTCGCGGCTCACCACAGCGATCACGAGCCAGACGGGCAGATGACCGGAAAGGCCCAGGGTCACATAGATGCTAACGAGCAGCGCCTTATCGGCGATAGGGTCGAGATAGGCGCCAAGCTCGGTGTGCCAGCCGAAGCGCTTGGCGAGGTAGCCGTCGGCCGCATCGGAGAGGCCTGCAAGCAGGAACAGCACGAAGGCCGCCGCCATCTCATGGGTGATGATCAGCCACACGATGAGCGGCACCAGGATGACGCGCGCCAGCGTCAGCGTGTTGGGGATATTCGAGCGCTCAAACTCCAGGAATTGCCTCCATCAAACACGACTCAAGCTATTGAAGTCCTCAGATCTAGCAGATTTGCGAGCGCTTGGCCGCAGCAAGGCTCAGCGCGTACGGACGACGAGATTGTCCTCCCGGTTCTCGAAGATGAAGCCGTGCTGGTCGAGCTCCTTTTGCAGATGGCCGAGCGAGCCCGCATAGTCGAAGGTGATCGAGGCGGATCGCGCCGAGAGCGCGCTGACCTCGAGTCCTTGGATGCCGGCAATATTCATCAGCTGCGCGCGCATCGTCTGCCATTCCTTCAACCCCGAGAACTCCACCACCGCCACCACGTTCCGCTCGGGTTCGCCTGCCGGCGCACCCGGAGCCCCCTGTTCCTGGTGGTTCGCCTGTTGCCGCGGCGCTGACTGCATCACCTTCCAGCGGCCCTCCAGCACGCCGAAGCTGAAGATCGCGGCGTTCCGCGCCGCCGCCTTGAAATCGCCCCCTTGGACCTGATCGGTGCGTCCGAAGTTGATCTGGCCCACCGCGTCGACCCCGACGAGCCTTGTAGCGAACTTACCTCCCTCGACGCCCTCGCCCACGGCGATGACGAGGGGTCCATCGCCATACTCGCCTCTGACCTTGGCATAGGCGGCGGCATTGCCGGCAAGGATGGTCTTGAGCGTGGCCGCATCCAGGCTTGACTGGAGATCGACGAGATCGGCCGGCACCATGCTGTGAAGAAGATCGAGATCGGTCCAGGCTTGCCGCCAGCCGCCAGCACCTTCGCGTTTGACTGTGTCGCCCTCGAACACCACGGGAAGGATCGCGATCCTCGGCCCCGGCGTCTCGCTATAGGGAAGCTTGTTGGTCGTCAGCAGCTGCTTCACGGCTTCCCCATTGATGCTGACGTCAAGGGTGGCGAGATAGCGGGTCGTAGAGTTCTGCTCGCGGCGCAAAGAGACGTTCTTGACCAACTCCTCGACATCGTCCTGGGTAAGCTCGGGCAGCTGCGGGTAAGCCGCGAAAGGCACGAGCCGCTTGAGCACGATGCGGACGGCGCGCGCTTCGGCCTCCGCCATGCCTCTTTCCTTGGCGGCTACCGCATCCTTGGCCGTGGTATCCACCACGAGCTTGGAAACGGCGTAGGGCCCATCCTCGGCGGCTGCCGGGCTGAGGGCCCCCACCACGGGCGCGAGGAGAAGCGCCAGCATGGCGAGCTCCAAAGCATCGGGGCGTAAAGGCTTAAAGGTCATAGCGAACTCTCTCGATCGAGCGGGCGGCCCGACCAGGGACCGGTAAACCTTGTAAAGACCAGGGACCGGTAAACCTTGGAAATATGACGCCGCAAGGGCCGCGCTGACGCTTGACGGGTAGCGAGTCTGGCTTGTTTATGCGAAAACCCCGCGCAGTTGCACCCCTCAAGTGACCCTAAGGTGCCGGCCAAACCCAAGAGCAAAGCGCCCACGACCTACCGCGAGGCAGGTGTCGATATCGACGCCGGCAATGCGCTGGTCAAGGCTATCGGCCCTTTGGCTGCGAACACCAGGCGCCCGGGCTTGCTCGGCGGCATCGGCGGCTTTGGGGGCCTCTTCGACCTAAAGGCGTGCGGCTTTTCCGATCCCGTGCTGGTGGCCGCGACCGACGGCGTCGGCACCAAGCTGAAGCTCGCCATTGAGACCAGGGCCCATGGCGGGATCGGCATCGACCTCGTCGCCATGAACGTCAACGACCTCGTCGTACAGGGGGCGGAGCCTTTGTTCTTTCTCGATTATTTCGCGTGCGGCAAGCTTGATGTGGGGGTGGCCGAGAGGGTAATCGCAAGCATTGCGAGCGGCTGTAAGGAGGCTGGCGCCGCGCTGATCGGCGGCGAGACGGCCGAGATGTCGGGGCTTTACCAAGAGGGCGACTACGACCTCGCGGGCTTTGCAGTTGGTGCGGTCGAGCGCGGTAGCCTCCTGCCGCGCACCGACCTCGCCGCGGGGGACGTGATCCTCGCACTGCCCTCCTCGGGCGTACATGCCAACGGCTTCTCTCTCGTTCGCCGCGTGGTGAAGCAAGCGGGCCTGAGCTGGAGCGACCCGGCGCCCTTTGAGCAAGGTAAGACGCTTGGCGAGGCTCTCCTCACGCCAACCCGCATCTATGTGCGTCAGATCCTTGGAACGATTCGCACAACCGGCGCCGTCAGGGCGCTCGCCCACATCACCGGCGGCGGGCTCACGGACAATATTCCGCGCGTGCTGCCCGCCGCGCTCACGGCGGAGATCGAGCTGGGCGCCGTCACACTGCCGCCGGTCTTTGCCTGGCTGCAAACGGAAGCGGGACTCAAGACGTCTGAGCTGCTCCGAACGTTCAACTGCGGCATCGGCATGGTGATCGTCGTTGCCGCCAGCGAGACCGAGCGCGTTGTGAAATCACTCAGCGATCAGGGCGAAACGCCGCGCACCATCGGCCGCCTGGTCCCGCGCAAGGACAAACAGCCGATTGCGTTCAAGGGCAGGTTTGCGAGAGGACCGTTGTGACCAGGAAGCGCGTTGGCGTCCTCATCTCCGGTCGCGGCTCCAACCTCCAGGCCCTGATCGAAGCCGCGCAGGCGGCCGACTATCCCGCGAAGATCGTGCTGGTCATTTCCAACGTACCCGGAGCGGCGGGCCTTGCCCGCGCCGAGGCGGCCCACATCCCTACCCTCACTATTGATCATAGGGACTTCGCTTCGCGCGAAGCCTTCGACGCCACGCTCAATCAGGCGCTCAGCGCGGCGCGCGTGGAGCTTCTCTGCAATGCGGGCTTCATGCGGCTGCACACCGAAGGCTTCGTCGAGCGCTGGCGCGACCGCCACCTTAACATTCACCCCTCCCTGCTCCCCGACTTCAAAGGGCTCCACACTCATCAGCGCGTCATCCAAGCGGGCGCCAAGGTCAGCGGCTGCACCGTGCATGTGGTTCGGGCGGAGATGGATGCAGGCCCCATCGTCGCCCAGGCCGCCGTCGCGGTGCTCGCCCATGATACGCCCGACACTCTCGCCGCCCGCGTGCTCCAAGTCGAGCATCGCCTTTATCCTCATGCGCTTGCGCTGGTTGCTTCAGGCGTCGTCCGCATCAAGGGTGAGCGTGTCGTAGCGACGGAAGCTGAACCGGAGCAACCGGTGCTCTTTTCGCCACCTCTTCCTTGAACGCTTTGATCAAAATCATTAACGGCCGTAAGATCATCTTCTAGACGTGGCGGCATGTCGCACTACAAGATGCGGGGCTAATCGTTGTGCCAATGATGGACAATGCCGCCGACCGGATGTTAGAGACTGGCGTAGTTCGAGGCCGTTCGGCGCTGCCATGCGCGAACGCGGACATTCGGCGTGGAAGCGACCCTTGGCTTTTTCCGCGCCTTGATGCGTCTGGGTTTGGCACAACACGACTCGCCCGAGCATTGACCATGGAGAGATGGGGAAAGGCGTAAATGGCGGATATGACGGCTGCCTATGCACCCTCCCATGGGCTCGGCGAAGAGCAGAGCATCTGGTTCAAGCTAACGCCGCTGCTCGCCCAAGAGAACCCCATGCAGGTTCTCATGGCGCTCAGCGACAAATACGGCGGCGTCATCCCCATCAACCTTAAGAACCAGCGCATCGTGCTGCTGAGCGAGCCAGCTCACGCCGAACGCGTGCTCGTGAGCAACGCCGACAACTACACCAAATATTTCGACGGGCTCCGGCCCATCTTCGGCAAGAGCATGATCACCGTCGACGGTGCGCTCTGGCAGAAGATCCGCGCGCCCCAGCAACCCGCTTTCCACCCGAACATGTTCGAGGCGTATTTCCCTTACCTCATGTCGGCCATCGGCTCGAAAATGGATCGCTGGGCGAAGTTCGCCTCCACCGGCGAGACCATCGAGATGGTGGAGGAGACCTGGACGCTGGCCGCCGAGATGGTGTGTAAGGCGCTGTTCGACCGCGAGATGCCCTTCAACCCGCATTTCGTCTTCGGCCAGGTCAAGACCTACACCGACGTGATGAACCACAAATCCATTCGCCTGAAGAAGGTGAGCGGTGAGCTCATCGAGATCACGCAGGAAGACGCGGCCAAGGCCATGGAGATCTGGGGCTCGATCCCCGACACCGTGATAGGCGCGAGCGTGCTCGAGCATCGCGAGAAAACGCTGTTCAAGATGCTGGAAGCGGCCGAAGCCGACCCGAATTTCCCCGAATTCGATCGCCAGCAGGTGATCGACGAGATGAAGCAATATCTCTGGGCCGGCACCGAGACTACGGCGCTGACACTCGCCTGGTCGCTCTATCTCTTGTCGATGCACCCCGAGGCGCTCGAACGTATCCGCGCCGAGGCGCGCGCCGTGTGCGGCGAGCGCGATCCGGAGTGGCAACAGGTGCAGCAGCTCGGCTTCACGCGAATGGTCATCCAGGAGACCATGCGGCTGTTCCCGCCGATCTGGGCGTTGATCCGCATCGCCGCGGGCGACGACGAGATCGAGGGCCACAAGATCAAGGCCGGCGACAAGGTGGTGATCCTCACCTATATCGCCCATCACAGCCCAAAATATTGGGACGAGCCGGAGAAGTTCGATCCCGAGCGCTTCGCGCCGGAGCGGAGCAAGAAGCGGGTGAAATACAGCTACCTGCCCTTCGCGGCGGGAAAGCGCGCCTGCATCGGAGGAGCGCTGTCGCAGATCGAGAATACGCTCGCGCTGGTGCAGCTGCTGCGGAGATTCACGCCGGAATATGTGGGACCGGTGCCGGCGAAGATCCACGCCACGGTGACGCTCTGCCCCAAGGGTGGCCTCCCCTTCAAGATCCGCGCGCTCAGCTAACCCAGCTTACCTCTGGCGCCGCATCACCGCATCTTCGATGTCAGCTTGAGCGTGCTGCCGTCCGCCACGAACGTGCCGTAGCCATGATGGTGGATGGTCTTGGCATTCTTCTGCTTGGCATCAGCCCAGGCCTTGACCACTTCGAGGATGAAAAGGTTGTAGCGGCCAACGAGGCTCGTATCGGTCACCTTGCATTCGAGATTGGCCATGCATTCTTCGATGAGCGGCGCCTTGACGCGCTCGGCCGCGACGGGCGTGAGGCCAAAGGCCGCAAATTTGTCGATGTCGCGGCCCGACGAATTGCCTACCTTCACCACTTTGGGCGCCAGTCGCAGAGCAGGGATCGCGATCCCGCATTCCCCGGTCGCCCGTAACGCGGCGAAGCTGTAGTCTCCCTCGCTGACGATACAGGCGATGAGCGGCGGCTCGAAATCCACCATCATGTGCCAGGACATGGTCATGACGTTGGCGCGGCCCTTCGCAGCGGTCGTGAGCAGGACCACGGGCCCGGGCTCGATCAGCTGATAGACCTTGGCTAGAGGGAACTGTCTCATGGGCGGGCGCGAACCCTGCATGACATCAGGCGTTGGCGGCCAGCACGCTGTGGATTTGCGCCACCACGGCCGCGCCCTCGCCCACTGCCGCCGCCACGCGCTTGGTCGAGCCCGCCCGCACATCGCCGATGGCGAACACGCCGGGCCAGCTCGTCTCGAGTGGCAATACGGCGCGATCGGCGACGCCAACGCCCTCGCCGAACTTCGCTCCGGTGACGACGAAGCCCTTGCTGTCCACCGCGACACAATTCTCGAGCCAGGCGGCATTTGGGTCGGCGCCGATGAACAGAAAGAGATGGCGAAGCGGGCAGGCATGCGTCTCGCCCGTGGCGCGGTCGCGGAACACCGCGCCCGTGAGGCCGCTTGCCTCGTCGCCTTCCAGCCCCACCACCTCGGTATGGGTGTGCAGCTCCACATTGGGCAGCGCCGCGATGCGTTCCATAAGATAGCGGGACATGGAAGCTTCCAGTCCGTCCCCGCGCACCACGAGATGAAGCTGCCTCACTTTGGGCGCGAGGAACACCACCGCCTGACCGGCCGAATTGCCGCCGCCGACCAGCGCAACCTCCTCGCCCTCGCACAATTTCGCCTCGACGGGCGAGGCCCAGTAGGACACTCCGACGCCCTCAAAAATGGGCAGATTTTCGATCGGGGGCCGGCGGTAGCGCGCGCCGGACGCCACCACCACGGTGCGGGCGCGTACAGCATTGCCGTTGGTGAGCTCGAGCTTGAGGGCCTCGCCGCAACTCCCGGCCGATCCGCCGCAATCGAGCCGCGCCACTTCGAGAGGGATGGCAATCTCGGCGCCGAATTTCAGCGCTTGGTTGAAGGCGCGGCCGGCAAGGCCCATGCCGGAGATGCCGGTGGGAAAGCCGAGATAGTTCTCGATGCGCGCCGAGGCGCCCGCTTGTCCGCCAAAGGCGCGGCTGTCGAGCACGAGAACGGACAGGCCCTCGGACGCGGCATAGACCGCAGCCGCAAGCCCCGCGGGACCGGCGCCTACCACGGCCACGTCATAGACCGTATTCGGGTCGAGCTCAGGGGTGATGCCGACACAGGCCCCGGCCTCTGCGTCGCTAGGCCGTCTTAGCAGGGTGCCATTCGGGCAAAGCATGATCGGCAGCTCCTCCGGCAACACGCCAGACTGTTCGATCACGGCGCGGGCTTCGGCGTCACTCGAGGCGTCGAGTACCGTGCAGGGATAACCGTTGCGACCGAGAAATCCTTGCAACCGCACGAGGTCCGCGGTGCCCGGAACGCCGATCAGCACCGAGCCGACGCCGCCCTCCTCGAGAAGCCCCATACGCCGAAGGATGAAAGCGCGCATCATGATTTCGCCAACCTCGGCAGAGCCGATCATCAGCGCCCGCACATGCGTGGCGTCGAAGGGCAGTGCGGTGCAGCCTTCCGCGCCGGCCCGGCCCGAAGCGAGCGACTGGCGCCCTGCAAGCTGGCTCACCTCGCCCGAGAATTGTCCCGCGTGATGGCTGGTGATCACCGCCTCGCGATTAAAGGCGTCTCGGCGCACCACATCGATCGAGCCCTTGAGCACGAGCCAAGCCGGCGCATGACTCTCGCCCACGTCGAACACGAGCTCGCCGGGAGCGAACGCTCGCGCAGGCCCGCTCGCGAACCGCTTGGCCGTCTCGATTTGGCCCGCGTCGAGCACAGGAAACAGCTGGTGACGGCGGGTGTCGATCAGACTCATACTGGTGCTCCTGACGGGCTCCGTTCACTCTAGCACGTATCAATCGGAGGCCCGCGCGACTTTAATATCTCGCAGTATGCGATGGCCGTTGATTTCTATATGGTATCACTCGCCTTCGGAAGCAGGGACCCGATTGAGACACGCCCGCCGCTTATTCACCGCGACGCGCCCACACCGAGCCGCAGCGGCTTTGCTTCTCATCAGTCTGCTTGTCGGCGTGCCAGTGCTATTACTCACCGAAGCAAGCAGCCGCGGCGCGGACGGCAACATCGCGCACTCTTCGAGGGGAATGCCCTGGTCGCGCATGCCTCCCGCGGGCCTTAAACCGGCCGAGGTGCCGCAATTCGTCGCCATAACCTTTGACGACAATTTCGGCTTGGAAGCCGCAAGCGCTGTGGGCGGGATCAAGTCCATCGTCGAATATTATGCCGGCAAGCACAACCCCATGGGGACTGGGAGCGCAGCCGACTTCGACGGGGCTCCAATCCGGGCCACCTTCTTCGACACCAGCATCTACATGGTCGATTCCAACAAGCGAGTTTTCGGCGGCAAAAAAGGTGAGGACCAAAACGGGCGCAACCGCGCAGCATGGAGATTTGCTGTCGCGGCGGGCCACGAAATCGCCGATCACACTGTGAATCATTTCAACGGCGGCAGCGCGGTTCCCCGCGAGAGAGACTGCTGTCAGACAGGCAATTGGAGCGTGGCGCATTGGACCGCCGAGATCGCGTCATGCCGGACCACGCTCACCGATGCCCGCTTCGGCCTTGGCGCGAAAGACGTGATCGGATTTCGCGCCCCCTTCCTGAGCTACAACGACCACCTTTTCACCGCATTGCAGACCCTCGCGTTCGCCTACGATTCCAGTGTGCCCAATTGTTTCGACGATGCGGAGGACGGCACCAATTGTTCCTGGCCTTACTCTCTCCATAACGGCAGCCCGGACACGGATGCGTTCGCTCGCAAGCTCACGCCGTCCGATGCGCCGCATCCGATCTCGCTTGCGACGTTCCAGACGCACCCGGGCTCTTTGAACTCCCGGTCACGACCCTCATCGTGCCGGCTGATACCCTCGGCAGCCGCTACCACTTTAACGCCGGTTTGCGTGAGCGCATCGCCGCACGCGCTCCTCTTTCCTATCCAAGCCGGTACGAGTGCATCGTCTGGAAAAATCACCGGACTGGCCTACACGCTTCTTATTGACCCCGGCCTGACCGAAGACGAGATGCGCGCTATATTTGGAGCACAATCTCGATCTGCATCTCTCCGGAAGCGCTCCCCGTTGAGTTTCGTCGCCCACGCCCACCTCTATGCATTTTCCGATCCGGAGGACAATCTGGACACCCCCCAACGACGCCGACCGCAAGGCGCGATCAAAAGGCCTCAGCGAATTCATCGCCATGCCTCGACGAAGCCGGAGGTGCGGGTGGTTGCGACTAGAGACGTACTCGCCCGGGTGCAAGCCGCGCTGTCGCGCAAGCCATGATGTCACGGCGAGGCATCAACAGACGAGACTATCTGAAGGCCCTGGTCAAAACGGCCATCTTGGCCCCGGCGTTGCTTTCCGGCGCGAGAGCTGCAGCCAGCGCCCCCCTCCCCGCCCCTTCCCTCTCTGCCAGAGAGTGAAGGCTCTTGCTAACCCCGAGGGATGGGCGCTTCGCGCATTACCAGCCCGCCTACAACCATCGCACAATGCTAGAACCCAAGCTGCGCGCCATGTGCAAGACACGAAACGCGGTGACGACCATGATCCAATGGCTGCGCCTGCATCAGCTTCCGTTTGCGGTGCGGAGCGGCGGCCATTCCTTTGAAGGCCTCTCGCAAAGCGACAGTGTCGTCATCGATACTCGAATGATGAATGCGATTGATATCGACACGGCAAGTGAGACCGTGAGCGTCGGCCCTGGTGCCTCGCTTGGCGCGATCTACGAAGCCGTCGGCGCGCGGGGCTACGCAGTATCAGCGGGCAGTTGTCCCACGGTCGGCGTTGCCGGGCACGCCCTTGGCGGTGGATACGGCCTCTTGTCTCGCCAGTTTGGGCTCCTGTGCGACAGCCTTAAGTCCCTGGAGATCGCCGATCCGGACGCCGGCATCATTAGCGCCGATCCTCAACAAAACGCGGACTTGTTTTGGGCCTCGCGCGGAGGTGGAGGAGGATGCTTCGGCATTGCTACGCGGTTTCGTTTGCAGATCTTCCCGTTGAACCGGGTGGTGGTTTTTTCCATTTCTTGGCTGCTTCTGGCCGCCCGTGCTCGCAACGTCGTGAAGGCCTGGCAAGCCTGGGCTCCTAACGCGCCTGATGCGATTACGTCCATGCTCAAGATCAGCATGGACGCAGGAGGGAAGGTCAGCCTTCGCTGTGAAGGTCAATCGGTAGGCTCAGCTGACCAATTGCGCCAGGAGCTGCGGAGCCTGCTTGCGTCGGAGGCTGCCCAAACAGCGCCCCGCATCAGGCCGATGTCGTTCCTGCAGGCGGTCGATCACTTTTCGGAGGGGTGGCGCCATGAGTTTACGTATTCAAAGGACAAGTCGGATGTCCTGCTCTCCCTTCTCAGCGAGGATGGAATCGCGACCCTTATCGACGGTTTGCAGCACGTTGGTTCGGACGAATTTACTGTAGTGCTCTACGCCTATGGCGGGGCGATTGCCCGCACGGCCTCACCAGACACCGCTTTCCCCTATCGGAATGCCATATGCTGCATCCAATACGATCTGCTATGGCAGCAGCCCGCCATGGTCCTTGGGCGGCTCGCGCAGATACAAAGGCTCTACGCGGTGATGCGCCCCTATGTTTCAGGGGCAGCTTATGTGAATTACTGCGATGCAGACCTGCAAAACTGGCGCGAAGCTTATTGGGGTCCCAACCTGCCGCGCCTGCAGGCCATCAAGGCGCGCTTCGATCCTGAGGGTGTGTTTCGTCACGCCCAAAGCATTTAAGACTGAGCCATTCTCGCAGCCTTAGGCCGCGGGCACGTCATCAATGAGCCGGTCCTGAGACCCGCCATTGACGTCTTCAGTTACCGGAAATCCCGGACATCCACCGCGCTAAGCCATCGCCCATAGCGTCATTCCGACGCGACCGCTTACTGCCCGGTCTGCCCTGAAATACGGCGGATTCGTCGTCGTTGGTCGGCGTGTCGAACGCCACGACCCCCCCAAACAGCGCGGCTGCCATGCGTGCGTCATGACCGTAAACGTCGCCGAAGGTCGCTAGCGACCCATCCTCGTTCACCCATGCGGTAAAATAGGTGATGTAGACGGGAATCGTCTGCTGCAGCTTCACGTGCTGATCGCCGGCACCGGCGATGGCCGAGGCGACGCGCCCTTGCGTCCAGCCCTGATCATGCTTGAGCAACAAGGTCGCCAACTGATCCGGATTCTGCACCCGCATGCAGCCATGGCTCTCGGCGCGAATCGGCTGCGCGAACAGGAACTTCTGCGTCGTGTCGTGCATGTAGACGTCGTGCTTGTTGGGAAAGACGAACTTGACGTTGCCGAGCACGTTATCGGGTCCTGGCGGCTGATAAATATTGAGGGTGCGGATGTCGACGCGGCCCCAGTCGACCGAGGCAGGATTCACTTCGCGTCCGCCGACGTTGATGTGCAGGTTGTGGTTCTCGAGCACCCGCGTGTCCCATCCGCCGCCGAACAAGCCGCCTCCCTGGCTCAGATAGGGCAGGAGCTCCTCGGTCTTGATGGAGTTGGGCACGTTCCAGATGGGATTGAAGACGATCTCCTGCATGTCCTGGCTGAAGATCGGCGTCTGCTTGTCGGGCTTGCCCACCACGACGCGGGTGTTATGGACGACCTTGCCTTCCTCCACCACGCGCAGCATGAACTCAGGGATGTTGACGGTGACGTAATAGGGCCCGAGGTCGTGGGGCAGCCAGCGCCAGCGCTCCATGTTGATGAGGATCGTGTTGACTTTGCCGTTGCTGGCCTTGCTGCCACCCCGGCCCCTGAGCTCGATCAGCATGTGGCGCAACGCCTCGAACTGCGGGTGATCGGGCTCGAAGCTGCGCAAGTAGGCGGCGGGATCGGCGCGGATGGCGATCGAGTCCATCACCTCCAGCGGATCGGGCAAGGCAAGGGTTGGATCGAGATTGTCCGACAGCCGCGAAGGATCGACGCGGCCGCCGCGCGCGTCGCGCGCATAGCCGAGCACGGCGAAGCTTAGCTTGATCTCGGCGTCGGCGAGCCAATTCGCGGCGGACGCGTCATGGGGGTTGAAGCTGGCGGGCTTGGGCAGACTGTAGTCCGCGGGCCGTAGACCGTATTCGTCTGCCTTGCCGATCTCCTCCATGACCGCCTTTGCCCGGTCGGTCAGGCCGTTTTCGTCGACCCAGAGCAGAGGCTGGTCAGGTACCGAGTAGAATTCGACGAGCGCGCCTTGCTCGCTCTTCCTGGCGCCGGGAGCCGCGGATAGCTTTGTGGAAAGGTGATCCTCGACGGCGATGCGGACGGCCTCGATGCGCGTGATCAATGTCGCAGGCCCGTCGGGCTCGGCGGCCAAGACAGGCGAGCCCAGCAACGCCGCGCAGGAGAAGGTTAGCGCAAGACGGCCAATTCGCGTCATTGCCTGCTCCACCGCCAAAAAACCAGCGGTTCTAATAGGATCCCAGCTTTAGCCAACTATAATGCCACACGCCGGGCACGACCGGAAGATTTCCTGACGCCCCGGTGCGGCTTTCTGATGGCGGGGGTTCGACCGCCGAAGCGCAGATGTCTCCAAACAGCTCTTCAGAGCATGGACAATGCAAGGCCATCAAGCCCGTTATCACGAGCGCCAAATAGATCAGAGTTGGCTGAGCAAACCAATCAGCGGGCAGGCCGTGGATTTCCAGTCGGCGCGGGAATGACCGGGATGGCGCTACCCCACGATCTCGCTCTTCTTGAAGCAGGCGGCGATTTCCTTCTTCGCCGTCTCCGCGCTGTCGGAGCCGTGGATGGAGTTGCGTCCAATATTGACGCCGAAATCCTTGCGGATAGTGCCGGGCGCCGCATCGACTGGGCTCGTCGCGCCCATCACGTCGCGCGTCTTGGCGATGGCGTCGTCCCCCTCCAGCACCTTCAGCACGATCGGACCAGAGGTCATGAAATCCACGAGCGTCTTGTAGAAGGGTTGGCCCTTGTGCACCTCGTAGAACTTCTTGGCGTCCTTCTTCTTCCACCAGACGCGCTTCTGCGCGATGACCCGCAAGCCCGCGGCCTCCAGTCTCGCGGTGATTTGCCCGGTGAGATTCCGCTCCGTGGCATCCGGCTTGATGATTATGAGTGTTCTTTCACTGGCCATGGCCACTGGTCCCCCTAGTACTTTGAAATCTCGTGGGCTTATAGCGGCCAGAAATGACAGCCACAAGGCGGGGCGCCGATTTGCCCCTATGAAAGGATTAATGCCCGCGCGAAGAAGCGTTCACGCCTTCTTCTGCCAGCGGCCGTCCGCGTCCTGCTGCCAATAGCTGACCGCATGGCCTTTGTCTTTAGCCGTCTGCCACTGTTCGCGCGCGCGCGCCACAGCCTCTGGATGTCGCCCGTCGAACATGAAGACGACGCGGACATAAGGACTGGCATCGGCAAGCTCGGCCCCATCGACAAGAAAGCGGACTTGCGCATTGTTTGGGTTGCCCTCGCCAATGGTGAGATAAATCGGATGCGCCGACGGTGGCCCTTCGCGGGAGGTGCCGTGGGGCAGGAAGCTGTCCTCGCGATAGGTCCATAACAGCGTGTCGAGTGCCTCGACGCGCTCCTCGCTAGCCGCTTGCACGCCGACGCGCCACCCCCGCTCGAGCGAGCGCTCGAGCAGCCCGGGCAAAATGTCCTCGAGCGTCTGCCGCTCCAGATGATAGAAATAGACTTCCGTGCCGCTGCTGTCGCTCATCACCCCTTCCCCTCAGGGGCGATACGGATTGCTGCTCTGGCGCAGGTGCAGCCGGATCGGCACCCCCTTCATGTCGAACGTCTCGCGCAAGGAGTTGACGAGATACCGCGAATACAACTCCGGCAATGCCTTCGGTCGCGAGCAGAACAGGATGAACGTGGGAGGGCGCGCATTGGCCTCCGTCAGGTATCGGAGCTTGAGGCGCCGGCCCGAGACGGCAGGAGGTGGGTGCGCTTCGACCGCGGCTTGTAGCCATTCATTGAGCGCGCGGGTGGGCAGGCGCCTATTCCACAGCTCCTCGGCGGTGAACACCGCCGCCATGAGCTTGTCGAGCCCGCGCCCACTCAAGAGCCGAGATCGGCACGAGCGGCACGCCCCTGATTTGCGGCAGCAGGCGCTCGCAGGTCTCCTTGAGCTCATTGAGCCGTTTGGCGGACTCGCGCACAAGGTCCCATTTGTTTACGGCGACGACGAGCGCGCGGCCCTCCTCGACGATAAGATCGGCGATCTTCAGGTCCTGCTTCTCGAAGGGAGTAGCCGCGTCGAGCACCAGCACGACCACCTCGGCGAAGCGGATCGCGCGCAAAGTATCTCCGACCGACAACTCCTCGGCCTTGCCCTCCATCCGCATCTTTCGCCTAAGCCCCGCGGTATCAAACAGGCGCAAGGACCGGCCCTCCCAGTCGAGCTCGACGGCGATGGCGTCGCGGGTGATGCCGGCCTCGGGACCGGTAATCAGGCGCTCCTCCCCGAGCAGACTGTTCACCAAGCGTCGACTTGCCGACATTCGGCCGGCCGACAATGGCGATGCGCAAAGGATGCTCGGGCCCGCGGTGCTCGGCATCGTCCATCTCGTCATCCGTGTCGCTCTCGGGGGCCACTGCCTCGCCGTAGAGCTGCTCGATGGTCTCGACCAAATCGCTCAAGCCCGTGCCATGTTCGGCAGAGATGCGCGCGGGCTCGCCCAGGCCGAGCGCGAAAGGCCTCCAAGACGCCGGGCTCCGCCAAGCGCCCCTCGCATTTGTTGGCGGCGACAATTACCGGCTTGCCCGAGCGACGCACCAGTTCGGCGAAGGTCTCGTCGGCGCCGACGATGCCGGCCCGCGCGTCGATGAGGAAGAGGACGAGGTCCGCCTGGTCGATGGCCGCTACAGTCTGCTCGCGCATGCGGGCTGTGAGACCGTCCTCGCTGGCTTCGAGCCCGGCAGTATCGATGAGCCGCACCATGCGGCCGCCGATGCTCGCCTCTGCCTCGCGCCGGTCGCGAGTGAGCCCAGGCTGGTCGTCGACAAGGGCGAGCCGCTTGCCCGCGAGCCGGTTGAACAGCGTGGATTTGCCGACATTCGGCCGTCCGACGATGGTGATGGTGAACAACATGGGCTGGTCAGAAGCGGCGCCTGGTCGGAAACCCGAGGCTGCCGCCGGCTCCGTGTTAGTTGAGGGCGATCAGCCGGGCGTTGTCCGTCAGAATATACATGCGCCCCTCCGCAACAATGGGCGAGACGAAGACCTCGGTGCCGAGATCGACCTTGCTTACCACCTCGCCCGTCTTTGCATCGGCTCCGATCAAGAGTCCATCCGCCGATACGAGCCACAGCTTGCCGCCGGCGAGAACGGGTCCACTCCAGCGCGAGCTTGCGGGAAGGTCGACCAACCAGCGCAGCTTGCCATCGGCCCTGGTAAGCGCCAGCAGCTTGCCGGTGACGTCCACCACATAAACCGTATCGCCTGCCACCCAGGGCATCTGCGTGCTGGCGAGATTCCGCGTCCATAGCCGGTCGCCCGTGGCCTCCGAGGACGCGATCATCTTGCCGCCATGGCTGACCGCAAACACCACGCCGTGATCGATGACGGGTCGCGCAGGATCGGCAAGGATGCCCGAGGCGGTCGTCTCGCTTGTCCGCGTCAGCGACTGGGTCCAGGCCTGCTTTCCGTCACCGATCTGATAGGCTGCGACATCGCCGGCCGGGAACGGTGCCACTACGACGCTTTGGCCGACCGCGGGGCTTGCGTTGGAAAGCAGCGTAGCCGCTTGCGGCAGACCGCGCGCGCTCCAAAGCTCCGCGCCGTCGGTGGCACTAAGGCAATGCAGAAGATTGTCAGTCGACACGAAATAGATCTTGCCTCCGGTAGCCGTGGGCGAGCTTCGGATCGGGTCACCCATCTTTTTCGACCACACCACGGCGCCGTCGTCGGGATTGAGGCCAACGACGGTGCCATAGCCCGTGGCGACATAGAGCTTGCCGTCCAGCGCAATCCCGCCGCCAAAGCCCTCGACCCGCTTTTCGTGCTCCGGCGTCACGCTCGTCGACCAGAGCGTGGCACCGCTGGTCGACGCAAAGGCCGAGACTGTGCCGGCTGCGTCCAGCGTGAACACCTTGCCCCCGGCGACGAGCGGAACCGCGGTCAAGCGGCCCTTCGACGACGACCCGGTGCCGGCACTGGCGGACCAGACTTTCTGCGGACTGTTGCCCAGCGCAAGATTGCCGAAATTGTTCGCCGGCACGCCGCCCGGCTGCGACCAGGAGGGATTCGTCACGGGAGGCGGAAGCGTGATGGGCTTGCCGGCGCTCTTATCGATATTACTGACGTCGTCCTCGGCGATGACCGCGATGCGCTCGCCGGGCAGCCTCGGCTCCGCTTTCTTGAACGGATTCTTGATCGAGGGAAGGCTCGTGCAGCCGCACAGGCTAATGGCGAGCACCGCGAGCAGCCCTGCGCTCGCAAGCGGCCGAGTCAATTCCCCGCTTTCGACCCCGGCTCACGTTTGAGCCACCTTCGATCTTACTTCGCCGTGGTGCTCAACGCCTGCGGCACACCCACGATAAGGCTGACCATCATATTGGCGCGCTCACGCAAATTCGACGGCGTGCCTTGGTCGCCAATCAGCGCGTTGAACTGCTTCTCGGCTTCCACCATGTTATTGAGCCTATAGGCGGAAAGGCCGAGCAGCTCGCGCGCCGAATAACGCCACGGGCTGTTGCCATCGGCGAGCTTACGCAAGCGCTGCTCCATCTCGGCATAATCGGCGGTATCAAGCTTCAGTGTCCCGGCCTGAATGGCGGCATTGCCTTGCAGGATCGGATCGACGTTGCCGTCATTGGCGAGTCCGTCATAGGTGGCGACCGCCTTGTCGATGTCGCCGGCTTCCACCGCTGCCACCGCGAGCTGGAAGCGCGCCAGCGTCTGGTAGCCACTTGGCCCCTGCTTCGCCAGCCGCATGAAGATTTCATTCGCCTTAGCCTTATCGCCGCCCGCTGCCAACATCAGGGCGTCGCTCATCTCGTCGCCGGCCTCCTGCGCCTTGCGCTCCTGCCAATACGACCAGCCCTTGTAGCCCGCGACCGCCGCGACGATCAAAGTCGCCAGCACGAGGGCATGGATGCCATACCGGTCCCAGAGCCGCTTGTAACGGTCTTGGCGGACAGCCTCGTCTACCTCGCGAAAGAAATCACGGTCGGTCATCGTCGGTGGGCTCGTATCGGTGACAGGACGAATTAGAATGTGCCGAGCGTCGGCCCTTCCTTCCCGCCCTATAGTGAAGGCGTTCTGCTCGCGCAAGGCAAACTGCCCGAAGGAGCTTCGCCGATTGAGGAGAAAGTGCATGCTCGTAACAGGCTAACTGCCTGTCATTTTGGTCTTTTTCGTGACTTTCGCCGGCTCGTCGAACATCGGATAGGTGTATTCGTCGGACGGGAAGGTACGGGCACGCACTTCTCCTGCAAAGGCCTTCACGGCGTCCTCGATGGCAGCGCCGATCTCCGCATACTCCTTGACGAATTTTGGCACGCGCGGGGACAGTCCGAGCATGTCCTCGAGCACGAGGATCTGTCCGTCGCATTCGGCCGACGCGCCGATGCCAATGGTAGGGATCGGAATCTGCTTGGTGATGCGCGCGGCGAGCAGCTCGGCCAGCGCCTCGAGGACCACGGCGAAGGCGCCCGCCTCGGCGACCGCGCGTGCGTCCTCCTCGAATTCGGCCCATTCGGAACGGAAGCGGCCGCGCGGTTTGAAGCTGCCGATCATGTTGACGGCCTGCGGGGTCATGCCGATATGGCTCATCACCGGGATGCCGCGCTGGGTCAAATAGCGGATGGTCTCGGCCATATGCGCGCCGCCCTCGATCTTGATTGCGCCGCAGCCGGTCTCCTTCAGCACGCGCGCCGCGTTGCGGAAAGCGACGGCCGGGCTCTCCTCATAGGAGCCGAAAGGCATGTCGACGACGACGAGCGCCCTGCTGGAGCCGCGCACCACGGCCTGAGCGTGCATGATCATGAGCTCCAGCGGCACCGGCACGGTTGTCTCATAGCCATGCATCACCATGCCGAGGGAGTCGCCCACGAGCAGAAGGTCGACATAAGGGTCGATTATACGAGCCGTGTGCGCGTGATAAGCGGTGAGCGCTACGATCGGCGCGCCGCCTTTTCGCTTGGCAATATCCGGTGCGGTGACCCGCTTCGAAGCGAATTCGTCGGACACGTTGCGCAACGCTCCCTGAAGAGAGGAAGGTTTAAGGGCTGCTGTTATGGCAGATATAGGAGGTTCTTGCAGTGCAAAAAAGCCGCAGGAGCCTGATTCCCCGCATAAGCTGTCCGCCTAGTGCAGCGGCGAGGTGCCGATCAGGAGTGGATGCAGCCACACTAAAAAGACGACGTAGAGCAGAAGTCCGCCCACGACGCTGATGACGTCGTTGCGGACCGCTCCTACGTCTGGGACCGTGACGAGCCCCGTCGCGGCGCGCCGCTTGAGGGTAATGCGGTCGAACACCGCGTAGGCGAGAAACGAGCCGAACAGGATGATCGAGGCGAGGTCGCCATTGGCGATCAGATGGGCAAGCGCCCAGAACTTGATGGCAGCAAGGAAGGGGTGGCGGAGCTTCGCCTTGATCTGCCCCTGCACATAGGCTGCGATCAGCAGAGCGAACACCGGGAGCATGAGGGCCATCGCCACGTAGCGCGTCCAGTCGGGTGGACTCCAGACCTGGATGACTGGCGCCCGCGCGAAACCACCGACGATCAGCACCAGCCCCAAGGTCGAGACGAGCGAGAAGAGGACTCGGTAGCCCGTCTCGCCAAGCCGGCCGATCAGCCGCTCGCGGATGTCTCCGCAGGCCGGTATAAGATGAATGCCTACCAGGACGAGGATGCCGAAGATGAGGAGCGTCATGGCCTTGCCTCAGCGCGCGCGGACACCCTAACGTCAGTCCATCGCCGGCGGACCGAAGCGGTTCGGCCCCGGCGTGCCCACCAGGAAGCCAAGCTCGATCAGGAACCAGATCGCGCCGATGATCGGCACGAGGAGGATCAACATCCACCATCCCGACTTGTCCCGGTCATGCCAGCGCTTGATGTCGACTAGGATCGAGGGGATGAGCACCGCGAGGCCGAATAGCCCGCTCAGCAGCCCACCCCCGTTTTGCGAGCTGTAGGTGCCGATCGCAATGTCGATTAGGGTCAGGACAACGCCGATGATGAAAAACGGAATCACGAGCCGAAGCCACCACTGCTTGCGGTTCACGCGGCCTTGTGCCGTCAAATAGAATTGCTTGAAGTCGAAATTCATATTCCACCCCCCTTATTGACCTTTTGGCCTTTCAATCCGAGGCAAAGCTTAGGGGCCCACCCCTTCAATGGCAAACGGAGTGATGGCCTACTCCCACTCGATGGTGCCCGGTGGTTTCGAGGTGATGTCGTAGACGACGCGGTTGATGCCGCGCACCTCGTTGATGATGCGCCCCGCGGTGGCCCCCAGAAACTCGTGGGAGAAGTCGTAATAGTCGGCGGTCATGCCGTCGGTGGAAGTGACGGCGCGCAGCGCGCACGCATAGTCGTAGGTGCGCGCGTCGCCCATCACCCCGACCGTCCGGACAGGCAAGAGCACGGCGAAAGCCTGCCAGATCACGTCGTACAGCCCGGCCCTCCTGATCTCGTCGAGATAGATGGCGTCGGCCTGGCGCAAGATCGCAAGCTTCTCCTCGGTGACCTCGCCCGGAACGCGGATGGCAAGCCCTGGTCCCGGGAAGGGATGACGGTTGACGAAGGCTCCCGGCAATCCAAGCTCACGGCCGAGCGCGCGCACCTCGTCCTTGAACAGCTCGCGCAGAGGCTCGATCAGCTTGAGCCGCATGCGCTCAGGCAGTCCGCCCACGTTATGGTGGGACTTGATAGTGACCGAGGGGGCGCCGGTGAAGGAAATGCTTTCGATCACGTCGGGGTAGAGCGTGCCTTGTGCGAGAAAATCGACCTCGCCCACTTTCTCCGCCTCCTCCTCGAACACCTCGACGAACAGGCGGCCGATGATCTTTCGCTTCTCCTCCGGATCGGCGACGCCGTTGAGCGCGATGAGAAACCGTGCGCCCGCATCGACCGCCACGAGCGGGATGTTGTAATGGCCGCGGAACAGGTCAACGACCTCGCGCGCCTCGTTTTGGCGGAGCAGCCCGTGGTCGACGAAAATGCAGGTGAGCTGGGCGCCGATCGCCTGATGAATCAGAAGCGCCGCCACGGCGGAATCGACCCCGCCCGAGAGCCCGCAGATGACGCGCCCCTGCCCCACCCGTTTTTTAATCTTGGCGGTCTCGGTCGTGCGGAACTGCGCCATGGTCCAGTCGCCCGGGCAGCCCGCGATCCTCCGCACGAAGTTCGTGATGAGCGCGGCTCCGTCCGACGTATGCACCACCTCGGGATGAAACTGGACGCCATAGAGGCGGCGCGCATCGTCGGCGATGGCGGCAAAGGGCGCGCCGTCGGACACGGCGACGGCGCGGAAGCCCGGCGGTAGCTTGGTCACTCGGTCGCCATGGCTCATCCACACCGGTGCGCGCCCCCCCGGTTGCCAGACGCCGTCGAACAATGGCGTCGCGCCGGTGACCTCAATCGCGGCGCGGCCGAACTCGCGTGTGTGTCCGCCTTCGACCTGGCCGCCCAGCGCCGCCACCATGGCCTGCTCGCCATAGCAGATGCCGAGTACGGGGACTTGAGCGTCGAACACCGCCTGCGGTACGCGCGGCGTGCCGGTCTCATGCACGCTGGCGGGGCCGCCCGACAGGATGATGGCCTTGGGCAGAACCGGCTTAAGCGCGGCTTCAACCCGGTCGAAAGGCACGATCTCGGAATAGACGCCCGCCTCCCGCACACGGCGCGCGATGAGCTGGGTGTATTGAGCCCCGAAATCGACGATGAGAACCTTGTCGGGCGTCATGGCGCTGGTTAGCGGAACACGTCCGAGTCGGCAATGGCCCGCCTCGTCATTCCGGCATGAGCCCGAATTCAGAACGGCTAATTCGGAGCCTTCGAGTCTGGATCCCGGCTCGCCTTCACATAGATGACCTTGCCGTCGCCCGGTCCGTAGAAGTCCGGCAGCCGCGCCTCCTCGTGGAAGCCCATGCGCTGATAGAAGCCGCGCGTGCTCGCATACCGATCGGAGGTGGAGGTATCCACATAGATGTGCTTGGCGCCGGCCTTGTGCATGGCGGCTTCAGCGCGGGCGAACACCTGGGGACCGAGGCCCTTCCGCTGCTCCTCCGGCGCCACCGCAATCCAATACAAATCGAAGGAACCTTTAGTTCCCTCGATCAGCCCGTAACAGGCGTAAGCGACAAGCCCGCTGCCGCGCTCGGCGAGAATGAAGTGGTAGCCGGAGCGGATGCCCTTGGTGAGGCGTTCGGACACGAGCTCGGCGGCGATGTCCACCTCCGCTGGATTGAAGAAGCCGGTGCTCGCGACGAGCGAACGAATGCGCCCCACATCGTGGGGCATCACCGCGCTCCGCCATTCGAGGCCGCCATTGCGCGCGGGGCCCCTCGGCATGGCCGCCGCCCGGTTCAAGGCAGGTGCCAGCTGCCGCGCCGCCGAATACCCGGTCACGAGCCCGTCGAAGAAGGTGCGCACATTGGCGCCGAGCGTGCGCACCCGGTAGCCGCCCTCCTGGACTACGAGGGTGGAGTAGCCCTGCTCGCCGATCATCTGCCCGAGCCGCTCGAAATCGCGCGCGCGGTTGGGCCAGGTACCGGTCGGATCGCCACGCGCCGTGTCGAACCCAGCTGACACGACGAGAAACGCCGGCGCGAACCGCCTGATTCGCCGCAAGCCTTCCGCCACGGCGTTCCTGTGTTGCTCGGTCGTGATTTGTTCCGGCAGCGGAATGTTCAGATTGTATCCCGCCCCCGGACCGATCCCCGTCTCGTCGCGGAACCCGGTGAAATAAGGGTAGGCGAAGCTCGGATGCCCATGGATCGAGACGGTGAGCACGTCGGAGCGTGAATAAAAGATCTCCTGTTGTCCGTTGCCGTGGTGATAGTCGATGTCCAAGATCGCGACCCTGCCGTAGCGCGAGAGTAAGTTCGCCGCGATCGCCGCGTTGTTGAAATAGCAGAAACCGCCGAAGGTGCGCGTCTCGGCGTGGTGGCCCGGCGGCCGCACCAGCGCATAAGCGAGGTCCGCGCCCTCCAGCACTTTCTCCGCCGCCGTAAGCGAGCAGTCCACCGCCGAGCGGGCGGCGAGATAGGCGTTCTGGTTAAGCGGCGTGAAGGTGTCAATGCAGTAATAGCCGGCGAGCACGGTTTCGTCCTTTGGGGGGCGAGCTGGATTTCGCGTCGGGAACACGTAAGGGTAGATCGACTTGTTCGAGCCGGCCATGAAGCAAGCCTTGCGGATGTAATCCACCAGCCGCCCATCGTGCACGGCGCGGATGTGGCGGTCGGAGAAGCGCTTCGCCGGCACCTTCTCGAACAGACCCGAGGCGTCGAGCTCGGTGAGGATGGAGCGGATGCGCACGGGAGCCTCCACATACCCCCGCTCCTGCACGTGATGGATGGTATGGTCGTCATTGAGCACGAGCACGATGCGCGGCTCGGCCGCGGCACGGACCTCACCCTTCGGCGCCCGCCTCGACTTGATATAGCGCGGCTCGCGTAAGGCAATCGGCTCGTCTTTGATCGAGTTCGACCACCGTCTGCACATAGTCCGGCGGCGATCCATATTTGCGCTCGAGGATGGCACGCACGATCTTCTTGAGCTTGTCGCGACCGGGCAGAGCGTTGGAGCCGAGGGGATCGAGCAGGAGGTAAGGCGGGTCCGTGGTCCCCGGCGTCACCGGCGTCTCATAGGCGGTGTTGATGATCGGCCGCGCGCCATAGCGCTCGTAGAATTTGAGCCGGTTGGCGTTACTGGCCCTGACCTCGGGGTTGGGGCTAAGGGCCGGATCGTCCGGCAGGCTCTCGAAATAGAGCTGGGTGCCGAGCGCCCGGGCCTCCTCGCGCACCCGCTCATACAGCGTGGCCCCGATGCCGTGCCCGGTGCGGCCAAGCGCCGTGGAGATCAGCTCCAAATAACAAAAGTCCAGGTCGGGTGCATACAGCAGGAGCGCCAAGCCGAGGGTCTGGTCCCGCGCATTCTCGGCGACGAACAGCCGCGACACGAAGCGGTGTTTCAGCGGGTTGGAGAGCTGGTCCGGCAGCTTGACGACGTCGTAGTCCGGCATCCGCGGGAACTGCTCGCG
The DNA here is from genome assembly GCA_963846875.1 of uncultured Alphaproteobacteria bacterium. Lineage (GTDB taxonomy): Bacteria > Pseudomonadota > Alphaproteobacteria > Rhizobiales > Methyloligellaceae > Methyloceanibacter. Next base: position 126,684 of record CAWJXT010000020.1, read on the forward strand.
CATGATCGTCTGCGCAGCCTCGATGGCAGCGCGGTTCACGGCCGTCGTGGCATCGGCCACTTTACGGATGCGGAGCATGGCACAAGCGAGGCATGTCACGGACCTGACATGTCAGGCGGTAGCTTGCAAGACCCCGAGCGAAGCTTGGACAATGTGGCCGACCATCGCCCCATAGGTGAGCCCGGCAGCAGCAGCCGCCGCGGCAAAGCCCGCATCGGGGCTGAGGCAAGGATTAACGTTGACCTCGAGGATGAAGGGCGTGCCTTCGCGATCCACGCGGAAATCGACCCGGGCATAGCCCGTCAGACCACAGCAGGTCCAGCAGGCGCGGGCGTGGCGCTTGAGCGTGGCCGCTAGCTTGGGCGCGTCGGCTTCAAGCCCGAACCGGCGCGGCGTGCCGATATAGGTCGCGCTGTCCGGCATCCATTTGGCGTCGTAGCCCACGATGCGTGGGCGGGCGGCGCTGAAGCCTTCGAACACGATCTCGGCGATCGGCAGCACCTCGGGCGCGCCGTCGCGCTCGATCAGCGCGAGGTTGAACTCACGTCCCTCGACGTAAATTTCCGCGAAATGCTCCGTCTTCCATCGCAACGCCCGCGCTCTTGTCGCTTGGGCGGCATCGGCGCCCTTGACCACAGAACTGTCGTCCAGTCCCAGCGAGCCGTGTTCGAACACGGGCTTGACGATCACGCATGCCGCCGCGTCGAGCCCCTCCCCGTCTTCCGACCAGGCCGGCGTGGGGAGGCCACAGTCGGCGAGCTTGAGCTTGGTGGCGATCTTGGAAAGGGTCTCAAGCCAGGCGCTGGTGCGTGCGCCTGTATAGGCGAGCCCTAGTCCATCCAGCACGGCCGGGATCATGGGCGCGAGCCGGCCGTCCCCACGAACCGCATCGACGAGGTTGAAGACGGTGAGCGGGCGCCGCTGCGGCAAGGCCTCAAGCGCTCGGAGATCCAGGTCGACGCCAATGATCTCTGTGGCAAAGCCGAGCGCACGCAGCGCGTCCGCCACCGCATGCGCAGCCGTCAGCGTGTCGATCTCGTCGGGACGATCATGGGTCGCCGCATGCAGGACGGGGACAAAGCCGCGGGTCCCCGCCGCCATCAGGCGCGTCTCCGCCGCCGCTCCAAGGGCTCCCGAACCAGCCCGTAGCGGGCCGCGCCTGCATCAAGGATCATGGCGATCAGCTCGACAAAGGGCACGCCATTCTGCGCGGCAAGTATCGGCAGATCGGAATGGTGCGGGTTCAGGCCAGCGAGGGGGTTGGCCTCGAGGAAATAGGGCTCGCCCTGAGCATCGGAGCGGAAGTCGATGCGCGCCGCGTCCCGGCACTGAAGCGCATGATAGGCGGCAAGGGCGCGCTCCTCTGCGAGCCGCGCTCCCGAGTCGTCGGCCGGGCTGTAGATGACCAGCTCCTCGCACAGCTCCTTGTTGTGCAGCGAATAGACATTGGCCTCGGCCTGCTCTCTCAGCAGTATCTCGCACACGCCAATCACCCGCGCATCAGCGCCATTGCCGACGATGCCGACGGTGAATTCGCGCCCTTCGAGATAAGACTCCACCAGCGCGGGCTGGGCATAGCGCGTGAGCACGCGCGTGGCCGCCGCTTGGAGCTCGCTTGCAGAACGCACGAGCGACGCCGCTTCACAGCCCTTGCCAGTGCCTTCGGCGAGCGGCTTCACGAAGGCGGGGAAATGGTTCCAGCCAGAGAGCTCGCTTGCGCTTGCCTGCGCCACGGCAAAAGCCGGCGTCGGTACGCCGGCGTCGCGCACCAGCCGTTTGGCCACGGCCTTGTCGAGGGACGCGGCCATGGTCAGCGGGTCGGAGAAGAGATAAGGCTGGTCGAACAGCTCGCATAGCGCAGGCACCTGCGCCTCGCGCGACCGGCCCCTCAGCCCTTCGGCAATAGAAAAGACGAGGTCGAAGCGGTCGCCCTGAACGAACCGCGTGGCAAGCGCCTGCCCGCGCCCGACCCGCTCAACCGCGCAGCCGAGCGCTTCAAGCGCGCCCGCCAGCTCGTCAATGGTCTCGACGCTGTCGAACTCGGCGATCTCCTCCTCGGAATGCCCAAGCGCGCAATAGTCGTCGCGCAGATCGTAGACGAGAGCGACACGCATCAGAGCGTCCCGGCGCTGACGGCCCGATCGGCACCTACCGTCCCTTGCGGATCGGTATAGCGATAGGTCTTGCCCTCGAAGTTGCGCAGGATGAGGTCGTCGCCCTCGCGGCCGAGCACATAGTCCGGCAGAAGCGGAATCTTGCCGCCACCGCCCGGCGCGTCGATCACATAGGTCGGTACGGCGTAGCCCGTGGTGTGGCCGCGCAGTCCTTGCATGATCTCTAGCCCCTTATCGACGCTGGTGCGGAAATGCGAGGAGCCAGTGATCGGGTCGCATTGATAGAGGTAATAGGGCCGCACACGGCGCATCAGAAGCCCATGATAGAGCGTCTTCAGGATTTCCACTTCGTCATTGATATCCTTGAGCAAAACCGTCTGGCTGCCGAGCGGGATGCCGGTATCCGCGAGCCTGGCCGTGGCTTCGGTCACCTCAGGGGTGAGCTCGGAAGGATGGGTGAAATGCAGGCTCATCCACAAGGGATGGTGCTTCTTCAAGACGCGGATCAGCGCGCGGGTGATGCGCATCGGCAGAACCACCGGCACCTTGGTGCCCAGCCGCACAAATTCCACATGCTTGATAGCTCGCAGGCGCCCCAGCAGATAGTCCAGCCGCTCGTCGGAAAGGGTGAGGGGATCGCCGCCCGACAGAAGCACGTCGCGGACTTCCGTGTGCTCGGCGATATAATCGAGCGCCTGCTCCCATTGCGGCCGGCTGAAGGAATAGTCGCCGCCGGGCTCCCCTACCATACGCGAGCGTGTGCAGTAGCGGCAATAGGTCGAGCAGAAGCCCGTCGCGAGAAACAGCACGCGGTCAGGGTAACGGTGCACCAGTCCCGGCACCACGCTGTGGCCGTCCTCGCCGAGCGGGTCGTCGGCCTCGCCGGGGGTCTTCAGATATTCGGTGCCGACGGGAATATGGGTGCGCCGCAGCGGCTCGAGCGGATCCTCCCGGCTCATCAGGCTTGCATAATAGGGCGTGATACCGAGCGGCAGCGATCCCTCATGGCGGATCACGGCGTCGCGCTCGTCCTCCGACAGCTGGAAAACGCGCTCAAGCTCGGCCAGGGTGCGGATGCGGCGTCTGGCTTGCCAGCGCCAGTCGTTCCATTCGGCGAGCTCCACCTCCGGGAAGTAGCGCTTGCGGAAGGCACGCGTCAGCGGCCCGGCCGGGAAGCGCTCCAGGCGCGCAGAGAGCGCACCGAGAGGCGGGACCGTCACGGGTGACTTGGAGTTGATACGAAGATGAGGCTTAGCGAGGAGTGTTGTTGCCGTTTGGCAACTGGGCGGCTCTTCCGGCTCGCCGAGCAACAAGTTCATGGGATTTGGGTCCCCCTCCAACCTTTCGCGGACCGCCGTGCGACAATCGCCAATTCTGCGCCCGCCAAAAAGCGCCGAGTCATTTCAGCAACTCGTCCACCAATTTCAAGTGCTAATGGCGTCGCGCCCGATTTTTTTCACAAGCCGTTGCCTAGCGGCACGTTGCACTGCGAAAGGCGAAATCGAAGCGCCGGCTCTTAGCTCGCGCGTTCGAGCAGAGCCACATAGAAGCCGTCGGTGCCGTGGCGCAATGGTGTCATCAGCAAGGCCCCCTCCGAGCCGTCGACCGAGGGCAGCGGCGTGCTGGACAGCACCGCCTCCCAAACCGCGCGCCAAGGGACAAGCTTGAACTCCGGCTGCCGGGCGAGGAAGGCGTCAACCTGGTCGCGGTTCTCGCGCGGAAGGACGGAGCAGGTGATATAGGCGAGCCGGCCGCCCGGCTTCACGAGCTTGGCCCCCTGATCAAGCACCTCCCGCTGCTCGGCGAGGCGCGCCCCGAGCATCGGAGGTGCAAGCCGCCATTTGGCATCCGGCCTCCGCCGCCACACGCCCGATCCGGTGCAGGGCGCATCGATGACCACGCGGTCCATCTTCCCTTGGAGGGCCCCAAGCGCCTCCTTGTCTCCAGCCGGAAGCACCTGGACATTGCGCACGCCTGCGCGCTTCAGCCGCTCAAAGATGGGCCGCAACCGCAAGCGGTCTGCGTCATAGGCATAAAGCTGGCCGGTATTCTCCATCGCCGCCGCGAGACCCAAGGTCTTGCCCCCGGCGCCGGCGCACAGGTCGATGAGCTGCTCTTTCGGTCCGGCGCCTGATAAAAGCGTGGCAAGCTGCGAGCCCTCGTCTTGGACCTCGTACCAGCCCTTGCCGTGACCGGGCTCGGCCTCGACATGGGGGCTCTTGGCGGGCCCGGGCCCCTGCACGATCCGGACACCAAGGGGAGAATGGGTCGTCGGCGACGCGCCAAATCGGCGCAGCGCCTTCAGCACCTTCTCGCGCGAGGCTTTCAGCGTGTTGGCCCTGAGGTCGATCGGCGCGCGCAAGGCAAGCGCCGCCCCCTCCTCTGCCGCGCTTGCCCCGAAGGCGCGCTCGAATTCCGGCGCGAGCCACTCCGGAAAGTCGCCGCGAACAGGGGCGGGAGCATCGGGCGGAATCTTGCGCTTGAGCCCGGCAAGCTCGGCAACGGACAATGGCTGCGGCGCATGCCGGCTGCCATCAGCGAGAGCGGCGACCGCCTCGGGCGTCTCCTTCCAGCTCTGGACCAGGGTGCGGAGCACAAGCGCCCGGGCGCCGTCCTCGTCCATGGCGTAAGCATTCGAGGCACGCGCGCGCAACGCGTCGAAGACGAGGTTGCCGATCGCCGCCCGGTCGCCCGAGCCTGCGAAACGGTGAGCCAGTCCCCAATCCTTCAAGGCCTCTGCCGCCGGACGCTTGCGCGTCTCGATATCGGCCAGCACCTCGATGGCCCCAAGCACCCGTGCCCCAGGCGTCATCAGGTGGCAGCAAGCAAGAGGAAGCGGGCGATGACAATCACCCACATGAGGAGGAGCGCGATGGCCCCCACGAGGAACACGGCGGTGCGGCGGTCGAGCCGGTTGCTGGTGACGTGAATGTAGGCGTGGACCAACCGCGACAGCACGAACATCCAACTCAGCACCAGGAGAACCGTGTCGAGCGTCTCGGTTACAAGCGCGAGCAGAACGACCGTGTAGAACAGCACCGGCAGCTCGAGCTGGTTGTGAAAGGCATTGCCCACCTGCAAGACGCGCGGTGGCCAATTGGGTTCGCGCAACGCCACGTCTTGCGGCTGCACTCCTCCAAGACGAAGGGCACGCAGGCGCAGCACGCTCATCCAGAACAACAACGCGAAGGTCAGCCCGACCTGCGCGAACATCGGCACCAAGATAGCCTAAATCGTCATTATGATTGTCTCCCTTGCCGCCTGGCCAGCGTTGCCCCAATCCCGCAGCTGGCGCGGTTATACCATCGCTGTGGCCCTCCAGCCGGGAACCGGGGGGTTGGCGCCGTTAGCCACATGAATGGAAGTTCAATTGACGCGCGGGCGCGGGCGCCGCTAATGCTAGCTCAAAGTCCAATTCCCTAGGGTTCCAAGGAGGTTCCATGCGCTTTCGCCCTCGCAAAGTGCTTTTGCGCTACTCCGCAGTGCTTGCGGGCGCCCTGCTGCTCGCAAGCCTTTCAGGCCCGACGCGAGCGGAAGGGAATAATGATGCCTGCTTCGAGCCGAAAGGCTCCATCAAGGAGGCCCTCGACGCCTGCGCGGCGTTCCTTGCATCCAGCCCTACCGACCAAGACCACATCGTGAAGGCTCACATCATCCGGGCCATCGGGCTCTCGGCGACCGACAATGTGGATAGTGCCATCGGCGAGCTCGACGAGGCGATCCGTCTCGATCCGACCCGAGCGAACAGCTTTTTCATGCGGGGTGCCGCTTACGAGGCCAAGGGCGAGCATGACAAGGCACTCACCGATCTTGATGAGGCCATCAGGCTCGATCCGACCCCGGGCGACTTCTATCTAATGCGCGGCATAGTCTACAATCAGAAGGGCGACCTGGATCGTGCCATTGCCGAGCTCGACCAGAAGGTCAAGCTCGATCCGGAATCGACCCAAGGCTATTCCAAGCGCGCAGAGCTCTACCGGCAAAAGAAGGACTATGATCACGCGGTCGCCGACTATGCCGAGGTGATCAAGCTCGACCCCGGCGCGGCCAAGGGGTACGTCGATCAGGGCTGGATCTATGTGCTGCAAAATGACCTCGACAAGGCCATGGAGGATTTCACCAACGCGCTGAAGATCGAGCAGTCCAATGCGTCCGCTCTGTTCGGCCGGGGGCTGATCAAAAGCCGAAAAGGGAAGCCCACCGACGGCAGCGACGATCTTGCGCTTGCAAAGCAGCTCGAGCCAGAGATCGTCGATATGATCAAGAAGCTCGGCGTGGAATAGCGCCCCACTCCCGGGTCACGCCCTCACCCCTCGCGCGGATAGTTGGGGGACTCGCGCGTGATGGTCACGTCATGCGCATGGCTCTCTCGCAGCGAAGCGGCCGAGATGCGGATGAACTCGGCGCGGGCATGGAACTCCGCCAAATTGCGTGCCCCCGTATAACCCATGGATGCGCGCAAGCCGCCGATCAGCTGGTGCAGCACGCTGGAGACCGGGCCCTTGTAGGGCACCTGCCCCTCGATGCCTTCGGGCACGAGCTTGAGGGTGTCCTTGATGTCCTGTTGGAAATAGCGGTCGGCCGAGCCACGCGCCATGGCGCCGATCGCGCCCATGCCGCGATAGGCCTTATAGGAGCGGCCTTGATAGAGATAGACCTCCCCCGGGCTCTCGTCGGTGCCGGCCAGCAGCGACCCGATCATCACGCAGTCCGCACCCGCGGCAAGCGCCTTGGCGAGATCGCCTGAATATTTGATCCCGCCATCGGAGATCACCGGCACGCCGCTCTTCTTGGCGACCTCGACCGCCTCCAGCAGCGCGGTGAGCTGCGGCACCCCCACGCCCGCCACGATGCGCGTGGTACAGATCGAGCCCGGGCCGATACCCACCTTGACCGCATCGGCGCCGGCGTCAATCAGCGCCATGGTGCCTTCCGCCGTAGCCACGTTGCCGGCGATCACCTGCACCGCATTGGACTGCCGCTTAATGCGCGCAACCGCCTCGATGACGCGGGCCTGATGCCCATGGGCGGTGTCGACGACGATCAGATCGGCACCGGCATCGATAAGCCGCTCGGCCCGGGCGAAGCCGTCATCGCCCACGCTGGTCGCCGCCGCGACGCGCAGGCGCCCCTGCTCGTCCTTGCAGGCGTCGGGATGCACCCGCGCCTTCTCGATGTCCTTCACCGTGATGAGGCCGATGCAGCAATAATCCTCGTCGACCACGATCAGCTTCTCGATGCGATGCTGATGCAGGAGACGCTTGGCCTCCTCCATGTCGACGCTCTCCTTGACCGTGATGAGCTTCTCCTTGGTCATCAGCTCATGCACCGGCTGCCTCGGATTGGTGGCGAAGCGCACGTCGCGGTTGGTCAAGATGCCGACGAGCTTGCCCTCGCGGCCGCCATTCCGCGCCGGCTCAACCACGGGGATGCCGGAGATCTGATGGTCGGCCATCAGCTTGAGCGCGTCGGCAAGCGAAGCAGTCGGCGCGACGGTCACCGGGTTCACCACCATGCCTGACTCGAACTTCTTCACCTGCACGACCTGTTGGGCCTGCGCCTGCGGCTCGAAATTGCGGTGGATGACCCCGATGCCGCCCGCCTGCGCCATGGCGATGGCGAGTCTCGCCTCGGTGACCGTGTCCATGGCGGACGACAAGACCGGGATATGCAGGGAGATGCTGCGGGTAAGGCGCGTAGAGACGTCGACGGCGCTCGGCAGCACGTCCGAGGCGCCCGGCCGGATGAGCACGTCATCGAAGGTGAGCGCGACGTCGGAATTATTGGGGAACCGCCCTGCGGGCATCGGCCAACCTCGTGGAACGGGCAGGCACTGAACTTGCCTGACGACAAGCTGCCGCACCGGTTGGCGGTCTCCTTTAGCAGCTTGCATGGACTTTGTGAAGGCGCCCTTGCCGGCACCTCATTGGGTCTTCTTCGCCGCCGCGGCCGGCTCCGTGAACAGCCAGCCGAACAGGCCGGCGGCCGTAAGCGCTCCAATCAATTCGGCCACGATGAAGGGCGCCACGTCGCGGGGCGCTATGCCGGCAAAGGTGTCGCTCAAGGAGCGCGCGATGGTGACCGCGGGATTGGCGAAGGAGGTCGACGCCGTAAACCAATAGGCCGAGGTGATGTAAAGGCCGACGGCCATCGCCACCGCGTCGGGCTTGAAGCGGACACAGCCGAGGATGGTCCCGATCAGCCCGAAGGTCGCCACGAACTCGCCGAACCACTGCCCCAACCCGTTGCGCGCGGTCCGGGCGATTTGAAACGGATCGAGACCGAACATCAGATGCGCGATCACCGCGCCCACGCAGCCGCCCAGAATCTGCACCACCATGTAAGCAAGCGCCGGTCCCCGATCGAGCTCTCTCCGCAGCATCGCCACCAGGCTCACCGCTGGGTTGAAATGCGCGCCCGAAACCGGCGCAAAGATGGTGATGATAACGAATAGCACCGCGCCGGTCGCCAACGTGTTGCAGAGAAGGGCAATGGCCCCGTTTCCGCCTGCGAGCTTCGCCGCCATGATGCCGGAGCCCACGACGGCCATGACCAAAAAGCCGGTCCCCAATGCTTCCGCCGCCAAGCGGCGCGTCAAATCGAAAGGCACGTCCCGTCCCCCAATCTCGCCACCGCGCGCGCTACCTCAGCAACAGCCGCCGCTCGAGCTGGTCGCCGCTGGTGTTACCGCAAACGGAATGGACGTCCCGCAGCCGGAGAAAATACCGTAATGCGTCGAGAAGTCCCCGATGAAATCGAAGTGGGGAGCAAAGCGCGTGTCAGCCAGCATCCGCCAAGTGTTACCGCAGACTGGGAATACCTTGCCGCGCTCGATGCGATGGTGACCGTCCAGCTCGAAGGCCTCGGGCTGCTCGGCCATGCCGCCTTTGTAGATCACGGCCTGCCCGTAATCCTCGCAGGCCGGCTCCAGACCATCGAGCTTGAACAGCCGATAGGTGGCGGAGAAGAACTTTGCCTCGCCCAGCTTGCGCCGCATCGCCTCATGCTCGACCTCGATCGGGCGGCTGGTCACCAGGCGCGGATCGAGGAAGCCCGCGCGCTTGGCTATAGACTGGAAGTCGTTCCAATACATCGCGCCGCCGAGGCATTCGCCGTAGAGCAACGGATCGGTTGTCACGCTGTCGGGTAGGCGCCGGTCGCAATAGACATCGGCGAAATAAACCTCGCCGCCGGGCTTCAACAGCTCGAAGGCTCCGCGCAGCACCGCCTCCTTGTCGACGGACAGATTGATCACGCAGTTCGAGACGATCGCATCGAAGCTTTGCGGCGGAAGCCCGAGCGCGCCGAGCTTCTCGATATAGCCCTTGAGAAACCGGACATTGCGGCGGCGATAGCCGAAACGCGTCATGTGCCAGTCGATATGCGTCTCGGCGGTCGCGAGCTGCTCGTCGGTCATGTCGACGCCGACGACCTCTCCGGCCGGCCCTACCAGCTGCGCCAGGAGGTATACGTCACGGCCTGAGCCGGAACCGAGATCGAGCACGCCGCGCCCTTCGAGCGTGGTCGGCAGCACCATGCCGCAGCCGTAATATTTTGCCGTGACCTCCGGATGCACATTGGCCAAGAGGGGCTCCAAATGCGGCGGGACGTGACCGCCGTCGCAGCACGCAGAAGTCTTCAAGTCCTGCGATGATTGCAGAGTCTTGCCGTAATACTCCTTCACGATTTCAAGCTGCATGGCTCGCTCTCCCTCAAGGCGCTATGGGCGCAATGGTCTGCGCCCGCAACCTAGCAATGGCCGCCATCACTCGGCAGCAACAATGTCGTGAATATTCCGTTCCCGCGGCCTATCGCGCTCGGAGCTTAACTGGCGGTGGTTTAAGCGCCGCGCGCAAGCGGGGCACGGCAAAGGCGATGAAACTCTGCACCTTGGCTTGCGGCAAGCGGTCCTCGCGATGGAGCAGGCTGACCGGCATCTCCTCCTGCTCGAAAGCCTCAAGGATGAGGTGGAGCGACCGGTCGGCGAGGCTCCGGGCGACCTGATAGGACAGGACCCGCGCGATGCCGAGCCCCGCTTTAGCGGCGTCGATGGCCGCCTCGGCCGTGTTGACGATGAGCCGGAGCCGCACATTGACCCGCTCGCGTTTTGCCCCGCCATAGCTCCATCGGTCGGACGGCCCGAGCGCCATGAAGCCGATGCAGTCATGGTCCACAAGCTCCCGCGGCGATCGAGGCGTCCCGTGCGCCTCGAGATAGGCAGGACTCGCGCAGGTGACATGGCAGATGGCGCCCAACCGCGTGGCGATGAGCGAGGAGTCCGGCAGCGGCCCGATGCGCAGCGACAAATCGAGCCCTTCCTCGATCAGATCGACGACGCGATCGACGAGCAGAAGGCGCGCGGTGACGCCGGGAAACGTCTTGAGGAATGCGGTGAGGATGGGCAGCACATGCAAGCGCCCGAACACGACCGACGCGGTCAAGGCGAGCTCGCCTTTCGGCTCACCCTGCTCCCCGGCAAGGCGCAGTTCCGCCGCCTCGAGCTCGGCGATAATGCGGCGGCAGGAGTCGAGATAGGCACGGCCGGGCTCGGTGAGCGCGAGATGCCGCGTGGTGCGGGTGATGAGGCGGACCCCGACTTGATCCTCAAGAGCCGCCAGATGACGGCTGACCGTGGTCAAGGGCATGCCGAGACGACGGCCCGCCGCGGACAGACTGCCGGCCTCGGCAATGGCAACGAAAACCTTGATGGCTGCGAGCCGATCCACGGCACCATACCAAAAAATGGAAGAATGTTTCCCATTTTTATACGCTTCTTCCAACAATGGAAATGGTGCATCTAAAGGGCTGGGGGGAGAGGCCGCCAGCCCTAGAACCCAAGGGGAGTCCCGCATGTGGGAATTCAGTGATTTCTCCGTTGCAGGCGGCCTCTGCGCCCATCGACTTGGCGCAAGGCGTCGAGGAATCAATGTGTCGAAAGGCGGAACCCTCGCTGGACCCGGACGCCGTGGCCTTTTTCACCGAAGGGAAATCCTCTTTCGGCTTGGACACATACGCCGTGGCCCATGGAGGCGGGACCTACCGCTTCGAGAGCCAGGCGACCTCGATGCGTTCACCCGGCAAATTCGAGCCGGCCTATGGCGGCTTCTGCGCCCATGGCGCGGCGCTCGCCAAGAAGTTCGACGGCGATCCGCGCTATTGGAAGATCGTCGACGGCAAGCTCTACCTGAACCCTGAAGGCCGACATTCAGGCCGAATGGTCCAAGGACATTGCCGGCAATATCGCCAAGGCCCACAACACTTGGAGCCGCATCCACGGCATCGCCGTAGTGAAGCTCTCGTTGTGGCAGGAATCGCCAGCTTCGGATCGACCGCACGAGGCCGGTCACCATCAGGATGAAAGCATTATGACATCGTCTTCGGACATCGCCTTCTCACCGTCGGTCAAGACCATGCAGGAGCGGCGCGGCTCACGCGCGGCATATGCCCGCCTAGAGCAGAAGGGCGGCTTCGCGACGACGATCGAGCCAAGCCTCGCCGGCTTCATCGCGCAGGCTCGGTCGTTCTACGTGGCAACGGCCAGCAAGGATGGCCAGCCATACGTCCAGCATCGCGGCGGCCCTGCTGGCTTCTTGCGCGTTCTCGACGAGAGGACGCTCGCCTTTGCCGATTTCGGCGGCAACCGACAATACATCACCACCGGCAACCTCGCGGAGAACCCCCGCGCAATGATCTTCCTCATGGACTACGCCAACCGCCGGCGGGTGAAGCTTTGGGGCAGCGCCCGCGTCGTCGAGAATGACCCCCAGCTCAACACCCGCCTGTTCCCCGAAGGCTACAAGGCCCGAGTCGAAGCCGTGATCCTGTTCACCGTCGAAGCCTGGGACGCCAATTGCCCGCAGCACATCCCACAGATGCTGTTCGCCGAGGACGTTGCTCTCGTCGTTGACGAGCTGAAAGACCACATCGGCCAGCTCGAAGCCGAGAATGCGCGCTTGCGCGGCAACCCTTTGCACTCCTAACACCCTCAATGCTCGCTGAAGGATAAAGACATTGAGCAAGCATCGCACCTATCCCAAGACCCCGGGCTTCCGCCTTGGCGTCTACGTGTTCAAGGACGCCGAGATCGTCGACTATGCGGCGCCTTACGGCGTCTTCTCCGTGGCGCGGCGCTTCGATCCGGAGCTCGACGCCTTCCTAATCGCCGACGCCATGCGCACCGTGCAGACCCAGGCGGGCTTCACCGTGGTGCCGAATTACAGCTTCCTGGATCAGCCGGACATGGACGCCTTCTTGATCCCGGGCGGGTTCGGCACCCGTCAGGAGATGCACAACAATCGGCTGCGTGACTTCATTCGCGCGCTACCGGAGAAGACGCTATTGACCAGCGTCTGCACCGGCTCCTGGATCTACGGCGCCATGGGCCTGCTCGACGGCAAACCCGCCACCAACCGCAAGGAGCCCGACCGGCTCGAAGCCTCCAAGTTCGGCAAGGTGCCCATCTACCGGCTCGCGGAGATCGCGCCACAAGCCCGCATCTCCCGCGCGCGCGTTGTGGATGCCGGGAGGATCATCACCGCCGGCGGCATCGCGTCAGGCATGGAGATGGGCTTTCACCTGCTCCGCCGCGCAGGCTACGACGAGCCGCTCATCGTCGACGTCGCCCGCGTCATGGAATACAAGGAGGCCTACGATCTCTATCGCGATGACGTCGAATATTCTGGGACATGAGCGGTCCGCTGGGGACTCACCCGCGCGTCTAACGCACACGCACCCCAAAACCCGTGGCAAGCACATAGACCTCGGGGGATTCGGCGCGTGAGGCTTTGGGTTTCACGTGGCTGACCTTGGCGAAGGAGCGTTTCAACCGCGCGCCAAGCTCCTGCCCCGCTCCGCCCTGGAACACCTTGGCGAGGAAGGTGCCACCGGGCACCAACACGCCTTCGGCGATGTCGAGCGCGGCCTCCACCAGCGCCACGACCCGCAGATGGTCGGTCTGGCGGTGGCCCGTGGCAGGTGCGGCCATGTCCGAGAGCACGACATCGGCTCGTCCCCCGGCAAGCGCCGCCTCGATCGCATCAGCCGCATCCCTTGCGCCAACATCGAGCGCAAGGATGTCCACCCCGGGGATCGGCTCCATTGCGGAAAGGTCGACGGCGATCACCCGCCCCTTCCCCTCGAGTGAGCCGACCCGCGTCGCCGCCACTTGGCTCCAGCCGCCGGGCGCGGCGCCTAAATCCACCACCTTCATGCCGGATTTAAGGATGCGGTGCTTGTCGTCGATCTCGGTGAGCTTGAAGGCGGCGCGGGAGCGAAGCCCGCGCCGCTTTGCCTCCTCGACATAAGGATCGTTAAGTTGGCGCTGAAGCCAGCGCGTGGAGGCGATCTTGCGCCCCTTGGCGGTGCGCAGCTTGACCGCGAGCCTCCGGCCGCCGCCGCTCTGCTCGATCCCGCCCGGTTTCCGCTGTCTTACCATTTGTTAACAGACGCCCGCGCCTAGGCCCTTGACCCTATGGGCTCGCTCGCCCCATGTCCGACTTAGCTTCCCTCTAACACCTGCCACATGCCCCGCTATTTCGTCACGCTCATCGTCGCCGTCGCCCTGTTCATGGAGACCATGGACTCGACGGTGATCGCCACCTCGCTCCCGGCCATCGCGGCGGACATGGGCCAGGACCCGATCGCGCTCAAGCTCGCGCTCACGTCTTATCTCCTGTCGCTCGCCGTGTTCATCCCATTGAGCGGCTGGGTCGCCGACCGTTTCGGGGCGCGCACCGTGTTCCGCGCCGCGATCATCGTCTTTACCCTGGGCTCGGCGCTGTGCGGCTTTGCCCACTCGCTGCCCGAGTTGGTCCTGTACCGCATCCTGCAAGGCGTGGGGGGCGCTATGATGGTGCCGGTGGGCAGGCTCATCATCCTGCGCACCGTCCCCAAGACGGAGCTGATCTCGGCTCTGGCCTGGCTCACCATCCCTGCCCTGCTCGGGCCGGTGATCGGGCCGCCGCTCGGCGGTTTCATCACCACCTACACCTCGTGGCGCTGGATCTTCTGGATCAACATCCCGGTGGGCGTGCTTGGCGTGATCCTCGCCACCTACTACGTCGCCAATGTGCGCGAGACGGACATGCCGCCTCTGGACATCAAGGGCTTCGTCCTTTCCGGCATCGGGCTTTCGGGCCTCGCCTTCGGCCTCACCACCATCGGCCAGGGGCTATTGCCGCCGTTCGCGGTGCTCGCGCTGCTCGCGATGGGCGGCATCGGCTGCTGGCTCTATCTGCGCCACGCCCGGGAGGCCAAAGCGCCGCTCATCGACTTGCGCCTACTGAAGATCGACACCTTCTTTGCGAGCGTGGTGGGCGGCTTCCTCTTTCGCATCGGCATTGGCGCCATGCCTTTCCTGTTGCCGCTACTGTTTCAGCTCGGGTTCGGCATGACGCCGTTCCGGTCGGGGCTGCTCATGGTCGCGGGCGCCATAGGCGCCGTCACCATGAAGACCACGGCGGCCCGCATCCTGCGCCGCTTCGGCTTCCGCCGCGTGCTGGTGGTGAACGCGCTGATCTCAAGCGGCTTCCTTGCCGCATCGGCGCTGTTCATGCCGGGCTTGCCGCACGCCGTCATTTTCGCCGTGCTGCTCGTCGGCGGTTTCTTCAAGTCGCTGGAATTCACGAGCATCAACACGCTCGCCTATGCCGACATCGAGACGAAGGCCATGAGCCGGGCCACGAGCTTTGCCTCCGTGGCGCAGCAGCTCTCTCTGTCGGCGGGCGTCGCCGTCGGCGCGCTCGTGCTCGAGCTCGAGCGCATTGGGCGGGGCACGACCAATGTGGCGGCAACCGACTTCGTTACCGCCTTCGTCCTGGTTGCCGCCATTGCCGCCACGTCGGCCCTCGTCTTCGCGACGTTACCGCAAACCGCGGGCGCCAGTCTCTCTTCCCGCGCGCGGCCCCTCAGGGTGCCCCAGGACTCCGTATCGCAGGCGTGAAGCGTGGCACGCTGCGGCTAGGCCCCCGCGCCGCCCGATCGCCCGCGGGCATCACGACGGTGCCCCGACCTGCGACGGTCATGACCATCCTCGGCCATGAGCGTGGTGAGGATGCCTTCGCGCAAGCCTCGGTCGGCGACGCGCACCCTCTCGCATGGCCAGATCCTGAGCAGCGCCTCAAGGATGGCACAGCCGGCGAGAACGAGATCGGCCCGTTCGTGACCAATGCATGGCTGCGCCACACGATCGGCATAGCTCATGGCAATCAGGTTGGCCGAGACGGCGCGGGCGTCCATCGCACCGAGCCAACAGCCGTCGACGCGGGAGCGCTCATAAACCGGGAGATCGAGATGAATGCCGGCAATGGTCGTGACCGTGCCTGAGGTTCCTAGGAAGTGGATTTGGCCATCCGCTGTCCTCTCGGTAAAGCGGTGCTCAACCTCGAAGGGTGCAATACCGCTCATCACGTCCGCGACCATCGCCTCATAATGCGCCTCGGTCACCTCGCGGCCTCCGTGCCGCTCGGCGAGACTGACCACCCCGATCGGCAGCGACGTCCAAGCGGCAATGCAATTCTGCGCGTCGAGGCGGTCGTAGATGGAGCGTCGCCAAGGTCGGTCGAGCCTCCGGAGATCGAGCCAGATTAGCTCCGAGCTGCCCCCGCCAATATCGAAGACGAGCACCCAATCGCAGTTGCGATCGATGAGCGACGCGCAGCCCGACACGGCTAGCTTTGCCTCCGTCCCCCGGCCGACGATCTCGATTGCCAAACCGGTCTCGCGTCGCACCCTGTCGATGAACTCGCCACCATTCGAGGCAATCCGGCAGGCCTCGGTGGCGATCAGGCGGGAGCGGGAGACGCCCCTGCGGCGCATCTTCTCCGAACACACTTTCAGCGCCTCGATGGTACGGCCCATGGCGGCGTCCGACAACCGGCCGGAGCCGGTCAATCCCTGGCCCAAGCGGATGATACGGGAAAACGCGTCGATGACGAGAAAGCCCCGGCGCGAAGGCTTGGCGATCAGCAGCCTGCAATTATTGGTGCCTAGATCCAGTGCCGCGTAAACCGGAACGGCAACGTCACGGGCCGAACCCACATCCGTCTTGCCCCGGGCTGCCCCCAAGAGGCCATCAACCGGCACGTTTAGCCGCGCCGCGACAGTGGTCGGGCTGCGGCTTCCCCCGCGGTCATCGGTCTCGCTCCGCCTGGCTCCAGGCTCACGCGGAGCTATGGCAGCCGGGCGGGGATCGCCGCTCGGCCCAGTCACAATGATCAACCTCTCATGCCCCAACCGCCAGCGCCTTTGCACGAGGGCCACGGCCGGCGGCGGGACCGGTTCTATCGCGCTAGTCTACCAAGCTTGGGATGCAGGTAAAGCGGCTTCTCGGACGCGACTTTCTGAGGTGTCAACGTTTTGTGCTGGAGGCGATGTTCTATCGGAGAAGAAGGCCGGCGTCAGTTCGGGCGGCAAGTGGTACAACGGCGCCACTACGCATTTCATCTCGGCCGGAGCTTCGCAGTAAAGTGAGGTCGTGCCAAGTCGCGCAGCCTAGCCATGCGCGTGGCAGGCGCCCGTAGCTCAATGGATAGAGCACCAGACTTCGAATTTGGGGGTTGGGGGTTCGAGCCCCTCCGGGCGCGCCAGATTTCAAACGAGTTTCTGGCTCGAGGTAGGTGCTCCAGAGGCTTGGGGTTACGGGTGGGGTTACAAATGGCGCCAACCTGTATGAGCCCCCGCCCGCTTAGAGTCCCTTCCCAGCTAAGTCGTCGCTGTCCGCGCACGTCGGAACTTCGAGGGGTAGTCTGACTTCACGCGGGCCGGGGAGCCAAGTCTCCCGAATTCGCCTGATCGGCGTACGGCTTCGGTCGGACTGTTTCTATTTCAAACTTTGTTGTGGCCAAAGTGTCACAGATTCCACATTCGAGGGTGCTATGGTCATGCCAGAAAACGACAGGCAATTGGGGGACTTGATATGCGTGTCTTAATGGCTTTTGCGATCATCATTACAGCTACGGTTGGTCTAGGGGGCTGCTTTCACCATGAGCAGGCCGTTGCCGTCGCACCGATACCGCACCCGCCGCTCAAATAACCGAATATCCGAGGCGGTAGTTGCCATAGGAGCGCTGACCTTGGGTCGGCGCTTTTTTTGATATGTCGAAACTAATGGACCGGAGCGAGATCGTGCGCGGTGAGGTCACCTACACTCAGTCACGACGGTTGCCCCGACCGGCTTAGAAATGCAGGCAGTTGGCGCGGCACCAGTTGCGGTGGTGGTGGCTGCGCGCCCCACGACTTGCCCCCGGCTGAAAGCGGCCTGCTCAGCGGCTGCTTG
This sequence comes from uncultured Alphaproteobacteria bacterium, assembly GCA_963846875.1. GTDB lineage: Bacteria > Pseudomonadota > Alphaproteobacteria > Rhizobiales > Methyloligellaceae > Methyloceanibacter. The sequence goes on from CAWJXT010000020.1 coordinate 144,072, forward strand.
GGCGGCAGCGGCTTGGCGACCCTGGGTCATCCCCGGCATCGTACTCGGTGGACGGCAAGCAATATATCGTTGTCGCCGCCGGCGGTAACACCAACCTTCCTTTCAAGCGTGGCAACGACATCATCGCTTTCACGATCGATTGACCGCTTCAGTTTTAAGAGGCGGAATTGTAGGCCAAGGCTATGCCCCTTCAATGTTTGCTTATGGCACAAAGCTAACGAGCGCCGGCCGCTGATCAATGTCCGTTCCAGCGTAAGAGCAGACATCAAATTCTTAGAGCGCAATGTCCGCTTTTGACCCAAAGCGGACATGCCCGCTCAATTGGCGCCGGTGCTGACGGTGCTGCGCTTCTTCGAGCCGCCCTTGCGACTGACCTTGCGCGTACTGGACGGCTTCGATTTGGCGACGCCGCAGATGGCGTCCTTCAAATGCGCTGGCCCATCGGTCAACGAGGTTTGGATCGCCAGCCCATCGATGCTGGTGCCGAACAGCGATTTCCAGAAATAGCGCTTGAAGCCGTTCTCCAGCAGGTCGGTGGCGCGCACGCGGCGTGTAGCCACCGATTGCTCACCCAGCACGACGGCGACCAGCTTGCGGCCGTCCCGGGTCGCGCTCGCCACCACGTTGAACCCGGATTCGCAAATGAACCCGGTCTTCATGCCGTCGGCGCCGGGGAAACTCACCAACAGACCATTATGCGTGCGCATGATCTGCTTACCCACCTGAACCTGGACGGCGGTGAACAGATCGGCGTGCTCGGGGAACTCGATGATGATGGCGCGCGCGAGCTTAGCAAGGTCGCGGGCGGTGGTCACCTGCCGCTCGTCTGGCAAACCGTTAACGTTGGCGAAAGTGGTCCGCGTCATGCCGAGATGCTGCGCGGCCTCGTTCATGCGCTGGACGAACGCCTCCTGACTGCCGGCGACCCCCTCGGCGATCATGACGGCGACGTCGTTGGCCGACTCGACGATGAGGACCTTGAGCGCGACGTCGAGCGTGATCGAACTCGCCTACTTTCAGCCAGAGCTTGCTTGGGGCCTGCTCCGTCGCCTCCTTGGAGCATATGAGCTTGATGTCGGGCGTGACGGTACCTGCCTTCAGCGCCTGGAAGGCGACGTAGGCCGTCATCAGTTTGGTGAGGGAGGCGGGAAACCACTGGGCGTCGGGATCTTCGGCGTAGAACACCGTGCCGTTATAGGGCTCGAAGACAAGGGCTGGACCGGCGGACGCGCCTGATGAGGCCATCAAGACCGCTCCGACGAGAGGGCCTAGACCGGCACGCCGCAGCATCATCCCTACTCCCCTCATCAATTGGCCTTTGCGCAGCGCACCCCTAATGAGCGCCGCAGCGAAATGCGAGCGGGACGCTGACGCAATGTTGACGGCCACCACCCCCAGGAACGGCCCCGCTCCATAGTCAATCGAATTTCGACTGTTCGATGACAATAGGCGCAGAACCGACATTAAGACTCAGGAGCGGGGGGATCTCAGGGATTCTCAGGCCCTACCTTTCACAATGATAGCCGATGGGGACATCCGCTCTGGCACGAAGCGGACCAAGACAGAACCGAATGCGGAGTCCGCTTTGCGAGCTAAGCAGACATTGGTTACGCGCCGGATGGCGTCAGCTTCTGGCCCTAAGCCGACATCGCGCTTCTACCTGGCTCGATCGGGGAGCACGCTCCTAGCCGGTCTCGCCGGGGCCGGGAAGCTGAAGATCGTCGCGGCGATCTATCATCTCGAAACGGGTGTGGTCACTTACATCGATTGAACCGAGTTGGACATACGCTACGCTTCGAAACCGGGTAATTCATGGCGTAGGATGACGGATCAATGCCTGCTTATGGCACAAAATGGACATCCACCTGCACTGACGAATGACCGCTATCGCGGGTAAAGCGGACATGACGCGAACCTGCCGGCTTGCGATAGAAAGCAGCCCCAATCACTCTATCAGACAACGCAACCACCGTGGTAGTGACCGGAAGGGGCGGAAGTGTCTTGACCTTTCTTTGATGCTGGTCAATGTGAAGCCGATGCAGCGAGCATAGCTTTGCAGCATCGGGTCGGAACCGATCTGTCTTGGTCTAACAAGGAAGGAAATCCCATGCAGCGATTGTTGATCTGCTGTGCCGTGGGGCTAGCTTTGCTGTTCGGCGCGGTCGCGCCGATGCCCGCTTCGGCATATTATCACCACCACCACCATTATCGTTATCACCACAATCACCACTATTACAATCATCGCAGCTACCATCATCACCATTATCGCTATTACTAACACCTGCCGGGTATTGACGTAGGGAATTCCAGCTTTCCGCTTGGGGCAAGGCCGCAGTGCATGCTGCGGCCTTCTCCTTTTCGGAAACAGTGGGAACCGAAACGGGTTCAACGTGGGCGGGGGTGGTCTAGTGGGGAGCGGCTTACTGGCCGACCTTCAAGTTTACAACGGAAGTCCAGTGATGGCACGAAGCTGACCAAGTCGGCGGTGCGCTACGAGGTCAGCTTCTGGCACCTAGCAGACATGGACAGCGCCCCTGATCACGTCCGCTATTGGAGGTAAAGCAGACATGCCCGGCAATAGTTCAACTGATGCCTGTTCATGAGTACACACCCTAGGCCGAAGCATGAAGCTCAACGACGTTGCTCCGCTGCTCGGGGTCGAGCAACGCCTGAATATGATTGGCCCAACGCTCAAGTCCAGCACGCTTAGGACCATCGTACGTCGCACGATTGTACACACCGGCAACAGACGCCTTGTGGCCGCTCACGTGATTGACGATTGCCTCAATATGATTGGGCGCGACGCCCCACGTGATTGACGATTGCCTCAATATGATGGGGCGCGACGCCTAGCTCGGCTGAACCCGTCACCATGGTCCTGCGTAGGTCGTGCAGTCGCCATGGGGTGGCAAAAACGGCTGAAAACGGCCACACCTCACGAGACTTCGAATCTGGGGGTTGCAGGTTCGAGCCCTGCCGGGCGCGCCATTAAATCAAGGACTGAGCAGCACCACGGTGAGCCTCCGTTCCCTTGTAACGACATAGTAAGGACAGCGAACCAATTTCGGGGTTCCAGCTGAGCATAACAGGGGCGCCGAAAGTCGCGTCTCACGGCTCGCGTGTCCGATTATCCGGCGAAACAGCGGATATTAATGTTACGGGTTGAATATCCTCAGCCCCTAGGACGAGACGGTAGCGATCCGCTTCTCGCGATTGCAAACCATCCCATCAGGCCTAGGCCAGAGGCGAGGCTTGTCGGCGTTCGTGACCGCGCTGATGTGGCGCGGACCGGAGCAAATAGCATTTGGCTATATTCATCTCTGTCTAGGGGAAAATAGTCGCCGCCTGCATCCAACGAGCCCAACTAAGCAGTATTGGGGAGGAAACCATACAGTGCGCATAATCTTCGCCGGACTTTTAGCGTTAACGTTCGTCGGCGCCGGGGCTGCCTGGCGTTGCCATGCTGCGGACGACACGGCGGGCGTAACTGTCCCTGAGGGCGCAGCTGCATCCAAGGATGGCGGCTGTTGCAAGCCTGGCGACACCACGCCCCCCACTGAATTAGTGGCGAACACGCCCAAGGGGCAACTGAAAAGTCCCTACCAGGATTTCGCAACGGTCGCAGAAGAGGGCCACCACCAATTCCTGCGGCCCGGCTGTAACGAATGTCACGGTGGCACCGGCGGCGGTGGCATATGCCCGCCCTTGACCACGGGAGTCTGGTTCTGGGGCAATAGCGATGACACGTTGTTCAGGCTCGTGACCCTGGGATCCCAGGAGCTGCAAAAAGAGGGTTACCCGCGCTTGGCGCAGGGCGGTATTGGTGCAGTACCAATGCCGCCGATGGGCCCTGCCATCCAGACCTCCGACGACCTTTGGAAAATCATCGCCTGGATTCGTTCAATCAATCCTGCCCCTAAGGTGTCCCCTCCGCCGCCGAACTAATGATCTAAAACGGCGCGAGGTCGAGCCTCTTAAAAATCACTCCCAGTCGCAGCCAGCCGTCTCAGCCGATTGCCGGTAGATCTGCGACAGCGGAGATGAGAATCGGGCAGACGTCCAAACGCAAAGCAGTCGTCCGTCGAAGGCAAAACCAGACGGAGGCCATCGAACCTTGTGGAGGCCGACAAGCCGGGAGGCGTCTCGGAATTGTTGGAGAACACGTATCGATCGTCTGCATGCTTCAGTGAGCCCGGGGTCCACCCGAGTGGATGAAGGCCATGATCCGCCACAAGTCGTCGCTGATCTTTATAACGCCGCCGAAGAAAGGCATCGGCCCGGGCACTGTCTCGGGCTTAACGGGGCTAACGCCCTGCTTCTGCAGCTCAACGGACCCAAGCGTAATGAGCCGGAATAGCGTGTCGTCGCCGGCGTAGACCCAGACATCGTTAGTCAGCGACGGGCCACATGCCGGCGCCGACCCCCGCCACCATGACAGTCATTGCAGCCGATGGAGAGAAACCGGTGATGACCCTCCTCGGTGATGGCCGCAATATCACAATCGCCGCATCGGGCCGCCCCAATTGCGCCGCAGGGAATACTCGTCGCGCGTAACAAAATCGAGCCGAGCGATCTAGCCCTTGCGAAGCTCATCCATGCCGCGTGTCACTTGCGCTTTGAGCGGCTCGGCTGCATTAGCGGTCACCTTAGTCGACAACGCGCGCATCTCCTCAGCCTGGGTCGCCAGTGCGTCCAACTGCTTGCGCCAATAGGCTCCGTGCAGCTCCATCGCCTCAGCGAGGTTCTTCGCTCCAGCTAGGCTTTTTACGAGATCGAAGCTCGAATTGATGTTGCGCTGAGCAATATCGATAACTTTACGGTTCAGCGCGACAGCGCCCTGACTTGCCGCGTCGAAAGACCTCTCCCAACTCTCGCGCACGGATTCAAGAGCGTCTTTCGAGCGCTCATACATTTCGCGTGTCTGAGCTATGCTCTTTTCCGCAAACGCGCGCATTGCCTCTGGAGTGTCGTGAGCCAATTCCTCAAATTGAGCGGCGGTCTTGCGGGATGTCTCTCGCGCCTTCTCGGCGGTAGCTTTGGGATTCACAGATTCGTTCATGGTACTAGCCTCTTGAGGTTACGCAGGTGGTTGTCCGCAGGCTGGTAGCCGCGAGCTAGTGGCCGTTCGCGCTGCTCGGGTCGTTCGGAGAGCGAGCTGGGACAAGGTAGTCTTGCTTGGCGCCTAGGTCGGGCATGCCACGGGTTAAGGTTAAGCCTTCTTGAATGAATCCGCAATCCTTGCGCGAGCCTACCTCAATAACCCGGAGTAGTTGAACGGCATTCTCAACTCTGGCGATTAACTAACTCTTGGCGGAGGGATTTTTGGCTCTCCCCATTAGGCAGGAAGCAGAAGACGAGAGGTTGTTGGCAGAGTTTCCCCCGAAGCCGACGCCTCCTGGGAACTCTCAAATTCCGTCAGTGGCGCACGCTGATGTCGCTGTGCCCGGAGCATCGAAATATGCGCTCCTTCTATGTCTCGTGTTCGTTTGGGTCGGAATGTTGATGATGTGTGTCCCCGAGTTCGACGAACACTTAATCTAGCGCCAATCTCTGAGCCTCGCCTCTCCGCAGCGCGCCAGAGCCGCGACCCGCCGCAAGGCAATCAGGATGCGTGCTTCGTTCGGTCACAGGGCCGTCCAAGTAATGCCCTCTTTTAGCACCCAATTTTTTCAAAAAGACGCCCGACCTTCGGCCTACGATGCCCCGACCGGGCGGCGTAGGTGACATCACTCACAAGGCAGGACATCCGGGATGAAACAGATAAGCATGGGTAGGCTTGCGCTGATCGGCGCGGCGACATTGGTAACGCTGTGGAGCCTCACTAGCCCTTCTCGCACGCAAGCGCTCTCGAGCTACGTGACGTTTTATGGGTTCGATGACAATGACGACGGCAATCCGACCCACCTAGGCACCGACATTATTTCCCACGCCATCGCGCATACCTCGGCGACCGAGGACGAAGGCACCTACGATCAGCCCGGCACCCTCGCCGCTGACGAGCGCTTCTTGCCACCGGGGACAAAGGTCTATGTGCCCACCCTCAGGCGCTACTACGTCATGGAGGACACGTGCGTGGAGTGCTCCAAAGACTGGCGTCACAATAGGCCCCACGTGGACCTGTATGTGTCCGGCACCGGAGAGAAACTCGCGGCTTGCGAGGACCGGCTGACCATGGAGAGCGCCGAGATCATTATTGCTCCCCCCGTCGGGCTTCCCGTGAAGCAAGGGTCGGCCTGCGACTAAGTGGCCCGAGCGTGACGTCTGTCGGAGCCGCCACTTTCAGCGCTGGTTCCGACGGTCCCAGAACTGCGCTTCACCCTTTCGGCTGGTGAAATCCCTTCGAGCTGCCGCGTGAAAGCCTGATACTCGTCGTGAGCCTCCGCCGCTCCTGAGTCGGCCCGCCATGCGCCCAGCCGTTTCCAGCCGCGCGCATCGCCGCCCTGGAGCGGCGCCGAAATGGCGGCGGCCGCATGCGGCGCATCAGCATCTGCGCGGCCTGGACTTCCTCATGGCCGGCCTTCACTACAGCCGAAGACTCGGCCTTACGGGCAAGCACCGCTCTCAGGTTCGGGACGGTCTCGCGCCGCTCGGTCGTGCGCCGATCCAACAAGCACTTCATGTGGGGCGTCGGGAACTTTTGAGATCGTGAGAGGTTTTTTGATGTGTGGCTATCCGCAGCGGATCATCGCTGTCGACGCCAGAATTCCCCTCAGAATTAGTGATGGAGATTGTCATGGACTGGAATCGTGTTGAAGGAAATTGGAAGCAGGTCAAAGGCAAGGTCAAGGAAAAGTGGGGCAAGCTCACTGACGATGACCTCACTGCCATCAATGGTAAGCGCGATCAGCTCGAAGGCAAGATCCAAGAGCGGTATGGCGTGGCCAAGGACCAGGCGCGTAAGGAAATTGACGCCTGGTATGGATCGCAATCCTGGTAGTTAAAGACAGTTTCTAGAAATGCTCCTGCGCCCGGCCTCGAGCCGGGCCTTTTTTTAAGGAGCACGACGGCCGGCGCTCGTCCTCCGCCCGCTTGGGCCGCGTTGCGAGGGCAGCCGCTCCAAAAAAACGGCGTGGTCTGCGATATGACGAGAATGCGGAAGCTTCAGCTGCGCGACTATCTTTTTTGGTCTGCTTGTATTTGCCGGCGCTGTTGCCGCGCGTTTCCTGTTCGATCAGCTCGTTCCGGGCCGGCTTCCGTTCATCTTTTCCAGGCGGCTTTCCTAGCTGCTTACTATTTTGGTCTAGGGCCAGGTAGCCCCCTAATCCCGGCGTGAAATGTATAGTGAGATGCCGTCAGCGGCGCAAACATTCCTGCAAGTCCAAATACCCTATACAGATGGAGGTCTGAAATGAGGCGTTTAGTGGGTGCGGCGATGATGCTTGCCGCGTCGAGCATCGCAAGGGCCGACGACATGGCTTGCGTCAGCACGACGTTCAATTTGCTTTCGCCAAACGACAAAGTTTGCGTCAGCGACTTCGACGACCCCAGGGTGCCGGGGGTCGCTTGCTACATCTCGCAAGCTAGAAAGGGCGGATGGGGTCAGCCACTGGGTCTCAACGAAGACCCTTCGAATTTCTCGGTTGACTGCCGCCAAATCGGACCGATCACCGTCGACATCTCGACGCTGCCCAAGAGCGAAGAGGCGTACAGCGAGAAAACCAGCATCTTCTTCAAAGCCACGCGCATTTACCGATTGCCTGACGAGAAGCGCAATACGTTGGTTTACCTCGCCGTCAGTTCCAAGATAGTGAACGGCTCGCCTGCAAATGCCATCAGTATCGTGCCCATCCTGCCTTGGACTCCCAAATGATGGTGTAAGAACAATTTCCGCTGAACTCCGACGCATTAGCCGACCGAGGCGGCGTGCATCATTGCCGCCGGCCTTCAACCTCTACGCAGCGATCCGCTCTTTGTCGCATTGCCTCACAACCAGAGGAGCTTGCCAAGTCGGCGGCTCGGCGTCTAGAAGAGCGCTCGCGGCGGAACGATCGTGCAACCGCTGTAAGGTATCCAAGTGATCCATAGGGGGAAATTGGTGGGGGATCGTCTAACGGTAGGACAGCGAACTCTGACTCCGCCAGTCTAGGTTCAAATCCTAGTCCCCCAGCCACCAATTAACATATCGATATAGAAAAACCTTTTGTCATTCTAGTAGGCCAAATTTGGCGCGAAATCCGGGGGTGTTTTTGGCCTCTTCGGCGCGGTCCGAAGTGGCAGAGACAATTCTGCGAAGCATCCGGACCGTCCCCAACGAGAAAGTCTCCCGGGCGGCATTTGGGGGTTCACTTTTTTCGGAGGTCCCAAGCTGGACGTTGTTGATGGTTGGGCCGTCACCATGTTGGAAGGCGTATACGAGCTCATGCTGAGAGCGATAGAAGCTGCCCCTCGCCGCATTGGTCTTCTTCCAGACGCTTGGAATAGACAACCTCGCTTGCCCGAAGCAGCTCACCGAGATGCCGCCAGTCCATGCAGACGAAGTGGATGGCGCCTTGTTGGCTGTAAGCGTCTTTTTGTGTTGGGTGCGGCGTTGTCGCCCTCGACGGCGGGTCGAGCTGCTTGCGAGCAGCCGCGCCGCGGTAGCCTAAGCATCGGCGTGGTCGCCCTCGACGGCGGGTCGAGCTGCTTGCGAGCAGCCGCGCCGCGGTAGCCTAAGCATTAAGTCGTCGTGCCCTCGCTTTTCGGCAAAGGCGATCAAGCTCTTCCTGCGTGGTCGCTCGGTTGAGCCAGTCGCGCGCTTCGGCAAAGCCTTTCTCGAAGCTCAGCTCAAACTCAAGCGGACGCCATCCAAAAAACGTGCCGGATCGCGCGAGCTCGCGCGCCCTCGCTTGAATGCGCTGCGCCGTCTTATTCATTACGAATGCACCTTGTCGTTGCTGCCTTGACATATAGGTACGAAGGCACAGAAAGCGAAGTCTGTGGAAGCGTTAGCAGTCGCATCCCAGATGCGGCTCCAGCTTCGGACGAGGATAACCCTTCCCCGAACCTGGGCGGGAGCGGCTGGGAGTACGACTTTGACTTGACGGTCCCAATACGTATCTGTCGATTGGTTATGCTCGTGCACGTTCGAAAGGAAAAGATGACGCTGGCCAGCATCTCGCCAGCATCGTCATCGGGTTCTCGCACTTCAACGTAAGTTCGTTGGATTTTCCGGTCGTATCGTGCGTGGACCAACCTAAATGCCATCGCGTGCCTCCACGGCAAAGGTCTTGCCATTGAGGCGTGCGCCCCGGTGAGCGCATGTAGCCAACTCCTTTGCGCGAAACTTGCTAGGATGCGCCAAAGATTTGATTTTTTCTGGTCAGTCCGAGGTTGGCCGCACTTGCCGGTCATCTCCAACTTGATATAAATTCTTCCCATCGCAGCGATGGATTGGATTTATTTGACGTCACGGTGTTCAGCCCTCCACACCCGCGCAGCATATCTCCGGTTTTCAGGCGAAAGCGCCCGGACTAAGGTCGCGAGGCCAAAAGAGGGATGAGGGACAGCGATGCCGGGAACGGTGATTTACGAGGCGCATCCGGCGATGTTCCGGGCGCATCCCTTCTGGTTCATTCTTTACGTCCTGCTGATCGCCGCCTTTGGCATTGGCATCTTTATCCTGCGCGCCAGCGACAGCAAACTCCTGTATGAGCTTTCCGCCCTGCTGGTCGTCGCCTTCGGCATTGGCATCATCATCCTGCTGTATTGGTACATCAAGACGCGCGCCACTGCGCTCACCGTCACCGACAGCGAACTCATGTATGAGCGGGGTATCTTGAGCAAGGACCGCACCGCGATGTCGCTCAGGCACGTCCGCTCCGTAAGTATCGCGCAAGGGTTCATCAATCGCATCCTCAGGGTAGGGACCATCCAGATCTCCACCGCCGGAGACGAGCCGGAATTCACAATCGTCGATATGCCCGACCCACATGCGATCCGGAAGGCGATCACGAAGGCCCAGAAAATGCGCAGCGATTAGGACCGAGACGCGACGCTTTCCGACGCCGGAACCTTCGTTTTTTGACCCTAGTCTTAGCCAGCTGCACCAGCGCTACTTTGCAGGCATCGCTAACCTCGGCGACGTGAACTTTCAAGCAGGCCTCAACGCGGCCCTCACCAGGCTTGGTGTCTGCGCAAAGTTGTTTCACATCAGCCGCACAGGCTTTGACGCTTGGTGTCTGCGCAAAATTGTTTCACAAGCAGACATGTCCTAACGCGCGCGCGACGACAAAAAATTTGCTGCCCGGCGCAGCAGCCTCTGCCGCCAAAGGGCATGGGATTGACGCATCTGTCAAAGAACGAGAAAGCGATCAAAGAACTGACTGGAAAGGGCATGGCGCCGAACTAGAGACGGATCAGCGGAGCGCAACTTTGCAGACCCGAAAACGAAGGCCGGGGGACTACAGAAGAGAATGCGATGCCAAGCGCCTTGATCACCGGTGCCAATCGCGGACTCGGGCTCGAGTTCGCGAGACAGTATTTGGCCGATGGCTGGCAGGTCTACGCAGCTTGTCGTGATCCAAATTCCGCTTCCGAGCTACGCCGACTGGCTGACGCGAGCGGCCACAAACTACGGATGCTGGTCTTGGATGTCACCGACCACGTGAGTGTCAAGGCGGCGGCCGCCGAACTCGACGGGCAAGCCATTGACCTTCTCCTCAACAACGCCGGCGTCATGGGAGTTTGGGGCCAGACGATCGGGAACATCGATTACGAGGCCTGGGCGAAGGTGCTTGACGCCAACAGCATGGGCCCTATGCGAGTTTCGGAGGCGTTTGTCGACAATGTGGCACGCAGTGAGCGCAAGCTTATCGTCACCCTGACCAGCGGCATGGGATCGCTTGCCGACAATACTTCTGGCGGCTCGATCGCCTATCGCAGCTCAAAGGCCGCAGTGAACATGGTGATGCGCAGTCTGGCGATCGATCTCGCTCCACGTTGCATCACTTGCGTGATCGTCAATCCGGGCTGGGTGCAGACTGACATGGGTGGTGCGCATGCCCCCTTGGCCCCGGCTGAGAGCGTGACGGCATTGAGACGTTTGATCGAGACTCTCGGGACCGAGCAGTCGGGTAAGTTCTTCAATTACGATGGTCGCGAGTACGCCTGGTAGGCGCGGATTCCCGCGCGGGGCGATTGGTCAGCGACGGCGCGCATCTACCAGAAGCGACCGCTCGCGCCCACGATCATCGTCAGGAGGCCGAGCACGAGATTGGCCGCGACGACGCGACGAATCTGAGCCAGGTACTTGGCGGCTTCGGGGAAATGCCTCTTTTCCACGGCATCGCTAAAACGGCGCCAGGGTACGAAAAACAGATGTAGGAACAGCATCATCATCACGATGCCGATGCCCTGCATGACATGGATATACAGGCCGGCGCCCGCGAAGCCCCCGAAATAGAGGAACATCATGCCATAGCCGCTGGCGAGCAGAACAACGATGCTCGACCACACCCATGGGAAGAAACGGCGGAAGACGCGGTGCCAGAGCGCAAGCCGCGTCTCGGACTGAAGCGGCCCCGCAGACTGGCGCAACACAATATATGCGAAAAACATGCCGCCTACCCATACCACGACGGCAAGGACATGGAGCGCGATGAGGAATGCCACGGGCGAGGCTATCACATGACCTCCCATGCCGATATCAGCTTTGGGTCAGACGTCCCGCGAAGTCCGCGTCACGTCCGCTTTACCCCCGAAAGCAGACACTCTCTGATACGCGGCCCATGTCCGCTAAGTGCCATAAGCGGACATTGCAGGCTGACGAGCAGCAGGCGCCTGACCACTGCTGCCGCAAGAAGCGGCTCGATCTGAAGTGGAAGCATGGTGTTGGCGGAGCGGATCGCGGGGTTCCTCGAAATCCCTGCCATGACGGCCTCCGGCGAGACTCCGACGGCCAGCCGCTCAGGATCCTGGGGGTTGCGGGCATGCTCTCCTTCGGGCAACGCTAGCGGAACCATGGCCATACTCCACGTCGCCGTTACCGGACGCGATCGGCGTCATCTGTCCGAGCTTCGGAACAAGTTCCGGGTGGTCGTCGTCGGGGTCCGGAACTCGCCGCGGCATCGTTGTGGATGCCTACATCCCGGCCGAGCGAGTCGACTGGCTCCGGAAGAAGGGCTATGGCGTCGAGCCCCTCGAGGAGATCGAGGCCCCGGGTCGCGCGCGCCAGGCCGAAGGCCGTGCCGCGGCAGAGACCCGTCTTAAGCGCGGACGCTACGGCGACGTGATCTGGGGCGGCGGGTACCTCACCGTAGACGAGGTCGAAGCCGCGATCGTGCTGGGCGAGAACAACCATCCTGAGGTCTTCGAGCGCATCCCG